>CAMUJH010000004.1 GCA_947089145.1 uncultured Hungatella sp. | reverse complement strand
CAGAGTAGGCAGGCATAATAAAACATAACTCTATTTAAAGTGGATTATACTAGTATATAAATCTATAAAGATCCAGGAGGCAATTGCGCCATGAAACATGAGAAACTTGACAATATGGAGGAAAATACGAAATGAAACAAACCATGCACATATGGAAAATCGCTGCATTCACTTTCTTCACCCTTCTTTTATGCTCCTGTTCCGCCAACGAGGCTTACAAAAAAGCGGATATCCATCTGCTTAAGACAGAGCCTGGAATTGAGCTTCCCAGAGAAGAAAAACAGGCTACCGTCATGATCTATATGATTGGTTCCGACTTGGAATCCAGTTCCGGAACCGCCTCCAAAGATATTGAAGAGATGGAAAAAAGCGGGCTGGACTTTGAAAAGACCAACGTAATCTTGTATACCGGGGGATGCATCCACTGGAAAAACGGAATATCCGGCACTCAGGATACGGTTTTTCAGCTGACAAATCAGGGACGGACAGCCGTCGCCAAGACCGCGGAACCTCAAAACATGGGAAGTTCAGAGGTTCTTTCTGAATTCTTAAACTTCAGCTACAAGTATTTTCCCGCGCAGCAGTTTGCATTGATCTTCTGGGATCACGGAAACGGCCCCGTGTTCGGGTTCGGCCAGGACGAAACCCACGAAAATGACGGGCTTACGTTGTCGGAAATGGAAGCGGCTTTTCAGCAGTCTCCTTTTACAGACTCCAATCCCCTGGAATGGGTGGGTTTTGACGCCTGCCTTATGGCGGACATCGAAGTGGCGCAGATGCTTGATGACCACGCATATTATCTGGTAGCTTCCCAGGAAACCATGCCGTCATCTGGCTGGGATTATTCCTTTCTGGAGGAATATAACCTCAATCCCGGAACCGAACCCATTGCTGACCGGTTAATATCTTCCTATACTTATATAGAGCCGCCCTATGACATGGCAGCCTACAAATACCGGAAAACCCCTGCCCTGACCCTGTCCTGCATGAGGCTTGACCAGGTAAAAGATACGGTTATGGCCATGGACGGCCTATTTGGAAAAATGAAAAGCTCATTGGAACTTGGCCAATACTATCCCCTTGCCAGATGCAGGGACAGTACGAAGCGTTTCGGCCTTGGCGCCGTTTTAAACCGCCCTGCCAGCCTGGATCTTGTAGATCTGGAGGATATGGCACGGCAGCTGACAGAATTATTTCCTGCCGAATCCAACACCCTCATAGAGCAGATAAGCCATCTGGTGCTGTTTCGCGGCGGCAACACGGAGAATGCCTGCGGGGTTTCTGTCTACTACCCCTATGACAGCAAAGAAAATTTTAAGCAGGGCGGCCAAACACTCTTCGACATGCTGTCAGACTCTGCCAATTACAATGAATATATGAAGCAGTTTACCGAAATCTGGGAGAATGAAACAAAACTTGACAATGGATTAGTTGACGGATATGCTGCAAACGGCAACTGGCTGGCAATTTCTCTGCCTTCTGACCGCCTCCAGGACATTTCTTCTATATCCTACTCTATCCTGTCACAGACCGCAGACGGTACTTATGCGCCTTTAGTAAGCGGCTGTCAGGCTCATGCCGATGACGGGGGTTCCGTGGAGATCAACTTAAACCAGGATCTGTTTTACATATCTTCCCCCATCCCCGGCCCCACGCCGTTTTGGAGCGTTAACCACCTGGAGGATCAGGAAACCAGGACCGCCTACCAACTATACGGTGCGCTGCTGTCAGATGACAGCGATTCGCCGTTAATCCAACGGGCCTTTGTCAGTTTTCTTGAGCGTAACAGCAGGCCCGAAAACAGCTTTCAGGAAGGCAGTATCTGGGAAAAACAGATAGACATTGAAAGCATCTTAGCTGACAAAGAGGAAAACCTTCACGGCGGAAAAAATGATATGGATCTTTTGGAGTGGCAGTATATAGCCCAGGAAGACCCCATACCGCAGGCAGGTGAAGAAAACATAGACGAAACAGAACTGCTGAATACACCTAAAAGAGTCCCGGTTCAGGAGCATATACGGCTCTGCGCCAAAGAGGCGGCGGCGACCTCTTTGAATATGGCCTGCCAGGTTACGGTCAGGGATCGTTTCGGAAATGAATACGTGCTCCTGTATGAATACCCGGCCAGCGGGCTTGTGAACGAAAACTTAAAAGGCGGAGACGGGGACGTGCTTTCCGATTCCATGAGGCTGCTATATTCCGGGGACTGCGGAGGGTTAATGGCTGTCAATGCGGAACGCCGGGAAATTCTGATTGCAATGGAATATGGAAAAGGCGCCGATATCCCATGGGCCGTATTAAACCAAAAAGGGTATCCCGTTATATTCGGGTATGAGGATGCCATATGGTTTACGGAAGAAGGCTATGGGAAAATCTTGTTCTTCGAACCAGGAGAAGAGTGGGAAGCAGATGACATCTATTCCATTGCCATCCATGAGCAGGAAGGCGACGCCTATGCCGCCCTCTATGATGCAGAGGGAAATTTTATTGAGAAACAGCTGCTGGATTCGGCTGACGGCGAAATGTCATGGTATATTGATGCCAAAGAAATCTATCCTGACAATCAGGTAAATATATATAATGGCTTAAGGCCTGAGATCACCTGGACAGAGGAGGCAGACGGCTATCGGGTCTTTGACTCGTCCGGCGCCGAGGCAGGCTTCATCTCGGTTGATGATCTGACCAATACCCGGTTGAGCGCAGTGGGCAGCGCAGTCCAGCTGTGGGGGGAATCTGAACAGGGATATGATGGCTGTAAGAGGATTTACTGGGTGGATGACGCCGGGGAATAAGTAATCGAAAAATATCCCTGTTGTCATCAAGTTTACTTCATGCTTGATTCTTCAACAGGGATATTTCCCATTTATTGACAAAACCTCAATGGCTTACCTGACAAAATTCGTCCTTACAGCCTCTTCCTTCAAGGGCAGCCCCAATTTCTCCTTTCCCAATGCAATGCTCTTCATAAGAAACACCATATTCCTTGCCAGGGTCCGCATAGACTGCAGCCCTTCCCCGTCCTCCAGGGCCTCCCCCTGGCTTCTCCCATGGATACTGTTCCAGTACTGCCCGGAAGCCACCGGCATGCCGCAGATGGTAAAATACTTATTCAGCTGGTCAAAGGTAGCAGACAGCCCTCCCCGTCTGGCTGCCACCACACTGGCGCCCACTTTCATGGTCTTATCAAACCTGGTACTGTAGAACAGCCTGTCCAGAAATGCCGAAAGCGTGGCATTGGCTGACGCATAGTACACCGGGCTTCCCACAACCAGCCCGTCGCATGCCTGAAACTTAGGGGCAGTCTCATTTACCAGATCATCAAATACGCATTTTCCCTTCTCCATGCAGGAATAGCAGGCAATGCATCCCCGAATGTCTTTGTTGCCTACATGAACCGTTTCCGTCTCTATCCCCTCCGCCAAAAAGATCTTTTCCATCTCCTTCAGCGCAATGCTGGTATTGCCCTGTCCGTGAGGGCTTCCGTTGATCATTAATACTTTCATGTCAGATTCCTCCTTATTCTTTTATGTATTGCCAAAATCTCTCCGACGCCCGTTTTGCGGATGACGCTTTGCCGGATTTCTATTCCCCGAAATCATACCGTGCCATGCACTCTTTGTCCCGGTATTCATGCTTCTCATAGTATCCGATCACCGTCCCGCCCTCATCACGGAGCGCTACCATGTACACATCTTTGTTCTCCTTGTCATTACGGAATGTATAAATGCGGTTGTGCTCCCTGCTGTCCTGAAACCATGAAACCACCTTCTTTATCTTCTCCTGTGCCTCCTGATTATGACAGAAAAACAGGCTTTTCCCCATAAGCGCTTCGCCGCCCTGTTTCTCATACCGCTTCACTGCCGCCGGATTCATATAAATGATCTCATGCTCCAGATTGCAGAGCACTACCGGACTTATGTCCTGATCAATAACACTCCGAAAATATGTCTCCAGTTTCATCTCTCATCATCCTCCTTTCTCTCCATTTTGCCATAAATCTTTCTGCCCGTCAACTCTGCAGCGAAAAATGCGGCCCGGTTCGCCATTACGTGCATCCTCCATGCCAGACAGCACTGTCTCTGGCATGGGGAGTGAACCAATGTCACTTAGTTGGCGAATTCTGTTTTTGTCCCATGGGCAGCGGCACAGTAAAAAGACCGCTTCGGGGCTTCCAGACAAATTTCCTGGAAAGCCCCGCAGCAGCCTGAGCCTGTCTTTCTTAATATTTTATCCTGACAGATTATTCACATTCTTTGGCCGTCTTCTGGCCCGTCATCGCCAATACCGTCATCCTTAGGATCAATTACCTCATCTGGAACGTAGCGCACTCCGTATGGCTGGCATCTGACGCTCCGTCTCCGGCAATACCGATATGATCCGCCTCACAGTGACGGTCCCTGTTGTACACGCAGTTTACTGCCTCGCAGTCAACCTCCAGGCGGCTCTCAGGCGTCTTAAACAGGTTATGGAAAGCCCCGTCCTTGTTTTCGTCAAAGCTTCCGCAGCAGGTATCGCAGCAGTCCTTGGCCTTGCTGCCGTCTACAATGATGGCTTGCTTGCAGCAGCGGTTATCCGAATTATGAAGACAGTTTTTTACATTGCAATCCAGTTTTGTCATGATAGTTTTCCTCCTGAACATGAATTTGATTTACAACCATAGCATGCCCCGGATCGCCAAAAATATTTCTGCAAAAAAATGTTTTATTTTATTCTGTATTTGCACATTAGCAAACTTTTTCTTCCCCGAAATCAATGCGGTACATATTTTTCCGCTGGATCAGCCCTGCTTCCTCCAGCGTCTTCACCATCCGGTAAACCGTAGCCATGCCGATGGTGGGGTCCTCCTTAATTGCCTGGTAATAGATCTCCTTGCAGGAACAGCACTGATCTTTAAGTATCACGTCAATCAAAATCTGTCTCTGGCTGGTAATCCTGCACCCCCCTTTTTTCAGTTCCCGTAAAATATAGCTTTTCTTATCCTGCAGCGACAAATGATCTCCTCCTCTCAAAACCGCTTTGCACACGCATTTGGAACCCCTGATTTTACCGGCGGCTTCCGCCTTCAGGCCGGCAAGCCGCCTTGCCGAAATGTCAGAACACCATGCTCCCCACAATATTTACAAGCAGCGCCACCACGTAAGCTGTCACCATCTGGAATCCCACTGCCCTAAGCGTCCATTTCCAGGACCCGTATTCCCGCTTCATGGCTCCAACCGCCGCAAAGCAGGGCATGCACAGCAGGTTAAACGCCATATAAGCATATGCTGACGCCTTGGAAAATACCTCTTTGATAGCCGGGAGAGCTTCCTCCCCCGCCATAACAGCTTCCACCGTCTCCTCGCTGACATTTCCAAACAGCTGCCCGAAGGTAGCAACAATGTTCTCCTTTGCAATCCACCCGGTTACCACGCCTACAGACGCTCTCCAATCCGCAAATCCAAGAGGCGCGAAGATCCATTTAATCCCATTTCCAATAGCGGCCAGCAGGCTGTCCTCCATGTGGCACATGCCGCTGAAATTAAAGTTGGACAAGAACCAGATGAGAACCGTGGAGGCGAATATCACCGTGCCGGCCTTTACCGCGAAGCCCTTCACCTTTTCCCAGGCATGGATCGCCACGCTCTTTAAAGTGGGAATCCGGTATTGGGGCAGCTCCATAATAAAATTGGAAGTCTCGCTTTTAAATGCAAATTTGTTCAAAATCAAAGCGCTTAAAACGGCCACCACGATTCCCAGCATATAGATGGAAAATACGATCATGGTCTGGTTGCTGTCCGCAAACAGCGTGGCCGCAAACATGGCGTAAATAGGCAGTTTTGCGCCGCAGGACATAAAGGGCGTAATCATCATGGTTATCTTCCTGTCCTTGTCGCTTTCCAGAGTCCTGGAAGCCATCAGGGCCGGAACTGAGCATCCGAATCCCATAAGCATGGGAATAAAGGAACGGCCGCTTAAGCCGAAATGCCTGAAAATCCTGTCCATGACAAAGGCCACCCTGGCCATGTAGCCGCTGTCTTCCAAAAATGACATCAAAAGGAACAGAACAAGAACCAGGGGCAGGAATCCAAACACGGCGCCAATGCCGTCCAGACAGCTGCTTACCAGGCCCACGGCCCACTCAGAAGCTCCCGCAGCCTCCACGGCGCCTATAAGGCTCTCCGCCGCAAATCCCCACGCCTCTTCCACGATGCCCGCCAGCCACACCCCCGGGCTTGGAAGTTCCGGAACAAACAGGAAATTTTCGCTGAAGGTACAGGCAAACAGAAGGTACATGATCCCCGCAAAAATCGGCAGCGCCAGGATTCGGTTGGTAAGGATCTTATCCAGCTTGTCGGACTTTGTCTCCACATGTCCCCTGCCGCTTTTTTTCACGCACTCCTTTACCAGTTTTCCTATGTACTGATAACGCTCATCTGCAATCCTGGCCTCCGCATCCCCGCCTGACACCTTATTGGCCGCGTCTACCAGGGTCTTCACCGCCCCCTTTTTGTCAGAAGGAACTGTCTCCCCGATGATCTCGTCATTTTCCGCCAGCTTTATAGCTTTCCAATTATTTTCATCGGACTCCCCTTCTCCCAGCACGTCGGCGACGGCTTGGATAGCATCTGCTAACTCACGGCCAAAAATATCCGGTTTCTCCGGCTTCTTCCCGCTTTTGGCCACGCTGACAGCCGCCTCCATCAGTTCCTTCATTCCCTTTCCCGTCCTGGCCACGATGGGAACAACGGGAACACCAAGAATCTGGGACAGTCTGTTGCAGTCAATGGCATCTCCCCGGCTTTCCACCTCATCCATCATGTTCATGGCAACCACCATGGGAATCCTCGTCTCCATGATCTGCACCGTCAGATAAAGGTTCCTCTCGATGCTGGTTCCATCCACAATGTTGATGACCGCATCCGGCTTTTCCTTGACAATGTAATCCCTGGCAACGATCTCCTCCGCGGAATAAGGCGACAAGGAATACGTTCCCGGAAGATCCATGATCAAAACTTCCTTATCCTTTTTATAAACGCCTTCCTTTTTCTCCACCGTGACCCCCGGCCAGTTGCCTACATGCTGCCTGGAACCTGTGATCTCGTTAAACAGCGTCGTCTTTCCGCAGTTTGGATTGCCTGCTAAAGCAATTATAACACTCATCTTTTCCATTCCCTCCTGGTTAGTTATAGCTAACTTAATGCGTAAAAACACAAAGCCGCCGGATTAATGTCTCTGCATCCCATCAGATTTCTGCAGCGCTTCCTACATCTCCACCTGAACCTGGACCGCTTCGTCTTTTCTCAGGCTTAACTCATACCCTCTCACATTGACCTCTATGGGGTCACCTAGGGGAGCCACTTTGATCACCTTGATCTCCACTCCCGGAGTCACCCCCATGTCCATGATCCTCCGCTTCATGGCTCCCGTGGTTTTGATGGCAGCCACCTTTCCCTGCTGTCCCGGCTTCAAATCTCTTAATGTCATCACTTATCCTCCCTTTAAGGAAACTGTCAGTCTGCCACTATGATCTTGTGGGCAAGCCCTCTGTTTAAAGCTACCTTGACGCCTTTAACCATGAGGATCATGCCGCTGGCATTCTCTCCTACCACGCGGACCCGCTCCCCTTTAATAAAGCCAAGGTCCTGCAGATGGCGCTTTAGTTCCTCCTGCCCTTTAAAATCTGTGATAGTCCTGGTTTCGCCCTCTATAGCCATAGCTAATGGCATGAATACCGCTTCCTTTCTCTAAATAGTCTTTGATTTGATATTGACTATCATTTTCTTAGTTATCATACGCTAACAGGGGGAAAATGTCAAGCCTGGTTATTGATAAAAATTCTCAATAACCAGGCTTCCATTCATTTCCCCTCTATGCGGCGCTTACCTGCCTTCCCGCCCTTTCTGATAAGCCAGCCGCTGTTCCCTCTCATTTACGTAAATAATGCCGCAATACTGGAACCCGTTTTTCTTCAAAAGGTTCTGCATTACCACATTGTCTTCGTGAGTGTCAATCCTCAGATTCCCGCACTGCCTCCAGGCCCATTGAAGGCAAAAAGAAGCCGCCCCCCGGGCAGATCCGTCAGAGGTAATGCGGTGCACCACTCCGTATTCCTGGCTGTTCAGCCAATTTCCTTTCTCTATGACCCGGTATGTTGGGTCCTCCCCAGCCCTGTAATAGAAAACCGCGGCGATCCTTCCTTTTGCCATGCACACAAACATGTGGCCGTCCTGTATATCCCTCTCCACCAGATCCCTGGGCGGATACGTCGGCGGCCACTGAGTGGGATTCCCGTGTTCCGCCATAAATTGCCTGGCCTTGGCATACAATTCCATGATCCGTTCCACATGGCATGGCGCTGCCTGCAGAATCTCAAACCCGTTATTACTGTCCTGTCCCATATCTTCCTCTCTCCTCCTGCGGTTTTGTCTAAAGCGCGTTTGAAAATTGGTTTCCCTCAGCCATGCGTCATCTGTCCATCTGTCGGATTCCCTCTATCAGCGACTGAACCGCGGCCCTTCCTTCCTCCTCATAGCTGGCCGTCAGCACTGCCACGTAATCCCCTGCCCGCACCGCATAATACTCCTGATACAGGGCTCCGCCCATAAGGCTTGCGGATAACCGGGCAAACTCTTTTTCAGCCAGCTCTTCCTTTTCGATCTCTCCCAGCTCATACCCCATGTCTCCGATGGCAGACAGATCCTCCGCCATCTGCGCCAGACAGTCTTCTGCTGAAATCTCCCGCCCCGAAGCCACCTTTTCCGTATTCAGATATACAAGCTGAACGCTGCTCCTTCCATCTGGCATGGTCACCATAAAATCATAAATATTAAGGGCCTCTGAAGCTTTTTCCTGAATATCCTCATAGTTTCCGCTGTTTACCAGAATCTCGCCGCTGTCACCCACCAGTTTCCTCATGTCTTCCTCAGAAAATACGGCTGACCCTTCCGGGAATGTGATTTCCAGACCAAGCCATGGGTTGGAAAATGTCAGCCCGTCCCACGTCCCGGTCCTGAACCGGCCGTATTCACCGCCCTCCTCTTCCTGATCTTCTGAGATGACGGAAGCCTTTAAGGGGTTATCCGTTTCCCCGTTCCCCGATTCAGGCTCTTCTGCCTTCCCCTCCGCAGTCTGCGTCTCGCAGGTTGCATCCTCTGTCGTCTTTTCTGATTCCTTCTGCGCCGTAATCTCCTCCTTGGCAGCGGCGCTGCTTTCTTTTCCCGGGCCTCCCCCGCTGCAGGCGCACGCTCCCCCGATTACCGCCGCAGCCACAATCCATAACCATTTCTTCCGCATCATATTTCTCCTTTAAAATGGCAGGCACTATGCATCCGCACTGTCACCCAGAATCTCAATCTGGCACATTTTCATTGCTTCCAGGGCATTCTTATGGCTCTGGGGCGTCACCCCGGCGCAGCAGCCCTGGTCAACCATCACAGCCGTCTCCGGCGCCATGGCCTTGATCACCATGGCATTGGAAATAACGCAGATATCTGTGCAGAGTCCCACCAGTTCCACGCTGTCATAGCCTCCCTGCGCCGCATACTCTCCGCATTCCACGGAGCCGAAAGCCCCCTTCTCAAACCGCTTCCCCTTAAAAGGTTCCAGTTCCCCGCACAGCTTCCACCCGTCGCTACCCTTGATGCAGTGCTTCACCGGCAGCTTTCTCCCCTCCTGGGTATCCAGATAATTTTCCAAATGAGTATCCAGAGTAAAAACTACCTCCTGCCCCTGGCTTATGTATTCCTCCACCTTGTCTCTTACCTTCGAGACGATCTTGGCGGCCTCCCCGGTTCCCAGGCTTCCGTTTATGAAGTCGTTCTGCATGTCTACTACTACCAGCAATTTTTTCATTTGACCATCCTCCTCGTTTCACATCTTTCCTGCAGCTGATGTTTATGGCTCCCGCTTTTACTTCTATATCCGCTTCCCCGGCCTGCCGCCGGGCAAAAAATATCCTCCAGAATTATATCATTTCCCCCTGTCAATTACAAGAGCCGGTCCTGTTCCTAAAAATTTCCGGTTGACAAATTCACACTTCTGTATTATTATACCGACATGACATACCAATAAAACAAACCGTTGAAAAAGAGGAGTAAGCTTTTCCTGAACATTTCAGAGAGTCGCTGCCGTTGTGAATGCGATATGGGTGGAATTGCTGAATGGACTTTTGAGGGCAGTTCCCAAAGGCTCAGACGCCGAGTAGGGATTGACGGCCTCCGCATCCGTTACCAGTGCGGCATATATGTTAGTATATGAAAAGAGGACTTAGCTTAAGGTCAATTTGAGTGGCACCGCGGATTTTATTCGTCTCAAGTATGCATATATATGCATATTTGGGACTTTTTTATTTTTTATCCCCGCAGTCGCCGCCCCCGCTTTCCTGCCGGAATTGCACTGCATCTCCTGTTTTTTGCGGATTGTCCGCCGCACCCGGCCTTTATGCCATCTGCGGCTAATATCATATCTCATATGGAGGGAAAAATTATGAAAAAATCAATCAGACACCTTATACTTACCGCTGCTGCTGCCGCTTCCATAGCCGCCTTTGTTTCCGCCTGCTCCCCTTCTGCAGATTCGCCTGCGTCCAGCCCGGCCTCAGACGGTACTCAGGCCCCATCCTCTGCGGACGCCAGGAATCCCTCTTTAGCGGATGGCGCTTTGCCGGACAGCGGTAAAACCTATACCATAGGCATCGGGCAGTTTGCCGCTCACGGTTCCCTTGACAACTGCCGGCAGGGATTCCTGGAGGGCCTTGCAGAAGAAGGTATCGTGGAAGGGGAAAATTTAACGGTGCTGTTTGAAAATTCCCAGGCGGATGGCGGCATTGCCAGCCAAATCGTCACCAATTTTGCCTCCCAGAAAGTGGATCTCATCTGCGCCATCGCCACGCCTATGGCACAGAGCGCTTACGGAGTAGGAAGAAAGCAGAATATCCCGGTTATCTTCACCGCCGTAACAGACCCTGTGGCAGCCCAGCTTGCCAATGCCGACGGCACTCCAGTGGGAGAGATCTCCGGAACCAGCGACAAGCTGCCTGTGACCCAGCAGCTGCAGATGATCCGCGCCATACTTCCCGACGCAAAAACCATTGGCATCCTGTTTACCACCAGCGAGGTAAACTCTTTATCCGCCATTGAAGAGTACAAAGCTGCCGCACCGGACTACGGGTTTGAGATTGCAGACATAGGCATCTCCACCACGGCCGACGTCCCCCTGGCCGCTGACTCCCTTCTGGAAAAAGCGGACTGCATTACCAATTTGACGGACAACACCGTAGTGGCCTCCCTTCCCGTGATTCTGGATAAAGCCGCCAAAAAGAACATTCCCGTATTCGGAAGCGAGATCGAGCAGGTGAAAATCGGCTGCCTGGCCGCCATGGGACTGGACTATGTGGCCCTTGGCAGGCAGACCGGGAAAATGGCTGCAGCCGTGTTAAAAGGAGAGAAAAAGGCCAGTGAGATGAACTTTGAAGTCATTGAGGAAGCCGCTTTCTACGGCAACGCCAAAGCTGCAGAAAACTTAGGGATCACCATTCCTCAGGATCTGGCCTCGTCCGCCAAAGAATTATTTACGGAAATCAGCCAGTAACCCCAAAAAATTCCATACTTTTACAGCCAATCATCCCACACTAACCGGAGGTTCTTATGACACTGTTTTTGGGAATCATTGAAGAAGGGCTCATCTATGCCATAATGGCCTTAGGAGTCTACATTACCTACAAAATCCTGGACTTTCCCGACCTGTCTGTGGACAGCACCTTTCCCATGGGGGCGGCATTGACCGCCTCCGCCATCCTGGCCGGCATAAGCCCTGTTGCAGCCCTGTTTCTGTCATTTCTGGCAGGCGCCGCAGCCGGGTGCGTCACAGGGCTCATTCATGTAAAATTAAAAGTCCGGGATCTTTTATCCGGCATCATCGTCATGACCGGCCTGTACTCCCTGAACTTAAGATTTGCCGGAGGCAGGGCCAACGTGCCTATTTTCACCCAGGAAACTATTTTTGAAAACCCCTTTCTCGGCAGCGTTGTGCCCCAGGGACTTACGGCTTTTGCCGTTGTCTTGATTCTCTTTTTCATTGTTCTTGTGTGCAAGGTGCTTCTGGATCTGTACCTGAACACCAGATCCGGCTTTCTCCTTCGGGCAGCGGGAGACAATGAAACCCTTGTCACCTCCCTGGCAAAGGACAAAGGCACCGTGAAAATCGCAGGTCTGGCCATTGCCAACGGCTTCGCCTCCCTGGCAGGCTCCGTATACTGCCAGCATAAAGGGTTTTTCGAGATTTCCATAGGCACCGGAACCATTGTCATGGGGCTGGCCAGCGTCATTATCGGAATTCAGGTATTCTGCCCTGACCACCGGCCGTATCTTTTCCGGCTGTTTGGCAGGACTATAGGCATGCGGCCTACGACAGCCGTGATCGCAGGCTCCATAATCTATAAAGCCTGCATCTCCTTAGCCATTTCTCTTGGCCTGGAAGCCAATGATTTAAAGCTGATCACCTCAATGCTGTTCCTGATCATCCTGGTTATAAGCGCCCAGAGGAGAAAGAAGGTAAAAGCCCATGCTTAAATTAAACCATATCAGCAAATATTACAATGCAGGGACTGTAAACGAAATGTGCCTGTTCCAGGACTTTAACCTGTCTGTAGAAAAAGGCCAGTTTGTCTCCGTAGTAGGCAGCAACGGCTCCGGCAAAACCTCCATGCTGAACATTATCTGCGGCAGCATCCCCGTGGATTCCGGAACCATATACATGGGAAACAAAAATATTACCCCTCTGCCGGAATTTAAACGCCTCCGCTCCATTGGCCGGGTATACCAGAATCCCGCCATGGGCACCTGCCCTCACATGACCATCCTGGAAAATATGGCCCTGGCGGATAATAAGGGCCAAAGCTTCAATCTGCGCCCCGGAATCCGCAGACAGCGCCTGGATTTTTACCGGGAACAGCTGAAAACTCTTGGCTTGGGGCTGGAAGACAAGCTTCAGGTAAAAGCAGGCGTCCTTTCCGGCGGACAGCGCCAGGCCATGGCCCTTCTCATGGCGTCCATGACCCCCATCGAATTTCTCATCCTGGACGAACACACTGCCGCCCTGGACCCTAAGACGGCGGAAACCATCATGGAACTGACCGGAAAAATCGTAAAGGAGAAAAAGCTGACTACCATCATGGTAACCCACAATTTAAGGTATGCCGTAGAATACGGAGACAGGCTTCTCATGATGCATCAGGGGAAATCCGTTGTTGACATAACTGGCAGTCAGAAGGCCGAAATCCGAATTGAAGACCTGCTGGAAAAGTTCAACGCCATAAGCATTGAATGCGGAAATTAAAAAGGCAGCCGGACAATGTTTCTTTCATCAAACATTGTCCCTGCTGCTTTCTTTCTGCCCTTGCTTAAGACATGCCTCAAAGCCGCTGATTGGGAATCGGAAAACTGACTTTTTGCAGGAAAAAGATGCCATATATGTCACTTTGCTCTTATTTTGGTATCTTTTGGTAAATGCTCTTGATCTTCGGCTTCAGCTGCCGGTAGATATCCATCCCTGATGGTGCCCCGAACTCCTTCTGAAGCGCAAAATACAGCTCCTGCAGCTGCTTTACGCTGTAATTGCGCAGTACCTCATAGACCTTCTCCAAATCTTCTTCTGTATAGCTGCCTTCTGTCAGTAACTGCTTCAGCATGATTTTGATATCATCATCATTTTCCTGCCTGTTCTTTGGAGCTGTCAGCTCCGATTTGCTCTTGCGGCACACTTCAATCTCCCTGTCACGCCAAAACTTGACTGCGGCGTCATATCCCGTATCATTTGATATAATCACGTACTCGGTCTTGGGGGCCGTCTTGATCAGATATCCCAAATAGGAAACCATCTGAAAATCCAGCCCGTTTTTACCCGGGTAACACAAAACCATATCAAAGGAGGAAGGGTATGCCCGTATCACGTTCAGATCCACATAGGAGATGCCCGGGGAATTCTCTGTATAGAAAAGAATGATCATATCCTTTGCGCCTTTCTGGGGCAGTAATTCTTTCCATGCAGTTCCCACGTTCTCAGTGTCCACAAGGTAAACTTTTCTGGCCATCTGCGTCCTTTCACCATATATGGCATCAGGACTATCATATCATATTCCGGAAATTTTACAATGGGTGCCGCAGGATTTTTTAAGAAATCCTGGACGGCACCCATATCTTGTCTATTCGTCCCAGTTGTGGTAAACGGCCTGCACGTCGTCATCCTCATCCAGCAGATCCAGAATCTTATTCATCTTCTTCACCGCATCCTCATCCGGCAGCTGAACCCAGGTCTGAGGAATCATGGTAACCTCTGCCTCCATCATGGGAATCCCCTGCTTCTCCAGAGCTTCCCTCACCGCGCTGAAATCGTCCGGGTCTGTGTAAACCTCAAAGCAGTCCTCCGCCTCGGCGAAGTCCTCCGCCCCCGCGTCAAGAGCAAGCATCATCAACTCATCTCCGTCTTTCTCCCACTCTTCCTTGTCAATAAGGATCTGTCCCTTCTTATCAAACATATAGGACACGCTTCCCGGCGTCCCCACGTTGCCGCCGCCTTTGGTAAAGGCGCTTCTCACATTGGCGGCGGTCCGGTTCTTATTGTCCGTAAGAGTATCCACAATAATCGCCACGCCGCTTGGCCCGTACCCCTCATACGTAAGCACCTCGTAATTTACGGAGTTGGCGTCTCCCGCAGCCTTCTTGATTCCCCGGTCAATGGTGTCATTAGGCATGTTGTTGGCCTTGGCTTTGGCGATGACGTCCCGAAGCTTGCTGTTGTTGGCCGGGTCCGGTCCGCCCTCCTTTACTGCCACTGCAATCTCACGGCCGATAACCGTAAAAATCTTGCCCTTGGCCGCATCGTTCCTCTCTTTTTTATGCTTGATATTAGCAAACTTTGAATGTCCTGACATAGTGATACTCTCCTTTTTATTCTTCACTTCGTCCTTTATGGCGCCTTTTGCGCAGATCCCAATTATCTTATCATTATTTTCCCTATCTGACAAGTAAATATTTTTCTGTTTTTTTGCGCCCCTGTACGCTTTTTGCGGCGCACGGGCCTGCCCTTCATCCTTCTTCCTCGTCCATGGGCTGCCATGCACTGCCAAATTTCACATCCTTAAACAGCGCAGCCAGCCCCGTAATCTGCTTCAGCCGCAGGATCTCATCCCTGTCCATGCCCAGATGCCTGGAAATCCATGCGTCGCTGCGGCCCAGATCATGAAGCTCCTTAATAATATTGCTCATAAGATCCACGCTGTGGTTTCCCCTTGCCCGGTTGTGCCGGACAGTGCTTGCCATCCGCTGGTCAATGGGCTTGTCAATCACTGACACCGGGAGCATCCCCTTCTCCCGCTCATAGATATCCGGATATTCCTTTATAATCCGATATCGGTGAAATCCGTCTACAATAACATAGCAGTCCTCTTCCTTATTATAATAGCATACCACCGGCATGGTATAGCCGTCCGTCTTAATGCTTTCATATAGAAGCTTCATCTCCGGCGGAGCCACCTTGTTAGGATTATAGGTATTCGGCCTGATTTTCTCCACCGGAACCGGAATCACGCCGTAAGCCGGGCTTTTATACTCCATACTCTACCTCCTCCAGGCTTTTATATTTCTTCCGTATTTCATCCACATACCGCTGCTGCTGCCTGGTAATCCCGAATCCCATAAACCGGCAGGTATGATCATTTTTCAATATGCAGTAGCACATCCGTTTCCAGCTGGGAATATCCTTGCTGGACTTTATATTATCGGTGTTGTCCGGAATCTTTCCCACGAAAACCACCCTGGACTTTTTGCTCAAGGTATAATTGGAAACGCCGTTTCTGCGGATCTGATATCCCTGTTCCTCCAGCTCCTTTATGGTTTCTTCATCCAGCCCGCCTCCTGTCTTATGCCAGAAGTCAATGGAGGTATTGAATTTCTTTATGTAATTATTCCGAAGCCTTGCGGGCAGAGTGTCCAGAAGAAACATGGTATAGCTTTTCCAGGTGTGCCCCTGAGGCAGGGAAATATTCCGGTACCCCATGGCCTTGGTCTTCCCGTATATGCTTGTAAAATTGGCTCCCTGAACCCTTCCCACCAGTTTCACCCATATTTCCGGGTCAATGACCCGGTACAGGTTTAAAGCGTCTTTGGAATAATCGTTAAAAGGCGAGGCCACACGCATCTGGGAAACCTTAAGCCCGGCCATATAGTAAAGGTCATACAGCCGGTTGTAATCATACCCAAACAGATAGTTGGCGTGCCACACGTCGCCGGAAGACCAGTCATACAGAGGCGAGCCGCACCAAACGTCCTTAAACATTTTTCCGATCCAGCACATTCCCTGATATCCGGATTTTTTGTTGAGAAATCCGCTGTAGCGCTGCAGGGATTCCGCAGCCCTCATTCCCAGAAGGCATATGGTCTTTTTGTCATCGTGGGATGCCCGGTACCACCGGCCGAACTGTTTGGCCAGATCCTCCTGATGCATCCGATACCGGTACGTGGTAATGGGATTATTGTCAAGATTAATGACAAACTCCTTGTCCGGCATGGGGCGCACCCACAGATCCTTTTTCTTGTCATCCCAGGGATACCAGTACATCTCATAGCTGCTGAGGGCTGTCCTGGTGGCCATTGGAAGGCACACCCAGTAGCATTCCGCTTCTCCCTTGATCCGTTCAAATGTCCTTTCCACATACTCTGTGGTCACCGTATACTGAGCCTCAAAATCCTGATGGAACACCCCAATAATCCTGTCCGGATAATGCTGCCTTCTGTAGTCAAGCAGCAGGTTCAGCAAAAGCCCGCTGTCTTTTCCGCCGGAAAATGAAACATAAATATTCTCAAACTCTTCAAAAACCAGTTTCAGCCGTTCCTGCAGGGCCTCGTACACATCCTGCTTCAAATACTCCCGTACCATGATCTCGCCTGCCTTCCAATCCTTCTTTGCTTATGTCCAGTTCCTGTCCGCCTCGCGGCCTTGCCTGATGCTTCCCAGCCTCATCCCACCCTATTTTAGGATAAAACCCCCAAATTTACCATTTTTTACCAATATCTCCCATAATACACCAAATTTCCCCAAAAGAAAAGCACCAGTCTTTCGACTGATGCCCTTTTTCAATGCTATTTGGTTTTTAAGTTGCAATGCTTTTGATAAATTCAGCTACGGCTGGGCCTGCTTAATGAATGTCTCACGTCATTCCTTTATCGTGTCAATATCTATCAAATTGACACCGATAACATTAAGCAGCGCTTTTAGAGAAAGATACTCCTCTTTTAAGATGGCATACGTCTCCTTGGCATCTTCTTTCCTGGCAGATGCCATATAGCGCTGGATTTTTTTAAACTGTTCGAGAGTATCTTTTGCTATCTCTGCATTACTAGGCATTTAATCACCTCCCTCATACACAATGTCCCTGTACACTGCTTAAATTATAGCATACCACATCCGCAAAATCTACCCTTTTGCCCACTCCTGCATCAGCAGCAGGCAGCCTGCAAGCACTGCAAAAAGAACACAAGTGAATGTCCTGAAAGACGAAGCATATATGGTTGCAGAAAATCCCATCAGTTCTCTTGTGCAGGCTCCCATAAAAAGCAAAACGTACAATATTCCGAGCCGCTTCCTGCTTCCCACCACATGATACAAGCTGAACACCGTAAAGCCGATTATCACCACGGATAACGCCAGCGCCGCCTGCGGGGCCGCTCCGTTTTCCAGCAGATCAATATCCGGCATTCCCCGGGAATAGGGGAAAAATACGACAAAATGATCATATCCGATTATCTTCACCGCAAGCTCCGCAGACAGCGGAATCATGCCGGCCCAGAATCTCTTTTTCAAAGCCAGCGCTGCAAGCAAGGTCACAAAAACCGTTACCAAATCCTGTCTCTGGAATAGCAGCACGGCCACCGTACTGGTATATCCCCTGTAAATCTTGTCAGCTATACTCCACTCTGCGTACTGGGGAAGCCATGCCTCCATCTCGATAACCGAATGCATGCGCCCCAGATGTCCCGGAGAAAAAAAGCTGACCCCAAAGCATAAAACAGCCAGCGCCAGCTCGCCATACAGAACCCTGGCAAATTCCGCCTTTGCTGTCCCCTCCGCCTTTTTTCGCCGCGCCCAAAACACTGCAGCGCAGGCCAGTATCCCTGTTAAGGCAATCCCTGTCTGCTCATGATTCGTGCTGTACATGGTTGCCAGGACAATGCAGGCCGCCTCCCACGTTTTTGCCTTTTCTTCCACATAAATTTTCTTTAAGCAGAAAGCAATAAGCACAATGCAAAACACCGGATACATATAGTTTGCTGAGGTTGCAATATAACCTGCGCTGATCATATACTCAAAAGGAAACAAAAGCATCATCCCGCAGCACGCCACATCCCAAATCACATCTTCCCCAAGCAAATAGGCTGTCATTTTTGCCAGCAGCACGTAGAGAAAGGAATCAAATAATTTCCAAAAAAGAAAGGGCCCCTTTAAAAAAACATAGGCCAGGGTATCCGTAAAATATCTCCCGTTTTCATTCCACTGCCTGACAAAATAATCCGAGCACGACAGACCCAGCTCCAGATTCACCGCATCATCACTGATAATATTCCACGGCATATGAATCAGTACAATCAGAAAGAACAGCCCTATATACGCTATAATCCCATACTTCTTTCCTCTCATCTGCTTCCCCTGCTCCCGCCCGTCCCGCTTCTGGCAGCCTGCTTTTTACCTGATTCGGTACGCCCCGGAAGTTTAAAACTCTCAAGCTTATGCCCTGCAAAGATAATCGCTTTCATCATCACCCTTTTTACCCTGGTCCATCTGCTGGCCTGGCTGACCGCATCAAGACATGCCGCAGCCGTTTCACTGTAATACTCATACGCTTTTGCATTGGCTCCTCTTCCGTAATTAAGGCCATGTATGGCATACCTTTTAAATCCCTTAAAGCTCTCCGTCCAATATCTGCCGTTCTTTCTTGCACCATCCTTAAAGTAATCCATAAGCCTGCCGCTGACAAAATAATAGAAAGGGCCTTCCCATGGAAACCTGGCTGCAAACAGTGACAAGGTGGAATCAATATAAGTAATCTCCAAATCGTGAACCTGATCCAGCGTCAGCTGGTATCCCGTCAGATAATTTGCCCTGGGAATGAGAATCACTTTTGCATGATCTCTCAAAAAAAGAATATTATGGGAGCAGGAGCCGATTGTGGACGCAAAATTATCGCAGTTTATCAGAACATTCAGCTGCTCCTCAAACGGCAGTCTCTCAGGATATATCACCTGGTATCCCTTTGAGCGGAAATACTGTTCCAGCCTTTCTTCGCCGAACTGCTTGAAATGGGTATAATTTTTGTAGGAAAAATAAATCTTCTTATATGGCGTCAGCCTCACATGCTCCCTGGCGTATGCTCTCACCTGGTCTATCATTGCCCGATATTCAGAAGTAAAATATCGCGAATCCCCATCAGGCGTAAAAAAGCATTCATCCGGCAGAATAATGGCGTCATACTGGGTAATCTTGGTAACAGGCAAAAAATCATCAGCATGAAATCCAAGAATCTCCAGCAATCTCTGGTTGCTGTCTCCAAATTCAAAATTTTCCATAGGAACAAACACCTGTTTGCATCCGCTGTATTTTTCTATGCAGAAAGATGATTTCAGAAACCACAGCCGCCGGATATTATCTGTCAGACAGTGGCCCCATATAGGATGAAACATTCCCAAATAAATTACGGTTGATTTCATCCTTTTTTCTATTTTGGGAAAATCATAACCGCAGCCGCAGCAATTGTGCAGAGAAGTGCTGCCTATAAACTTCCCGCTGCTGTCTAAAACTCCGCCGCCCGGCCCCTTATCCGTCCTTTTATACGGCAAAATCACTCCATCTTTTATTACCTGATATCCTAATTCCTTTTTTACCTCATAATTTTTGTACAGACTTTCCCCATAGTATTCCTTTTTATACAGATAGTCATAGTTTGTCATGGTATATCCTTCTCCCACGCAGTTTGTCACGACAGCATGGGGCTTTTCTCCCTTGTTCTTAATATAAGATGGTAAACATTCTGTCCGTCAATGTTTAATCCGGTATCTCCCACTTTATTGGCATCTTCTGTACCTTTTAAAACAGATCTTATTTCCCCGTCCTCAGTCCAGTAACGTCCCTGGACTTTTCCTGCAGCGGCTCCTTATATATGTTGTCTTCACATATCCGCGTAACCAACAGTTTTCCCACTCTATGTATACTTTTAATCTTATTTTATAAAAATAATATTTATAGTATATATCTGTTGGTATTTAAAGTCAATAGTCTGTTGTTTATTTCAAATAGTACTTTTAGTATTTATTTCAGGAGTACTCTTCAGATAAAAGGAGGGGTTATATGCCTATTACCGTAGAATTGGGCCTGCGAATCCGTGCAATAAGAAAATCCCGCAATTTAAGCCAGGAGCAATTAGCGGAGCTTTCCAATCTTCACCCCACATATATCGGTCAGCTGGAACGGGGGGAAAAAAATGCCACGCTTGAAAGCATAAGCAAAATTTCAAATGCCTTTCACATATCTCTGGAAAAATTATTCGAAGGAATAGAAATCAAAGAAGCCGATTATAATAATGAAGCTTTGCAGATTTACCATCAAATTATCTCTCTCTCAACGGAAAAACAGCAGACTGTCTGCAGTTTATTTCAGATACTGCTTAATTTCGTGGAATCCCATTGATTTACCGTATTATTGCATAAGAAGCTGCTCAATGATATAAAAAGGCCCCTTACGAAAAGGAGCCTTTTTTCTAAATATACAGGTTATTTCTTTTTCTTCTTAATAGCCGAATAAATTGCGAATGCCGCAACTGCAACGAACGCAATATCAAGCACTATTTTCACAGTTTCATACATAGCTGATTCCCCCTTTGTTTCTTTTGCAGATGTCTGCTTCTGTTCCCTGCTGATCCATTATATACCCAAATGTTCTATTTATCAACAGAAATCATGGCACGTCTGATTTCATATATTCTATCATACAGTTCCCTGACGCCCAGCGGGCTGTAACCCAGGCCGCCATTTAAAATCGCCTGCAGCGATGGGCGGGGCGGCCTGGTTCGCTGCCATTACGTGCATCCTCCATGCCGGACAGCGCTGTGTCTGGCATGGGAAGTAAACCAATGCCATTTAGTTAAGTGAATTCTGCTTTTGCCCCATGCCGGCCTAATTCCCCTGAATATAAGCCGCTGCCTCCTGACCGGAGATCCTTCCGAACACTACAGACTGGGAATATCCGCCGCTCTGCCAGGTCACTTCCCCAGCTCCGTACAGTCCGTCCACTGCGCTGCCGTCCTCCCTCAGGATCTGAGCATGTTCATTAGCAGACACGCCGCCTTTGGTCATATGGACCGCGGACTCGATCTTAGAGGCATAATATGGCCCTTCCGGCAGAAGCGCCCGCTCCGGCGTATGGCCGAACTCGTCCTCTGCGCCGTCTTCCGCATTCTTGTTATAAGCCTCAATGGTCTTCACAAAATTCTCTTTGTTTACGCCCATCATATCCGCCAGCTCCTCCCAGGTAGCAGCCTCGATAAACTTGCCGCCCTTCACCTGCTTCCTCACATTGGCGTTGTCCTCAACCTTCTTGGTATCCACCACCATCCAGGTCACATCCTGGTCAAGGATGGCTGTGCCCATCTCCAGTCCGCCCAGGCGCTCATTGACAAACCTCTCCCCGTTTCCGTTCACATACACGCTGCCTGCGCCGCTGTTGGTCAAATCTCTGGAAGGAATCAGAATGGTGGGGATAACCCGGATGGTATCCATGTGCTCCAGCTTAAACCCGTATTTCTCAAAGACAGGAACAAAATCACCGGTAGCACCCATCTGATTAGACGTGTTCAGCACCTCATATCCAGGAGCATACTTAGCCAGCAAATCTTTATTATAGGAAAATCCGCCAGTGGCGATAATAACCGCATCCGCCATAATATTGTACTTCTCCGCCTTAGACTCCACAGTAACGCCTACAACCTTGTCGCCGTCAAAAATCAGATCAGTCCCCTTTGTGCCAGTGCGGATTTCCACCCCAAGCTTCTTGGCCTGAGCCTCCATGCCGTCCTGAATCGCCTCGCCTGCGTAGTTGTCCTTATCCTTCATGTGATTCCTTCCGCCGTAATTGTGGTTTAATTCCACCCCGAAGCTTCTCAGCCATGCGTCAATGACAGACTCGCCCTCAGCCCACACCTGCAGCCTCTCCGGCGTGTTGCCTGCGTCCTTCATATCCTCAATAAACTTCTCAACAGAGTCTTCAACCCCATTGGCCTTCTGTGCCTCGGAGTTAAACACATCATAAAAGTTCAAATCAAATTTGCCGTTGCCGCTTAAAATATCCAGCTTCTCCACAACCAGCACATCCTCAAGCCCGTTTTCCTTGGCTGTAATGGCAGCGCCCAGTCCTGCCGGGCCTCCTCCTACAATCACAAGCTGAGTATGTACGTCCTCCCCCTGAACCTGCTCCACCGCCGGCCCTTGGGTTGCAAAGGTAATCTCACCGAATTCGGTTCCCTGCTCCTTCATAGCCTCCGCCACTGCCGCTTTCACCGCATAGGAGGTAAAGGTGGCTCCGGTCACGCTGTCCACCTCCGGACTCTGAGCCTCCAAAATGCGCTCCGTAATAATAGGAAGCGCCCGATTGAACACCACCGAGCTTTCATGGTGGGACACAACCTCAATGTCCTCCATCTTGCCGTCGGTTACTGTAACCTTTACCTGCAGCTCTCCCCCGAATCCATTGCCCGCACCTTCAAAGGTTCCGGAAGCCGCCTCCTCAGCAGAAGATTCCGGTTCCGTCTCCGTCTCCGCAGCCGTAGTCTGTTCTGCCGTGGTTTGGGACTCCTGGACAGTCTCCGCAGCAGGCTGAGTCTCCCCTCCCGATGAACAGGCAGTCATGCCCACCGCTGCCGTGACGCAAAGCGCCAATACTCTTTTCCTCATAATACTTACCCCTCTTCTTTTTATTTTGACACTGCCTGCCTTGGCTTTACACAGCCATCCCGCAAAACAGCGCCAGGTTATGGCGTCTGCAAAACGCCTAGCCTGCATTTTATGCCAACATTATACTATCTTTTCCCCTTAAAATCAATAAAATATGGCTGTAGCGCTCCCAGCCGCCATGTCTGCCAAGATCCCACTTCCCCCTTAAAATAATATCTGAGTTCCAAGTGCAGATAACTTTTCCGCAAAGCGGGCCATGGTCCCGTATTGCATACGATTTCTCCCTTTTTTCAACAATGGAGCTTCTTTAGCAGCCGCGCCATATTTTCGCTGATATTCCGCATATCTGCCGCTGGCATATTCAGAATGCGAAGGCTGTATACCGGTTTTCCATTGTTTTGGCGTTAATTTCTCGCCAATCTGTAAGAAGCTCTGCATGCGCTTTTTAAAGGCTTTCATGAAATGTGATGGAAAGACCTGGTCTTCTATCTGTAGACTTGAATCTCCGAAAATTACATGCTTGTGATTGTGATGCAATCATTGCAGAACCTCAAGCATATTCAAGTAACTGTCCAGTCTTGCATTTACATAACCTGCAAACAGTTTTTCCATTGCAGCCAGATTATGTTTTACATAGTATTCATCAAACGCATCGTAGTAAGAAATCCTGTCTGCAAACTTAATGTCAATTGGCGGATATCCGGCTTTCATCAATTCCAAATTCACAAGCAGCCTCCCGGTCCTTCCGTTTCCGTCAATAAAAGGATGAATTCCCTCGAATTCAATATGAAACCGTGCAAGCCGGGGAATGATATGCTCTGTACTTTTTCCATAAACCTCCAGTAACTGTTCCATCTTAGGCTGGATCAAATACGGCTGGATTGGTTCATGCCTTGCTCCCATGATCCTGACAGGAACCCTTCTGTAAACACCCCGATCCTCTCGTTTATCCGCCAGCACAAGATAGTGGACCTGCTTGATGATACTCTCCGATAAAGGCATCTGATCTTTTACCAAGTCCCTCACAAAATCAAATGCCTCTTTATGCCCCACTGCCTCCATATGATCTTTTAAAGGTTTCCTGTCAATCGTCAGACCGCGCAAAACCATATCCGTCTCACGCAAGGTCAGGGTATTTCCTTCAATAGCATTGGAATTATAGGTATACTCAACAACAAATTCCTCAGTCAACCGTTCCAATTCCCCCTCAGTCAGCGGACGCCTGGCATCCAGTTCCCTTTTCTTCCTGTCTATAGCTGTCAGTAAACTTTCAGTTGCTTTAAACCGTCCATCCTCTGGTTTTTTTGCGTCTGCCGGGATCATCCAGCTGCGTCCTTCTCGGACGGCACCAAAAACTTTGCCTTCTGCGCATAATAGGCGCACACGCCTGTCAGAAATCCCCCATTTCTCTGCAGCCTGTTTTACCGTCACATACATAAATTGTAACCCTCGCTTTTCAAAACATTATACCCTATTTTAGGAACAGTATCAATCCGAAAGGAATGATATTATCTGTTTTTCGGAATAATAAAAGCAAAAAGTACAATTTCCGCTTTCTGAATTTGCATTCTACTTTCTATAAAAAGTGTGGGTCTTGCCGCACACTTGCGCCGGAGCGCGGCTGCGGCAGCAGCCATTTTCCTTTGCGCAGAGTGCGCATCCTTGCGGAGCGTTTTTATTTCATAGGGCGCAATTTCCTATGAAATAAAAAATGCACCCAAAGTCAGCCTTGGGTGCATTTTATCAGATTGTGATACTCAAACCATATTGCCTCTTGCGGTCTCCGCCCGGCCCTTTTAACATTTATCCAGATCCCTTTAAATATCCAGCACATACGCCGTGATCAGTTTCGCCGTATTCTCGATCCCGTCCATGTGGCATCTCTCCATGCTGTGGCTTCCAAACACCGCCATTCCAAATGCCCCGGCCGCCAGGTTATTCCCGGCCTTCAGCGCCGCATTGGCATCTGTGCCGTACCGGTAGAAGATATCAATCTCATACCTGCACCCAGCCTTTTTGGCCTGCCCAATAAGCCGGTTGGTCAGGGCCCTGTCATAAGGCGTTGAGGCATCCTTGCTGCAGATGCTGACCGAATGCTCATTTCCATCATAATCCGGTCCAACGAGCCCGATATCAACAGCCACAAACTCCTCCACTTCCGGCGGGACATAAGTCCCTCCAAGCCCGATCTCCTCAAAATGGGGAAAGGCCAGAAGCGTCCTGTACTTGGGCTTTTGCCCATGATCCGACAGATACTTTAACATTCCAAAAACCGCTGCCACAGCCGCCTTGTCATCCAAAAACCTGGATTTCACAAATCCCTTTTCCGTGCGCTGGAAATGGGGTTCCGGATAAATAATATCCCCATGGCGGATTCCCAGGGCCCTCACTTCATCCTTAGTATGAACGTCCTCGTCCAGACTGATAATCATGGTGTTCTCATTTCTTTCCAAAGTCTTGGCGTCATCAAACACATGAACCGAGTGGGACTGGCAGGCCATAATGCCGCTGTACTTCTTCCCTTCCCTGGTAACTACATGCACCGTCTCCCCCTCCAGGCTGGGGAAATTTAAGCCGCCCAGCTGGCGGACGCGGAGGCACCCGTTGTCATCAATCCTGCGCACCACCATGCCAAGCGTATCCAAATGGGCGCCTACCATAACGGTCTTCGAGTTGTCCTCCCCCTCAACGGCAATATAAGCCGTATGCTTCCTGTCATAAGTCACCTTCTGCCCAAACATCTCCGCATACTTTTCAATTACCGGATTAATCTCCTCATAGTAGCTTACCGGGCTGGGCGTATTAATAATCTCCTCAAGGCACTTCAACACAAACTCATTATCAATCTTATATTCCACCATAACGTCTCCTAATCTTAATCCGCCGGGTGCTGACGCCGTCACTGCGCCGCCACTTCCGGCTATTCAATTCCTGTTCTCTCTAATCCAATATCCTCGTCCAATCAGCAGTCAAGCCAGAGTCACAGGGGGCCGCCCAAAGCTGCCCTCTCTAAAACTCCCCGCTGAAATGGCAGGCCACGAAATGCCCTGGCTCATTTTCCTTAAGTTCCGGCGTCCTCTCAAAGCACTCCGGTCTGGCATACTCGCATCTTGGCGCAAACCTGCATCCCGGTTTCGGGTCGATGGGAGAAGTGATCTCCCCCTTAAGCAGAATCCTTTTCTTTTTCTCCCCCAGCTTCGGCACCGGAATGGCCGACAGAAGCGCCTTGGTATAAGGATGGGTAGGATGCTCAAACAGCTTCTCTGAAGAAGCGTGCTCCACCACCTTTCCCAGATACATCACCATAATCTCATCAGAAAAGTAATTGACCACAGACAAATCATGGGTAATAAAAATATAAGTAAGCCCCAAATCGTGCTGCAGCTGCTTAAGCAGATTTAAGATCTGAGCCTGAATCGACACATCCAGGGCTGACACCGGCTCATCGCACACGATAAACTTTGGCCTCATGGCCAGGGCCCTGGCAATCCCAATCCTCTGCCGCCGTCCGCCGTCCAGCTCATGGGGATACGTATTCACCAGCCTTTCGGAAAGCCCCACCAGCTCCATCAGTTCCAGCACATGATCCTGCTGCTCCTTTTTGTTCTTATGTACCTTATACAGCCGCAAAGGCTCCCCGATGATCTCGCTGACCGTCTTGCGGGGATTCAGAGAAGCAAAGGGGTCCTGAAAAATAATCTGCATCTGAGAGCGGAGATGGCGCATTTCCTGATTGGAAACTTTCGTAACATCCTTCCCCTCAAAAAACACTTCCCCGCTGGTAGGCTCATGAAGCCGCAGAATAGCCCGTCCCGTAGTGGACTTTCCGCATCCCGACTCTCCCACCACTCCCAGGGTCTTTCCTCTCTCCAGCGTAAAGGTTACATCGTCAACCGCATGAAGCACCCCATTGGGAGTATTAAAATATTTTTTTAGATTCCTTACATCCAACAGGACATCACTCATTGCCGTCACCTCCTAATGTCACTCCCGTTCCCTCCTCATAGGCCAGGCAGGCTACCAGATGAGTATCCGAAAGCTTTGTCACTGCCGGAACCCGGCTCCTGCAGATATCTTTGCAGTACTTGCACCTGGGGTGGAACGTGCATCCAGAGGGCAGATCCGTAGGATCAGGCATTAATCCCGGAATTGGCTTTAACTGCTCCTGCCTGTTCTCTATATTAGGCAAAGACCCAAAAAGCCCTTCCGTATAGGGATGGCTGGTAGACTCAAAAATGTCCTCCAATGTGCCGTGCTCCACAATACGGCCTGCATACATAATGCTCACGTCATCGCAGACCTCCGCCACGATGCCAAGGTCATGGGTAATCATCAGCATGGAGGTCCCGTACTTTTCCCTCAGCTTCTGCATCAAATCCAGCACCTGCGCCTGAATCGTCACGTCCAGGGCCGTCGTAGGCTCGTCAGCAATCAGCAAATGGGGATTGCACACCAGGGCCATGGCAATAATCACCCGCTGTTTCATGCCGCCGGAAAACTGGTGGGGATACTCTGTGCTCCGGTTTCCCGGAATCCCAACCATCTCCAGCATGGCCTTTGCTTTCTCCAAAGCCCCTTTCTGATCAATCTTATCATGAAGCTGAATGACCTCTGCAATCTGATCCCCCACTGTCATAACCGGATTCAGGGACGTCATGGGGTCCTGGAAAATCATGGATACCTGGCTTCCCCTTATAGTCTCCATCTCCTTCTCACTGAAGGCAAACAGATCCTTGCCCTCCAGGGTAATGGTCCCTCCCGTGATCTTGCCCGGCGGGTCCGGAACCAGGCGGAGAATGGACAGAGCCGTGGTGGTCTTGCCTGCGCCGGTTTCTCCCACCAGCCCCAGGGTCTGTCCCTTCTGAATCGACAGGTCAATTCCGTTAACCGCCCTCACCACGCCGTCTACGGTCTTAAACTGAACCTCCAAATCTTTTATATCTAATGTGTATTTTACGTCATTTTCTGCCACTTTCCTGCCTCCTTACTATCATGTCTGCCGCCTGGCAAGGCGGCCTTCCTACAGGGATGTCAAATTCATCCTCCAGATTTCCGGCTTCATGGCCCGCCTGCCGGCGGCCCCATGAAAAGCTACTGCTTTAATCTAGGGTCAAGGGCATCCCGAAGCCCGTCGCCGAGCAAGTTCAGCGCCAGGATGGTAATAACAATGGCAAGGCCCGGGAACAAGGTCAAATGTACTGCGTCCCTTAGGAAGTTGCGCCCTCCTGAAAGCATGGCGCCCCACTCCGGATCAGGCGGCTGAACGCCCAAGCCGATAAAGCTTAAAGACGCCGTAGACAAAATGGCGCTTGCCACGGATAATGTCACCTGCACAATAATAGGAGCCATGCAGTTGGGGATGATCTCCCGGAAAATCGTGGTCATGCTGCTGGCGCCGATGGCCCTGGAAGACTCTACAAATTCCTGATCTTTCACGCTCATGACCGCAGCCCGGACGATCCTGGCGTAGTTTGGAATGCCTGAAATCCCGATGGCCAGCATAACATTGATCAGGCTGCTTCCCAACGCCGCTACGATGGTCATGGCCAGCAGCGTGCTGGGCACTGCCAGAAATATATCCATGACACGCATAATAACATTGTCAATCTTTCCGCCGTAAAACCCTGCAAATGCCCCCAGGCAGCCTCCTGCAATCAGGGAAACCGATACGGAAATCAGCCCTACCACCAAAGACACCCTGGAGCCATGAATAATTCTGGCAAAAATATCGCGCCCGAACTCGTCAGTCCCAAACCAGTGCTCCGCACTTGGCCCCTTTAAACGGTTCGCAATATTCTGGGCGACAACCTTGGTTTCATAATCTGCGATCACATCGGCAAAGACCGCACACAATACCAGCACGATCAGAATCGCCAGCCCTAACATGGCCATTTTATTTTTTGCCAGCCGCTGGCATACTTCCATGGTCATGGAACGTTTCTTTGCTTTCTTATTCTCCATTGCTGTCACCTCCTTATTTGTATTTTGACTTTATTCTCGGATCTATGTAAGCATAAAGGATATCCACGCACAAGTTCACAATGCTGAAGCATATGGAAAAGATGATCACGCACCCCAGCACTGCCGGAGTGTCTTTGGCCTTAATGCTGTTAACCAGAAAAGTTCCCACCCCCGGCCAGGAGAACACGGCCTCCGTCAGCACGGCGCCGCCAAGCAGGGAGCCGAACTGCAGCCCGATAACCGTAACCACGGGAATCAGGGCATTTTTTAAAGCGTGTTTATAGATGACGTTTCTGCTGTTAACGCCCTTTGCCTTTGCCGTGCGGATATAGTCCTGGCGGATCACCTCCAGCATGGAAGAGCGGGTTGTCCTGGTTATGTTGGCCATGCAGCCGGTTCCAAGGGTAATAACCGGAAGCACCAAAGCCTTCCACCCCTCGGAGCCGCCGGACGGAAACCATCTGAGATGAAGGGAAAAACCGATGATCAGCATAAGCCCCAGCCAGAAGTTGGGGGTAGCCACTCCCAAAAGGGCAAAAACCATGCTGACGCTGTCTATGAGAGAATACTGTCTGGTAGCGGATATGATGCCGATGGGGATGGATAAAACCACGGCAAACAGCATGCCCCAAAAGGCCAGTTTCAATGTGTCCGGAAATCTTGACATAACCTCCGTAAACACGGAACGGCCTGATTTGTAGGACGTTCCCAGATCTCCGTGAGCCAGGCCCATCATGTAACGCCCGTACCGGATCAGCACCGGGTCATTAAGGCCTAACTCTTCATTCAGCGCTTCGATAGCCTCAATAGGGGCATCCTCGCCAAGAATTGTCCTTGCCGTATCTCCTGGAGCCAGTGACATAATAAAGAAAACCAGGAAGGATACACCTATTACTACCGGAATTAACATGATAAGACGTTTGATGACGTATTTATGCATGGTGAATTCCTCCTTGTATAGTTATGTGCGTTGATTTAATGACATCTGTACGCATCCAGCGTACGTCTGAAATATAACGATATCACCAGCCATAGGCTGGTGACGCAAAAAGGCGTCTCAGAACAGCCTGCCCCTTTTAAGCCAGGCCGTTCTGAGTCAAAAATTTTCTTAATCCGGCATCCGCCTTTCTCCCGGATGCAGCAGCCTCCATAAGCCGCCCTGCTGCCAAAAGACAAGCCCCCGGTTCATCAATAATGAACGCTGTAGAAATCGTGCATCTGGATTGGGGACGGGTTCACTCCCTGTAAGTCGGCATTTCTTGCAATAAGTCCTGTCTGGGCAAACAGCGGAACCCAAACCGCATCCTCAGAAAGCGTCTTTAAAACAGTCTCATAGTCTTTCTGTACCGCCGCCTTATCGCTGTTTACGGCTGCGTCATCTACCAGCTTGTCCACCTCCGGATTCATATAGAAGGAGCGGTTCCCGCCTGCGCCTGCATTGCCCGAGGTAAACAGAGGGCGATAGGTGTTATCCGGCTCTGCGTTAGCTACCCAGCCGGCTATACAGGAATCATGCTCGCTGTTTCCGGTTTTCTCATAGAAGGTAGAAGCTTCCATCTGCTCAATATTCATGGTAATTCCGAGTTCAGCCAGATTAGCCTGAATAACCGTGGCGCTATTGGCGCGCTTTGCATTGGACACGTAGCAGTTGAACGTAAAGCCGTCGCCATAACCGGCCTCTTCCAAGAGAGCCTTTGCCTTCTCCACGTCATAGTCATACTTTGTAACCACGTCATAATACCCGATAGCCGCTTCGCCGATATAGTTGTCAAAAGCCTTGCCCTCGCCGTTAATGGCGGCAATGACCACATCCTCTTTATTAATGGCATGGCTTAAAGCCTGTCTTACTTTTACATTGTCAAAGGGAGGCTTTGTCTCATTAACCGTAAAGTAATCCACATGGGTAGATACATACTCATCAAGAGCCAGCTTGTCATTATCCCTGATCTTTCCTGCGTCCGTAAACGGCACGTCAATCAGAAGATCCAGCTCCCCGTTCTCCAGGGCAATGGTTCTTGCAGAGTCCTCAGAAATCACCTTGAAGACCAGTTTATCGTTCTGAGCCATGCGCTGGGAATCAAAATAATCCGGGTTCTTTACCAGTGTAAAGGAAGCGCCGGGAGTCCAGTTTTCAAATTTATACGGGCCTGTCCCCATAGGCTCATCCTCGATCTTCTTGCCCTCTGCCAAAAGCTTCTCCACATGGGCCTTGCTGAAAATAGCGCAGCCGGAATGGTTCAGGGAAGAAATCAGGGCATTAGAAGGCGTATTCATATGAATCACAAAATGAGTGTCATCTTTTACCTCAACAGAATCAACCATGGAAACCAGGTGCCCTACCTTGGGGGATTCTTTCTGGCTCTCCAGGGAGTACTTTACATCCTCCGCAGTAAGGGTGGAGCCGTCATGGAATTTTACGCCCTCTTTTAAGGTAAACTCAACAGTCACGTCATCTACAAATTCCCACTTTTCCGCCAAATCGCCAACGAATTCATTGTTGTCAGTCAGGCGCACCAGATTGCTGTAAATATGCCTGGTAGCGTAAGCGGACGCCGTATCATTGTGGTTATGGGGGTCTAATGAGCTTACATCGGTGTTGATGCCGATATTAATTACCTGGCTCCCTCCTGCAGCGCCGCCTTCACCTTTTCCTGAATCTGCGCCGCCTCCGCCGCAGCCTGCCAGCAGGCTCACCGCCATAGCGCCTGCCAAGATCGTACATAAAGCCTTTTTCACTTGCCTCTCTCCTTTTACGTTTATTTTTTCAGCAGCCAAGTTGTCGATACAAATGCCGCCAAAGATAAAAATATCTATTGGACTTCTTTTAAATCAGCCCTTAAGTGTATATTTTGTCACAAATTATGTATAATGTCAATTCCTCTTTCTTCATTTTTAGTAATAATATTGCCGTTTTTTCCTGTTACACGTAGTTTTTCCTGCCTAATGCCAGCAAAACCAATATATTCAGCATATAGACGGAATCTGAACAACGTGGTATAATACATATTTAAACAAGGGAGGATTACGTATGAGAAATGATGATTACTCTGATGATATTGACTTTGACCGGGATTATGATACCATCAGGCAGATACAGCCCCAGTCTCCCAGAGGAGGCTATTACATTGCCCCGGACCGCCGACGAGGCGCGAGAAACCGGAGGCGCGGTTTTTTGGGCAACTTTCCCGCAGCCCTTGCCGCAGGCATCCTGGCTTTTGTCTTAGGGTGCGGGGCCGGCTTTGGCGGCGGATACCTGAAGTGGGGCTATGAAAAACCTTACACCGTAGATCTGAAATCCATTAAAGCCCCGGAGTGGATTGATCAGAATTTTATCCGGAAAAATATCTTTTCCCGGCCTGACGTGTCCTTAAAGCGGGTCCGCAACATTGTCATCCACTATGTGGGCAATCCCGGCACCAGCGCAGAAGCCAACCGCAAATACTTTGACAGCCTGGCGGACCAGGACCCTCAGAAAGGCGGCTCTTCCTCCTCCAGCCATTTTATCGTAGGCCTGGACGGGGAAGTTCTCCAGTGCATTCCCGTCAGCGAAATGGCCTATGCCAATGCCCCCCGCAACAATGACACCATTGCCATTGAAACCTGCCACCCGGACGAAACCGGACAGTACAATCAGGAAACCTATGACTCCCTGGTAAAGCTGACCGCATGGCTCTGCAGCGAACTGGATCTGTCCGCCAGTGACGTTATCCGTCACTATGACGTAAGCGAAAAAGGCTGCCCCAAATACTTCGTGGATCATGAAGATGCCTGGAAACAGTTTAAAAAAGATGTAAAAGAAGCGCTGAAAGAGATGAAATAATCCCCTGCCGAAGTGCATAATATATAGAAAGATTCTTTGCCGCCGGTTTTAGGCGCCCTGGAGAAGCTTATGAATCCCTGCCAGCTTACCATGATGATCTCCGCCATTGCCTGCTGTATCGCTGAAGAAAAATCTGCAGATGAAATCGGTCTTATCAGCTCCATTTTCTCCCAGCTTGGGGATACTCTTGCCACCATCGCCGCACAGCAGGCCTTATGCTCCCCTGAGAACGACTAAAGTTCTCAGGGGTTTCCTATGCCTCTCCTGTTAAAATATCCCCACGCCCTGCGCCCCGTCGCTGTCTGTGGTGTACAGGGCGCACTCCAGGGGATGCCCGGGCCTTGGCTCAAAATAGTACCATTTCCCATCGATCTCGTGCCAGTTAGTCAGGGCATAGCCGTCCTGGTTAAACCGGTATTTATGGCCGTTAATAATCTCCCAGGCAGATCGTTTGTAACTGTGATCCGTGTCCGCGTACCACCAGCCGTTTTCATCCTTGTTCCACCCTATCTTGTATTTAGGCTTTTCCACCAGTGACCAGTCTGGCCGGCCATACCCGGCAATTCCCTGATAAGACAGATGGTAAGACTTGGCCCACACTCCGCCGCCGTTGGCTACCACCCCGGCTTCGCCGCTGGTATTGCCTTCAATGGTATAAACCCGGTCAATAGTCACCCGCTCCACAATTCCCGTATGGTAAATCCGCACCGCATTTTCAAAAAATATCTGATCTCCTGGCTGCGGCGACGTTCTCCATTGGCCTTTATCCTTAAAATACCCGGCCGAAGTGGGAGTGTAGGCGCTGAAACCGCCCAAAAGCTTCCGGGTGCCAATCTCCCCTAAAGCCTTTACAAAACACCAGTCCACAAACATATCGCACCACGGCTGCCCCTGGAGAGTCGGGTATAAATCCCTGGCATATTTTGTAAAATTGTTCTTTCCCGCATTGGCCGTCTTACTGTCCAGATCTTTGGCCGAGGCTTTCTCCAGATAGCCCCTCTCCTCTCTGGCAACATGAATTACGCTTTCTGCTCCAATCATAGAATGTCTCCAAAAAATTCTTTGATCTATCCTATGCCGTTTATACGCAACTTGTACCTTGGGGAAAAAGGCCCTGCCAAATGCCTGCCACTGTCTTACACCCCGTTTTTTCCGCAAATGTCCCTCAGGCAGCATTTGTCGCAAAAAGGCCTGGTTCTTGCCGTGCACACATCCCTTCCGTGGTGCACCAGGCGATGGCAGAAGTCGTTTCCCTCCTCAGGCGGCACCAGCTTCCACAAAGCCATCTCCACCTTCTTGGGATCTTTTATGTTATCCACCAGCCCCATGCGGTTCACCAGCCGGATGCAGTGAGTATCCGTTACAATGGCCGGCTTTTTAAACACATCACCCATAATCAGGTTGGCGCTCTTTCTCCCCACTCCCGGCAATTTTAAAAGTGCGTCAAAATTGTCAGGCACCCTGCAGCCATACTCGTCCCTCAATATCTTCATGCATGCGCTAATATCCCTTGCCTTGCTGTGCCCCAGGCCGCATGGCTTTACGATCTTCTCAATCTCCTCCACCGGGGCGTCCGCAAGAGCGCTGACGTCGGGATACTTTTTGTATAAATCTTCCACCACCACATTGACTCTTGCATCTGTACACTGGGCTGCCAGCCGCACGCTTACCAAAAGCTTCCACGCCTGGTCATAGTCCAGAGTGCAGTCCGCAATGGGATACTCTTTTTTCAGGCGCCGGATAATCTCCAGCGTTAATTCTTTTTTTGTCATGGCCGTATATGGTTCCTTTCCTCTTTTTTCTGAAGTGTGTACTCTCGGAATCCCTCCTGCGCCTGCTGCCGGGCGCAGGGAGTTACCGCCGCCTTCGGCGGTACTCCCGTATTGCATCCTCAATCTCCGTATAATCCCGCTCAAACAGTTCTTCGCTGATCTGCCTTCCCAGAATCTCCTTTGGCACCCTCTCCAATATTTTTTCTATAACAAACCGCTTTCCCTTGTCCCTGTACCCAGGCATCCGGTTCACCTGCTGGATATGAGCCAGCTCCGGCCTCCACAAAAGCCCCAGCTTTCCCTTCCAGTCTACCTGCGGGTTTTTTCCCGCCTCTCTAAGGACATAAAAATCCACCTGATGTTCCCACTGCTCTATGGTGATGATCCCCCACCAGTCCGGCACATGTTCCTCAATATGCCCGCCGTGGGTAGAGCCGACAGCCACAAAATTGTAATCAAAAAAACGGTCGTAATCTTTTATCTGCCGCTTAAGCCTTGCATAGGTATCTGCATCGCTTTTAATCTCAATGCCTGCCAGCCCATTTTCCGTCACCATGACTGCATCCGCCCTGGAGCGCCCGATCTGTTTCTCCTCCAGTATCCTTACTTTCCCGTACCGCTGCTCCAGAAACTCAAAAAGCGGCTCCCTGATGTCTTTATCATACAGCATCTAAAAACTTCTTACCCCCCAAATTCCCCAAAGCCAATAACCAAATCTTCAAAAATCCCTACAGGCACCTTGTCCTGAAACCCGTAAATCTTCATATCCATCTCTTCCCCCTGAAACCGGTAAGCAACAACCGTTTTCTTAAAAGGATCAACCACCCAGTACTCCTTAACTCCCCCATTCCAGTACTTGCGCAGTTTCAGCGCATAGTCCCTCTTTCCGTCGCTGCCGGAAACCACCTCCGCCACAAAATCCGGCGCCCCTTTCATCCCCCGGTCATCCAGAAGCTCCCTTCTGCACACAACCACCAGATCCGGCTGCACCACAGTCCTGCCGTCCCCATCCAGCTCCACCGGAAAAGGGGCGGTATAAACCCGGCTTTCGTCCCTGTTTTTCCGGATATAATCCTTGACCCGGTAATGCAGTTCCCCTACAAGTTCCTGATGGAGCCGCCCCGGAGCCGTCATATAGTAAAGCTGCCCGTCAATCAGCTCCGCCTGCATCCGTTCCTGCAAACCATAGTAGTCCTCCGCCGTGTACCCTGCCGCGCATCTGCCGTCCTTCTCCCGGGCCATGGACACATAGGGCCCGTCCTGGTCATAGTAAAAATACATTCCCAGCACCCTTTCCAGAGCCAGCAGAGTCGTATATTTAGGCGACTTGGTGGCTCCGCTGAATATCTTGTTAATGGTTCCCAAAGGCACCCCTGACCGCTGCGCCAGTTCCTGATTGGTCAGATGCAGCTGTTTTTTTCTCTGCTTCATCTTTTCCAGGTTCATCATACGGCTTCCCTCCTGTCTCTGTCGTGTCTTTTTATGATACCATTTTTACCGTTAACGGTCAAGATCTGGCCCTGGATACAAAATGCCTGGCCGTGAAATACCATTTGACTCCTTCCCCTAAACCTCCTATAATAAACTCATAGACGCCATTAACCGCCAATGTGTTAAGACCGCCCCGTTATCTTTTGCCAGGCAGGCACATTGCCACACAACAGGAGGACAACCTTGATACCATACACGCAGAAATACCTTCTGGATCACCCCATCTCCTTTACCCCCATGGGAGAAATAGCCGGCTTCTCCGTACGTCCCGGCCTATTTGACGTAAACGGAGCCATGGCTCTTCCAAACGGGGTAAACTTTACCATTCACACCCACAACGGCACATCCTGCGAACTTTTGCTGTTTGGCCGGGACGAGGAAGAGCCCTTCGCCGTACTGCCTTTTCCTGAATCCTACAAGATCGGTGACGTGTATTCCATGATTGTTTTTGATCTGGATATTGAAACCTTTGAGTACGCCTACCGCATCGACGGCCCCTACGCCCCGGAGGAAGGCATGATATTTGACAAGAAAAACGTGCTGCTGGACCCGTACGCCGTGGCGGTTACCGGCCAGGACTCCTGGGGAAACAAGAAAAAGAAAAACTATCATGCCAAAGTGATCCGGGACATTTTCGACTGGGGCGACATGCCCCAGTCTTCCAAAGAAATGTGCGACCTGGTGATCTACGAACTGCATGTGAGAGGATTTACCCGCCACCCTTCCTCAGGGGTGGCTAACCCCGGCACCTTTGACGGGCTGAAAGAAAAGATTCCCTACTTAAAAGAGCTGGGGATTAACGCCGTGGAGCTGATGCCCGTCTTTGAATTTGATGAAAACATGAACTCCAGGGAGATTGACGGCAGAAAGCTTCTGGATTACTGGGGCTACAATACGGTCAGCTTTTTCGCCCCCAACGCCAGCTATGCCGCCTCCGCAGAGTACAACAAAGAAGGCACGGAACTGAAAGACCTGATCAAGTCTCTCCACGACAATGACATTGAAGTTATCCTTGACGTGGTGTTTAACCACACTGCAGAGGGCAATGAGCTGGGGCCCTCCTTCTGCTTTAAGGGCATTGACAACAAAATGTACTACATGCTGACCCCTGACGGCAATTATTACAATTTCAGCGGCTGCGGCAACACCTTAAACTGCAACCACCCCATTGTCCAGCAGATGATCTTGGAATGCCTGCGGTACTGGACCATTAACTTCCGCATTGACGGGTTCCGCTTTGACCTGGCCAGCATCCTGGGAAGAAACGAAGACGGGTCCCCCATGAACAACCCTCCCCTTCTGAAAAGCCTGGCCTATGATCCGCTTCTGAGCAATGTGAAGCTGATCGCAGAGGCCTGGGACGCAGGAGGCATGTACCAGGTAGGCAGCTTTCCCGCCAACAAGCGGTGGGCGGAGTGGAACGGCAGGTACCGGGACAGCATCCGCTCTTTCTTAAAGGGGGAATTCTGGGAATCCTGGCAGGCGGCATGGAGCATTTCCGGTTCCAGCGACTTATACGGAGGGTTCTTTACTGACTACAAGGGCAGCTATGCGGGCTACAATTCCTGCATCAACTTCATTACCTGCCACGACGGTTTTACGATGTACGACCTGTATGCCTACAACCACAAGCACAATGAGGCCAACGGCTGGGACAACACGGACGGCTCCAATGACAACCGCAGCTGGAACTGCGGCCTGGAAGGCCCCACGGATCATCCTGCCGTCAACAGGCTCCGCTTCCGCATGATCCGCAATGCCTGCGCGGTGCTGATGTGCAGCCGGGGAACCCCCATGTTTCTGGCCGGCGACGAATTCGGCAATACCCAGTACGGCAACAACAACAGTTACTGCCAGGACAATGAAATCTCCTGGCTGGACTGGGGGCTTCTCCAAAGGAACCGGGAATTGTTTGAATTTTTCCGGTTCATGATCCATTACCGCCATGAGCACACGGTTATCCGCCGGAAGCTTCCTGACGCCATCTGCGGCATGGAATCCCTTAGAAGCCATGACACCAACGCAAAAATACTGGAGCTTCCCCCAAACGCAAAAACCATCTGCGTCAGCTTCGCAGGATATGACCGGAAAAAGGGCAAGGACGATCTGGTGTATATATGCGTCAACGCCCACTGGGAGGATGTCACCATTACCCTGCCTGATCTCCACCATCGGGGAGGCTGGTATTTAAGCGTCAACACCTACGGAGACGGACAGGGGCGCTACACCTATCCGGAGGGACAGGAAACCCGCATTGACAATGACTTTATTATGCGCCCCAGATCCGTGGCAGTGTTCACGGGGCGGGCCTATAGGTAAAACGGCCGGCAGCGGCGTAGGGACATACGTTCCTACGCCGCTGCCAGCCGCCTGAAAAAAAGGCTGTTGTGCCATAAACATGTTCGTTATGGCACAACAGCCCTTTTATAAAGTCAATTCCTATTCCTCTTCTTCCACCGGCTTCTGATGGTTAGCAGCCAGTACAAACGGCGTATAGATAACTGCCGCAATAAGGATGCACAGAAGCTGGGTGATTGCCGCCCCGATGGAGCCTCCTGATGAAAGGAAGCCCATCAGTACCGGCGGCGTTGTCCATGGAGAGTTCACCACCATTTTTCCGCAGAATCCGATAGAAGTCATAAAGTATGCAAAGGTTGCAGATGCAGCCGGCGCAATCATAAACGGAATCGCAAGCAGCGGGTTCAGCACGATTGGCAGACCGAAGGTAACCGGCTCATTAATATTGAAAATCGCACAGGGAATGGCAATCTTGGCGATGGCCCGATAATCGTCCCTCTTGGAAAACAGCATTATGGCAATCAGCAGTCCGCCTGTAATTCCGGCTCCTGTGATAATGGAGAAACAGGACATAAACGGAGAGCAGATAATGTTGGGCACTGTTGTGCCTGCTGCATACGCCGCCTCATTCTCCGCATAAGCTGCCAGCAGAATGGGAGAATAAATAGCGCTCAGCGTCTGGGTTCCGTGAATACCGAATGTCCACAGCACCGTGCTCATGAAAATCAGGAACAGATATCCCGGCAGGCCGGTAAGGATGTTCATAAGCGGAGCCTGGATAAATGTGGTGATGGCCACGAATATGGTCATTCCCGTAAGCTTGTTAAACACAAATCCCACTAAAGAAACCGCCAAAATGGTAATGCAGGATGGGAACAGGACTGTAAAAGACCTGGCCACATTGGAAGGCACTCCCTCCGGAAGCTTGATCTCCAGCTTTCCGCTCTGAACCAGACGGCAGTACAGCTCCGTGGCACACAATGCCGTGATCAGTCCCACGAACAGCCCCTTGGCATCGGTAAAGCTGGCTGCCAATACATTGGCTACCTCGTGAATCCCTCCCTCTGCCGCCGCGCACTGTACCTCTGCAGTGGTCAGGCACAGGGAAATGTAAGCTCCCAGGGCCACCGGAGCCAGTGCATAATCCTTAACCCCGTAGCTCTCCCCAAGTCCTAAGGCGATCAAAATCACGATCCCTATGGTAATAAAGCTCATGGTGCCGTAGTTGGCAGCCGTAAACACCGGGTTCAGGCTGGCAAGCCAGCCCATGCCGGGAACATTGGCAAGAGATATGTATCCAGGACGCACATTACACACTACGTTGGAAATCAGGGTACAAAACGCACCGGTAACAACTACGGGAAGCAGGGAGCTAAACCCGTTCCGGATGGCAGAGAGATGTCTCTGGCTGGAAAGTTTTGCTGCAAACACAAGAAGCCCGTTCATAATTTTTTCTGTCATAATTCCACCCCCTGTTGGCCTTCCTGCTTACAGTCCCTGAGCGATGAGATCGCAGACTACTTTGTCTTTCACCGTAACGCCCTCTTTTTCCAGCTGGGCAATCTTGTCGGCAAACTGAGGCAGGTACTTCTTGTGGGCAACCAGCATTTCATCCAGCAGGCTCTTGGCGCATCCGCCGCCGATTACCAGCGGATTCAGCAGGAATGCCTGAAGGGCCAGACCGTAATCACCTGTAATGGCAGCCTTAATCACGCACTCTTCCATAGCTTTCATTACCTGAACCCATCCCCGCTCCGCAGATTCAAACTTGCCCCAGGTAATGGGGATAGCCCCTTTGCCAGTGATCATGGAAGACACTTCCACGATGCTGTCATAAGGCAGATCCTCCAGGGCGCCCTTGTTCTCTGTGCTGACAATCATGATCTGCCTCTTGTCATTGTAAATCGAGCTGATGCACTCGCAGGCGGCATCGCTGTAGTAGGTTCCGCCTCTCTTGGTCAGCTGTTCCGGCTTATAGTTTAAGTTGGGATCTTTGTACAGTTCAAACAGTTCCGCTTCCGTCTTCTTTACCTGCTCGCCTCTGGTTCCGATGCCCTCATACTCCTCTAAGCTGTGCTTTAACATCTCTTCCTGCAGATAGTAGTATCTGTGGTAGCCGCAGGGAATCAGATTCATCTGATTTAACTGATCGCTAAGGAACATGGCCTTGAAAATGTTAGCCGGCGTGCCGTCGTCTCCGGAGTTCATCTTGGCAATGATCTCAGGCGTCCTGTCATTGCCCTGGCTGTCTGTAACCTTATGCCAGTGGAAGTGGTTCAGGCCTGCAAACTGATGGAACAGTTCCTCCTCCGGCATATCCAGAAGGCCAGGCTCTCTGCGAAGGAATCCCAGAGGCACATTGCATAAGCCGATGCATTTCTTCCAGCCGCCGTGTTTGATTACAGTCTCCGTGATCATTCCTGACGGGTTAGTAAAGTTAATCAGCCATGCATCCGGGCACAGCTCCTTCATATCCTTTACAATATCCAGAATCACCGGGATAGTACGGAACGCCTTGAACATGCCGCCTGCTCCGTTGGTTTCCTGCCCCATCATGCCATGGGAAAGAGGGATACGCTCGTCCTTAATTCTGGCGTTTAAAAGGCCGACACGAAACTGGGTTGTAACAAAGTCAGCGCCGGGAAGAGCCTCCCTGCGGTCCAGAGTCAGATGCACCTTTACCCCATAAGGCGTCGCATCCCACATTCTCTGAGCCATAGCTCCCACGATCTCCAGCTTTTCCTTGCCGTCCTCAATGTCCACAAGCCAGATTTCCTTAATAGGCAGCTCCTCATACCGCTTAATAAAGCCTTCCATAAGCTCCGGTGTGTAGCTGCTGCCGCCGCCGATAGTAACGACTTTGATTGGTTTTTTCTCCATTTGTACCTGCCTCCTTAAATTTCTATAAATCTTTTGTAATATAAACATAAATTTTTTTCGGTAATTTGACAAGATTCTGCAGAAACAATGGTAACCATTACCCAAAGTCGTCCTGTTTTTTTCAATATTTTCGGTATTTCTTACCGAATTTTACCAGTCCGGCCTTTCTCTGTCTTTCAGAAAATTCCGGATGGTTTCCAGATTTTTATCATAGTCTTTCGCAAACAGAGCCATATACAAAATATCCAGCACATAGGTCATCCCGGTGCGGGAAGCGAAATTTCCGATTTTTCCCACGATCTCTTCCTCGTTGTCGATAATGATGGCATGATTTGCCCTCTTTATATTGGGGCTTTTTGCGTTTCCTGTAACAAGGCAGATTTCACTTTTAATATGCTTCAGATCATCGATCCACCTTCTTACCTTCCGGCTGTCCGCATACTGGGAAATAATCAGCGCAGCCTGTCTTTTTGCTTTTCTCTGGCAATAAAGGTTATTGTTGAATCCTACCATAGACGGATTGGAAAAGGGAAGTCCCAGCTTGGCTGTCTTGCACAGAAAATCCTGCGCAAGAATAAAGGACTGCTGGGACCCCAGCACGTACACATAGTCCGCCCGGTACAGCACATCCGCCACCCGCTGCACCACGCGGATGTCAACGGAATGGTATGCGCTTAAAAGAGCCTGATGGTGAAGGTTAAACAGGATTTTGGGGAAATCCTTTACCTGATCCTCCCTCCTCACCGGCAGCATCACATCCACCGCCTCCTGATTCTCAAGAAGCCGGTCCAGCTCTGTTGCAATCTTTATCTTCAGCTCTGCAAATCCGGCCAGGCCCAGCTTCTTGCACACCCGCCCGATGGTGGACGGAGACGAGTAGGCCGCTTCTGCTATTTCATTGATCGTTGCGTGAATGACCGCCTTTGGGTTCTGAAGGATGTAACGGACCACCTCCTGCTCTGCATTGGTAAAAAGCTGTTCATCCTTTAACTGATTTAAAACTGACATTTCCTTTCCTGCCTTCCCATGGAATACTGTCTTTTTGCTGACCTAATCGTTTTAGTCCAGTTCCTTTACTCCCGTATACAGTTCATAATACCGCCCTTTCATGTCCAGAAGCTCCTCATGGCTTCCCCTCTCCATAATCTCCCCGTGCTCCAGCACCATTATGGCATTGGCGTTGCGCACAGTTGACAGCCTGTGGGCAATCACAAAGGTAGTCCTGTTGGCCATCAGCCGATCCATGCCGTGCTCGATATGCTTCTCGGTCCTGGTATCCACGGAGCTGGTAGCCTCATCCAAAACCAGGACAGGCGCCTTTGACACTGCCGCCCTGGCAATATTCAGAAGCTGTCTCTGCCCCTGGCTTAAATTGGCACCGTCGCCTTCCAGCATCGTATCATATCCCTTGGGAAGCCGCATAATGAAGGAATGGGCGCTTGCCGTCTTGGCCGCCTGAACCACTTCCTCATCGGTTGCGTCAAGGCGCCCGTACCGGATATTTTCCCGCACCGTGCCTGTAAACAGATGGGTATCCTGAAGAACCATGGCAATATTTTCCCTTAAGTTATGACGGTTCAGATGCCGGATATCCACCCCGTCTATGGTAATGCTTCCGGATTGGATGTCATAAAACCGGTTCAGCAAATTGGTAATGGTGGTTTTTCCCGCCCCCGTGGAACCTACAAAGGCAATCTTCTGCCCCGGCTTGGCATACAGGCTGATGTCTTTTAAGATCACCTTGTCAGGGGTATATCCAAAGGTAACATGGTCAAGGATCACATGGCCCTCCATAGGGGCAAGCACTGCGGCATCCCTGTCATCCGGCGCCTCCGGCTCTTCATCCATCACCGCAAACACCCTCTCCGCTCCTGCCAAAGCGGAAAATACATTGCTCACCTGCATGGAGATCTCATTAATCGGACGGGAAAAATGCCTGGAAAAATTCAGAAACACTGTCAGCCCGCCGACATCAAAGTTTTTCCAGATGCATAAGATTCCTCCGATGCAGGCAGTCAGGGAATAGTTAATCTGGCTTAAATTTCCCATAACAGGCCCCATGATCCCGCCGAAAAACTGGGCCTTAATCTGATTGTCCCGCAGATCCTGATTCAGGATGCGAAACTCCTCCTTTGCAGTGTCCTCATGGCAGAACACTTTTACCACCTTCTGCCCTGTAACGGTTTCTTCCACGTAACCGTTAACTGCTCCCAGGGAAGCCTGCTGGGCCGAAAAATATTTCTGGCTCCGCCTTGCCACCGCGCCTCCCGCCTTCATCATAACCGGAACCATGATAATCGTAATGGCTGTCAGATAAACATTGGTGTACAGCATCAGCCCAAGAGTCCCGATGATGCTTAATGCGCCGGAAAACAGCTGCACCAGCGTGTTGGACAGCATCTGTCCCACTGTGTCCACGTCATTGGTAAACCGGCTCATCAGATCCCCGTTGTTGTTGGTATCATAAAACCTTACCGGAAGGGTCTGCATTTTGGTAAAGAGATCGTCCCTTATTTTCTGCAGGGAATTCTGGGCCACCGTAAGCATTACCTTTGCCTGGGCATAATTGGCCGCCACCCCTGCCGCATACACCAAAGCCATTGCAAACAGCGCCTTTGCCAGCCCGGCGGCATCGCCCCTGGTTTGATCCATGGGAGCAATGTACCGGTTAATAATGGGCCTAAGCATATAGGAGCCGGCCAGAGAAGCCACTGTGTTTACAATAACGCAGAAAAACGCCAGACCCATCTTCGCCTTATCCTCATTGAGATACGACAGCAGCCTTTTTATGGTAGCCCTGCTGTTCTTGGGAGCCCCCTTTGCCATGGCTCTCTGTCTGCCAGGTCCATGGCCTCCAGGCCCCATGGGCCCTCTTCTCTGGGGCACTGCCCTTGCGTACCGCCGTTTCAGCCTCTCTGCCAGGGCCGCCTGGCCGTCCTGGCGTTTTCCCGGTTCCTCCGGATTCCGGCTTTCTTCCCTTTTGCCGTTTTCCATATCCCTCATCACGCGCCTGCCTCCTTTTCCCTGTCTCTCTGTGAATAGTAGATCTCCTGATAAGCCTGGCAGTTTTCCATCAAATCCCTGTGGCTGCCCATGCCGATAATCATTCCGTCATCCAGCACTATGATCAGATCCGCCTCCTCCACGGAGCCAATTCTCTGGGCAATTATAATCTTGGTCGTGTCCTTTAGATCCGTTGCAAAGCAGTGGCGTATCTTTGCCTCTGTAGCCGTATCCACCGCACTGGTGCTGTCATCCAGAATTAAAATCTTCGGTTTTTTAAGCAATGCCCTGGCAATGCACAGACGCTGCTTCTGCCCTCCGGACACGTTGACGCCTCCCTGCCCCAGATCCATCTGGTATCCGTCTGTAAAAGAAGTGATAAACCCATTGGCCTGGGCGCACTCTGCGGCTTCACGGATCTCCGCCTCAGAAGCGTATTCATCGCCCCACCTTAAGTTCTCCTCAATGGTTCCGGAAAACAGCACATTCTTCTGCAGGACCATGCCCACGCCTTCCCTCAGATTTTTCAGGGAATATTGCCGCACATCCACGCCGTCTACTAAAACGCAGCCCGAACTGACATCGTAAAGCCTGGGAATCAGCTGCACCAAAGTCGTCTTTCCGCTTCCCGTAGCTCCGATAATTCCTACGGTCTGTCCGGGCATAGCTGTAAAGCTGATGCCGGCCAGCACCTTTTCTCCTGCCTCCTCATGGTAGCTGAAAGCGACGTTGCGAAACTCCACCTTCCCTTCCTTTACCAGAAGATCCTTCCTGGAAGCATCCTTATCTGACAAGTCAATGGCAGTATCCATTACCTCATTAATCCGCTTAATTGACGCCATGGCCCTGGAACTCTGGAGAAGCACCATGGAAAGCATCATCAGGGACATGAGGATCTGCACAATGTACGTGGTAAATGCCGTCAAATCCCCTACCAGCATCTGTCCTGCGATGATCATGTTGCCGCCGTACCACACCACTGCCAGGGTGGTAACATTCATGGCCAGCATCATTACCGGCATGGTCATAATCACAATATTCATGGCCCGCAGGCTGTTTTCTTTCAGGTCCCGGTTCATATCTCTGAACTTATCCGCCTCAAAATCTTCCCTGACAAAAGATTTAACCACCCGCACATTGGTCAGCGACTCCTGTATGCCGGAATTTAACCGATCCAGCTTTTTCTGCATCACCGTGAACCTGGGAAATGCGGTCTTTAAGATCAGGGCAATGGCCGCTGTCAGAAACGGAATCACCACCAGGATCACTGCCGCCAGCCTGCCATTCATCATAAATGCCATAATCAGGGCGCCAATCAGCATCCCAGGCGCCCTAAACATCATCCTCAGCCCCATCATGGTCACCTGCTGCACCTGCTGGATGTCATTGGTCAGCCGGGTCACCAGGGAGCCTGTGCTGAACTGGTCAATGTTTTTAAACGAAAAATCCTGTACCTTGTCAAACAGCTCCTGCCTCAGATCGCTGGTAAAGCAAATAGACGCCTTAGAGGAAAAGTACGCTCCCCCTATGCCGCCTAATGCCATAAACACGGCCATTACCACCATCACCGTCCCTATACCCAGAATATAAGACATATTCCGCTGGGGAACGCCGTTATTGATGATCATAGACATCAGTTTCGGCAGCATGATCTCCCCGAACACCTCTGTCAGCATGCAAAGAGGCGCCAGGATAAACGCCGCCCTGTATGGCTTAATATACTTCATGTACCGTTTCATTTACAACTTCTCTCCTTTCTGCCCTTTGGCGGCCTTGTGTTCCCGGGACTCATACAGTTCAAGGTTATGATATATCCTGTCCAAAAGATCCCCCATCTGCTGAAAATCCTCCTGGGAAAATCCCGAAAACATCGTCTGCTCCAGTTTCTCAAAAATCGCAATGCTTTTCTCCACAGCCTCCGTCCCCTTCTCTGTAATGCAGATTCGGTTAATGCGGTTGTCTTTGGCATCCATCTGCCTCTCTATATATCCCCCCTGCTCCAGCTTTTTTAAGGATACGGCAATGGTTGCCGTAGACACCCCCAAAAGCCTGGCCAGACCTTTCTGGGAGACTTGAGGATTTTCTGCCACATTCATTAAAAGCTGGTGCTGGCTTCGGTAGATCCCGGTAGCATTCAGTCTCTGCTCCAGCACTTTCTTATGGAGGCGGTTGGTCTGTATATACTTTTCCACCAGACGGCTCTCCTTAGTGCCATACCTTTGCCTTACTTTATCCTGCACATTTCCACCCTTTCCTCGGCATTGTTTTACCAGCTAATCATTAGCTTGCTGATCATTAACCTGCTATCTATTATAGAAGATTCCTCTTCCCAAGACAATAAGCTTTTAAATTATTTTATATTTTCTTAATATTTATTGATATTCAATAAATATATATTGATTTATGATAAATAACGTGCTACACTCCTTTTGACATTGCTGATTCTTTCCAGTCTGTGTCAGCGCTTTTATGAAAGGAGGCTTTTTATGGACCAGCGTCCCGCCCGTTTTACCAAATGGCTCCTGGATGCCATGTTTATCCTGGGGGTTGCCATGACCGCCGCCATTCCTGCCGCATTTTTCTGGATAGGCCGCTATATCAAGGCATTCCGCACCTATTATCTGCCCCTGACCGTTTTGTACCTTCTGTCCGGCATCTTATGCCTTATGATCATCCGGCAGCTGCAGCACATGTTTAAAACGGTTCTGGCCGATGATGCCTTTGTGGACGCCAACACCGTCTCCCTTAGGAAAATGGCCGGATACAGCTTTCTGATTTCCCTGCTGTCTGCCCTGAGACTTCCCTTTTCGCCTACTCCGGCCACGGTTTTTATCATTATCGTATTTTTTATCGCCGGCCTTTTCAGCATTGTCCTAAGCCAGGTCTTTGCCAGGGCAGTCCAGTATAAAAAAGAAAATGATCTGACCATCTGAGGAGGAATTTTATGGGTATTGTTATTAATCTGGACGTGGTCATGGCTCAGCGGAAGATCGGTCTGACCCAGCTGTCTAAGCAGGTTGACATTTCCATGGCCAATCTGTCCATTCTGAAAAACAATAAGGCGAAAGCCATCCGTTTCTCTACCCTGGAGGCCCTATGCCAGGCCCTCCGCTGCCAGCCGGGCGATCTGATCTCTTTTGTTGAGGAGGCAGACACATAAATAGCATATGTGTCAAAGAAACCTTTAGAATGTCCGCTAAATTTAAGAAAGAGAGGAATTACCATGGAAACTGCAACACCTTCCCCCAAGGCTCCCCTTGGTCCCGGCGCTTCTGTCCAGCAGCAGGCCAAAGCCGAAGACAGAGCGCGTCATGTGAAGCCTTTAGAGGATTCTTTCCCGTTTTTTGCCGGGTTAAGCCTGATATTCGGCGTATTATCTGCTTTCTGCCTGTACAAAAACCCCTGCGGCATTACCTATCCGCTGCTTGCTGCCTGTTCCTGTGTTATAGGCGTTGCCGCCTGCAGAAAGCTGGGCTTTCCCATAAAAAGGGATACCTGGTACCTTCTGGCTTTTGTACTGCTTACAGGGCTTTCCGTGTGCCGCACCGCAGATGCCTTTTTGATAAGGTTTAATGGCGCAGCCCTGCTCCTGCTGGGATGTATTTTCGCCCTCCACCAGGTTTACGATGACAGCGCCTGGAGCATAGGCAAGTATCTAAGCTCCATATGTCTGTACTTGTGCTGCGCCGTCAGCGCTCTGCCTTTTCCCTTCCGCCATGGAAAAACATGCCTGAAGAGGCAGGATAATCCGTGGGTAAAACAGCTTCCGCTGCTTTTGGGCGGTTTTCTTGCCGCTCTCCCGGTGCTGGCAGTGCTTGTGGCTCTTCTCGGGGCGGCGGACGCCATATTTTCAGACCTTGCAGCCAGAATTTTTCAGGGTTTTCTGCGGCCTTCTGTCCTGTTTGGCATCAGCTTCCGGATCGTATTTGCCTCTGTCTCCCTGTACTGCCTTATTTGTTCCTGTCTGCTTGGCGGCATATCCAAGGAAAATCCTGACAGGAAGAAAGCAGGCCCCGCCGCCATTCTGCCTGGGCTGGCCATGATTGCAGCTGTCTATGTAATCTTCTGCCTGATTCAGATCATATACCTGTTTTTAGGCCGCGGCACTCTTCCCCAGGGATATACCTACTCCAGCTATGCCAGGCAGGGATTTTTCCAATTGCTTCTGGTGGCAGTGCTGAACCTGGCCATGGTGCTTTGCTGTCTGAAATACGTCCGTTCCCATCAGGCGGTAAAGCTTTTTCTCACCGTCATATGCGGCTGCACCTACATCATGATCGCATCCGCCTGCTGCCGTATGATGCTGTACGTGAGAGAATACCATCTGTCCTATCTGCGGATTTTGGTTCTGTGGTTTCTGGCCATGCTTGCCATCCTCATGGCAGGCGTAACATGGCTTATCTGGAATTGCAGGTTTCCTCTGTTCCGCTATAGCCTGGCTGTTATCCTGGTATTTTGCCTTGCCCTTTCCTGGAGCCGGCCTGACTCGGTTATTGGCTGGGACTATGTAAATCATCTGGAGGGGGACACGTTTTCCGGCAGCGATTTTTATTATCTGTACAGCCTAAGCGCCGACGCCGCCCCTGCCCTGGCTCACCTGGTGGAACATAAGCGCGGCGACCAAACCATTTCCCAGGAAGAACTGCAGAGCAGCCTGGAGCATTACTACGATGCCAAGGCCTTCCCATACTATGAAGATCTGAATCTGTGCAATTACAATTTTTCCTATGCACAGGCAAAAAAGCTGTTCCCGGGGCCTTAAGCCCCGAAAACAGCTTTTTTGCTGCCGTCTTTCTGCTGCCACAAGTCCCGGCTAACCCCCTTCTGTCAGGCAAATCCTGCCTTTTTGGCTGCCGAAGCCTCACCCTTTCCTCACATACTTTTCCAAAAATTCCTCCAGATGCTTTACAGACTCCGCCGTCCGCTCTCCCTCTGTATCCACTTGGGCCAGCATGTTTCCCTCTTCAAAGCACACCGGAGTCAGCACGCCGTACTCAATCAGGTCGCATGTCAGGCTCCATGCCCTCTCATCCTCACCGATGTATCCGGCCTGGGCATACACATAGTCCGTCTTCCCATACCGCATAAACTCCACAAAATTATCCATGTACTTTACCAGCTCCACATTGCCCCACGTCCCGGTAATATCCAGATAGGACTGAGCATTGCATGGAAACGCCAGCACCTGGGGATGGTCGCCTATGGCAATAAGACGGTTTCTGGAATCTTTTTCCAGAATTTCCCATATCTCTCTATTTCCCATCTCCTCCATCCTGCGCCGCTGTTCTTTCTGATGATCATAATATCCTGCATGCCGCCAGGAAACAGGCGTAAATCCTGTAGTCCAGCTCCAGTTGGTCAATGTCATAATAACCCCTGAAAACAGGATCACCGGGACGCCGATCCTTAAAACAGCCCTGGCGGCCTTTTTGTTGGAAAAGCGGCTTACAAGCCTAAGCCCATAGATCGTCAAAAGCACATAAAACAGCATGAAATAATTGCCGTCCACCTGGGTCAGCATAAGCAGGCTTATGGCGCAGCAAATGGCAAACGGCCAAAATATCGTATGCAGATACCAGTCCAGCCTTTTTTCCTCCCTGGATCTCTCCCGCTTATTGAGAAAGGGCCATATCGCGCAGACGCACACAAAAAACCACACTGCCAGGCTCCCCCATGCCAGGATCACATGATCCATATCCGGTCCCTGAGGGTTAAACAGTATGCCCCATATGCGCTTTGCCATATCCTTAAGCCACTGCGCTCCTGTGATCCCGGCGCTGCTGTTGGGAATCTTCTGCACGCAAAACGGGTATTTCATCTGAAATCCCATCCTGGTAAGCACGGAAGAAAACACCGAGGTCACCGGAAGTCCGGTAATCAGAAACGTCCGGGCCCAGATCCCTCCCAGCGCCAGAATGGACAGCGCAAGCGCTGCTGCCGGGCCTGCAAAAAATTCTCTCTCTGTCTTCCCGGTTTGCTTGCCGGATGTCCCTTTTGTCACCGCAAAAAACACTGCGCTCATGCCCATAACCGCGGTGGAAAACACCAGCGCCGTAGGCTTCATGGTCCAGCTGAAGAAAAACGCCCCCAAGCCATACCACAGGGCATGCCTGTCGCCTTTCAGGTACAAAATCATCTCATAAAGCAGGAGCACCTGGAAAAACAGGGTTGCGACATCACTTTTGGCCGTAATCCCCATATTCATGATTCCCGGCAGGGAAGCCAGAAGGCATATGCCAAAATCCGCAGCCTGACTGCCGGCGCAGGTCCTTATGATCCGGCAGGAAAGCCACAAAATCCCAGCCAAAAGCCATAGGTTGAACCCGATGGCAAAGCTGTAGGAGGGAAGCACCGACAATGGCAGCGTCAGCACCTCAAACCCTTTGGAGTAGGTGTAAACAATGCCGATGGTCCCCATATTTTCGTAAATCCCGCGTCCATTGTCCAGAATATAGGGCGAACGGACTCCATACCACAGGCTGTCAAAGTCAACTGCAATGTTCATCCGCCCTGCCTGGATGCAGAAAAAAGTCAGGACTGCAGCCCACAGACATGCCTGGCCCAGGCTTTTCCCGCCATCCTCTCTTCTTTCCCGCCTGCCCTCAGCCCATCCGCCCATGATATCGGCTGCCGCTGCAGCCGCCGAAGCCGCCACAAAGACCCACAGATATAAGATCCGCCCTGCTCCCAGAGCTGACAAAAGGCAGAACATGCACACCGCAAACACGCATCCAACCAGAAATTCTCTGGCTGCCCCTGCCCTGCCTCTGCCGCAAAGCTTTCCCAAAAGCCATCTGCCCATTGCCCATAAATATGCTGTATAAAGTCCGGAAACCGCCACTGCTGCAAACGCCTGATGGGCCCACAGAAAAACCGCCCCAATCCCTCCAGTCACCGCAATTCTCACCATAGCAGACGGGGAAAAACGAAAAGTCAGGACAAAGAGGACAAATACCGCCCCAATCTCCCCTGCCATAGACCCATACGCCTTCTGCCCCATTTCCCAAGTCAGGATTCCGTCAGCTATAAGGCTGTTCCAGGAATACACAGCAGCAGCCATTACCAACGCTGCCAGCGCTGCTATGGCTGCCCGCTCTTTTCCGGTCAAATGTTCTGCCTCCTATTCTTTTCCGTCAAAGCAATACGTACAGACCCTGCATTTGGGAAGCCCAATAGACTCCACCAAATCGTCCAGCCTGTGGTATCTCAGAGTGGTAAAATTCTGCCTCCTGCAGATCTCGGAACACATGCACTCATATCTGTCGCTGCCTGGCTTAGCATACTCATTGAGAGTCTCCTCCGCCTTATCCCCCTCTTTCTCCAAAATCACCTGCCTGGTAATCAGATCCAGCTCTGATTTGGATCGTGAGAAATTCAGGTACTTGCACCCAAACAGCAGCGGCGGGCAGGCCGGACGCACATGAACCTCCTTCGCCCCGCTTTGATACAGAAACTCTGTGGTTTCCCGAAGCTGCGTCCCACGGACAATGGAGTCATCAATTAAAAGAAGCTTCTTATTCTCAATCAGCGCCCTCACCGGAATCAGCTTCATCCTGGCAATCAGGTTCCTCTGCTCCTGGTTGGTAGGCATAAACGATCTGGGCCATGTAGGCGTATACTTAATGAAGGGTCTTGCAAACGGGATCTTGGACTCATTGGCATATCCGATGGCATGGGCAATCCCTGAGTCCGGAACCCCTGCCACCATATCAGGATGTACATTTTCCGCTGCTGCGTCCCGTTTGGCCAGCATGCTCCCGCACCGGTAACGCATTTCCTCCACATTGATCCCCTCATAGGAAGAGGTGGGATACCCGTAATAGACCCACAAAAACGAGCAGATCCGCATCTTGTCTCCTGGCGGACAGATATTTTCCACGCCGTCAGGCATAATCTTCACAATCTCTCCCGGCCCCAGTTCCCGGTAATCCACATAGCCCAAATTTACATAAGCAAAATTCTCAAAGGAAACGCAGTAAGCGTCCTCCTTTTTCCCCAATATCAGCGGCGTCCTCCCCAAGCGGTCCCTGGCCGCATACACCGCCTCTTTTGTCATCAGAAGCAGGGTCATGGAACCGTCTACAATCTCCTGCACATACCGGATGCCTTCTGCAATGGTATCCTTTTTGCAGATCAGCGATGCCACCAGCTCCGTGGCGTTTACCATCCCGCTGGTCATCTCCTGGAAATGGGTGTTTCCGTTGGCAAAAACCTCTTTAAGAAGCGTATCGAAATTGTTAATTTTCCCTACGGTGGCAATGGCAAAGCTGCCTAAATGAGACTGGATCAGCAGCGGCTGCGGCTCAAAATCGGAGATGCTGGCAATACCCATATTGCCTTCCATCTCCTGCACATCTCTCTCGAATTTGGTCCGGAAAGGGGAATTCTCAATGTTATGAATGGCCCGGTTAAACCCTCCCGGTCCATAGGTAGCCATACCGCCCCTTCTGGTCCCCAGGTGTGAATGGTAATCCACTCCGTAAAATAACTCCAGCGCACAGTTTCTTTTGGAAATAACTCCAAAGATACCTCCCATATCCGTTCTCCTTTTTTATGTTTATTAAAAAATATTTTCTCTATTTGTCGGCTGAACCTAGATTAGTATAGCACGATCTAACTCATTCCGTAAAGAAAAAAATCAAGCGTGAACCAATGTCAGTTAGTTAAGGTTGCCGCAGGCCCCATGGGCACCATCGCCTGTCAGGGTTCAGAATTGCCAAGCGTTCCGAAGAGCCCGAAACCCCAGTCTCTTCTCCACGGCATTGATTCACCCTGACAGGCGATGGTGCCCATGAGGCAAAAGCAGAATTCGCTTAACTAAGTGTCATTGAGTGTAAACAGCAGCAAGAACCTACATGAGAAACAACGTCCCTGCAATCCCGCACAGACATACTGCATCAATCACCAAAAGCCCAGGGTCCCAGGCTTTTGCCTTTTTCTCCCGGTATCTTAATCTTCCCTCTCCCATAACCTGCCGGACTTCCTTGTTTTCAGGGCTGAAGGCAAGAATCTCCTCCCGCAGTTCTGCTGCTTCCTCCTCCTTGCCCAGAAACTCCTTCAGCTCCGCCATGAGCCCCAGAACCGGAAGCCGGTAATATCCTTCCTTCCACTGCCCCAAAATCTCCCGGGCGCTTTTCTCTGCCTGCTCTATCTCTCCGGCTTCTATCCGCTGGCAGATATCCTGTATTCCAAGGAATCTCTGAATGCTCTTTTTCCTTTTCCACCCTGGGTTCTGTGCCACCAAAGCCTCCATCCGCTGTTTTTCCTGCTCTGCAGCCTCTAATTCCTCCAAAACCTGAAAGCATTGATATTTCAGGGAACTGTGCACATATACGATATAGTCCCTGGGCTTCCTTTTCAGCATCTTCCACGCCATATCGGAAATCTCCAAAGCCTCCCTGCAGTGGCCGCTGCGGTACAGTCCGGAAGCCCCGTTGTGGTACAGAAGAAACCGGCTCCAATTTCTTTCGATCCCATAAGTTCCCATAAGCAGATATGCCGCAGCCGCTGTAACGGGACGGCAGTCCCCGGTGAGAATTTCTTTGCTCAAACCGCCCCATCTGATGGATGCGGCAAATTTCAGGCATCCTGCCGCAGCCGCCCCAAAAATCAATGCCCGCAGGCACCCGCCGGATACCTGATCAAACCTTCCATGGTTTGCTCCATGCAGCACCCAGAAAAGCCAAAACGCCCAAGCCCAGGAAACCAGTAAAACCATAATCACTTTCTGCTTCTCATAAGCTGCACACAGCCGCCTTCCGTCTCTGCAAAATTTATCCATTCCCGGCTCCTGCCCAAGTTTTTCTATGACCCTGCTGCTGTAAGCCTCCAACTCCTTCTGGATCTTACTCTTTTCTCCCCAAAACCATCTGACCCCAAAAAAGAGAAACATCAGGCCGGAAAACCATAAATAAGCCTTCCTGGCTCTGTTTTCCGCTGCATGCACCTTAGCCTCCCCCGTCAGGGTTCCGGCAAGCATCCGGCAGTTCCATGTCTCCTTCCAGTCATCACTGTCACTGACCACTTTTATGGTCACGGAGCCTTCCCTGCTTTCCTCGCACTCCCCATAGAGCATCAGGCAGGTTTTGTCACCTTCGCTGCTTTCATTCACAAACAGTTTAACGTCCCTGTCTTTGCATGACACTTTTATATTCTTCCCGTCTGCCAGAACCTCCGCCTGAATCTGTCCGGATTTTGGCACTGCGCTTATATCCATAATCTTTACATAGGGCCCCTCTTTACAATATAACCAGGCTGCCAGCACAAGAAAGCACGCACTGACAGCCCAGTATAGCCGTCTGATTCCTCTGTTTGACACCGTTTTGTCCATAATCCCAAATCCTCTCCCCGCAAAACTCCCAGTAATACCTTGTCTGCATGTTTTCACTCTATTATGGTTCAATCACGTAAAGAAATCAATACTTAACTTTTTTACATTTTTCTTATCATTTCTTATATAAATTCTTTCGCCATGAGAAATCCAGGGCAGCCGGCAGAGATTTTTCGCAGCCTTTTTCCAGCAGGTTTATTTCTGAGCCTTAATCATTCAGGTTTACATACCGTTCAAGCTCTGGATACTCTGCAATATGATCACGTACATAACATCTTTTAAACGCTGCAAATGCCGATTCCCGTCTTAACAAGCTGCCAATCATTTTCACTGTAATCCTTGAGTTAGGAACATTATGTATCTTTTCCAGCTGCTTATATAAGATATTCATTTCCCTTTGAAGTAATTTCCATCGCTCATCACTGGTATATGTTCTCATTCCCGTGTTTTTCAGAGAAAATGTTTCTTCTATTAATAATGCCGTCCTTTTTTGCATTTCGTCACTTGAATCTTCCATATGAATAACTACCCTATTATTTTCAATCCGAAAATTCAGATATTTTTCCGGGTCCTCTCTGCAGCAATCTATGATTCCCTTATCGTATTTACTGTTATTCTTGATTCCGTTGCAATGCCCGCAGGACCAGAAAAGGTTTTCCCAGTCAAATTTTCTTTCTGGATACTTTCCGTTTTTATGAGGAAGCAAATGCTCTACATTAGGGTCCTGCAGTTCTTTCATTTCACAAATATAGCACTTATTATGAAAATCCTTTTTCAGCCTCTCCACCACATCCTACCTATCATATTTTCCGCCCGCTTTCCCTGCCTCCTCTGCCAATGATTCAGGTGCCGGAAAAGAACGCTTTATTTTAACCATCTGTATCCTCCCGATTCATAAATTCAAGCTTCAATCTTTCGTATTCCGTTGCAATATCAAGTCCAAGATAATCAGGAATCTCGTCTAAATATAATTCCAGTTCTGCGATTTCGTTTAGCTCATCATCTGACAGCCTCTCCTTTTCTGTCAATTCTTTATAACGCTCAAATTTCCTCTTCAGAATCTTAGACAGCTTGTCAGCACCAAAATACCCTTCCACAATCCCGTCATATGGTATATTCTCCAATCCCTCTCTGACTAAAAGGCGGCTTTCCAAATCATAAATTACGGCGTTTTCCAAACTGTTTAAAATAAAAGGAGAATGGGAAGTTACTATGAACTGAATGTTAGGAAAGATGAATGTCAGCATAGGCATAATATTCTTTTGCAGTTCCAAATGCAGATGTGTCTCTATCTCGTCAATCAGCACAATTCCCGGCAGATGAAAGGAAAAAGACCGGCGGGTCTGATTCTGCATCCGCATCATAAGATCCAGTACAATATCCAGCACTGCCTGATAACCGCCAGACAGCGTGTTAAAGTCAAAAGGCTCTTTTCCTCTCTGCAGAATATGAAATTCAAAGGTATCCTCGTCAAATACTAATTGTACCGTTTCATCAGCAAATATTTGCCTTAAAAGCTGTTCTAAGCTTTCAAACCATTTTTGAATTTCGTCTGCCTTCTCTGTTTTCTTATTATTTCTTGCCAATGCCTCTGTCATCTTCAAGTCTAACAAATATTTTACAAATTCGCTGCGGGGAAATTCCGTCAATCCATATTGGTCTTTAAACTGTACCTTTTCAACATACCTTGGCTGCACTGCCTGAAATATTCTGTCTGACTTATAATAAGCTAATATATAATGGTATTTTTTTGACAGTTCTATGATACTGCTGATGCTATGGTTAAACTCTATATCTAAGCCGCACCTGCTGTTGTCTAAATCCTCCCTTCTTTCATCATAACACGCCTTTAACATTAAATACTCAGCTTCACTTTCTTTCTTTTGCAGCGCCAGATCTTTTTGCTTTTCAGCACTGTCCGTCCACTCCTGCCTATCTTCAAAATATTTATCCGTACATACATGGCTGATATAGTTCGCCAAAGCTTCCGTTACGCTTGTCTTACCGCTTCCATTTTTTCCTGTCAATATTAAATGTCTGATTCCTTTATTCGACAACGGAATTGTAATATCATGTAAATGCCGCACTTTTTTAATGGTTATATTCGTTATAAACAGCTGCTCCATTTTATCCCTCCGATATCAATCTAAAATACCGCTTCGACCCTGTCATTGCCTTGTACTATTTTTACACCACCGTGAGAGTCCTGTCAAGCCATATACATAAAAAGCATTCGCAAAAGATTCCGGCCATTATGTGCATCCTCCCGGTTGTTCAGCGTGGTGAACAACCGGCCTGCAAACAGTAACCAAAAGGTCCCCCCTGGCCTTCAATCAAGCCAGGGGGGACCCTTTTCTCCTTAAACCATCACATAAAAACTTTTAAGCCGCCTCCGCAGTTCTCTCTCCGTCTGTTTCCTCCTTAGGCTTGGCTGCCTTTTTCCAGGCATGCATAGCCAGCGACATGGCAATAACGCCATAAGACACAAACACGCGGAAATACTCACCGATAGCCGGGTCGCCGAACAATTCCTTGCCGGCCAGAGGCGACACGATAAACAATGTATGGAACAGCACAATTCCCAGCAGCGCCTGCTTATTGGTAGCATTCTGCACGGAAGCTCCTCCTACCAGAAGGGCTGCAATAGCAAACTGCCCTACCTGAGTGTGGGCCCCGTAGGTAGACAGCGTCCCCACATTCTGCAGGAAAATCAGCTGTCCCCAGCATGCCAGCACCGTAGAAAAGATCATGGCAATAATACGGGTCTTATCCACATTAATGCCTGCCGCATTGGCCACGGTGCGGCTCTGTCCCACAGTTCTCATGTTCTGGCCCAGGCGGGTCTTCATAAGAATATTGTTAAAGCAGCACAGCCCGCCGATGCACAGATAAGTCATTACCGGAAGCCTTACGGCAATCAGCACATTATATAATGTAGGAACATATGTCAATCCATAGACCACTGCTGCCAAAGCCCCATAAGCAATGGCCTTATGCATGTTAAACGGCTCCGGGCTGGCATCCTCATCTGCCTTGCTGCTCTGCACTTTCCACTTTGCAAACTGAAACACCTGCCATAAAACCGTCACCAGGCATCCAAGCTCTACTGCGGAAAGCAGAAGCAGACGGTCAGCAGATAAGAACCGCTCCACCGGCTTTATAAAGGTCAGCCCGTAAATCACTGCTGCCGCAGCGGCCTTGATCGCTACAGACTTCCAGTCCACCTCCTGCTTCTTTGCCATCTTAAATGCCGCCGAGCACACAAGCCCAAGAATAACCGCATAGAAGCCCACTTCAACAATTGTCAGCATGGGCACGGTATCCAGCGCATACTTTACGGTATCTTTAAGGTCAATGGTATTTTTCACGCCAGCGCCTGTGGAGATCATCAGATCCGGATTATTCATTTTGATCACGCCGCCGAATATAAACAGGAACAGCAGCTGGTAAAGCCCCTCTGCAAAATATCCCAGCACCAGGCCGCCGATCATCTCATTGCCCTTCATATAGTTAAACAGCTTGCCCACCAGGAATCCAAAGAACACGGCTATGGGCGTTGAGAGGGCCACCGTGGCGGCAAATCCCCCAAAGCCGGTCATGCCCCAGTAGGTGGTCAGGAAAATGGCCACCTGAGCTGCCATGGCTCCGATTACAATGCCGAAGTTCAGCCCCATGCCTGCGATAACCGGAATGATCAGGGACAAAACAATAAACGAGTTCCTGGCAATACGGGTAAACAGTTCCGGAATCACAAACGTAAGAGGCTGCTTGGAAGCAATGGTAGCGCCGACGCACAGCACCAGGAACATGAAAACCACTTTATTCTGGAACAGAAAATCCCTCACATTAAACTTTGATTTCTTATTCACGTCCGCTTCCTCCTTTCACCTGGCTTAAAGCATAGATAATAATGCCGTTGGAGATAATCAGACGGGCAACCTCCGAAAGGTTGGACTCTGGTATAAACTGGTTGGCCACAGGAAGGCCTAGCGCCATGATCCCCTGGAACAGAAACGTTCCGATAAGCACATGGGCGATTCTGGCCTTTCTTGGGCTTGCCCCTCCGATAAGAACCGCTGCCACAGACGTAAATCCCATCATCATAGGCCCGTTATAAAGCTGGATAAATCCGAATCCCTGGGCATATACAAGGATTCCCACAGCCGCCAGCACTGTAGAAAGCACTGTGCCGATAATGCGCATCTTATTCACATTGATTCCCGCTGCCGTGGCAAACATAGGGTTGGCCCCCGCCGCGCTCATGGCCATGCCTGTTTTGGAGCGCATAAACAGCCACACCAGAAAACACATGAGGAAGAAAAACAGCAAAAGCCCTGTTGGAACCGTAACGCCTGCTATGCTGAATGCCAGCGTCTTATTCATAACATTGCTGAAAGAGGCTGCCAGAGAGATGGTATTTCTAAGTCCCTTCCCCGCATTAGGCCAAATCAGCTCTCCATCTGTAAAGGGAAGCAGCATCCACATCATATTCATGAAAGCGATAATGGAAAATCCCACATAGGTGGTAACCGTCATCTCCGAGCCTTTGACCCGGTTCAGCAGCAGGCCATACAGATATCCGATTCCCGTAGCCAGTATCACGCCGATGACAATGGCCAGCAGGACTGCCACCCACATGGCAAACAGAGGATGGATAGCCACAAGAGCCGGATTCTCGGCCACCCGAAACTGGATCACGATCAAACCGCCTAAAAGCCCGCCTACGATTCCCATGGAAATACCAAAGTTCAGCCCGATTCCGCACTGCACCGCAGGCACCATGGCCAGAGCAAGAATTCCGTACATTCCCCAGCGCCTTAAACAGTCGCTTAACAGCTGCATCAGGTTCATGTGGAACATTCCCGCCGCCGCTATGAGAAACAGAAAGAATGAAACAATAATAACCCGGGGAAGCCCGAACTTTTCCACCAATGGTTTCAATGGATTACGCATCTTTTCTTCCTCCCTTCCACGCACCGGACATGGCAAGGCCAAAGTCCGCATCAGAGTCATCCGGCTTTAAGATACACGCCAGCTTTCCGTCAGACACTATCCCGATCCGGTCGGCCACTGACCGCAGTTCCATAAGCTCTGAAGACACAATAATCACGGTCATGCCCTGCTCCTTGTTCAGCTTGGCCAGATACTCCAGCACCAGCTTCTTGGCGCCGATGTCTATTCCTCTGGTAGGCTCTGACACAAACAAAATATCCGGCTCCAATGTCAGCGCCCTTGCCAGGCACACTTTCTGCTGGTTTCCGCCTGAAAGGGCCCCTGCCGGCTGCCTGATCCCCGTGCACCGGATATCCAGGGTCTTGACCATCTCCTCCGCATGGCTTTTGCCTGCCGCAGCGTCGTACAGGCTCATCCAGGCAACCTTTTTCAGAAATTTCCCGTTGGTCTGCATGGCGGAAAAAATAATGTTCTGCTCAATGCTTTCATCCAACAGAAGGCCTACGCCTCTCCTGTCCTCGGACACAAAGGCCACCTTGTGGTCAAGGGCATCACCAAGTTTGTTTAAGTTCAATTCCGCGCCGTTGATCTTCACCTGGCCTTCTGTCTTGTAAAGCCCCATGATTCCGTTGGGAATTCCCAGCTTTCCCTGGCCTGCCAGGCCGCCGATTCCGAAGATCTCGCCCTTCCTGATATCCAGGTCTATCCCCTTTACCTGCTCGCCTGGCATATTCACCTTATAGTTTCTCATACTTACCGCAATCTGGCTCTCATCAATGGTCCGATTGTCCTCTTCATCGCGATCCACCAGCTTTTCCATCTTGCGGCCGATCATCAGCTCCGCAATCTCTACTACATCCGTATCCTTAATCTCTTTCCTGGCCACAAATTCGCCGTCCCGCAGGATCGTCATGGAATCTGCAACTGCCATAACCTCGTCCAGACGGTGGGTAATGAAGATAATTGCAATTCCCTGAGAAGAGATGACCCGCATGGCCTCCAGAAGCCGTTCCGCCTCGGACTCTGTCAAAACTGCCGTTGGCTCGTCAAAAACCAGGATCTGAATCCCGGTCTTGTCAAGTTCCCTGGCAATCTCGATAAACTGCATATAGCCCACCGGAAGCCCTGCCACCTTGACATACTCCTCGATCTGCAGCCCGATGGTCTTTAATGCCTTTTTCGCATCCTTTCTCATGGCCTTAAAATCCAGCGACTCCATAGAAGGGCCAAACAGGCGGCTTACAAGATTCGCCACGGTCTTTTCACGCCCCACCTTGATGTTTTCTGTCACGCTGAATCCTGGAATCAGCATAAATTCCTGATGCACCATTCCGATTCCCAGTTCCATTGCCTTTAAGGGGGTATCAATGTTCACGGGCTTCCCGTTTACCTCTATGGTGCCCTCATAGCCTCCGGTGGTGTGAATCACAGGCATTCCGAAAAGAATGTTCATCAGCGTAGACTTCCCGGCGCCGTTCTCCCCCATCAGGGCATGAATCTCTCCTGGACGGATATGCAGGTTTACTCCCTTAAGCACCCGGTTGCCGTAATACTCCTTGGCGATGTTGTCCATTTTCAGGACATACGTTTCTTTTGCTTTCTCCAAGTTACCAACCTCTTTCCATATTCATATTTATGCGGCAGCGCTTAAGCCTTCACTGCCGCCATATCCGCCGACAGCTTTCCGGCTGACGGCTTTTATGCACATCATGCATCTCGTTGATACATACATCGTATGTAAAACTCGAAATCCCCCCAAAAGCCGATGAAACTTTCGGAAGTAAAAAAGTGTGCGTCTTGACGCACACTCGCGCCAGAGCGCGGCTGCGGCAGCAGCCATTTTCCTTTGCGCGGAGTGCTCATCCTCGCGGAGCGTTTTTATCTCATAGGACGCAATTTCCTATGAAGTAAAGAAAGTTCTGCCAACTGATGTCCTAAAGACCCCCGTTGGCAGAACTCCAGATTCATCCGTATTAATGAAAAACTTTCAAACCTTTTCCGGCCCATCCTGGTATTCCCGGATGCACTGCCAGATTGTTTTGCTCTCCCGATTACTCAAATGTAACGAAATCAGACATTACCAGGAAATGATTCTCTTTTGCGTTGCCGCTGTCATCCACATAGTAGTCAATCGTCATCTTTGCATCAGGAGTAAATTCTTCTGCGCACGTTTGGATGGTATCCCGCAGCACCTGCTCATCCAATGTTCCGCTGGTCTGTCCCTCCAGGACCTTCTTGGCATACTCAACGCCTGCGCTGATAAACAGCATGTTGCAGGGAACGCCCCATGTGGAAACGCGGCCGCCCATGTCATACTCCGTAACCTTAGCCTGAAGCTGCTCCATCATGTAATCCACGTCTGCCTCATGGCCTGCCATGTCAATATTCAGGGCAGCCGGGAAAGCGTGGAACGGAGACGGACAGCACTGCAGGCTGTAAATAGCGCCGTTCTCAAATACGGAACGGATAAGGGGCTCCTGCATACCGCAGTTGGTTGTAAAGAACACGGTATCCTTGCCATACTTCTCAATCTGGCGGGGAACGTCTTCCAGGATGAACTGCTGTGCGCCAGTGATGCCGGAGTCACCGGTTGGGTCCGGAGCAGTAACGTCTACCAGTTCAATGCCGTTCTCTGCACAGTACTTTTTAAAGTTCTCATGACGTGCAACGATGAGCGCATAGCTCATGTGACGCGGGAAAGAATAGTGAATCATAGTCTTCGCGCCCTGCTTTGCAGCCTGCGGCGGAAGCACGATACCGCATCCAGGCTCATCTACCTGAAGAACGATGTCAGCCTTAGGATTAATAACGCCTGGGTCCTCGCCTGGAGTACCAACGATAAAGATCATATCCGGTCTGGTTTCCCGAACCTTGTCAATGGCCGCTGCCGTACCCGGAATCGCCTGGCACCAGATAATGGCCTTCACATCCGGATCGGAAGCCATAGCCACGGTGTTGGAAATAACTGTCTCAGTCTCTGTGGTAAAGTTATCCGGATACGTGGAAGTAACGATCATATCGCCGTACTTCTCTTTCATCTTTCCGGCCTGGGTGATCTCCTCGTCGCCCTGGGATGCCGTACCGGTAATAATACCAATCTTAAAATTCCCGGCAGGAGCCACTGTCTCCGCCTGAGCCTCCGTCTCTGCACCGTCTGCGCTGTCTGCTGCTGTGGTAGCCTCCGCTGCCTTTGCAGTAGTAGTTGCCTCCGGTGCTGCGGTAGTCTCCGCCGCTCCTCCGCGGCAACCTGCCAGCGAAAGCGTCATAGCTGCTGCCAATGTCAGGCTAAGTAATCTTTTCTTCATTACTTTCTCCTCCTTTTTTTATCGATCCCGTCTTCGCCGCCAACGGCAGCAAAAAAACCCGGAACCCTCTCTCTGATGTTTTAGTCAGATAAAGTGTTTCGATTATACCACAAGGAAGCGCTTTTGTCCAGCAACATTTGTATGCTCACTACGGATTTCAGCAAAAAAATTTCTTTTATCTCTGAAAATCCTGTTTTTTTGTCATTTTTTTTTTATTTTTCCATCAAAATGAGACTGTCAAAACCATCTTGAACCGCGTCTCCCCATAGACCGCATGGGGAATATCCTTAGGCATAATCAGCGTCTCCCCCTCCTCAAGTACAAACCCACCAGATCTTTCAATTTTAATTTACTCTGCTTCTCAATGTTCTTATACATGCTTCCTCCATGACGATCTGCCGTCTACTCTTTAATAATCGGCCCAATCTGTCCCATCAGATTGTCTATATCTTCAAACATGGCGCTTTTTGTAGTCCCCAGCTTGCTGGCCCGGCTGATATGCTTCACTACCTCCTGATATTGTCCCCTCATTTTTCCAAAAAATCCACATAACGTTTCCAGGGCTGATCTGGACTCCCCGATCACTCCTGATATCTGGCTCTGCACCTCAGTGGCTCCCTCTGCCGCCTCGGTAATCTTCTCAAACATCTCATACGTTTCCTGTACCTTATTCAGGCTCTCTCCCAAGGCTTCCCTGGAATCTCCAATACGCCCGTTCAGCTTATCTGTCCCTGCCTCCACGTCCTTAATGCCGGTATCTACTTCCGCCGCCAGATCCTTGATCTCATCCGCCAGCTTCTTCACCTCCACTGCAACCACGGCAAAGCCCTTTCCCATCTCTCCCGCCCTGGCGGCCTCAATGGAAGCATTAATGGCAAGGATATTCGTCTGATCTGCAATGGACACGATCCGATTCATTCTCTGCTTAATCTGATCCACAGATGCCTGCAGTTCCGAAAAAGTAGTTCCCATCTCCTTAAAGTGGGCTTCCACTGCCTGAGAGCTTTTCTTAAGAGTCTCAACCTCGTCCTGGGCCTGCCCTACGCTTTTGGCAATCTCGCCCCTTACGACTGCAAAATGCTCCGATGCCTCACTGACTCTTGAAAAATCCTGTCCCATCCCCTCCAGTCTCTCCTGGAAACGCTCCGTCTCTCCCAGGACGCTGTCAAAAGAGCTGCCCACCATGCTCAGCTCCCATAAAGATTCCACTTCCTTCTGTACCAGATCCGTATGATACTGCTTCAAGCTGTCCATCACATACAGCACCGGATACAGATCCTTCTCCCCGCCATGCTTCTTTCCATCTCCCTGTCTTTTATCTCTGCGAAACAGCACGTCTTTTTCTCCCCCCTATTCAAATACGACACATGTCATAGACTGGTTAACAAACTGGTTATTATAGTGTTCCCCGTACCCCACAAGGCCTGCATGGCTGCCCAGAGCGCCCATTTCCCTTAAATACTCCTGCATATAGCCGTTTTCGCTGAACAGCTTATACCGAAACAGGCAGTTAACGGAAAATACCGCTGATCTCCTGGGAAATTCCCGGCAGATCATCTGTACTGTATCCTTTACAGTCTGCCTGTAGTCCCCCAGTTCCAGCAAGTTGAGAACATCCGAATCATTTACCTGTCTGAAACAGGCCAGCGCATTTCCGTTTACCTCTTTAATAGAAATAATGCAGGTATCATCCCCATTGATCTTTCCAAAAGGATTTTTAAATGTCTGAGTCTGGATCTCCTGCTCCGTCACATGCAGAATATCCTGATACACCTGTTTGGCAGGTTTTCCGTTTAAAGATCCCATAATATATCTTCCCTTATCCGTATCGGAAGCAATAAACTGATAATCTCCCATCTTCCGGTAAATGTTTTCTTTGTAAGCTTTTACCCTGCCTCCCTGGTTCCTTACAAAGGCATACGCTACTGCATCCTCGTAGATTCTTCCATTGGCGGACACTTTTCCGCCGTCACCGGTTCCTCCTACCAGGGAAATATTCTGCCGTCTTAAAGCTGTATGTATGGTAGTCAGCACGCAGGCATCGTTGCCTGAGCAAAAATCAATGCATATGGTATCTCTCTCAGAGCCTCCGGCCTTTCTTAAATCCTCCTCCATCCGCCTGATATACTTTACCGGCATAACACTGACCTGCTCCAGCACATTGGCAGCAGCGGTAACTCCTTCCGTGAAAGCCACTACTCCCACTCCCTGCTCTACCACTCCTTTGGTATCATAGCTCATCCCTATGCACCCGATGCTGGGCACCTCCGGGTACATCTCTTCCAATTCCTTTACATGCTTTTCAAACTGGCTGCTGTTAGACATCAGCATAATCAGCTGCGGATTCACCAACCCCCGGACCGCTTCCTTTAGGTTCCCTTGCTGACTCATACCAAAAAACTGTCTCACTGTCGTATCCCTCTCTTCCATGTTCATTCAGCTATTTCCTGTCCGCAACCAATGAATTGGGACTGTTATATGCATGTGCTATTATACTCGATCGGTTTTCCAGCCGTCAAGGACAAAAAAGCTCCTTTTACAGCTGCTTTCCCTTCGGAAATTCTGCCGTAAAAGGAGCTCTCACGCTTTCAAGCTTATGGCTTGCAGATATAGCTTTTGCACAGCCTCCAGCCGACTGCTGTCAGCGGCCCATTTTCAAACCCTAATACTTGTCATTCCCTGAGTAAGACACGCTTGGAACACTGGGCGTACTCTCATAGCTGGAATAATTCTCCGGCTCTCTGCTGTAGCTGACAGAAGCTGCCGGAGCTGGGGCCGGCGTGGAAAAACTTCCGCTGCTCTTCAGACGGAACTTGCCCACCTGCTCCCTCATCAGCTGAGCCTGGCTGGACAGTTCCTCGCTGGCTGCCGCACTCTCCTCGGCAGTAGCGGAGTTAGTCTGAATAACGCTGGAGATCTGATCAATGCCCAAAGTAATCTGCGAAATCGCAGATGACTGATTGTGGCTGGCCTCGGAAATCTTATCTACAAGCACCGTAACCTCTTTTGCCCCGTCCACAGCCTGAAGCAGGGTCTTGGCCGTCTCGCTGGCGATCTCAGTGCCGTTCTCTACTGCCTTAATGGAATTTTCAATCAGGGCTGCCGTATTCTTGGAAGCCTCGGAACTCTTGCTTGCAAGATTCCTCACCTCGTCAGCAACAACCGCAAACCCTTTTCCTGCGCTTCCCGCCCTTGCTGCCTCAACGGCTGCATTGAGAGCCAGGATATTAGTCTGGAATGCAATGTCCTCAATAGTCTTAATAATCTTGCTGATCTCGCTGGAGCTGTTATTGATGTCGCTCATAGCCTGAATCATATCCTGCATCTTTTCATTGCTCAGATTCATATTCTCAGCCACAGTGTTAACCTTAGTATTTGCAACGCCTGCATTCTCGGCGTTCTCTTTAATCCTGTCAGAAATATCATTAATCGTGGCAGCCAGCTCCTCAATGGAACTTGCCTGCTCTGTAGCGCCCTGAGAGAGAGCCTGGGCACCGCTGGAAACCTGATCCGCGCTGTTTGAAACCTGCTCGCTGCTCTCGCTGATTTTGGTCATTGCGTCATTCATATGTGATGCGATGCTGCGGAAAGAGATAAGCAGATTCTCAAAGGAGCCGATATACTCCTGCGGGCAGACAGAATCTACTGTCAGATCGCCGTTGGCCATCTTAGCCATAAACTGTTCTTCATCCTTTATGATGGCATTCAGCTTACTGATAAGCCCTCTGAACTGATTAGCTACCACGCCCAGCTCGTCCTTGGCATTATACTTAATGCTGACCTCAAAATTACCTTTCACCATCTCAAGAACAGCCGCCTCAAGCTCCTGAACCGGAGTGCGGATGCCTCTGATAATTGCCGCTGAGAAAGCAACGCCGATCACTACAATAATTGCCAGAACAATGAATGTAAGTATCATAGCTCTGCTGTAAGTAGAATTGCTGTCAGCATAAGCCCCATCACTTCCCCTGGTGTTAAAGTCAGACAGATTATCAAGAGCCGTGGTTACATTATTATATACCGCAACACCCTCATCGCCTTTCAAAAGCTCCTCCGCCTCTTCCAGCTTGCCCTCTTTTGCCAGGTTCATCACTCGGGTATCTACCTGCTTGTAAGCAGACCAAGCTGACTGCAGCGCCTCATAAAGGCCTCTGCCTTCTGTAGTGGTGACATAATTGCCGTAGGCAGCAATATGGCCGTCCAGCTGGGAAACTGCCTCTTCAACCTTTGAAATATTAGTGCTCACTTCCTCGTCTGACTTTCCGGTTACCGCAGTAGTTTTGTAAAGCCTGACATTAGACAGCGCCGTATTCATCTGGTCAGACAGCGTACAGCTTGGCATCCATTTCTGTGCAATAATTTCAGTTGCCCCATTAAGATCCTTCATCAGGATAAGAGACATAATTACCAGCACCAGCATCCCCACCACAGCTATTCCTGAAAGCAGGTATAGCTTGACGCTGATTTTTAGATCCTTGATACCTTTCATGACTTTCTCCCTTCGCTACTTTTATTACTTTTTATATTGTTTTATCGCTTCAGGAACAACCCCTGCCTGCCCATAAGAAAACTACCGTCTCGCACTGTATTGGGCAAATTACAGCAAACGCTGCACCCGCTTTTTCCCAACACAGTACAAGATCTCTTTAGGACGGTTCCTGTAAGTTTCCTTTAAAATCAGTGATTAAATTTAAACCTTCCTATCAGTGACTTAAGAACCTGGGCCTGGCCCGCCAGCTGTTCACTGGCCGCAGCACTCTCCTCCGATGTTGCAGAGTTGGACTGAACCACTGTGGAAATCTGATGAATGCCTTCCCGAATGCGGTTAATCGCAGCCTCCTGTCCCTTGGAAGCATCGGAGATCACCTTAATATTGCTTGTAACGCTCTCCGCTCCCCCCACTACGGTGCGAAGAGATTCCCGGGTTACTCCGGTAAGCTGAGCGCCAGTGTCTACCATGCGGAGGATCTTTTCTATCAATTCTGTAGTGTCCTTAACCGCATTGGCGCTTTTGGCGGACAAACTGCGGACCTCGTCCGCCACTACGGCAAAGCCCTTGCCGGCGCTGCCCGCCCTGGCTGCTTCCACCGCCGCATTCAGGGCAAGAATATTCGTCTGGGATGCAATATCGTCAATAGTCTTGATAATGTGCTGAATCTCCCCGGAACATGCGCTGATCTGGTTCATGGCCTCCGCCATCTCCTGCATCTGCTTATTGCACTCGGAAAGCTGGTCAGCCATCTTATCCGCCTCTTCCGTAGTGATGGCGGCGCTCTTGGCATTGCTGTCGATCTGATCTGTAATCTGTTCGATCATGCGCTCCAGATCATCCACTTCTGAGGCCTGCTCCGTAGAGCCCTGAGCCAGGTTCTGAGCGCCTGTCGCCACCTGGTTTGCTCCCATGTCCACCTGGCTGGCAGAAGAATAAATCTGCTGCATGATGTTGCTCTGCTCTCTGCCGATGATCTCAATCGCTTTCTGGATCTGGACAAAATCACCCATGTATTCCACTTCGCTTCTGGCAGCCAGATTCCCTTCCGCCATCTGTTCCAGAATCTTTGTAATATCGGAAATATAAAGTTTTAAATTCTTTACAGAGGCATTAAGGCTGGCAGCCAGATCTCCTACCTCATCTTTATTCTTAATGTCAATCTGGAAATCAAGCTTTCCTTCTGCCATCCCCTTGCTTGACTCAGTAATCACTTCGATGGGATTTACGATGGTTCCCATAACGTAAAGAACGAGAAGCACGCATACGAGCATGGTTGCGATAACTGCAAAAGCGGAAGCGGCCTCTGTCTTAAACACCTGACTTACAAGCCCATCCTGGTTTGCTGCAACCTGCTCATCCGTAATGGCGGCAACCTGATCCAAAAGGGAAACCAGCTTATCTACATTCACTTTGGTTTCTTCCAGGTACATCCTGCGGGCTTCCTCAGGATTAGACAGATTCACGGCTAAAATTCTGTCTGCGGACTCATGAATGGCCTGATGGATAGGCTTCATCTCCTCCACCAGCTTAAGAATATTCTCATCCTCAAGGGCTTCAACCTCCGGCCCATACATCCAGGTTCCCAAAACGCACCCTCTGTAATTAGTCATTCCCGTAAATTCCGTTCCCAAGGCAACCGCAGAACATAGATTCTCCACCCACCCGTAGTGCGCCTTCTGCGCAGTTAAGACCAGGGAGTGGATCTCCGTGGCCTGTTCTGTTGACGCGCTGCTGAGGCGCACCTTCTTCATGCCGTTTAATATTACGATGCCGCTGATAATAAGCACACCGAATATAATGGCAATACGTATTAAAACCTGCTGTTTTATGCTCTGCTTCATTCTGTCTCTCCTTACAACCAGTTAATTACTTATTATTAGTATATTCCTGTCAGCCTTGATCCTCCACTGCCTGTATTCCGCCACGGCGTCTGCGGCATCCGTTTTTTCATTTTCTCTGGTTTTTTGCATCCGCAGAATCCGCCATGCCGTTACCGTTACGGATTGCTCTCTAATTTGAATCTCTTCACCAAATCTTTCATAATCTGAGCCTGGCTGGACAGTTCCTGGCTTGCTGCCGCACTCTCCTCGGATGTAGCGGAGTTGGTCTGGACAACGCTGGAAATCTGATCAATACCTACGGTAATCTGAGTGATAGCGTCCGCCTGCTCCCTGGATGCCTTGGCAATGGAATCCATCATCTCCGTAGCTTCCTGAATGCCGTTTACTACTTTCTCCAAAGCGCCTGCAGTCTCATCAGCAATCTTCTTGCCGTTTTCCACTGTCAAAAGGGAATTCTCAATAAGCGCCGCCGTATTCTTGGATGCCTCTGATGACTTGCTTGCCAGGTTTCGCACCTCGTCGGCCACCACGGCAAAGCCCTTGCCGGCCGAACCCGCCCTGGCTGCTTCCACCGCCGCATTCAGGGCGAGGATGTTGGTCTGGAACGCAATGTCTTCTATGGTTTTAATAATCTTTCCAATCTCTGCAGAGGAATCGTTAATATCCGACATGGCAGCCAGCATATCCTGCATCATGCGGTTTCCTTCCGCTGCCACCTGGCTGACCATGGTAGACTTGCCGCTGGCCTCCTCTGCGCCCCGGGCATTCTGATTGATGCGGGTAGAAATATCGTTAATGGATGCGGCAAGCTCTTCCACGGAGGATGCCTGCTCCGTAGCGCCCTGGGAAAGAGCCTGGGCTCCGGAAGAAACCTGATCCGAACCGGACGCCACCTGATCCGCCGACTGGTTCAGTGTGGTCATGGTCGTATTAAGGCTGCGCTTAATGTCTCTCATAGCCTGAAGAATCTTCTGGTAATCACCTATATATCTGCTTCTGTCTGAGGAGACAACTGCAAAATCGCCGCCTGCCATGGCAGTAAGGATCATCTCAATATCTTTAATAATGGCGGCAATCCCGGTGGTCATCTCACGCATATTCTCCGCCATCTCACCGAATTCATCATTGGACCTGTAGTCCACTTCCACAGACAGGTTGCCTGCCACAACCTGGCGGAGAACATCCTCAATTCTTCTCACCGGCGTAAGAATGTTGCCCGTAAGATTTACCGCGATGATGCAGGCAAGTACAAAAGCAACAACCGTAATGGCAATGGATGCGGCCATAAACGTCCCCAGCATCATCATAGCCTCGTCATACCGCTGCCTGCTTCCAGCCTCTATCTGATCCGCCGCCTCCATAAGGACCTCTACATACTCTTCCACCCGGGGGCTGTACTGGCTGAGAATAAGCTCCCTGGCTTCCTTGTTGCCCTCTTCCGTGCCCTCGCAGGCATGTTCGATAACCTCCAGCCTTACGCTCTTATTGGCAGCCATATCCGCTTCAAACTGCTTAAGGAGGGAGACATCCCCCGGATAATTCTCATAAATATAATTCAGCTGCGTCCCGATGGCCGTCATATCTTCGTCCACCTTCTTCACCCACTTATCAGTTTCCGCAGGGTCCGTCTCGATCACCGCCAGCAGCAGCTCTTTCATGCTTCTCTGAAGTTTCGCACGAATATCGTTAATCCTGGTAACCGCCTCATAGTCCTCCTCGTAAAAATCCCGGTAGCTTGCCCTGGCCCTGGTAATCCCGACACTGGCAAATATGATCGCGATCAAGAACACTGCCAGAATCAAGCCGAAAGATACCAAAAATTTCTTGCCAACTTTTAAGTTCTTCATTCGTTGCTCCTCCTTGTTGAGCCGTTTTTTAGATTATGGCCATAGGAATCGTGCCGGAAACGGAAATCTCCAGATTCATGCCATTACATACTCTTTTATACTATTTCGGCATTTTTTTTTTTTTCATAACCTGATTTTTCAAAAATTATAGAACAATATTTTTATATCGACGTTTTTTTTCAAATAATAACTTATGTATCTCTTTTTTTCGCCGATATGTAAATGTAGTGTATTGCAGTCCGGCATATTCTGCCTTTGACTGTTTGATTTTTATGCATAACATTTAATAAAGATAGGTGGTGTAACAGAATGGATAATGGTATGGAAGGTATGCTTGATACATACCTTTTCGAAACAAACTCCCTTTTGGACCGGCTGGATGAGATGCTGGTGGCTGACGAAAAGATCGGTGACTTTTCCACAGATGACGTCAACGAAATTTTCCGCATCATGCATACGATTAAGGGGTCTTCCGCCATGATGGAATTCAGCCCTCTGGCAGAGATTGCGCACCATATAGAAGACATGTTCTTCTATATCCGTGACAAAGGCATTGACAGCCTTGACCCTGAACACAAGAAAGAGCTTTTCAACCTGATGTTCCGTTCAGAAGATTTCCTGCGTGGCCAGGTGGAAAAGGTGGAAAGCGGGGAGGCTCTCGATACGGATATCGATTCCTTCGCTGCCGATATCAATAATTTCCTGAAAAAGATCAGCGGTACCCCGGCGGAAGAAGCTGCTCAGGATGCTTCCTCAGGAGGCGATGCGTCCCAGGCTTCGGTTTCTGTCATGGAACATCTTCCCGATGACAAGGAAGCCGTCTGCTTCCTCCATATTTTCCTGGAAGAAGGAATCGGCATGGAGAATCTCCGCGCTTACATGATCATCAACGCCGTGCAGGAGTGCGGCATTGATCTGCGCTACTATCCGGAGCACATGGAAACCGATTCCAGCACTGCCGCTTCTATTATAGAAGAAGGTTTCTTTATGGCGTTTACTTCCGAAGATGACGCCAACGCGGCAGCCAATGTTCTCCGCAGCCAAAATTATATACGTTCCTATGAATTGGCGGCGGTTCCTGAGCAGGAACCGGAAGCCCAGGCTCCTGTTCAGGAAGCACAGGCTCCCTCGGATGCCCGCCAGCCTGTGCCGGCCAGTCCTCAAAAACCGGCTCCCGCTCCTCAGAAGCCGGCTCCTGCCAAGCAGTCTGCCGCTCCTCCGGTAAAGCAGAACCTGATCAGCGTCAGCCTTTTAAGGCTGGACAGCCTTCAGAACATTGTGGGCGAGATCGTTATTACCGAGTCCATGGTTACCTCTGCGCCGGAACTGAACCAGTTAAGCCGGGATGCCTATGACAATTTTATGAAGTCCGCCCGTCAGCTGCGCAAGCTTACAGATGATCTGCAGGATATTTCCATGTCTCTTCGGATGGTTCCCGTCTCCGGCGTCTTCCAGAAGATGAGCCGCATTGTCCGTGATATGAAGCAGAAGTTAAATAAAGACGTGCATCTTACCCTGATCGGGGAGGATACGGAGATTGACAAGACCATTGTGGACAGCATTCAGGACCCTATTATGCACATGGTCCGCAACGCCATGGATCACGGCATTGAAGATACTCCTGCGGAGCGCATTGCGCTGGGTAAGAATCCCCAGGGCGAGATCATACTGTCTGCCACCCACACCAGCAGCGAGGTTGTTATTACCATTGCCGACGACGGAAAGGGCATGGACCCTGAGAAGCTTCTTGCCAAAGCCAAGGAGAAGGGTCTTCTTGTAAAACCGGAAAGCGAGTATTCCGTTAAGGAGGCTCTGGGCCTTGTGATGCTGCCGGGCTTTTCCACCAATCAGGAAGTTACGGAGTTTTCAGGCCGTGGCGTAGGCATGGATGTGGTTAAGAAAAACGTGGAGGCCGTAGGCGGCGTGGTTTCTCTTACCAGCGAGTACGGAAAGGGAACGACTTTTACCATGAAGATTCCTCTGACCATGGCTATTGTGGATGGTATGAAGGTAACCGTAGGAAGTTCCATTTTCACCATTCCCATTTCCAATATCCGCCAGTCCCTTAAAGTGCTTCCCGGCGACGTAATCCGCGACGAGAACGGCAACGAGATGCTGGAGCTGATGGACAGCTTTTATCCCGTTGTCAGGCTCCACGAATTCTACAACATTGACACTGAAGTGACGGAACTGTCCGACGGCATTGTTATGTGGGTAGAAACCAGTGACCGTTCATTCTGCCTGTTTGTAGATGAGCTTGTGGGAGAACAGCAGGTTGTGGTTAAGCCGTTCCCGGCATTCCTCAACTATTTTGAGCTTAAAAATTCCGGTATTGGCGGCTGTACCATTTTAGGCGACGGCAATATCAGCATTATTCTGGATATCCAGAGCCTCCATGCAGCGGCCCTGGAAAATGCATAACAGAAGGGAGGAACCAATATGTCTGAACAACTTAACAATCAGGAGGACATTCAGGAAGTAACCGAGGTGGATGCAGATGACGTTTCCACCATTGAGCGCTGCCTTACCTTCGAGTCCGCGGGCATGATCCTGTATATCAGCACCAACAACGTAATCGAAATCATAAACAATCACTCCATCACCATTCTGCCGCTGATGCCGCCCTATATTAAGGGCATCATCAACTTAAGAGGACAGATTCTTCCTGTAATGGATATTCAGCAGCGCATGGGCAAGGGGCCCACGGAGTCCTCCTGCATCATTGTCCTGGATATTGATTCCGTTTCTTTGGGAATTATTGTGGACTCTGTGCGGCAGGTAATGGATATTGATCTTAAAAATGTCCGCCCCATCCCCCTTAAGAATCAGCAAAAGCTGCTGAACGGAATGGTAACCATGGAGGATGGAACCGTTTTCATGTCCATTGACTGCCAGGCACTTGCTGTTCCGCAGTAATTTACAGACTCAGAATCAACAAGACAGGGAGGAATTGTCATGCTAAATTTAAGTGACAGTGATTTTCAGCGCCTCTACACATATATTAAGAAACATTACGGGATAGATTTGAGCAAGAAAAAGCAGCTTATTGTAAGCCGCCTTTCCAACACTCTGACCGCCCAGGGCTTTAAGGATTTTTCTGCCTATGTGGATGATATCCTGTCCGGCCGTGACCCAGAGATGGTCACGGCCATGCTTAATAAGCTGACGACGAATTATACATATTTTCTCAGGGAGGAAGCTCATTTTAAATATCTTTGGGATGTGGTACTCCCTGATTTGGCAAAAAAGCATGCCCGCGACAAATGCTTAAGCATCTGGAGTGCAGGCTGCTCTTCGGGGGAGGAGCCTTACACCATCTCTATGTACCTGAAAGAATACTTCGGGGCCCAGGCTTCCCAGTGGGATACCAGGATTCTGGCCACGGATATTTCTCAGAAAATTCTGAATACGGCTCTCACTGCTACTTACGGCGAGGAAGGCCTGTCTTCTCTTCCGGCCAATTGGAAGCAGAAGTATTTTGTCAAGAAGGAAAAGGATCAGTATACCGTATCGCCTGCCATTAAAAATAACGTAATCTTCCGGACATTTAACCTGATGGACCCCATCCAGTTTAAAAAGAAGTTTGACTTGATCTTCTGCCGGAACGTTATGATCTATTTCGACCAGGAAACGAAGGATGCTTTAGTAGGGCGTTTCTTTAATGCCACCGTTCCTGGCGGCCATCTTTTTATCGGGCATTCCGAGGGGCTGAATAAGACTACTTGTCCTTACGAATATATTCAGCCTGCCATATATCGCAAAAAAAAATAGAAGGCCCAAGGCGGCTGTAAAGAAAGAAGGTTAGAATATGCAGCAGAAGATCCGAGTAATGGTAGTGGATGATTCTCTCGTTTTCAGATCCTGGCTGATTCAGAGCCTTGGTGAAGATTCCCGTTTCGAAGTAATTGGATATGCGGTCAATGCCCTTGACGCCAAAAACAAGCTTCCTCTTCTGAAGCCGGATATTATGACTCTTGATATTGAGATGCCAGGCATGAGCGGGCTGGATTTTTTAAAGACGGTTCTTCCCAGCCATCCCGTTCCCGTTATTTTAGTTTCCTCTCTTAATGTCAGAGTATTTGACGCTTTGGCTGCCGGAGCCGTAGACTTTGTCCGCAAGCCGGAGGAAGGCAAGCGTGACGCATTTCTTCGCACGTTAAAGACAAAGCTTGCCATGGGTTCCAACGCCCGTGTCCGCCTTCCTCAGCAGCCGGCGGCTGTGCCCAAAGCCGCCGTCCCTCTTCCCCGCTTTAACGTTGCAGCAGGAGGCGGAGGTCAAATTGATCTGATAGCCATCGGAGCTTCCACCGGAGGAACCGAGGCCATTTTAGAGGTAGTGCGCCAATTTCCTGCCAAGATGCCTGGGATTGTCATTACCCAGCACATGCCCCCTGGCTTCACCGCTATGTATGCGGAACGGCTGAACCGTATCTGCAAGCTGGAAGTGAGGGAGGCCAAGCATGGAGACAAGGTTCAGCCGGGCCTGATACTTTTGGCCCCCGGCGGCCTGCAGATGCGGGTTGTCCGCATGGGCGTAGGATACAGCGTTACCTGTACCGAGGAGGAAAAGGTCAGCGGCCATAAGCCGTCTGTAGATGTGCTTTTTACTTCCGTAGCTGCCAACGTGAAAAGCCGCGCTATCGGAGTTATCCTTACAGGCATGGGCGCAGACGGAGCTGCCGGCATGATGCGTATGAGAAAGGCCGGGGCTTACACCATCGGCCAGGACAAAGAGAGCTGCGTCGTGTATGGAATGCCTATGGAAGCCTACAAGATTGGCGCTGTATGCCAGCAGGCCTCTCTCACTACCATTCCTCAGGTGGTTATGGCACGGCTTGCCAAATCATCATAAAAAAGTGTGCGTCTCTACGCCGCCATTTTCCTTATGGGCGCAGTGCGCATCTACCGGAGGTTTCTCACTTTATAGGACGCATTTCTTATAAAGTAAGAAACATGAGCCCGAAGCTTCTTGCTTTCAGATTATTGAATCCAAAAAGTTTCGGGTATTCTATTCTATGAGGTTGACCAACAGAAACTATGAAGACAGCCAAGCGCAAACCGACATCGGGACGTAAAAAAGCATCTTATGAAATAAGGGACAGCCAGGTTCCTCCCCTGCCGCCTGGTTCAAGCCGCAGCGCATCGGGAGGCGGCAGAGGAAGGCGAGGCAGGGAAAAAGCCAAGCGGGGAAAAGCGGAAAGACTTATAACAGGCGGCATCTGTGCGGCATCACTGTCCATTGTTGTCAGCTTGTCCGTTTATTTCCGTCCCTTTTTAGAGGATAGTGTGTTTCCGGCTGTCAAAAATATTTACTCTGGCATCTGTACTGACGTAACGGCTTTTATTGATTCCCACACAAAAAAGACAGCGCCTCCAGCCGAGGTAGCTGTCTCTACGCCGGAAACCGCCCGGACTCAGCTTCTGGAAACCCAGGAGGAAGTGCCTTATATGAGCCACAGCCAGGAACTGGGCAGTATTTCCGATATGGGAGCGGAACCAGTATATCCGCCTCAGGAAGATGCTATTTACTTCTATATGATGGACACGTCGCTGGGGCCCCTTTTATACTACAATCAAGGCGATATCCGCTGGAAAGAATATCTTTACGGCGGCTCTGACCGTCTGGCCAAATATGGCTGCGGCCCTGTATGCGTATCCATGCTCATCAACAGTTTTACGCCTACCAGCGTATCTCCCATAGAAATGGCTGACTGGTCCGCTGCCAATGGCTACTATGCCCGCCAAAGCGGCTCCTACCACGGCCTGATTCCCGGAAGCCTTGAAGCCTTCGGACTTCAGGTGGAAAGTGTCACAGACCGCACATCAGACAATGCCAGACAGCTTCTTAACAGCGGCCATGTTCTGGTAGCTTTAATGGGCAGAGGCGCTTTGACCCAGAACGGCCATTTTATTATCATCGCTCAGTTAAGCCCCAACGGCAATGTATACATTGCTGATCCTGCCAGTTATGAAAACAGCACAAAAGAGTGGGATCTTGACCTTCTCATGAATGAACTGAAAAAGAGCTATGACAGCGGAGGTCCTCTGTGGGCAGTCTCACTGGGTGCTGACGGAGGCAGCGGGGATGCCGCCTATACAGGCAGCGGTTCCTGAGGATAAGCACAATTCCATCATCGCCTTATCCTCCTCTGAATCCCCTGCCGCTGCTGCTTCCCCCGGCGTAATCCCAAGCCAGCGGCATATCAGTTTAACTCCTCCCGCCTTGCTGGCTTCTGCGTTTACAATCTGAAGACAATTGTCTTCCGCAAAACTGCGCACCTGATTCTCATCCGCTGCCTCACTCCACTCCTTTTCCAATGCTGCCGCTTCCCTTTCCCACCCCATATGCTTTGGGCGTACCAGGGTAATCTTGTAAATGATCCCAAAGTTCTCATACGTCAAAATCTGGAACCTGTATTTTCTTTTCAGCCGTTCCAGCTGCAAAAGCAGTTCCCCGCCTACAGGGAGAAAGCGCTCCCTTCTTTCTTCGTCCGCCTGTAAAACCACATGGGCTCCACCGGCAAATATCCCGCCTGCAAACAGATTCCACACTTCCCTGCACTTATGCTTTGCAGCTGCCAAGGGCAGCGATGTTGCAAAAAAAAGCCTGCATCCATGGTTCACCAATGCTTGGATATCAGTAACTGTCCTCCCTGGTATGCACGTCTCCCCCTCTGGAATCAGAGTTTTGTCAATATCCAAAAATACTGCTTTCGGCTTTCCCGGAATCCGGAATAAAGGGTGATTCCCAAACAAGACACGGTTCATCACTTCATCCCGGCCTCCGTAGGCAAGGTAACAGGAGCAGGCCTTCTTTCCGCATTTCAAATCCCTGATTTCCTTTGGTTCATCGAAAACCGTTTCCCATCCGTCATACCAGTTTTCCGGCAGGATACGGCTTATATTGCATCTGCGCAGCTTCCCGTCGCCCTCCACAAAAAGCCGGTTTCGGCACATGCTGGGATCTGCGGGAACCAGTTCCAATTCCCGCATAAAGTACGGATCGATCTGTTCAAAGGCAGTTTGCTCTTCTTTCGCATATTTTCTTTTCAGGCCGTCCATTTTGTTGATCCACAGATATATTTCCTCTGGAAGTTCCCTGCGAAGTTTCTTTATTATATCCAGATTCTCCACTGCGCCTACCGCCCCTGCGCTTATGGCTGCCCCTGCCTTTTGAAGTTTCCTGCACTTATCCCCAAATTCTTCCGGCGTAGTCATTTCAGGGTGAAAAGTAGCCCACAGCCTCAGCTTCCGCATCTTCCCCCCTGCACGTTCATAAAGCTTCAGAGATCGCTCCAGGGGAAAACTGCAGTTTGTCTGCGCTCCCACCTCGTCCATGCACATCATAGCCCCAAGGCTGCCGAGCCCCTCCCAGTACCAGGGGTGTATAAGCGCCTCCCCATAGGGGACCACCATGACAGCCCGGATATTCAGTTTTTCCGCCCTGTCAGCAAGACTTTGGCAGAACTGCTGCCACTGCTGTTTATCCTTTAAAAGTTCCCGGTCTGACCTGGGATGCTTGGAAAATGGGCAGTAACTGCATCGGTAATTACAGCTTTTCAGGCTGCCCCTGTAAAGAACCATACGCCCACTTTTTAAGTCCATGAACATCCTCCCACTCTCTCATACGCCCGGCTACCTTGTCTGAGATCAGCTGGGGCCCCAAATAATCGGAAAGCCCCATGCCATCCTCTGTAAGCGCAAGATAATTTCCTTTCCCTATGGCCGCATATCCCTCTTTCATCCACTGGGCAATCAGTGGGAAATCCTCCAAAAGCCGGCTTTGAAACCATTCCTGGTATCTATCCTGGTTTATCCCCGGCCGTATCAGAAGATGGCGGATCACATATCTTCTTTTTTCCTCGTCCTCAGATAAAAAAATCCCGTGAGTAATCCGGGTAAAATCTGCTGTGTCCTGAAATGTTTTCAGTTCCCTCATGCAGTCTCCTGTCGTTATGGCGTAAGGGGTGCAAAAATGCAGATTCCCCACATAGCTTCTTCCTCCGCAGCCCAGGGCTAAGGAAGCAGAAAAACCGCAGTCTGAAAATTCTCTCCTGTCTTCCGTTTTCCTGCGGCGCACAAACCGCCTCATGGAGTCCTGGCAGAATCCATTTGCCCTCAGATAGCTGCTGGCCTCCCGATATTGTTCGTAGGCTTTCTCCGGTTCCAAAACCATCCCCTCCCGCTCCAGCCTTGCACCATGCTTTACGTAGAGAGGATACAGAAAAATCTCCTGAGGCCCATAGGATGCTGCCTCTTTTAGGGATCTTAAGAGAGATTCCGTGCCCTGTCCCGGAATTCCATAGATGAAATCCAGATTCACGCACGGAAATTCAAAGGACATCAAAAGATCCAAAGCCATTCTCGCCTTGTCCGGATCATGCCCACGCTTCAGGGTATTCAATTCCTCCCTGCAAAAGCTCTGAATCCCCATGCTGACCCTGGCAGCCCCTGCTGCCTTGAGAATTTTCAGCCTTTCTCTGTCTGTCTGGTTCGGCGCAGTCTCAATAACCATATTGCACCCGGCTTCCAGGTTCAGATATCGGTTTGTCATGTAAAATAACCTGTCCAGCTGTTTTTCTGTTAAAAGCAGGGGGGTTCCTCCCCCTATGGTAAAATCAGAAAAACTTGTATTCCCAGGCTCCAGCACCTGCCGGTATTGGCCCATCTGCCGCTCCAGCGCATCCAGATAGCGCTCCATATCCTCATGATTGGCTCCAGTTACAGAAAACAGGTTACAGTAGCCGCATTTCCCCTGGCAAAAGGGAATATGGAGATAGAGGCTGCGTCCTGGGCCCTGAAGCCTTTCTGCATAATCCCTAAGGTTAACTGCCGGCAAGGGCCTGTAGGCAGTTTTATGGGGATAACTGTACATATATTGAATATATGGATTCATTGTGAACTCCTGATTGTAAATGTGGAATACTTAAAGCAGAAAATGTTTGTAGGGAACTGTGTTCACTGCAGGGTGATTGATCCCGTGAAATTGACATCCATCCTCTCCATAGCACGTTCCATGGTCAGAACAGCAGATAATAAATGCCTTTCCTCTTATGGCTTTCCACTGTTCAAACAGCCTTCCCAATTCCCGGTCTGCATATTGCAGCGCGGCACCATGGCTTTCCAAGCTGTCATTCCTTGCCCCCTCCAGATAAAAATAATTTGGATAATGGATGGCATCTACATTGAGATACAAAAAGATCTTCTTTTCCCGGTCAGCCTCCTCCATTTTTTTAATGAGGAAATCCACCTGATTCTTCGTGCTGTCTTTCACCCCGCACCCAAAAGAGGGGTTCCAATAGCTTTTCCTAAAGTATCCGGGGAAAACTTTGCCCAAATCCGATCTCTTGTCAAAAAATGACACGCCTCCTACGCACCAGGTATCATATCCGTCCTTTTCCAGCCCCTCCATAATTGTACTTCCAGAAAATCCGTATGCCCCTTCAGGCGCTTTGTTCCCCATGCCGATCTGCCTTGGGAAAAACAGCATTTCCCGGTCTGCCAGGTTTTTGGCATCATAAGGCATTGGCAGGAACCCTGAAAACATGCAGTGATGGGAAGGCCAGGTGAAATTTCCCGGCGCCTGGCATTTCTGCCACCTGCCATACTGGTTAAGTACTGGCGTGGTCTTCTTCTCCTCTTCCAAAACCGCCACATCATACCGCAGGGTATCAAGGCAGATAAGCAAAATATCCATGGAGCCTACTATCCGGTTCATGTCTATGGATGGCTCCTTCCGTTTTGCCAAAGAAGAAAACAGGCGAAATGGGACTTCCCCTGTCCCCTGTTTCTCTTTTCCGTCCTCTCCATGCCTTTTTTCAGGTTTATTTGTTGTAACCTCAGCTGATTGTGAATCCACATAGGTTTTTTCGGTTTCCTTCATCTTATTTCCTCTCCCTGCTGCCACCTTTTCATCATCTTTGCCTGCCGGCAGTAAATTTTGTTCTCGCCGTAAATGTCCTGGTAAATCAGATCCCCCTGCCCGTTCATCTCGATAATCCTGGGCCGCAGGCTTCCCCGTTCCAGCAGGATGTCAACTCCGACGCTCCGCAGCGAGGGCCAGCATCCGGCAGCCTGCCGGCAGATCTGCTCCACCTGGCTTTTGACTGCCGAAGAAAGGCCCAGTTCCTCTGCGCCTAGAGGGTGATTGTTCAGCTGCAGATTGGTAATAGGACCTGCCGAAAGCCGCGCCAGCATAAAGTCAATCTCCCCGTCCTGAACCACTGCCCGAAGATCATAAGAGAATCCCTTATGTTCCGCCTTGGCATACCATCGTTCCACGATGCAGTCTGATCTTAAAAGCCCCTCCACCATGGAACACACCTTCTGTCTGTCCGTAAAGCGCCTAAGCCGCCTGGTATTCACCAGGCGCCCTGTGGCAGGTTCCTTAGCCGCGCAGGTGTACAAAGCCGTCTGTCCTTTTCTTGGTTCATATCTAAAAGCCATGACCCCTGCGGCGCCGGAACCATGATCAGGCTTTATAAATACCTGAAATGCCTTCTGCCTTTCCATAGCCTCCAGCAGCTGTTCTGTCAAAGGGTATTGGCTCCCTCTCCGAAATGCTGCACTTGTCCCGGATTCTGTCTCGATCTCTTCCGTAACCGGGATTCCTGCCTCCTTAAGCCGCCTTTTGCACCCGCGTTTGTCCAAAAGCTCTTTGATTCCCTGGGGATGGTTTAAAAAAGTGATTCTCTTGCTTCCCGGGGACGCTGCAATATAGTCCAGGTTTCCCTCATATTCCGAAACCAGCCTGTCCAGCTCCTCCAGACAGCAGCTATTCCATGAAGGCGGATCTATTTTCAGGAAGATTTCCTCTTCCTGAAAATCCGTCTCTTCAAAGTTCTGGGGGAACTTCCTCCAGTCAAGCACTTCCACCTCCACTCCGGCTTTTTCGGCCCCCTTTTTCAGGTAGACAGCCCTCTTCGTCTCCGGATTTCCAAGGAGAATCAGGCGGCTCATTCTGTCAGCATGGCGTCCATCCAGATTTCGCCGTCATATTCTTCCGGCTCATTGGCTTCAGACACATCCACCTGAATGGGCAGCCCCTTAAGCTGTTGCGCCATGGTATCTGACAGATAGTGGTAGTGGATATCCAGGACTTTAATATTGGGATAGGACGGAATCTTTTCCAAAAGCAAGGCTCCTCCCTTATCGGTCAGTGTGCCATTGGCCAAATCCAAGGTATGTATCTGGCCCATATATTTGCTCTCCAAAACCACCTGTGTCAGCTGATCCTGAATTTCGCTGTCCTCAATTCCCAGGTGCGTCAGCTTCGGAAAATCGGACTTTTCCAGGAAAGTCCTAATCGTGTCCTCGTCGCCGTCAAATCCATAATTCTCCACCCCTATGTAAAGAACAAGCTTTTTCAGGTTCGGAAGCTTCGCTTTTTGAATTTCCTCCAGCACGGACACCGGAAGCCCTCCGCAGATAATGGTCAGCGCCTCCAGGTTCTCATGCTCCACCTCTCCCAGAGACAAATCCGTGCTTCCTTTAATCGTCAGCTCTTTCAGGCCGGGAAGGGCTTTCCAGAGTCTTCCGTAGTTTCCCTGCATGATCCAGGATACCTCACAGTCCTCATAGTCCATGTCACCTACAAACAGCTGCTGTACATGGGCAAACTTATCTTTGTTGTCTGCAATATCATCCAGGATCTTCTGGCAGTTATCCTCCCATGCGCTGCCCCAGCTTCCAATCGTCACATCCGTCACCTGGCTGAAATCCGGATCTGCCAGAATGTCATCGATCATGGTTTTCGGCCCTTTTCCGTTTTCATACTGCTCATAATCATATTCATACCTTTTTGATTTTCCCATAGAAACCTCCTTAAACACGAAATATAAACCATTGCACACGGCGCACAGCAATATATGTTTCATTATACTGCCAAATGGCTTCTAAAGCAATGAAATTCCTGCGGCCGGATTCTAATCTGGATTCCAATCTGGACTCCAACTCCGTTTCCCCTGCCTTTCGCAGTGCCGCCTTTGGGTCAGTTTCAGCAAATGCGTTATCGGTTATCTCATCAGGCTTCGTTAATTTATTAACATACTCTTGCGTTTTGGAAAAATTATGGTACAATCAAGAACAATATAAAACTGCTTTGACCCTGGGAAGTCAAATGTGTGTAAATTCCCCGAACTTTTATCCTGAAGTTCCGGATTCTTTTCAGCAATGCCTCCCGGCATTTATTTCCGAAGCTTTGCACTGCAATTGCAGGACGATCAAATTTAAAGGAGATTTTCACATGAACACAGCAGGCGTAAAAGCGTTTTTAAAGCGCAAACAAGTAACTCCAACCCTTAGAACCTATTTTATTGATGCCATGGGCGCAATGGCTTTCGGCCTTTTCGCCTCTCTGCTTATCGGAACCATCTTTGCCACTCTGGGTGAAAAAACGGGCATTCAGATTTTCAACACCATATCCGAATACGCCAAAAGCGCCACTGGCGCAGCTTTGGGCGTCTCCATTGCCTATGCCCTCCATGCCCCTCAGCTTGTTCTGCTGTCCGCCGCCACGGCAGGGATCGCCGGCAATGCCCTGGGAGGCCCTGTGGGAGCCTTTGCGGCCTCCATTGTGGCTGTGGAGCTGGGCAAAATCGTGTCCAAGGAAACCCGGGTTGATATCCTTGTCACTCCTGGCGTAACCATTATCTCCGGCGTGCTGACAGCCCAGTTTGCCGGCCCCGGTGTGTCGGCCTTTATGACTGCATTCGGCGGCCTGGTAAAGACAGCCACGGAAATGCAGCCTTTTTTCATGGGAATTCTGGTATCCGCCCTTATAGGCATTGCCCTGACCCTTCCCATCAGCAGCGCCGCCATCTGTATTATGCTCAGTCTTGACGGCCTGGCAGGCGGCGCGGCCACGGCTGGCTGCTGCGCTCAGATGATCGGCTTTGCCGTCCTAAGTTTCCGTGAAAACGGCATCAGCGGCCTTCTGGCCCAGGGCCTGGGCACCTCCATGCTGCAGATGGGCAATATTGTGAAAAACCCGAGGATCTGGCTGCCTCCTACGTTGGCTTCCATGGTCACCGGCCCTGTTGCCACCATGGTATTCCATATGGAGAATATCCCTGCCGGAGCCGGCATGGGAACCTGCGGCCTGGTGGGCCCTATCGGCGTCTACACGGCCATGGGCGGCGGTTCGGGCATGTGGACAGGCATTCTTCTGGTCTGTTTTGTTCTCCCTGCCGCACTTACCTGGGTGTTTGGAGAGATATTCAGGAAAACAGGGTGGATCAAGGACGGAGATTTGAGATTAGATCTGTAGCCAGACAGGCCGTCTGAATTTCCAGTGAAAAATGATTACATATCTTCTTGTTTTATGGCAGGACTGACAATCCCATTCCAGCTGCCTAAAACAAATGAGAGACTCTGAGTGCGCTGACAGAGATTGTCAGCGCACTCAGAAGTCTCTTTGCTCTTTAAGGAACCGATGCTTTATCCGGCTGCCTGAAAACTATGTTTCCCCTTTCTCTCCCAAAATCCTAAAATCTCAGGCATCCTCTAACCGCAGATGCCTGGGCAGCCCGTCCACCATGATCGGGGTCAGCTCCGCCTGGATCAGGGGCCGCACATAATTGACAAAGTCCTGGGTCACATAGTCACCGGCTTCATTTATCCACTCTCTTGGAACGACTTTCTCCACATTGGCAATTTTGTGGACATCATAAATATCTGTAACGCAGAGATATGGGTCGTCAGATACTCGTTTTAAAATGATCATTTTCCCGGTTTCCCCTTCAAATGCAGCCTTCACCGCAGCGCCGCCTACCTGGAATGCCTCCGTAATGTCTACGCGGCCTACGATATGGGAAGCGCATCTCTGAAGAGAGTTAAACTCAATGGCCCTGGTCTTGCAGCCCATTTCCCTGGAAATCCGTCCTGCCAGGTAGCGGGAAGTTCCGGTCAGCTGCTTATGGCCGAAGGCGTCCACATAGTCAATATTGTCCGTCAGCTCGCACACGTACCGCCCGTCTGCCACTTTCACGCCTTCGGAGATTGCCACCACCACGGACTTTTTCACCTTCTGCAGGTCCGTCACCTTCTTCATGAAATGTTCCACATCAAAGGTGATCTCCGGCAGAAACAGCATATCCGGCCCCTCGCAGTCTTCCCCTGTGGCCAGCGCGGCAGCGCCTGTAAGCCATCCTGCATTTCTTCCCATGATCTCCAGAAGCGTCACGCTCTCCTGGTCGTAAACCAGGCCGTCGCGGATTACTTCCTTTGTAATAGAAGCGATGTATTTTGCAGCGCTTCCGAACCCGGGCGTGTGATCCGTCACTGCCAGGTCGTTGTCAATGGTCTTGGGGACTCCCATGAACCGGATCTGGCTGCCGTTAAGAAGGGCATAATCGGAAAGCTTCTTGATGGTATCCATGGAATCATTGCCGCCGATGTAGAAGAAATACTCTATCTCCAGTTTGTCCAGTATCCTGAAAATCTTGTCGTAGAGCTCGGTCCCGTCTTTAATATCCGGCAGTTTGTATCGGCAGGAGCCAAGGAATGAAGAGGGGGTTCTCTTTAACAGATCTATGTCCAGATCGCTTTTTATATGCTCGGACATGTCAACTACCCGCTCTTCCAAAAGCCCCTGAACGCCGTGGAGCATTCCGTAAACTTTGTTCGCTCCCCGGTCAATGGCTGTCTTGTAAACGCCTGCAAGGCTGGAATTGATTACTGCCGTAGGCCCGCCAGACTGCCCTACGATCACATTGCCTTTAATTGATACTGCCATAATTTACCTCCTCGTATTGTTTTTTGCCTGAATCGTTTATCTTGCCATCTCGCTCTGGGGCCCTTTCTGATTATGCGCCCTGATTATCGTCTCTATCTCCTCCAAATCTGAGGAGGGCAGATCGCCGGGGATCGTGTTCTTCACCGCGCTGGCAGCATTGCCGTACTGTACTGCCTTTGCACAGTCAAAGTCACTGGTAAGCAGCCCGTAAAGGGCTCCTGAAATGTAAGCATCCCCGCTTCCGATGCGGTCTACCACCTCAATATCCCGGTATGGTTCTTCCTCATAGTACTTGTCCTTTTTGGCATCATACATTACCGATCCAAATGTATGCCGTTTAGGGCTGTGCACCACCCTCTGGGTAGACGCCACAATGGAGACAGGGTACTCCTCGGTAAAGCTTTTCATCATCTCCTGAGCTGTGCCTGTCTTCTTAAACGTAAGGCGGGCCGTATCCTCGGAGCAGAAGAATATATCCACGTAAGGAAGAATCTGCTCAATGCATTCTCTGGCTTGCTCCCCCGTCCATAAGTTAGCCCTGAAATTTACGTCGAAAGACACCAGCGTCCCTGCTTCTTTAAACCTTTTAATCATCTCAATGGCAGTTTCACGAATCTTCTCATTAAGAGCCAGAGTGATGCCTGTTGTGTGGAAGCACCGGCTGGCGCTGTAAATTTCCTCCGGTATCTCATCTATGCTGAGAGAGTAGAATGAGCTGTTGCTGCGGTCATAGATCACCTTAGGCTTTCTTGGAAATGCGCCGTTTTCATAGTAATAGATTCCCACTCTGGCAGAGGGGGAATGGTCATACAGAAAATAGTCATCACTGATACCGTAAGAGCGGATTTTGCTCTTCATAAAGCTTCCCATGTCATGGGAAGGCAGCTTCGAGATAACGCCTGTGTGCAGTCCCAGAAGAGACACGCCCACAGCCACATTCAGCTCCGCTCCGCCTACCTGTTTTTCAAATGTATCTCCGCGCACCAGACGTTCATTGTTTGGCGGGGAAAGGCGCAGCAGAAGCTGCCCCAGAGTCAGCAAATCAAATGTCCTTTTTTCTTTCATGGCTTACCTCATTCCTCTCATTTCCGGCTCGTAAAAAGGACAGGCCCAATACTCTAGTCTTTGAGCATGGAGCTGTCCCTTTTCCGATGTGTTCAGCAGCTACTCAGCCATGGTATTTTTTGATGTCCGAATAGCCATGTTATGTCCGTCAAATCATTCGGTTGCGATCTCATTGCCAGCGTGCGCCGTGACGCCCGCAGCTTCAATAAATTCTGCCGGCTTCGGGTTATCTCTGCACGCGGCCTGAACCGTCTCCGCCTGCCAGGTTCTCAACGTCTGCACGGGTTACCAGGTTAAAGTCACCGGGAATCGTATGCTTCAATGCGGAAGCCGCCACTGCGTACTCTAAAGCCGCCTTCATATCTTTTCCGTCCACAAGCCCGCAGATAAGGCCGGCTGCAAAAGAGTCTCCGCCGCCTACGCGATCCACGATGGGAGTGATATGGTATTTTCTGGAGTGGTAAAATTCTCTTGTCTTGCCGTCCATAATGCAGGCAGACCAGCCATTATCAGAAGCGCTGTGGCTCTCACGCAGGGAACTGATAATATACTTGAACCCGAACTTGTCAGCCATCTGATTGAAGATATCCACATAACCTGCCAGTTCCAGTTCGCCGGAGGTTACATCCGTGTTGCCCGGCTTAAAGCCCAGAACCTTCTCCGCATCCTCCTCATTGCCGATACACACGTCAACATACTGCATCAAGTTCGTCATAACCTTCTGAGCCTTCTCAGAAGACCATAACTTCTTGCGGAAGTTTAAGTCAACGGATACGGTTACGCCGTGAGCTTTCGCTGCCTTTAAAGCAGCCTCAGTCAGCTCAATGGCTGTATCGCTGACAGCCGGGGTAATTCCCGTGAAATGGAACCAGTCCGCACCCTCAAAAATCTCATCAAAGTTGAACTCGTCCAGAGTTGCGGTGGAAATAGAGCTGTGAGCCCTGTCGTAAATCACATTGGAAGCTCTCATGGCTGAACCAGTCTCCAGATAGTAAATGCCAAGGCGCTCGCCGCTTCTTGCTATGTGCTTTGTGCCTACATTGTACTTTCTCAAAGCGGCCACTGCGCACTCGCCAATAGGGTTAGCAGGAACTGCGGTGACAAACTCGGCGTCATGGCCGTAATTAGCCAGAGATACGGCTACATTTGCCTCGCCGCCTCCGTAATTGATGTCAAATTCGTCAGCCTGGATAAATTTCTCGTTGTTTGGTGTGGACAGTCTCAGCATGATCTCGCCCATGGTTACAATCTTTGCCATTGTTCTTTCTCCTTTATTATATTGCTTTTTGCATTGATAAACGGTTATGTGCGGCGGCACCCGGGCCGCCATGGTAAATAGTTATTTTCTTGCCGCTGCCACTGCCTCAACAAACTCTTTTGCCTTAGCCGTCACTGCCGCAAAATCTCCTGTCTTAGCGCCCTTGGTCAGGCTGGAGCCGGTACCCACCGCATAAGCGCCTGCCTTAATCCACTTGTCAACGTTGTCCACGTCAACACCGCCGGACGGCATAAACTCGCCCTGAGGAAGAGGCCCTTTAAAAGAGCTGATGGCTGCCGGTCCTACGATATTGCCAGGGAAGATCTTGATGATGTCGCACCCTGCCTCCATAGCCGTAATAGCCTCAGTAGGAGTCATAACGCCTGGCAGCATGGGAACTCTGTAGCGGTTGCACAGCTTCACGGTTTCCACATTGAGTCCGGGGCTTACAACATAGTTAGCGCCTGCCAGAATCACCTGTCTTGCTGTCTCCGGATCAAGAACCGTGCCTGCTCCGATAACTACCTTGTCGTTATCCTTATACTTCTTCACCATAGCCGCAATGAAATCAATGGGGTTGCCCTCGTCCATGGTCATGGTAATCTCAATAAAATTGATTCCTCCCTCAATGATGGCGTCAACCACCTTCTCGCCCTGTTCCAGGTTCTTTGCACGCACTACGGCAACCAGACAGTCTTCCTTCATTCTTGCTAACACTTTTTCTTTTTTCATGGCTTTTTCTCTCCTTTATAATTCGTATATGCGATTGTCTTTCGCAAACACGATTCTTATACTAGAATATTAACTGCTTACTGCTTATTTGTCAATATCTTTCCCTACATTTTTCCCAAAAATCCCAATAACTTGGATACCTGCTCCGCTTTTTTCGAAACCAGCCGGCCCAGGGCATCATAATCTTCCCCCTGCTTGTACAGGCTGGACACGCTGATAGCCCCCATAACGCTGCCGTCAGGGCCGAACACTGCAGCCCCGGCGCACTCCATATGTTCCTCCATCTCCCTGGCATCCAGGGCATAGCCCTGTCTCTGCACTTTCTCCAGCTCTTCGTCCAGGGCTTCCCGGCTCATAATGGTATTCTCTGTCTTTCGGCGGAACTTTATCCGTCCCATGATCTGCTGCCTGGTTTCCTGATCCGTATACGCCAGGATGGCCTTTCCCAGAGATGTGCAGTACATGGGATTCTTGGTGCCGACAGTGGCAGTGGTGATAATCGGGTTCTCCGGCTCAAACTTGCAGATATACACCACGTCATGGTCAGAACGGACTCCAAAGAAAACCGTCTTTCCCACAGATTTGGAAAATGCTTTCAGCTCCGGCTCGATGATCCCCAGAAAATCCAGGTTATTGGTGTAATTGATTCCGATCCGGTAAGCCGTCAGGCCGATGGTATAAGTCTGTCTGGACCCTTTCTGCACATTGGCCATACCCATCTCCACTAAAGTGGTAATGATATCGTAGGCGCTGGTTTTAGGCAGCTCCAGCCGGGCGCAGATTTCATCCAGGGTAATCCCCTCCGGATTCCGGGAAATCAGTTTCAGTATTTCTACAGTCCTCTGTGTTGTTCGATTCAGCTTCATATTTATGCCTCCCGAGATTTTCCGCTGCCTGCTGCCGGATGCGGTCGATTCTACAGAGTTACTCCCTGTTTAAAGATAGCCATATCATGGAACCCGGCCTCCTCAGCCTTCACTTTCCTGCCGGATGCCACTTCCAGCACATAGTCAAACAGTTCCTGTGCCAGTTCTTCTTTAGATTTATCCTCCACCATGCGCCCTGCGTTGAAATCGATCCAGTTATTCTTCTTTCCCGCCAAGGCGGAATTGCTGGAAATCTTCACTGTGGGAACCGGAGAGGCAAAGGGGGTTCCCCGCCCGGTGGTGAATAAAACGATCTGAGCCCCGGATACTGCCAGCGCCGTGGACGCCACCAGGTCATTGCCAGGAGCGCTTAACAGATTCAGCCCCTTCTCTTTCACCGGCTCCCCGTAAGCCAGCACTCCCTTCACCGGCGCACTGCCGGACTTCTGGGTGCAGCCCAAAGATTTGTCCTCCAGCGTGGAGATGCCTCCCTTTTTATTGCCTGGGGACGGATTCTCATAGATCGTCTGATTATGGCTGGTAAAATAATTCTTAAAATCATTAATCAGGGTCACGGTCTTATCAAACAGTTCTTCTGTCTCACAGCGGTTCATCAGGATAGTCTCTGCCCCGAACATTTCCGGAACCTCCGTCAAAATGGTGGTGCCGCCTTTTGAGATCAGAAGGTCGGAAAACGCCCCTACCGTAGGATTGGCTGTAATGCCTGACAGCCCGTCAGAGCCGCCGCACTTCATCCCGATAATCAGTTCGCTGGCGTCAATGGGCTCTCTGGTAAATCCCTTTGCATATGCGGCTAATTCCTCTAAGATCTCCATGGCCGCCTCATGCTCGTCTTCCACATCCTGGCACTGAAGGAATCTTACCCGCTGCTCATCATAGTCTCCAATATATTCTTTTAATACAGGAATGTTGCTGTTCTCGCAGCCCAGCCCCAGGACCAAAACGCCCGCCGCATTAGGGTGATGGATCATGTCTGCCAGCACGGTTCTGGTGTGCTCCTGGTCATCCCCCATCTGGGAGCAGCCGTACGGATGGGGAAATGCCACTATTTCCTCCAGGCTTCCTCCCACCAGCCTTTTGGCATCCTTTTCCAGAGCCTTGGCGATAGAGTTAACGCAGCCCACTGTGGGAATGATCCATATCTCATTGCGAACACCGGCCTTGCCGTCGGTGCGGCGGAATCCCTGGAATACGGCGTGTTCACTCTGGGCTACTGCTGCATTGGCAGGCTCATACTGATAGGTAAGCAAATCTCCAAGGGCTGTTTTCAGATTGTGCACATGAACCCACTGTCCGGTATTGATATCCTCTTTGGCAAAGCCAATGCGGAACCCGTACTTCACTACTTCCTCTCCGGCCTTCACTGGCTTAAGCGCCACCTTGTGGCCCTGGGGAATCTCCTCCGAAACAGTTACTGAAATGTCCCCGATAACAAGAGTCTCCCCCTTGGCTATGGGGCGCAGGGCAACCGCAACGTTGTCCTCCTGGTTAATCCTGATGACGTCCTGCATATTTCCCTCTCCTCAATTAAGTTTTCTTCTCTGCCCTTTAGTATGGCAGAATAAAACGTTTTTACTGCTGCTTCACAAATTGTAAGCGCTTACATTCATTTTACAAAATCACGCCTTCAAAGTCAACAGAAAATCGGGAAACTTTTTGAAAATTTGGAAAAAACAGCAGATTGTACAGAAAAGGCCGGAAAGATCAGGGAGATCGAATCGGTTTTATGTGACATTTTCCCTGTTTTCATGGAACCGGCAGAATTGCGGCCAAGGGCTTTTGGCTTCTGCAGCCTGGACTGACGGGGCAGCGTCAGTCCAGGCTGCCCCTTATCTGTCCCGCACATGGGCCTTATTGTATTTTTCAATCACGCACTGGTGTTCCTTCTCTTTATCATAACAACTTTAATATATCATTTTTTCTTTGGGCATTTCCAAAGAGTTCGATATCGTACTAATGCGTGTCCGAAAACCGCTTTCCTTCAGATTTACTCTCCATTTTATGGGAGATTGGGCCTATCAGTTTTATTAAGAAAAGATAATCCTTAGTAATCAGCAGCATCACAAGGAACACAAGCCCTAAATACAAAAATTTCAAAGCAGCGCTCAAAAATATCCCTTCAATGCTAAACCGAAATGCACGAACGCTGATAGCCAGAAATATGCCGACGCAGAACTCCTTCTTTAATTCAAACAGAAATTTTATAAAAGATTTCTCAAACGAAAAATGAATCAAGGCAACATATGTGGACAGGAAATGGATGTTATAGCAAATGCCTACAGACATTGCCACATATACAATATCGCCTTTAAGAACCCCCAGTACGATGCATAGAACATTGATGAATGCATTTATGCCGCCGACAATAAACATTCTTTTCGTATCGCCTAAGCTTTGGAATATAGCCCCGGAACTGGATGTTATCATCTGTGCCCATATGGAAATACTAAGCCATGAAAAACAGATCACGCTGTTTTCCCATCCTGGGCCATATAGAAGCGTAATGATTTCCTCAGATGCAAAAAAACAGTAGGAACTTACAAAAACCCCGGCCATGCACAGAAAACGGACAATTAAAATATACTTTTTGTAAATATATTCCTTATTGTCCTGATAGTCTGAGAGAATAGGGTGCAGCGCAGGCGTTATCACATGTGTCAGATTAGACGTGGGATACTGCATTAATTTATATGCCTTGTCATAATATCCTAAATCACCGCTTCCCATAAATTTCCCTATAAGAAGATTATCCAGGTTTCTTGAAAAATAGTTTACGATGTTAAATCCAAACTGAAACATGGAAAATCCCCAGACTTTTTTGATGCTGCTGCGTCTTATTCTTATATGAAATTTAAGGCTTAACCCTCTTATATTGGCAAAATATGTAAGAACAGCGGTTAATATGGAGTTGGTTACAACCGAATAGTATTTCAATCCGCTGACCGCGCATATAATTGTAACGATTGCTCCAATAACGGTAATGGCAATTGTACGCACAGCCACCAGCACAAACTGCCTTTCTTTCATAAGCAGGGCATTGGGGATCATATTTAGCGTATTAAACAGCAGAGCAACGGACAGCAGCATTCCAGCAGAAATATATACCCGGTCATCGTAAAAAGCAGACAAGGGAAACGAAAAGAGACAAAAGAATATGGCTAAGCCAACGCCTAAATAGATGGTGAACGAAAAAATATCATTTATCTCATCATTTGTCAGCAATTTATTCTGAATTACCGCCGTGCTTAATCCCATGTCCGAGAATAGCGCAAAAAATGTAGTGAAGACTGTAATAACTGCAACAATGCCGTAGTCTTCCGGACTCAATATTCTTGCCAGTATTGCAGTATAAACCAGATTAACTAAAACCTTAGCATACTTTGAGACAGCATTTACAATAACAGCATTTTTCAATGATGTTTTCTGTTTTCTAATCATCCCGCATTTTTCCTTCTATTTTAGTTTATAACAATCTGCTAGCCTGCGGATAGACTCATCATTCCTGTTATGCTGCACATTATCACTTTGCAGGGAAATGGCCTGTGTGTCAGGTACGTCAACATACATTTGGCTTTTTCCTTTAGGCCTGTAGACTAAAATATTGTTTCTTCTTTCCATAAAATATAGCCAAATATCGTCCTGACCTAAAGAAAGTTCCATAATCCGGTTTATATTAAATGTCTCTTCATCAAATATATGAGGCGGGTATAAGACGCCTCCCACCCCTGTAGCTATAATGTCTGGCCTTGGCTGTGTGCTGTATTTTCCTGAACATTTTGGCCAATTATTATAATCGTCATAGGTCCCGTCTTCTTTCCGCCTCACGGCACGGCATCTCATGGCTATGACTGCATCTGGATACTTTTTATGTCCCTCTATTAATTTTGTAAATAACTTGTCATCATATATGCAGTCATCATCAAAAGTTATAACCGAATGATCCGGATACTCTGTAATCGCATAATAGTACTTGGTATGACATCTTAAATCCTTCCTATAGAGAATCTCCACGCCGGCCTTAAACAGCCGGTTAAATTTATCCGAAAATGTGTATTGCTCCTTGCGGGCTTCATCAAGTACAATGAGGATCTTTTCAGGACGTCTTCGCTGCATCAGAATGCTTGCTGCACTGTAATAACTTAATTCCATTCTATACGGAATCGTTGTCATAGAAGCAATATATCCAGTCTGAATGTTTTCCTTTGTACATTCAAAATCCGTTATCTTGTCAAGCTCTCTGATTTTCCGTTTTGCTGCAATCGCTCCATGGCGAATTATCAAGGAATCACAAACATGATCCATAAGTTTCATGATCTCTTCCCTCCTTATTCACATATTGACAAATTTTTTTGTAATTAACAGCAATGACGAACACTGCAAACATCAATGCATAACCTGTATAAGAGCTGTAGGATTCAAAATTCATGCACAGGCCCAATCCGCATAGCAGGCAGTATATGAGATATGCATAATTATCTTTTGCCTTTTCTATGCATCTGACAGAATTAAACAAAACTATAAAATACAAAATCGTGCCGATTAATCCCCCCTGAATCATTAAATCCAGAATTTGATTATGGCATCCCCCCACTCCCAGCCATGCGCTGTTTCGAGTCAGGGAAAAACCGTTTCCAAATACAGGTGATGATAAAATATGTGGAATTGCCCTGTCCCAAATAGCTGTTCTCGCAAAAAATGACTGGATTTTTTCAGAATTTCCAAGCAGCAGCGCCGAAATAACAGATGCAGCTCTGAATACTTCAAAAATAAGGAACGGAATTATATTGAAAGAAACCGCAACCGCTGGATATATTCTCCTTCGTTTGAATACTGCAAACATAATTCCTCCCACCAGCATGCACATCAGTGATGTCAGCACAAAAAGGTATGAGACAGCACAAATGGCAATGAAGCATGGAAGTACATGCAGAATAAAGGACCCGTGAAGTTTATAACAAATCGCCCCAAGAACCAAAGCAGGCAGTATATAGGTAATAAAGCCGTTATCCAACCCCAAAAAATACACCTCAGATCCATAATATACCCAAGGAACCAAAGTGCTTAACGCAGTTTTCCGCACGATTATGTTAAATACATTAATTAAAATCAGCGTATTAACAGCCAGGGAAAGCGCTTTTATATATCCATATTTCTCTTCATTTATAAATGTATCTAAAAGCAAGATAAAAGTTATGCAGCGAACACTTGTCCGGTATTCTGTAAATCCAATTAAAAAAACAGACACTGCAGCGATATACACATGAAAAAGCACCATAAATGTAATAGTCAAATTTATTACTCCCCGTCTTAAATAGCAAATCAGGCAGTAATAAAGTGAAATAAACGTACTTGCAATGTATATCATATCCGTGTTTCTGGCAATGATGTCAATAATCGGATTATTGATCGTATAAATATATGTCTTTAGCTGAACCAGACAGAACACAAGCATTATCAAATAGCTTATAAGCTCTGTGAAGCGCTTTTGTCTGTCACTTTTTCTTCGCCTGAATCGAAGTATCATAGTCTTAATTCCTTTTTTCCCGAATCAACGTATATAGCGGCGGAAACAGAAGCAAAACGGAAAGCAAAACATTCTTGTTCATTACATTAAATTTCATGGATTTTCTGCAGTAAACTTTTGCATCTTCAAATGCCTTGTTATTAGCAAAAACCTTTGCCATGTTAAAATAATGAACTGCTGACAGTTTCTTCTTATCCCGGCAGGATATGCGTTCGTTCTGAGTTAATTTTTCCACAACCTGGGTTGTGCCTCTAATATAATTCATATAGCTGCTTCCTATATGAAGATGATTGTCCCAATATATAACTGCGCTGCATTTCTTCACAACGGAAAGCTGGTATTTCTCTGTAATTCGCAGCCACAAATCATAATCTTGTCTGGCAGGCAGATGAATATCAAATCCCTGAACTTCTTTCAGCGCTTTTTTCGATACTGCGACACAGGAAGTCGGCATCAAAACATCCCCGAACAGCTCTTTATGATAAATGTCCCCGCCGTCCGTGTCTGGGTACAGCTCTTTTGGCTCTCCTGCGGTTTTGACAATTTTCCCTCCAGTGCAGACGATCTGTCTGTGTTCTGCCTCTATGGCTGTTCTGATATCCAGCAAATGATCTTCCGTCCATTCATCATCAGAATCCAGAAAAGCAACATACTCTCCTTCTGCCAGGTCGATTCCCTTGTTTCGCGCAGCGCAGGCTCCCTGATTTGACTGTAATATATGGCACTGAACATTTGGATATTCATAAACAGCTTTTACTGTATTATCTTTTGAACAGTCATCTACTACGATTACCTCATAATCTGTGCAGCTCTGTTTTAAGACGCTGTCTAAAGCACGCTTTATGGTAGTCTCTCTGTTATACGCCGGTATAACCACTGAAAAAAAGGCCATTACGAATCTCTCCCTGTTTTCCTCTTAATCCTTCTTATCATCCGCCTGCAAAATGCAATCCCATTTATATACCTGGGATTTAATCTGTGGAAATGCAAAAACATCATCATCCTGAAGCAATGGGATGAATACGAATCTCCTTTTTCAAATGAAACGGCATCAAAATACTTACTCATCCACTGAAGAACATTGCCATCTATTTTTCTGGTTCCATCAAAGAAAAATCCGCCATGCCTCAGGGATCTCCAGTCACGTATTCCGTATGAATCAGGATAACGGTTCCTGACATAATTGCCAAAGGTTTCAAATTCACTGTACCCAGACCTTCCTAGTTCCCGGATATCAATGGAATTTATGATCTTCTGCTGAAAATTTTCGCCATCCACCCATTGGCTGCTCTCTATATCCTTAATCAGCATCCGCATGATCTCTGTCTTTATGAGCATGTGCTCGGCTATAAACGATTTATGAAAGGAAAGATCAAATTCTGGAAATAATCTTGAAATCGTATTAAAATAAGGTTTATGATGTTCGGTTTTGCAGTCAAATACAGGTCTGTTTTCAATTATGAAGGAAACCTTTTTTAAGGGTATGGTATCACTGTCCCACAATAAATAGTAATCATCTCTGCAGATTAATGAGTATGCCATTTTTATAAACTGCTGCACATACCAGCCAGTCCTTTTAACATCATTATAATTATTGGTCCGTGTATAAATATACTTGGAAACGCTTTTATAATCCACCAGGCTGGACTCTTCTATGTACTCCAATCCGTTTTCATATGCCATATCCTTAATTGACGAGTCACCAATTACTGTAATAGTGGATATGGGAAGAAACTTATAAAAGTATTCCGAATGATCGATGATTTTCTTTATATCCGCTTTTATTGCCGGAACAATCAGTTTCATAATTTTCACCCAAATTTTCTAAATGTCCACTGCTATCCAACCTTTATCTAATATGTCATCGTTTCCCATATACCTGTTGGGAGCTGCAACAATTTTATTTTTGCAGTCATTTAAATACGCAGGCCACCAGGAAAATGTGCTGTTTCCAATGATTTGGTTTCGGCAGCATTTTATAAGATGCCATTCATCAATGGCAGTGGTTTTAATTTTTGTCTCTCTTATCAATCCGGAAATCATAGGATTCAGCATGTCTCTCGCATCTGGCATATTATTGCTAAACACGTATATTTCCGGATCACAGCCAATCTTCGGCAGAACGGCCTCCAATGCCTTTTTATAATACTCGTCAGATATGGCCACCAGTCTGCTTATCAGCTGCTTTTTAGCGGGATAGTCCCCCCGTCTCACGTGAACTGCAACGCTGTTTATCTCTTTCAGATAATTTCCCAGCTCTTTCACGCCTGGAGACAGCCTGTCTGAACAATACATCTGAATCAAATCCTCTCTCACAGATGCAAAATACTCAGGACATTGCCAATACCCGTCTAAATATGACTGGTCTTTTGCATATGTTTTGATGTTATGGGCATATTTATATCTGGTTTCCTTAAAGTAGTTATATTCTCCGGCTCTGAAACTGCCGCATCCCAAGATACGCAGAGAGCGGTTGATAAACGTTTTATTGAGAAGCTTTATTTTTGAATCCGTGTCCCAAATCCGCCTGGCTGATTCGTACTTTATTCTAAACTTCAGTATATCCGGCCTGCGCAGGTGCTGTCTGTCAAACCAGGATGTGTCAAGGATTATACCGGTATTTAATTTCTTAGCCATCTGGTAGCCATAGGCATACTGAAACAATTGGTTTCCCAGCCCGCCGCTTAGTTTGATTGTTATCATGCCAAAGCCCTCCTTATGAAGACAGCCTGTCAATCATATGAATTATGTTCTGATGGGTTTTTACCCGGTCGAATTTTTCTTCTGCAAGCCTTCTCGCATGAATTCCATATTCTTCTGCTTTCGCCGGGTCCGCCAGAATAGTCTCGACAGCCGAAACACAGCTTTCTATATTCTCTGCCTCATAGTTAACTCCGCACTCATAGGCTGATATTAACTCACTCATTTCCCTGCATGGTCCGCAGTTTATCACAGGTTTTCCAGAGGCAAAATAGTCCGCCGCCTTATTAATAACACTTTGTGAAGCGCGCCTTTTTATGCAGTTTACGCAGATATCTGACACCGATAAATACGCTGCCATTGTCTCGTAATCCATAAAGCCTAAGAAGTCCACAGGCGCCTCCATAGATTTTGCCAATTTCCTTAATCTCTTTTCCTCCGGCCCCTGCCCAAGTATCTTAAACCGCACATCATAAGCTTTCAGTCTTTTCACGGCGCAGATTACCGTGTCAAAGTCATAGCTGCGGCCCAATGTGCCGATATAGGTTATCCATCTCTCCCCGGCAGGCTTTTGAATTGTATGGCTAAGCCGTTCCGCCCCACTGTCAAACCGGTCCAGCATCGCACCTATGTAAACGGAAAGATGTTCTTTTGCCCTTGTATTTTCATCTGCAGCTTTCTTAAGGTACTCATCAGAAACCGCAACAATGGCATCTGCATAGGAAAATGATATGTTTGTCTTTCTTTGAAGCCTTTTTGTAAGAAGGCCATAGATAATGTCATTTCGGATAACCATCCTTAAGGAATCCGGCCATAAGTCGTTTACATCTATGATCAGCTTCGTATTGTATTGATCGCAATATTTTCTAATATGGTACACCAGATAATAGGTAGGCCAGGAAATATATACAGCATCAAACTCCTTCCCATTTTCAACAAACCATTCCAGCTCTTTCTTCTCGCTGTCGGTGCAGCTTATGAACCTTCTGTAAGAAATATTTCTCTTGTAGGGCCTTTTATGAATGAACCTGACTCTCTCTTTGTATTCTGGATATTTTTCATAAAAATCCTCAGTATTCCGTGTTTTCTTTTCATAATGATTAAAGTCGGAAGTCAGAAATGTTACGTCATATCCCTGTTTCCGCATCATTTCAAACAGGAAGAACGTCCTTTTAATGGCCTTTTCCCCCGGAAGATAAATGGAATCGTTTATAAACAATACCTTTCCCATACTAGGCTGCCGTCCCTTCACAGCAGCCGCAGCCCCTTATGCAAAGCCTATTCTCTGATAAACACTTTCCAAACTGATTGAAACTGTATTCTCTCCAGTTTTCGCCCTCTAAGGGGCCATAAAAATTCACAAGCCATATTGTCTTTGAATTTATCATCTGTCTCTCCTGCTATCATATATTTTTGATTAATTGTCCTACAACCACTGCGGAATTCCTCATTCTGGTTCTTAAGCTGTTCAAATAAGAATGGGATTGGTATGGACATTATCATCCCTATTAAATTCTAAATCAAACCATTCGATGCAAAATGTGATTGCTATAAACAGGAATTCCCGAATATCTGGACATTGTATGAAGCACTGGCTGGTTTACCAGCTGTGTCCCGTACATCATTCTGGTTACCCCTTCTTCAAAGAGCATTTTTAAGGTTTCTCCAATCAGATAGGTAAAATATCCTTTATGCTGAAACCGTTTTCCTATTGCTGCCAGCCCGACGACTGCCGAATGATTGCTCTCGTAGTTAAGCGTTATGTATCCTGCAATGGCAGTGTCCCTGGATAAAACCATTACTTTGTCCGCAAATCCATTGCAGGAATTATTCATCCATTCCACATAATACTTATCGCACAAATAGGATGGCAGCACTTTATCTGAGTGAAATTGATCCAAGGTGTATGCTTCTCTGGCAATATCTGCTATTTGAACACAATCATCTTTCCGATAACTGCGAAAAATTATATTATCAGGCCAATACTCTTCTGAAGTCTTTACATCAACTTGATACATAAGCTGTGTATCTACCAATTTAAATCCATTTTGAAGCATTATATTTACCGCCTGCTTTTTATCCGTAGAAACCTTAGCGTTCAAATGCTGAAAGCCATTGGATTTTGCGCTTAAAATCATGTCCCGCACATCTTCTTCTTTTATTGTCTCTTCGCAATCAACAACATTGCCCATCTTGAGTCCGAAGATGTTGCTGTTAAATTTATCCACTTCGATTCTCATAAGCTTTACAACCTTCTATGTCAAAGATTTCTATACACATTCTCATGTGTAAACACGATTTTTATGGTTCTCATGAGTATTTTCATATCTAATGAAAAGGATACGTTCTTGGCATAATACACATCCCCGTCAAATCTCTGATCCAGCGTTGACGAATTTCTATAATACGCCTGGCTATAGCCGGTTATGCCAGGGTTAACCGACAGCTTTTCAATATCGCCGGGCCTGTACATCTCCCTGTCCGCTCCTGGGAGATCTGGCCTTGGCCCTATAAAGCTCATATTTCCTATAAGCACATTAAGGATCTGAGGCGTTTCGTCCAGGCTGGTTTTTCTTAAAATCCGTCCTATTTTCGTCACTCTCGGATCTTGTTCCGAATTAAATGTTGTTCCGTCCTCATTCCTTAAATCGGGAGCATTTACCCTCATAGATCGGAATTTATACATATTGAATATGTTTCCATTGCGGCCAAGGCGGGGGGCATTGTAAAATATCGGTCCCTTATCCTCTAAGACAATAAGAGGCGCTACTGCGATGAAAATAAGAAGAAAAAGCGGAAGGCCGGCAATGGAAAAAATGAGCCCCAATAAGCGCTTTATATAGTTACGATACATGCCTGCTCTCCAATACATCCTGCACCACTGTTTTTAAGTTTTCGCACACATACTCTGCATCTTCATCGCTTAACCGTGTATGCAGAGGCAGAGTAATAAGGTTGTGATAGTAATCATAGGCATTAGGAAAGTCTTTAATATCCCATCCCAAAGCCTTATATGCCGTCAGCATGGGCATGGGCTTGTAATGGACGCTTGTGGCTATGCCTCGTTCAGCCATATGTTCTATGATCTCATTTCTCTGTTCAATTGTAATTCCAGGAATACGGATGGGATAAAGGTGGTTGGAACTGTCCATATCATCCGTGTGATGGATCATATGGACAATGCCCAGGGCGTTACACGTCTCATCGTATTTTTTCACAATGCCCGCTCTTTTCTTAAGCAGTCCCTCATATCTGTCCAGCTGCCTAAGACCAATAGCGGCCATAATATCGGTCATATTGCATTTATACCATGGACCGATGATATCGTACTCCCAGGCCCCGTTTTTCGTTTTGGCAAGGGCGTCTTTAGTCTGTCCGTGAAGAGAGAGCAGCTGATACATCTTATATATTTCGCTGTTCTCAATACCGTCAATAGGCCGCCAGGTACTGGCCCCGCCTTCCGCCGTGGTAAAATTTTTTACTGCATGGAAGGAAAAAGACGAGAAATCAGCCATAGCTCCGCAATACGTCTTCCGGCCATTGTATTTTCTGCTGGCTCCCAAGGCATGGGCGCAGTCCGCTGCAACTGCGATTCGGCCCATGGCATGCTGAATTCGAGACGAAAGGTCGTTCAATGGGGTGCCATCAGAAGGCATTGGCTTAAACAGCCTCTTCTGTCTCTCCACAATTTTAAAAATCCGCTCATAATCGCAGACAATGCCGCCAAAATCAACGGCAATAATTGCTTTTGTCTTCTCTGTAATGGCTGATTCTAATCTTTCATAATCCAGCTCCGGCATATGGGTCACAGGATCTCCATTCTTTTGGATGTCCAAAAACTTTACGGTGGCCCCGCAGTGGACAGCGGCGCTTGCGCTGGCTGTATAGCTGTAGGCTGGCACAAGAACCTCATCCCCCGGGCCAATGCCAAGGATACGCAGGTTCAGCTCTTCAGCGGCTGTAGCTGAATTTAAGCACACAGCCCTTTGGCTGTACTTCGCTTTGGCTTCTTCCATACTGCAGTCAATGTCCGTTTTCCCGGTTTCCATGTATGAGGCAAGCCTGCATTCCAGCAGCTTTGTGCGCAGGCCTGTGGTTATCCAGCCAGACCTTAATGTCTGAACCACCTCAGCGATCTCCAGTTCGGAAATATCCGGCGGGCTAAAACTAATTATACGTTTCTCCATGTTTATATCCTCAGTCCCTACCTTGCGGCATACTCCGCAGCCTGCCAAAAAGCATTGCTTCCTGTTCTGTCATCAGCCGCAATATCAATGCCCAGATACAGAATTCGCTTTTTCCCCATAACATCAACCTCTACCTCTGCGATTCTTTTATGAAGGTTCACCCGCTTTACCCTGTCTTCCATGGCTTTCAGCGGTCCTGACAGGCAGCGGATTTTTCCGTCTTCCCCGATTCGGACCCTGGAAATGCCTATCCTTCCGCTTCTGTCTGCAAGGCTTTCCATAAAGTCAGACTCACGTTTTTCTAATGTGGAGACATACTCCTCACCGCTGAACAGCAGTTTCGGCCTTGGCGTTTTCTTCAGCTCTTTGTACACTCTGTCCGGCTCATCCGTATCAATAAATACATATCCGGGAAATAAATCCTCATATACTGTACGCCACTGTCCTTCATACTTCTTTATCCTGCCTCTGATCAGGTGAAAGCACCTTGCTTTAACACTCTTTGGAAGAAGGCTGGCGACAAAATCTTCTATGCGCTCTTCACCGCCGTCTCTCACATGCACCACGCACCACATGCAATGTCCACTCCCCTCTGCATGGCTTATTTTCTGTTTTTACTGTTTTCTGAATTGGCTGGGATAACCTGAAATCACCTGGGTTCTCCTGCTTTTTCCAACCAATTCAGTCTCTTTTATGCCGCTTTTTTGCTTTGTCCATGGGGAATATTCCATACGTTTTTCCCCGAAAAACTATTGCAAATTATTTCGGGGTGTGTTATCCTATATCCGACAGATCAAGGCAAAAAGAGAGTAAATTTTATTATTTTATTCAAATTTGCAACATTTTTGTAAGGTTTTAGGAATAGATTTTAAAAAATGTAATAGAATTTCAGATTATCAGAAAGTGGGGAAAAACCTATGGGTTTTTCCCCACTTTATTCCACTTAGTTCTTGCAATACTGCGCTGCCTGCTCTTTGGCTAATCATTTCTTTATTTCTTTGTATAATCAGTTCTGCATTTACCGCCTCTTCTATGGCTTCTCTGTATATTCCTCATTCATGCCCTGGACATCCTGCTCCGTATCCGGCAGAGATTCTGCCATTTATTCTGGTTTCATAATACCACAAACAGACATTGCCGCATCCGTCAATGTCAAAATCCGCAGGGTTTTCTGCCTTTCTCCGTTTTTTTCTTCGTGAATTCCGTATAAACTGACGAGAATCAGGTTTATGAAGAGGCTCGTAAAAAGCCATAAGAAAATATTTAGTTTTTCTAACATGGATTCTTAAAAAGCAAAGGAGGGAGCCAGCCGCTCCCTCCCTTTAATCCGATCTTCGATTATTTGGTCTGTACTACGCCGTTAACCACCCACTGCCCCTCGGCATTGACGGTGTAGCCTTCCACAACCGTATTGCTGAGCATTTTTCCTCTGGTTCCGTCAGATACAGGATTCAGATAATAGCACCGCCGTACGCCTTGTGCGTCAGGAATCCACACCCATCCAGTCATCATTCTTCCTCTGGTTCCGTCAGAATCCGGATTCAGGTAATAGCGGTTGCCGTCTGTATCCTGATGCCAGCCGGTCAGCATATTGCCTTCCCCGTCAAAGAAGAACCAGTCAAAGCTGGACTGACCTGCTGATGTCTTGGCATAAGGGTTGCTGACAGCCGCCCATTTGTTTTTATACTGCTGGCCGGAAGAATCTGTAAATCTCCACGTTCCATTATTGGCCTGGGTCCAGTTCCCCTTGACCACATAGGACGGAAGGGAACCGCTGGGGCCGCCAGTTGTAGAACCGCCGCCGCTTCTGCTGGAGCCTCCCACAGTATAGCTTCCCCCGCCGGAGCTTCCTCCAGAGCTGCTGCTGCTGTACTTACGCACATAGATAGTGCAGGTTGCAGTCTTGCCGTTAAGTTCCGCCGTAATTTTCGCTGATCCTACAGCATTGGCTGACACAATCCCTTTGCTGCTTACAGTTGCAACCTTTGTATTGGAACTGGACCATTTCACATCTGACAGAGAGGCATTGGTCGCATTGGCCGGAACCATGGTAACCTTTAACTGATAGGTGTCGTCCAGGGTGACCGATGCTGAGGCGGTATTCAGTTTGATGCTTTCCAGATTTTTTACTTCTATGGAGAAGAACTTCACCGAATACTCAATAGGTATTTCATTGCCGTATCGATCTTTTAAGCCTGCAACCTTCACCGATACCGTATCCCCGGCTTTGAACCAAACGCCTGGCTGGAAGATAACCGCAGGGCCATAGCCATAGCCAACCGTATCCAGGTTTAAATACTTTCCAGCTACATCTTTATTATCTTTATTCAAAGTATAGGATTTTCCATTGCAGTTCATAGTAACGCTTACATTTTCCTTCGATTTTTTCCCGTCAAAAATTTGGGGATTCAAAGAGATAGACCATGGCCCTCTGAAATAGCTTACAGGCATCGTCTGTCCAGGCCATGAAACATAATTATAAGCCGGAATCTGCTCTTTATAGCCGTCATCAAAACTGTACATAGCTGTATAGGCGCCAGAATGGCCAAATCCAGTCTGCTTCATTTCTGGATTCAGGCACCACCGGCGGTGGCCAACCCGATCAATGTTGCCTTTGTCTCCATCTTCCATCCAACCGCCCAGCACAGCATGTACAAGATTCCGATACCCCTGTCCCAGGTTGGAACTGCTTGTCCCTTTATAGCCCAGGTCATAAAACTCAGCTGAGACTCCTTCAGGTTTTTTAGGAGTATGATCCAGCCCTCCATTGATCCTCTGAAGAAGAGTGGTGCCTGTCTGCGCCATCTGCTCATATTCCTGGTTATTGGTGACGTCCGACGGTATTCCTGCCACATAGCGGACAAAATTAAGGGCATTGAGGGCATTGGTTACCGATGCCGCTGATAGTTTGCCCGCGATCTCCTTAGATGGGTTAGGAGCAGTATCCCAGCTGTCGCTGCCATTCTCATTAAACGGGTGCTTGCTGAGAAATTCCCGGATCTGGGCCTCTGTTCTGGAAGCTACATAAACCGTCGGCTGGGCTGTAATTGTCAGCACGCAGTCATTATTGTATTCATTATATTTGTCCCCTGACACAGACAAAGGTATATCCACTTGGAATTCCTGTGCTGACGGTTTCAGCTTAAACCGAACAGACATTCCGTCCGCCGACGGGGTTCCGTCAAAATATTTTTTTGCCTCATCAGGCAGAGATTTCACCTTGACAGCTTTGACGCCGTCATCCGCCCTAAAAAATCCGGTTTCCGCCAGATTCAGTACCTTCTCGTTTCCGTCAGCCAATACTGTAGCTTTCGTAACAAGAGGGTTCTTTACTTGGATTTTGCAAGTATCCGTCTTTCCGCCCAGATTCACACGGATGGACGTATACCCGGTTGCATGACCAGTTACCAGTCCGTTTTCGTCAACTGACGCCACCTCTGGAACAGTACTGGTCCACTTTGCGGTTTTGATAACATCATCTGCAATATCGGCAGGTTCAACAGTAAATTTTAACTTGTATGTTTTCCCCGGATTTATGGCTGTATCGGGAACCTCCAGCTTAATGCCTGTAATTTCAACATCCTGTTTTGTATCATCGCCGGACGCCGCACCTGGGGACGCAGTATTCTGCGTTGTAGGAATTTCCCTCTCTGCATTAGACGGCGTGGCCAGCTTTTCGGCCGTCTTCATATCGGCCTTCGTTTCAGCGGCTACATTTGTTTTGACCTCTGTCTGTGCCTTCCTTTGCTTTTGTTCTCCGGTTTTTGCCGTCGCTTCAACCGTGGTTTCTGTTGTACCCGCAGCAGCCTTGTCTGTGTCCGCCCAAGCAGCGTTGGACAGGCTCAAGGTTCCTGCAATGGCAAACACAATCAGCCTTTTCATCTTCATATGGATTCCTCCTATTTATCAACAAATTTCCCTGTAAAGTTTAACACATAAATCAGCACTTTACAACAAAAAACCCAGTAATTGGAAAGAAAGATACTTTGCCTCTAGATTCTCTACCATTTCAATAGCATTGCCAATCCGATCTTTTTCCATTTGTGTCTTCTCCTTTTTCATATTTTCTCACCATATCCTGCAAAATTCCGGCTGTGAAGCTTTGTATCTGTTTTTGTTTCTATTATATTCCGGCGGCCTTATCCTGACAAGTATTATGCACAGCACACATTCTTTTCTGTTCCTTTCCATTACTGATTTCCAGCAAAAGAAAAAAGCCCGGTTTCCCGGACTCTTTCCTCTTTCTATCCCTTCCTTCTTCACATTCCCTGATCTACCGAATCAAAAAATCCCAGAAATGATCCGGATTCTCTTCCATCAGATCAAGAATCATCATCTCGTTCTCAGGAATCCGTCCCACCAGGTTTCTCTCGCCGTCATTGGGAATATCCTTTAAGATCACTTCCACTTCGCCCCGGTAATGTCCCAGATTGTCATTGACCACCACTACATCACCTCTGTGGAACTTATCCTGGCCGCAGTCACGGTGTGGAATGGAAACGTCTTTGCAGTCAAGTCTCGGCATGCTGGAGCGGATCAGGAATTCTGAGGCATCCGTGCGCCCTGCATGGTGGTAATCCCGCAGCACCTTCAGTTCCGCGTCACACAGCCCGTCTACAGTCTCTATGGCAATGTTGGTCTTGGTCATATCCACTTCCGACATCGCCTTAAGCTCGTCCTCTGACGCATAGGCATTGCCGATGAGGATATCGTCAATAGCTCCCGTAGCCAGCATGTGGCGCACCTGAAGCTCAATAGGCAGCCCTCTGTCAATTTCCATGGTGCACAGCCCGTTGTATACCGGCCACGGGCCGTAAGTATCTTTATTGTTGCTGGACACAAAAGCGGCGGTATGAAGCCCCAGTCCCTTCCACTTCCGGTTAAATCCTGCAAACACTTCCCGGCTAAGCCCTGTATACCTCTCCGGATAGAAATTATGGCATACCAGGATATTGCGGGGATCTGCCCCGTGGCGGATCAGATGATCCACGCTTATGTCATTGCTGGCATTAAACTCAATCTTAATACCCTGGGGATTGCGGGTAATAAGGCGGTCTTCCAAGTCGCCGAAATTACCGTCCAGGCGGATAATGTCCAGTCCCATGTCTGCAAACACGGACATATCATAGGGGGTAGCTCCCAGGTGCTTAAACACTTGGGGGTTGGTATCAGCCGCTACCACAAATCCCAGTTCATGGGCTTTTGAGATAAAATCGGAAAATTCACTGATAATCTCTTCCTTCGGCTTATTCACAGATAACAGGCAGGTGAAGATACGGCTGAACCCATATTTGGCAGCCAGCTTCATGTACTCATAGTCCTTTTCCGGCGTGGAGTGTTCCGGGTATACGGATATTCCTAATTTGTGCATAATAATCACCTCTCATAATAGTTTTTGTTGGTGATATTATACCCTAATTCCCGGAAATAAGGAAGCTCTTTTTTGGTAAAAAAATACAAATCCCTGCTGCTGGCAGGTTCTTAGGCTTTGCCGCCTTCGCTCCCCTCAATATCCGCCTTATGGATTCCCTCTACATTAATATTTCTTGTAACCTTGGCATCATAGGTCTGGGCTCTTAAAATCTCCCTGAAATCCACTCCTGTGGCCTCGGACATGGTATCAAATACCTGCTGCATCACCATGGCCCCGCTGCCGGACACCTGACTGATGCCTCCTGCGCCTTCTCCTCCGCCGTAAATGTTCACTTTGTCAATGGAAGACAAGGGCTTTGCAATCTCTGAAGCCATCTGAGGCATGATATTTACCATCATCTCAATGACTGCGGCATTGTTGTACTTGGCGTAAGCTTCCGCCTTCTTCTCCATACCTTCTGCCTCTGCCAGAAGCTTTGCCTGAATAGCAGCAGCCTCCGCTGCACCCTTGGCCTGAATTCCCGCTGCCTCCTGTTCAGCCGCATAGCGGGAAGCCGCCGCCTTTGCCTTCAACGCATCCGCTTCCTTCTCCGCCTGGGCCTTCAGAGCTTCCGCCTCCATCTCCATCTCGTACTTTTTGGCTTCCGCCTCCCTCTGGCGCTTGGCCAGTTCTGCGGCTGCCTTCTGCTCGATGGCATATCGGTCTGCGTCGGCCTTTTTGTTGATCTCAGCCTCCAAAGCCTGCTGCTGGATGGCAACCTCCTGTTTCCGGAGTTCTGCCTCCCTCTCGGCCTTGGCTATCTGGGCGTTAACCGTGGCAGTCTGAATGGTCTTTTCCTGCTCCTGCCTCTGAATCTCGTACGCCGCATCCGCCTCCGCTTTCTTGGTATCGGATTCCTTCTGCAGCTCCGCCTTCCGGATGGCCAATTCGTTGTTTTTCTGGGCAATCTCCGTCTGCGCCAGAACCCTGGCGTCATTGGAAGCCTTGTCAGCCTCCGCCTGGGCGATGGCAATGTCCCGGTCTGCCTGAGCCTTGGCAATGGCTGCATCCTTCTTGATCTTGGACGTATTGTCCGCACCTAAATCCTTAATCAGGCCGTTCTCGTCGGTTACGTTCTGAATATTGCAGGAAAGGATCTCGATTCCCAGCTTATCCATGTCCTTGGAGGCCTTTGACATAACCTGATCTGAAAACGAATCCCTGTCTGTGTTGATCTCTTTCAGGGAAAGAGTTCCGATGATCTCACGCATGTTGCCCTGCAGCGAATCCTGCAGATCCCTGGTGATATCCGCAGGCTGCTTATTTAAAAAGTTTTTGGACGCCAGCTTGATCCCGTCGCTTGTCAGGGAAATCCGCACTTTTGCAACTGCATCCACGTTTACATTAATAAAATCATTGGTCGGAACCGACTGTCCGGTCTTAATATCCACAGTCATCTGTCCCAGATACAGCTTATCCATTCTTTCCAGAAACGGAATCCTGATCCCTGCCCGGCCGCTTAAAACCCTGCTCTCCTTTTGCAGGCCTGAAATAATGTATGCCTGATCCGGCGGCGCCTTTACATACCCGCAGGCCATAATCAAAATCAGCACAGCCACTCCGGCGGCAGGCACGATCCACGGCATTAAAAACTCTATCATACTCATCCTCCTTTAATAAAGACATAAAGCGACAATTTGCGACTAATCTAAGTTTAAGACAAGTTTTTTGAAAAATCAACGGATTAGTCCTTGCATTTTTCTTACAATATCGTTATAATAATATAAGATTGTAAGCGCTTACAGAACAACAATGAGGTGATCACTTGAATATTTACGACGTTTCCAGACGTGCGGGCGTTTCTATCGCAACTGTGTCCCGGGTCTTAAACGGCAACCCTAATGTCAGTGAAAAAACCCGATCCAAAGTTTTGGCTGTCATGGACGAGCTTGAATACACTCCTAACGTATTTGCCCGGGGCCTTGGCCTTGGCACCATGAAGACCATCGGCATCATGTGTTCCGACTCTTCCGACCCTTACCTGGCAGGTGCCATTTACCATTTGGAGCGGCAGCTGCGCAGCCATGGGTATGATTCACTTTTATGCTGTACCGGCCCTTCCCTGGAAAATAAGCGGACTTATTTTGAGCTGCTGCTTTCCAAGCGGGTGGACGCCGTGATTCTGGCCGGCTCCAAGTTTGTGGAGCTCATCGACAAAAATAACCAATATATTATGGAAGCCGCCAAGGAGCTTCCCATTATGCTGGTCAACGGCTATCTCAACTCCCCCGGCATTTACAGCACCGTGTGCAATGATTACGAGGCTATGTACAGCGCAGCCGCGCGGCTGATCAACGCCGGCAGGAGAAACATCCTGTATCTGTACACCAGTCATTCCTACAGCGGCCTTAATAAGGTGGAAGGCTATAAAAATGCCCTGACTGACCACAATATCCCAGTCCGCAGGGAATACATCCATCAGTGCGCCAAGGACTTAAACGAATCCAGAAAGCTCATAGAAAAGCTGTCCGGCTTAGGGCTTGAATTTGACGCAGTCATGGCCTCCGACGATTCCCTTGCTGTTGGCGCCGTAAAATTTGCCAGGGAAAAGAATATAAAAATACCGGATCAGCTGGCTGTTATCGGATATAATAACTCTATCCTCTCCGACTGCACGGACCCGGAGATTTCTTCTATTGACACCAAGGTTAAGCAGCTCTGCACCATTACCGTAGATACCCTTATGCGCGTGTTTGACGGAGGCAATGTACCGGCAAAGACCATCGTTGCCGCCGAATTTATACAAAAGCAAACAACTAATTTTTCAATTTAAGGAGGATGATTCCAATGAAACCGTTTATGGACAAAGATTTCCTGCTTTCCACAGACATGGCAAAACAGCTGTACCATGATTACGCGGCCAAGATGCCTGTCCTGGATTACCACTGCCACATCAATCCCCAGGAGATCGCCGAGGATCGCAAATTTGATAATATTACCCAGGTATGGCTTGGCGGCGACCACTACAAATGGCGCCAGATGCGCTCCAACGGCGTGGAGGAAAAATACATTACCGGCGACGCCACGGACCGGGAGAAATTCCAGAAATGGGCCGAGACTTTGGAAAAGCTTATCGGCAACCCGCTGTATCACTGGAGCCATTTAGAGCTTCAGAAGTATTTCGGCTATACGGGCCATTTAAACGGGGAAACCGCCCAGGAGGTGTGGGATCTGTGCAATGAGAAGCTGCACCAGGATTCCATGACGGTGCGCAACATTATCCGCCAGTCAAACGTAACCCTGATCTGCACCACGGATGATCCGGTGGACACTTTAGAGTGGCATGAGAAGATCGCTGCTGACGACACCTTTGACGTACAGGTTCTGCCTGCATGGAGGCCGGACAAGGCCATGAACGTGGAGAAACCGGATTTTGCCGCTTATATGGCCAAGCTGTCCGATGTCAGCGGCGTGAAAGTAACGGATTTCGCCTCCTTAAAAGAGGCTTTGAAAGTCCGCATGGATTATTTCGCTGACCACAAGTGCTCCGTATCCGATCATGCTTTGGAATATGTGATGTATGTTCCTGCCGATGATTCGGAGATCGACGCCATTATGGCAAAAGGCCTTGCAGGAAATAAAATCACAAAAGAAGAGGAACTGAAATATAAGACTGCATTCATGCTGTTTGTGGCAAAAGAGTACAACCGCAGGAACTGGGTAATGCAGCTTCACTACGGCTGCAAGCGTGACAACAATGCTTATATGTACCAGCAGCTTGGCGCTGATACGGGATTTGACTGCATTAATAATTACGCCCCGTCGGCGCAGATGGCTGATTTCCTTAACGCCCTCAGCGGCACCAACGAGATCCCAAAGACCATTATTTATTCCCTGAATCCTAATGACAACGCCTCCATCGGCACCATTCTGGGCTGCTTCCAAAGCGCAGGCACGGCAGGGCGGATTCAGCAGGGATCTGCCTGGTGGTTTAATGACCATAAAACAGGCATGACCGAGCAGATGACCTCTCTGGCTAACCTTGGCTGTCTCGGGAACTTTATCGGCATGCTTACGGATTCCAGAAGCTTTTTGTCCTACACAAGGCATGAGTATTTCAGAAGAATCATGTGTGCGCTTATCGGCGGATGGGTTGAAAACGGCGAGTATCCGGCTGATATGAAGGCTCTTAAGAATATTGTGGAAGGAATTTCCTATAATAACGCAGTAAAATATTTTGGATTTGATCTGTAAATGACAGAACATTCCTCCAGGGGCCCACGGAAATCGCAGACTTCCATGGGTCCCTGCCCCAATAATTGGTAAATATTCAAGAAATTTTCAGAGAATACGTGAATTCTTTTAGTCGTTCATACCATTGACTTTTGGCGAAACAGAAGTATAATAGACGGCATATCAAAGGAGATTTAGGTGACATCCCTCACCAAAATCTCCTTTTTTGTTTCATGAAAGCCATGGAGCAAAGCGCCCCCGGGAAGCGTGATCTTTCAATGTTTTAAACATCATATAGTTCTATCCGCAAAAAGGAGGAAAATGTTATGAATAGTGAGATCTTAGCCGCTATAAACCGTCAGCTGTTCGCCGTCTGGTTCCTTATCGGGGCTGCGCTGGTATTCTGGATGCAGGCAGGCTTTGCCATGGTAGAAGCAGGCTTTACCAGAGCAAAAAATACCGGAAATATCCTGATGAAAAATCTCATGGACTTTTGTATCGGCACCATCGTGTTTATATTTCTGGGCTTCGGGCTTCTTCTGGGAGAGGATCTGTTTGGTTTCATCGGAAAACCGGGCTTTGATATCTTTACATCCTATGAGAGTTTTGACTGGTCCAACTTTGTGTTCAATCTGGTGTTCTGCGCCACTACTGCAACCATCGTGTCAGGAGCTATGGCCGAGCGTACCAAGTTTCTATCTTACTGTGTCTACTCCGCAGTCATATCCGCAGTGATCTACCCCATTGAGGCCCACTGGATCTGGGGCGGCGGATGGCTTGCCAAACTGGGCTTCCACGACTTTGCCGGTTCCTGTGCCATTCATATGGTAGGCGGCTTTACCGCCCTCATCGGCGCATGGCTGTTAGGCCCCCGCATCGGCAAATTTACCAGAGACGCCAAAGGCAAAGTAATTAAAGTCAATGCCTTTCCTGGCCATAATCTTCCTCTCGGCTGTCTCGGATGCTTTATTTTGTGGCTTGGCTGGTATGGATTTAACGGCGCCGCAGCCACCAGCGTGGAGCAGTTAGGTTCTGTTTTCGTTACCACCACCATAGCTCCGGCTGCCGCGACGGTAATCTGCATGGTATTTACCTGGGTGCGGTACGGCAAGCCCGATATCTCCATGTGTCTCAACGCCTCCCTGGCCGGCCTGGTAGCCATTACCGCCCCCTGCGACGTCACGGATGTGCTTGGCTCCCTGTTAATCGGCTCTGTAGCCGGGCTTCTGGTGGTCTTTGGCGTATGGTTTCTGGATAATGTGATCCATGTAGATGATCCGGTAGGCGCTGTAGCTGTCCATTTCTGCAATGGTATCTGGGGCACCCTGGCTGTCGGCCTGTTTGCAACCACCTCCGCCCCTGGCAACGACACATTGACCGGCCTGTTCTACGGCGGCGGCTTTTCTCTTCTCGGCAAACAGCTTCTTGGCATTGTCTCCGTCCTGGCATGGACTGGCGTGACTATGTCCATAGCTTTTCTTATCATTCGGGCGCTTATAGGGCTTCGGGTCAGTGAGGAAGAGGAGATCATAGGACTGGATTCCACAGAGCACGGCCTGCCTTCCGCCTACGCCGGATTCAGCATCATGGATATCGCCAACACCATGACTATGGATGTCAATGAAAATACCAATCTGGGCATCGAAGATTACAGTGCCCCATCCAGCGTGTTGAGAAACGCTTCTGTCAAGACAGAGCAGGTTCCCCTCTCTTCTTCCAGCATTTACAAGGTAGTCATTATCGCCAAGCTGGCCCGCTATGACATGCTGAAAAAAGCCATGAATGATATCGGCGTCACTGGCATGACAGTCACGCAGGTTATGGGCTGCGGCATCCAGAAAGGGGCCGGGGAAAAATACAGAGGCGTAGAGATAGACGCAACCCTGCTGCCTAAAGTAAAGGTAGAGGTTATTGTAGCGGCCATCCCTGTGGAGACGGTTATTGAGGCGGCCAAGAATGCGCTCTATACCGGTCATATCGGAGACGGCAAAATCTTTGTATACCGTGTAGACAACGTAGTGAAAGTCCGCACCGGGGAAGAAGGCACTGCAGCTCTGCAGGATGTGGAGTAATCCAGAGGTATCAAATGGCAGCGCCAGAGCGTGTTTGAAATTTTTTCCATCAGACACGCTCTAAATTATGCTGAATAAAATTTTGAAATCGGGGAAAACTTTATAGCGAAGTTGTAACCTAAAAATCTGCACATGATGTTTTAAAAGTCAGGAGGTCTTCTTTATGAACAAAATGTTAGATGGAATAGCGCTTACAATTGGAATCATAGGAGCTATAAACTGGGGGCTTATCGGATTTTTCGAATTTAATCTGGTGGAATTTATTTTTGGGAACATCTGGCTGTCACGGATTATCTATGCGGCAGTAGGATTGTGTGGGATTTATCTGCTGACCTTTTACGGAAAAACCGGAAGGATAAACGGCAGCGCACAGTCGTAACCCAATACCGTATCCCAGAGATTTTTACGCTCTGCAGTTCAGATGGCGCAGTTCAGATTTCCAGCAATGGCCTCGCATTCAGGCGCAAGTGCAGCTGCGAAGTTCACGGGGCGGCAAATGAATCCGGGGCGGCTGCTAAAAGAAGGGGGCGGAAAGATATGCAGAAATGCCTGCCGTATTTCTGCATATCCGTTCCGCCGTCCCATCTGTCACAGCCATATATCAGGCAATGCCGCCTGTCATTTCCTTTACGTTTTTCATCCTCATCCGAGGTCCCTGTCCCCATGGCCACGTCTTTGATGATGGGAAGCTCCATCAATCCCTCCAGGGGGTTTTTAAAATCTGCGGTGAAGGATTCATTTCCCTCAGAGTTCTGAGCCTGATCAATACATGCCTGATCCAAAGCCACCGGATCATGGGACGCCAATATCCCGATATCGTACATATCCGGTTCGGCTGGATTCCCGTCTATGTGAGTAACTAGGAAAAAAGAAAAGCCGCATTTTCAGCATT
>CAMUJH010000003.1 GCA_947089145.1 uncultured Hungatella sp. | reverse complement strand
TTCACTTAACGTAGCCCACTACGCCGCGTTCATTTGGGCCAAATCTCCCACAAAGCGGAACGCACAGCTACCGGAAAGCAATTTTCAAACACGCTCTAGTACTGCCCTGAAAAAATAGCGAGCGCTTTATTCACTGAAATTTCCGCAAGGCAGTACTAGACCGCACAACCTGCGGTTTCTGTTATAATTTATTACCGCTCGTTAGGTTACTGACTCTGCCCGCACATCAGTGCGGTTCCTATTATAATTTGTCATAAACCGTTAGGTTTCTGACCTGCCCGCACATCAGTGCGGTTCCTATTATAGTTTGTCATAAACCGTTAGGTTTCTGACCTGCCCGCACATCAGTGCGGTTCCTATTATACACATAAAACACCGCATTTGGCAAGTTAAGGTTACTTTTACATGTGCCAGAAGTCCCGCACCGATCCTATTTGCAAACTCTTTTGCGTTTTCCACATTAACCATAAAACATTTCCATCCACATTCCCATAAAAGGAAACGGCATCCCTTCTTGCACACCCCTGCCGATCTCTGCGGAGATCCCTTACTTTTTCATAACGCAAAAAGATGCCTTCAGGCAAATCCCCAAAGGCCTCTTTCTTATGCTGTCCGTATATTTAAGAATCCCCACGCTGTCAGTAACCTATGGCGCTGCGCTGAGGCTGTGGATATCTTTTTCATCCCATAAAGATAAATCAATGCAAATAAATTCAATTATTTAAATACCCCTTTTAAAACGCCGGCAACTTTAGATACATCATCTATAGTCAGTTTAGCCTTTACCCCATCAATCACTTTCATCACAAGATCATCCGGCAGATCAACGCCGATCACTTTCTCTATCACCTTTACCGGCTCCTTTTCAAACTGCTCTTTAATATCAGGATTTTTAGAGATCTCCTCCGCAATTTTACTGATCTGTTCTTTAATATCCATCACCGATTCCTCCATTCTTCTTCCAAACCATTCTTCCGAATACAGATACATATTGACTGAAAAACCCGTTCCGTGATAGGATAACCCTATCTTATTACTATTTAAGCGAGGTACTTACCCATGATTCTACACGTTGCAGCAGACAGCGCCTGCGATTTTGTTTCCGTAACAGACGCCCTCTCCTCCATCCCCGACTCCTGTACAGAGGAAATATTGGTATACATCCACAAGGGGATATACCAGGAGCGGATTTCCATAACCCGTCCCCACATAACCTTTATAGGCGATTCCCCGTACGAAACGGTTTTATCCTATGGCCTTTATGCCAACATGAAACTGGAGGACGGCCAAAAGCGGGGAACTTTCCGAACCTACTCCTGTTTCATCGACACTCACGACGTCACGTTTTGCAGCCTGACCCTGGCCAATACCGCAGGGCCCGGCCCGGCCGCAGGGCAGGCCATCGCCCTCTATGCAGACGGCGACAGGCTTATGTTTGACGGCTGCCGCTTTCTGGGAAACCAGGATACCCTGTTTACAGGCCCTCTTCCGCCAAAAGAGATAGAGCCCAACGGCTTCGCAGGCCCCAAACAGTTTGCTCCCAGAATCAACGGCCGCCACTATTACAGAAACTGTTACATAGAAGGCGACATTGATTTTATCTTTGGAAGCGCCACAGCCTATTTTGAATCCTGCGAATTTTTCTCCAAAAACATCGGCAGGCCTGTTAACAGTTATGTGACGGCAGCTTCCACTCCCCAGGGGCAGGCTTACGGCTATGTAATGAAAGACTGCCGTTTTACGGGCAGCTGCCCTCCCCATTCCGCCTATCTTGGCCGGCCATGGCGGGAATATGCAAAAACGGTCCTTATTAACTGCTATATGGATCAGCATATCCGCCCGGAAGGCTGGCATGACTGGAACAAGCCAAATGCCCGTGACACCTGCTATTTTGCCGAGTACGGCAGTTACGGCCCTGGAGCCGCCGCTGCTTCCAGGCCCCAGTGGGTGCACCGGCTGACTGATGCGGATCTGGCTTCTTACAGCCGCGAACACGTTTTAGGCGGAAATGACAGGTGGAATCCCTGGAGCCTGTGATCCCTCTACTTTAAAATCTCCACATTCCCGTCACTCTCAATGGTACTGTTGACGGGATTTTCCCTGATATCCAAAAACCTCAGATTTTCTGCCTGGTTAAGGGGAGACAGCTCTGTCACGTAATTATTTTTAATCCCCAGATGGGTCAGATTTTTTAATGATGCCGCAAACTGCACGTTGGTCAGCTGGTTTCCGTCCAGATACAGCCTTTCCAGCCCCGGATAATTTGTGAGAAAATCCGTATGCCCGTCAAGGGCCACGTCATCATACCACAGATCCGTCATGCCGTTGGAAGACTCTACATAAAAGTTTTCCTTTAAATTTGCCTCCCGCATTTCCAGCACCCGAAGGGACGGATTTTCCGAAAGCCGGCCAAAATCAATCTCAAACATGCAGTTATTCAGATACAGCTCCTCCAGGCCCTGATGGTTAAACACATTGGAAATATCACCCAGAATCTCCGTATTTCTCTGATAACCGCCCCAGATCCCTCCCTGGCTTATGCCGCTGAAATCGAGAATCTTCAAGTTGGGCATGCTGTCAACAAAACGGACGTCCCTTAAGGGAACCCCATAGGTCCACACCGAATAGCAGGCCAGGCTTTCCAGGTTTGACAAGCTGGAAAGGGCGCTGATCTCATCCACATTGCAGCCATGTATTGACAGCCGTCTCAGATTTCCCATATTCCTCAAAAAAGAGATGGAAATGAATCCGCTCATGTCCAGCTGCTCAAGGCCGGTCAACGCAGACAGATCCGGGTCGTCCTGAGACGTGGACTTGTCCAGGGTCAGGCAGGTCAGTCCTGTCAGCCGGCCAACAGGGCTATAATCCTGAATGGAGCTGTTGTCCTTAAGTTCCAGGAAGGTCAGCCCTGCCAGATCTCCCACAGGTTCCAGGCTGATAGCGTCCGTATCCCCAATGGACAGATGGGTCAGATTTGTCAGCGGCTTCAGAAAACTGAACTCCCGGATTAAAGAAGACTCCAGCTCCAGCCGTTCAAGTCCCGTGAGAACCGACAATGCCCCGTAGTCTGTCATGGTCTGCTGATCCGACCCAAAGATGGGATCAGAATCATCCTCTGCAATGCGCAGAGATTTCAGCTGCTTTAAAGGCACCAGCTGCTTAAAGTCAGGATTTTGCACATCCTCCAGATCCAATATCTCCAGATTTTCAAAAGCCCCGATTCCCTCCAGGCTTTCCAGGCCGTCTATGGACAGCTCCTTTATCTGCCCCGGCGACGAAACCAAAGCCGCTGCCTGGGAAATATCCATGCCGGAGCACACCAGGCCCTGCAGCTGTTCCAGGCTGTCAATGGAGCCGTACTCCCAGGTCTTAGACAAATCCAGCTTTTTCAGGCCCGGAAAAAAGGCAAAGTTATCCCCATCCCATTCTTCCGGCGCCAGCGTCACAACAGCCGTGTTAAAATCACTGTCCTGGTAAGGGTCCTTAAAGCTGTATTCCACGGTGCAGCTTTCCCGGCCGGAAGTCAGGCTTAAATATCGGATGCTCTCAAGCTCCTCCTGCGTAACCCGATCCGCGCTTTTGCCGAATATAGTCTCCACCATGGACACACAGAGCGGGCTCATAGACAGTCCGCTGCCTGCCTTGGCCTGCTCCTTTGTTTCGCTTTCTTCGGACCAGTCCTTTGTATACCCTGCCGCGGACACCTGAGTCTCTGAAACCTTCTCGGCCCCGCTTCTTTCCATCCTCCCTGCAAAAATGCCGAAGCCGCCGATAACAATAAGAAATACCGCCGCTGCCGCTGCGATTGCCTTGGCAGAATACGTTCCCTCATTAATGCCTGCCGTGCCCTGAGGCTGCACCCCCTGGTACTGGTGAATATGGTAGTTGATGGTCTGATCCTCCTCCACCATATACTGGCTGTTGCAGTACTCGCACACCACGATCTTCGGATTATTCTCCATGGGTTCCAGCTTCCCCCCACAGGACGGACATTTTAAATTGGTAATTTTCATAAGCTGACTACCCCCGCATCCTATTTGTACACTCCCGCAATGACAGATCAAATTCCAGCTGCCTGTCATAAGGCTCTCTCCGGACATGTTCTTTGGAACATTCCCGGGCATCCACGCAGCCTAAAGCTTCATAAAACCTCTGGGTTTCCACCGCTGAATGACTGCTGATATAAAGCTTTTCGGCTCCATGGCTTTTCGCCCATAAAGCTGCCATGCCAAACAATTTCTTTCCCATCCCCTGTCCACGCAGCTCCTCCGACACATGGAGGCTGGTCAGATCCAGATACCGTTCCTTCTGGCCAAAAAGCTTTCCCTCCACAGAGGCAAAGCCCTTTAGCCTGCCTTCCAAAAAAGCCCCGAATACTGCGCCGCCGTTGTCCAAAGTCCCTCTGAGACATTGGACAAGGAACTGGTAGTCTTCCCGGCTCCACTGATCAATAAAGGGGTCCGGTTTTACCACCCATTTTCCATCCTCCCTGCGCAGGCAGTCCCTGACCACCTGGCGCCGTCTGAATTTCTCAAAAAGTTCCCATGTCAGCTCTTCCCTTTTCACTTCCCTAAACTCTGTCATTTTCTTTTTGCTCATTCCCTTTTCATTTTGCCGCAGCATGCCGCAGCGCCTCTACAAGGCCCCTTTGGTAGACAGAACTCCCCTGATCCGCTGATCATACCGGGTAGCCTGATCCAGGGCCTTGGCAAAGGCCTTAAAAGCCGCCTCAATAATATGGTGGTTGTTGCAGCCGTCCAGCTGCCTGAGATGGAGATTCATCTCGGCCCCATAGGACACGGCGTAAAAGAACTCCCTCACCGTCTCTGTCTCCATGTCCCCTGCCTTTTCCCGGTCAAGGTGCAGATCATAGGCAAAATACGGCCTTCCGCACAGATCCAGGGAACATAAAACCAGCGCGTCATCCATGGGAAGAATCATAGAACCATAGCGCACGATTCCCTGCTTGTCACCTGCTGCATGTTTAATGGCCCTGCCAAGGACAATTCCCGTATCTTCAACGGTATGGTGGGTATCCACCTCCAGATCGCCCTGCACGTCAAGGGTCAAATCAAAAAACCCGTGTTTGGCAAACCCTTTCAGCATATGGTCAAAAAAACCGATGCCAGTGTGAATGGCTTCTCTCCCTTTTCCGTCCAGATTTAACGTCAGGCTGATCTTCGTCTCCGCAGTATTCCTGTTCTCGATTCCTACCCGTTGTGATGTCTGTTGTTCCATGACGTACCCCCTTCATCTGTGAAATCACGCATCCTCCTGAAATCGCACCCGTATGGAATTGGCGTGGGCAGTCAGATGCTCTGCCTGGGCAAAAGCGATAATATCCTTATGTACAGGCTCCAAAGCCTCTTTTGAATAGTAAATAATGCTGGATTTCTTAATAAAATCATCCACTCCCAAAGGCGAAAAGAATTTGGCTGTCCCGTTAGTTGGAAGCACATGGTTTGGTCCTGCAAAATAGTCTCCCAAAGGCTCTGAACTGTACTCTCCAATGAAAATAGCCCCTGCGTTCTGAATCTTGGTCATCACTTCGAAAGGATTTTTCGTGACGATCTCCAAATGTTCCGACGCAATGGCATTGGCCGTGTCAATGGCCTCCTCCATGCTGCCTGCCACCAGAATGTAGCCAAAGTTCTCCAGAGATTTCTCCAGAATCTCCTTCCTGGAAAGCTGCTCCACAAACCGTTCAACCTGTACGGAAACCTTTTCTGCCAGTTCCCTGCTGGTAGTCACCAAAATGGCTGACGCCAGCTCGTCATGCTCTGCCTGGGACAGCAGGTCGGCTGCCACAAACCTGGGGTTGGCCGTCTCGTCCGCCAGCACCAGTATCTCGCTGGGGCCTGCGATGCTGTCAATGCTTACATGGCCGTACACCGCCTTTTTGGCCAAGGCTACGAAAATATTGCCCGGCCCCACGATCTTGTTTACTCTGGGGATTGACTCTGTGCCGAAAGCCAAAGCCGCCACCGCCTGGGCGCCTCCCACCTTGTACACCTCTGTAGCGCCTGCCAGATAGGCGGCTGTCAGGGTTACGGGGTTTACTTTCCCGTCCTTTTCCGGCGGGGTCACCATGACGATCCGCTTCACCCCGGCAACCTCAGCGGGAACAATGTTCATCAGGACTGAAGACGGGTAAGCCGCCTTTCCTCCCGGCACGTAGACGCCTACGCTTTCCAGGGCCGTTACCTTCTGCCCCAGGATGGTTCCGTCAGGCCTGCTGTCAAACCAGCTGTGCTGCACCTGCATCTGGTGATACTCCCGGATATTTTTCATGGCCTTCCTCATGATCTCCAAAAGCTCCGGCTCTACCGCCTCCATGGCTTCCCGGATCTCTTCCTCTGTAACCCGGATATTGGAGGCGTGGATATCCGCCCCGTCAAACTTTTTGGTGTAGGCGAACACGGCCTGATCTTTCTTTTCCTTTACCTCATTGACAATCTCCTGAACCACGTCGCTGTAGCTGTCATAGTTGTTTGGGTCCCGCTTCAGCAGATCCGACAAAATGTTCTCTCTGGCCTTCGCATCCAATGTTACGATTCTCATGGCTGTCCCTCCTGCAAAACCTTTTTTAAGTCTCTGATTAAACCTGTGATCCTCTCATTCTCCCGCTTCATGCTTACCTGGTTTACAATCACCCTGGCCGACAGATCGCAGATCTCCTCCAAAACGGTCAGGCCGTTTTCACGCAGCGTGGAGCCTGTCTCCACAATATCCACGATAACCTCCGAAAGCCCCACCAGCGGTGCCAGCTCAATGGAGCCGTTCAGCTTAATGATCTCCACGGTCTGGTGCTTTTTATTGTAGAAGTAGTCCTTGGCAATGCCCGGATACTTGGTAGCCACCCGTATCAGCTCGTGGTGCTTCAGCAGTTCTCCTGCGCTTTTTGGCCCGCAGACGCACATCCGGCACTTCCCGAATCCCAGGTCAATCACCTCGTAAAGCTTGCGCCCCTCCTCCAGAATCGTGTCCTTGCCGCAGATGCCCATGTCCGCCGCACCGTACTCCACATACGTGGGCACGTCATTGGCCTTGGCCAGGAAAAATCTTACTCCCAGCTCCTCATTGGCAAAAATCAGCTTTCTGGAATGCTTGTCCTTCATCTCCTCACAGGTGATTCCCACCTTTTCCAGCAAATCCAAAGTCCTGTATGCCAGCCGCCCTTTTGTCAGGGCAATGGTCAGATAACTCATATGCTCCTCCTGCTTCCTTTTCTCACGGCCTGCCATCCTGTCTCAGCACCACATCCGTTGTCTCCCCGGATTCCTTCACCCACGTCAGGACCCCGGCCCCCTGGTTTAAAGCCAGTGTCCGGTACCATTCCATGTCTTTGCCGGAAGACTTTTGCATCAGCACGGTTCTCTTCCCATGGCTGCGCAGCCTGCGGGCAAGCTCCACGGCCTGCTTTTGCTGCCCTCCATCATACAAAACCATCGTATGGCCTGACTCTGTCTCCACCGAAATCCCCTGTCTGGATATGGCCAGCATCAGCTGATCAATGACAATGGCAAACCCTACAGCCGGGACATCGTTTCCAAACTGCTCCAGCAGTTTGTCATAGCGGCCGCCGTTTACAATGTAATCTCCTGTACCGTAGGTGTATGCCTTAAAAATAATCCCTGTATAATACTGGTATTTGCTTAACATGCCCAGATCATAGGACACATACTCAGAAAGGCCGTACATCTCCAGAATGGCCTGGACTTTTTCCAGCCTCTCGATAGCTGCCAGGGATCGCTGATTGGAAACCATAGGTTTTACCTGTTTTATCTGCTCCAGGCTTCCGAACAGCTCCGGAAGCTTCAAAAACAGGATTTTCAGGGAATCCGGCATATTTCTTGCAAAGACCAGCTCCTCCACCCCGAAATAGTTTTTGTTCTCAATCAGCTCCCTTAAGGTTTCGCAGGTTTCCTGGTCCATGCCGGCTTCCTCAGTCAGTCCCCGGAAAAACTCCACCTGTCCCACTTCCACCTGAAACTCTTTCAGCCCGGCAGCCTTTAAAGCGTCAATGACCATGGCAATGACTTCTCCGTCAGCGCCGCTTTTGTCGTCCCCTATCAGTTCCACCCCGGTCTGGGTCACCTCTTTTAGCCGTCCCTGATAGCTGGTGTTGTTGGTAAAAGTCCGCTCCCGGTAGCAAAGCCGCACCGGCATGGTTTCATCGGAGAAATATTTCCCCACGCATCTGGCGATAGCCGGAGTCATGTCAGGCCGCAGCACCAGCGTGTTGTTGTCCCTGTCAAAAAATTTAAACATCTCCCGGGATGTGACGCTGCCCCGCTCCTTGTTAAAAATATCAAAGTATTCAAACGTAGGCGTTTCAATGTCCTCATATCCGTACAGATGAAACACGCTGCTCAACTTCTCCTGCACTGCCAGCTTCCTGGCACATTCCCCGCCGTAAATATCCCGCACTCCCTCCGGAGTATGCAATAAACTTGCAGCCATTGTGTTTCCTCCTTGCCCAATTCGTTCATAGCCATTTTATTTTACTACACCTTTGGATTTTTCACAATAACAAGATTATTTGAGTGAGGAATCAATCTGCAATCCTATAGACTTTATGGCTGCAGCATGTTATACTAAAAGAAGCATCCCTTACCCGCAGCGGTTTCTGCTGCGGGCATACATGCTGAAAAAGCAGGTGTTTAACCATGATTATGCTATTGGAGGTGGAACAATGCCAAGCAACGGTGAGATTATCGAAAGAGCGGTATATGAAGAGATTATAAATCTTTAAAAGTGCTTTTAAATTCTTTAGGGGTGAATCTGACGGATATTGACGATATCAGGGAATAGCCGTTTTTCTTCCCAAATCAAGGCGCAGGTCTGTAGAGTATACGGGCGGCGCCTTTTTATAAATCTAAATTCCGCAAAAAGGGCTGCTGCCCGCAAGTTCGTCACCTGCCGCACAGCAACCCTCTGATAAGTTCTCTTTTATGTAAGAATTACATCTCGCCCAGGCCGGACTCAATAGCCTTGGAAATGGTATCCATAGCGTCCGCCTCATCCTCGCCGTCACAGATCAGGGTGATCTCGGTTCCGCACTTGATGCCTGCAGCCATAACGTTCAGCACGCTCTTGGCAATTACCCTCTTCTCGCCGCACTCAATAATAACGTCGCATTTAAACTTCATAGCTGTCTGGGATAAAACACCTGCTGGTCTTAAGTGAAGGCCCGATGGATTTACTACTGTTAATGTCTTTGAAAGCATAATTTTATTCTCCTTCTTATCCTTATTTTGGTACTACCCTCGTATATAAATTTTAGTACAATTCACTACTGGTGTCAAGTACGAAATGGGGAGCATCATAAATTTTTAACAATTCAGGCTACAGTTCACGGGGCGGGGAAAATCAGATGAAAACAGGCGTCAAGCTTGCTTGTAAGACTGTTTTCATCCGGTTTTCCCCATCGGGCGAACGCCCGATGCTGCCTGTTCGGCGTAGCCGGACAAGCAGATGCGCCCCGTAAACAGTAACCAGTTCAGGAACCTGCCTTGATGCCTTCTTGTCCTGCCGGATTTATGGGTTTGCCCCTCCTGCCGAGTACACGCACCCGCAGTAATTCTGCCGGTAAAGCCCGTATTCCCTGGACAGCTCTATAGAACGCTTATACCCGTTTTTCTTCTTAAAATCCGAAGGCAGGTAGGGCACCTGGTATTCCCGGCCCAGCCGCTCCCCAATCTCGTTTAGCTTTTCCGCAGATTTCAAAGGGCTGATGCTTAAAGTGGTGGTAAAGAAATCGTATCCTCCGGCTTTGGCCTGGATGACTGCCTCCAAAAGCCGCAGCTCAAAGCACTTTTCACACCTTCTGCCGCCCTCCGGCTCCCCCTCAAGCCCTCTGGCCGCCTGATAAAACGCCTCCGGATCATAGGCGCCCTTTACCAGTTTCACCGGATGGACAAAGGGCATTCTGGCTATAAGCCCCTCCTCCTCTTTTACCCTCAGCTCATATTCCGAAGGCGGATAAATATTGGGGTTAAAATACAGCACGGTTATGGAAAAATACCTGGACAGATATTCCAGCACATAGCTGCTGCAGGGGGCGCAGCAGCTGTGAAGAAGAAGACGCGGGACCTTTCCCTCCAGTTTCAGATTTTCAATGATTCCGTCCAGTTCTCTCTGATAATTTCTCCGGTTCATATTCTGCAGCCCCATCTTCCCTCTCTTTTCCTTTTTCGGTTTACAGCGGAGTTCACACCGTGTTTCTATTATAGGAAACCCCCGCCATAAAAGCAACTTGTTTTTGAAATCTTGTCAATCTCCCCATTATCCGCTATAATCAAGGTTATGTCCCGGCAGTCCGTCTTTTATGGCATAAAAGGCTTCCTCTCCAAAAAGAGCCTGTATTCAGCCATCGCCTTAAGCATGTGCTGCCGCAAACACGCATGTGCCCTGAGGGGGAATCTGCAGCCAGCAGGAAAGCGGCCCCCGTCAGAGCTTATTTTATAGTAAAGGAGTTAACTGCCATGGCATTTGACGGAATCGTAATTGCAAATCTGACAAGAGATTTAAAAGAAAAACTGGAGGGAGGCAAGATCAGCAAGATTGCCCAGCCGGAAAAGGATGAACTTTTATTTACCATAAAAAATAACCGGGAAACCCTCAGGCTTCTCATATCCGCCAGCGCAAGCCTGCCTCTTATTTATTTTACGGATAAAAACAAGACCAGCCCTTTGACAGCCCCCAATTTCTGCATGCTTCTGCGCAAGCACATCGGAACCGGACGCATCGTCAGAGTCACCCAGCCGGGCCTGGAGCGGATCATCGAATTTAAAATCGAGCATCTGGATGATCTGGGAGACTTATGCTGCAAGCGCCTGATTGTAGAGCTGATGGGTAAACACAGCAATATTATTTTCTGCAGGGAAGACGGCACCATGTTGGACAGCATCAAACACGTGTCCTCTCAGATGAGTTCCGTCCGGGAAGTACTTCCGGGGAGAACTTATTTTATCCCTCAGACTGCCCAAAAGGGGAATCCTCTTCACATTGCCCTGGAGGAATTTTCTGCCCTGATGCATGCTGCCCCTGCTCCGGCAAGGAAGGCCCTGTATTTAAAGCTTACAGGCATCAGCCCCATTATAGGGGAAGAACTGTGCCATCTGGCCTCTATTGACGGCGATCGCTCTGCCAATGAGCTGTCAATGGCAGAGCTGACACACCTTCACCGCACCCTGTCCCTGATGATGGAGGACGTGGCCTCCGGAAATTTCACCCCGAACATCGTGTACCGCCGGGGAGAGCCGGTGGAATTTTCCTCCCTGCCCCTTACCTGTTTTGACGGCGGGGATTACGAGGCACGGCCCTTTGACAGCATCAGCCTTCTGCTTGAAAGCTATTACTCCGAAAAAGATGTTCTGACCAGGATCAAGCAGAAATCCGCTGACCTGCGCCGGATCGTCCAGACAGCCCTGGAGCGGAACTACAAAAAATACGATCTGCAGCAAAAGCAGCTGAATGACACGCAGAAAAGGGATAAATACAAGGTTTACGGGGAACTTCTGAATACTTACGGCTACGAACTGGCAGGCGGGGAAAAACAGCTGAAATGCCTGAATTACTACACCGGGGAAGAGATTTCCATCCCTCTGGATCCCCAGCTGACTGCCAGGGAAAATTCTCAGAAATATTTTGACAAATACAATAAGCTGAAGCGCACCTTTGAAGCCTTGTCACAGCTGACTTTAGAAACCAGGCGGGAAATCGAGCATTTGGAATCCATCAGCACCTCCCTGGATATCGCGCTGTGGGAGGAGGATCTTGTCCAAATTAAGGAGGAACTGACAGAATACGGCTACATCCGGCGCCATTACGCCAAGGGGAAGAAGCCTAAGATCACCAGCAAACCTTTCCACTATATCTCCTCTGACGGCTTCCACATCTATGTTGGAAAAAACAACTATCAGAATGAGGAGCTTACTTTTAAAACAGCCACGGGAAATGACTGGTGGTTCCACGCCAAAGGCATCCCCGGCTCCCATGTTATCGTAAAAAGCCAGGGAAAGGAGCTGCCTGACAGAACCTTTGAAGAGGCCGGGGCCCTGGCTGCCTACTATTCCAAGGGGCGGGACAATGATAAGGTAGAAATTGATTATATCCAGAAAAAGCACGTTAAAAAGGCTGCCGGGGGAGCGCCTGGGTTTGTAATCTATCACACCAACTATTCGCTTTTGGCAGAACCGGGGAAATTGCCGGAGGCGGCAGACAGTCTCTAAGGATGTTTTGTCTTCCCGGGCCGGATCTTCCAGCCCGGGAGGCAGCTTAAAACCCCTGTTTTGCGGCCGTTAGAGGCACCGGGCTGCCAATCTAAACGGCCTGCTCTGATGCAAAAAACAGCTTCTTATCCGCCGTATCCAAAACGCAGACCCGCTTGCCCTGCCCTCTGGGGATGCCCCTGGCTGCCAGATAGCTTTCATATCTGCGGAAGCTTCCCTCCTGCAGATATGAGATGCGGGGCCTTCGAATCAGCCCCAGTGTCCTGCGGCTTCTGTACTGGTAATTGGCCCAGCCAAGACACTCATCCAACACCTCTTCCGCCAAAGCGCCTGACCTGTCAGAGGCATTTGAAGGGCATTCCTCCTGACAGCATTCCATGTAGAACAGGTAGCCAGGCACCTCGCCCCGCATTTCCTCCTGCACGCAGTATCCTGTAAGGCTTACCCCTGTCTTTGCGGCAAACCGGCCTATGGCCTCCTCAATCTGTTCCTGGTTGGTTTTTTCCCCTGCGCCATTGAGTACCTGGCTTCTGCGATAGCAAAAACGCACTACCGGCGCATGGCTGTACCAATCTACCACTTCCACCACATCCCCCATCCGGTATCGGTACAGCCCGGAACGGTTGGTGAACAAAAGCTCATATTTCTCCCCTTTGGAAAGTTCCCATAGAAACCATGGACGCCCGTTTTCCTTTTGGGCCCCTGTTACCGGAAGAAATTCAAAAAAGCCCGCCTCAGGAAAAAGAATGTATGCGTCCGGCTCATCCATTCTCCTGGCTATTCCGAAAATGCCTTCAGAAGCCGCATAGGCATAGTAGTGAATGGGAATCGCTCCCGTATATTCCTTCAGCCTGTCCATATAGCAGGAAAAGGGTTTTCCGCCTGCCGCCAGTATGTACCGCATGTCCGGCCAGATTTTTTCCACCATGCCTGCCCCAGGCTCTGTTGGAAACAGGCCGCGCAGCTGCCGGGCACGCTCCGGGTTAGGCGGGAGATTGTCTTTTACATATTCCCTCCATTTTTTTCCTAAAGGAATATCCTCATGAACCTTTCCCTGTTCCATATCCTCAAGAAGCAGGTTCCATTTCCGCCTGATATAATCCATGACTCCCCACACCCGATTGATAAAAACGCCGTGAATCGCCCTGATATCCGGCTGGTCAAGGGCAAAGCGGACCTTCACATAAAGCAGATCCTCCAAAGTGTCGGGAAAAAGCACCTCCTTAGGCGCACAGTAATCGGATGCATCAAACTCTCCGTTTCTGTCCAGCCACTGAAACAGGCAGGAAGAACGGATTCCATTCATGATCCCGTTATCCATGTATATTTTTGCAAACTCCCCGATCTGGAAGATTTTTCCAAACACTTCTGTCTCTGGCAGGCTTCCATAATGCTCTCTCACCATTCCCAGCACCGCCCCGTAAGCGTAAAGATACTGGATGTTTAAGTCAGCCTCCGTAACCGGCACAATCTTAGGCTCCCCCACAGAGCCGGAGCTGGTGCAGAAATACACTGCCGGCTCTGTGGTAAGCACCTGTTTTTTTCCTTCAAGGATTTGCGAAATGTAGCCCTCATAATTCCCGTAGCTTGTAATCGGAACCTTTTTCTGGAACTCTCCCGGCGTGCTGATGGCGTGGAATCCGTACCTTCTTCCATATTCCGTATTCCGGCTATGGTATATTAAATCAAGAAGAAGCCTGATCTGCACTGCCGCTGTCTCCTCAGCGGAGCTTCTAAGACGCTCCACACACGTTTTCCCCAATTTCCCATAGTCAGTTTTCATTCCTTCCTCCGTTCCTATATCAGTCTTCCGTCTTCTGCCTGCTCCGGAAGGTTCAAAAGAATCCTTGTTACAAACATCCCGTCTTTCATGGAAAAATCCGTCTCCCCGTCATACAGAGAGGCAGCCTTTTTAATGCTGAACACTCCCAGCCCAGGGCCCTTGTCCGACTGAGGCAGCCCTTTGTGGAATGTTACCGGTCTGCTGGAATTGCAGCACTGTATGATCACTTTATTTCCCTTTTGGGATATATAGATGCTGATAAACTGCTTTGCCATCCCGGAATCTGCACATCCGTGAATCGCATTTTCAAAGGCATTTGCAAGAATGGCGATCCAGTCTACATCCCGAATGCCAAGTCCTTCTGCCAGCCTGACGTTCATGGAAACTTCGATTCCCTGGCTCTCTGCCTTTTTTGTGTAGGCTGTCAATATACTGTTGACAGCCTGATTCCTGCAGATATCCGTGACCTTGTAGCTTTCCACATCTTCCTGATACTGATTTAAGTAAGCCATAAGCTCGTCAAGCTCTCCTTTCTGCACATACTCCTTCAGCAAAAGGATGTGATGGCGCATGTCGTGGCGGATTCTTGCCGCTTCCCTCTCTGATTCCCGCATCAGATCCATCTGGCTGTGCAGCAGCTGCTCATTGACCTCCAGCAATTCCTTCTCCGCCTGGTAATAGTGCTCCTGGCCCAGATGGATGTACAGATGGAGAATGGCATACTGCAGAAAGCCTACTAAAAACAGTATCAAAAACGCCCGCACCATATTAAATACGGAAAATCCCTGAAGATTGGGCCAGTAAGCCATTAAGGCCCCTGTCATCACGGATACGAACAGGGTCACGGAACTAAACAGGTCCATTTCTTCCATGAGAAAGTCCACGCCGCTTAAAAACTGCTTCCTGAACTTAAACCAGGTAAAAAGGAGAATCACAGCCATGCAGATAAACCGGGTTGCGATGTCAACCCACAGATTTCCTCCAAACCACCAGCGGGCCACATCTACGCCGCAGAATGTACAGATGGAAAACAGATAAAAAGCCAATGCCATTTTATATAAAGACAGATATATGGCATCACTGCTCATGGCCGTACAGAAAATCCCTATAAGGGGAAGGGTAGATAGCGGCGCAAACTGCACGAAACTAGCAGCTGCCAGCTGATACCACACGCTGTAGGCAACAATCATTCCAGTTCCGAATATTCCGTAGCACCATATGGCTTTTTTCATGGGAATCCTGGGGCGATCCACCATCAGAAAAAAAGACAGCATTAACCCCGCACTGATAAAATTCCTGAGAAAAGCAGCCCAAAACGAACCTCCCAACATAGGTTATTCCTCCCTGCAGAAAATAAATAAATTAGATATAATATACCATTTCCAAAACACAACTTCTATATTATGGGATGTTTTGCATATTTTTGGGGATAAAAAGAAGATCCTATCCTAATAGATTCAAGAATTCATTTGAGAATTGGTTTATTATAAAAGTCCGGCGCCGATTAGGCGGCATGCATTCGGGTATGCCAAGTGCGCCCGCCTGACTTTCATGGGTGGTGGTGCGTGCCGGGCGCATGGAGGTTTGCAATTTTTAGGTATCTGCCAGGGCCTTGGCTCTATTTTGGTATGTTTGTCTCATACAGGGCCTCATCCTCCCCGTCGCCCTGCTCAAAGTAGTAGGAAAAATAGGCCTTTTTAAACTCCGCCGCTTTGTTCCTAGGAATATAGATGGTGCTTTTATTATCCATTGCTATCTCTTCCCTCTCTGCAGAAACAATGTGGTTCATGTTTAAAATATAGGAACGGCCGCACTTTCCGAACTGTGAAAATTTCTCCAGAATCTTCCACAGGTTTTCCGCAGTCATGCGCACCTTTTGAAGCCCATTTGTCAAATAAAGGATCTGATAATTTTTCTGCGATTCGCAGTACACGATATCATCCGGCTCAAGGTGGCAGACTCCCCCTGCCACCTTCAGGACGATCTGGCTTTCTTTCCTCTTTTCCATCCGTCCCATGGCAGAATCCATGGCATGAAAGAAGCGATCCTGTTCCACCGGCTTTACAAGATATTGGATGGCGTCTACCTCATAGGCGTACAGTGCATGGTCTTTTGACGTGGTCAGGAATACAATGGGCATAAAAAAGCCTAATTTCCGTATCTCCGCTGCTGCCTCCATGCCGTTTTTTCCGGCCATAAAAATGTCTAACAGAATGAGATCAGGGATATACGACTGTTTCCGAACCTGCCTAAGCAGTGTCTCGGCATCTGTGAAGCGCCGGATTCTATATTCCATGGATTTCTTTCTGTCCTGATACCTTGCCAGGAACCCTTCGATCCGGTCAAGTTCTTTTTCTTCGTCATCGCATAGCGCTATGCAGTACATTTTATCCACTTCCTCTGATTGGTTTTGATGCCGGCCTTGATTTTTACGCGGCTACCCAGATTATTATAAATAGTTGCAAAATAAAAATCAACAGAAATTTACCATGGTTACAGGGCCTTGCATTACAGGGCCTGTTTTTCCTGTCATGGGGAAAACAGGATTAAGATTTTACATATTCAGACGATATAATATAAATAGGAAAGGATTTGTTCTCTAAAGGAGCGGAAAGGAGGCTGCCATATGAATATTATGATGGTCACTTCTATTAATGCCTATACAAAAGGCATGGAGATGAAAATGAAGTGGCAGAAGAAACAGTCCAGCGGCGATTACCGGGGAGACGGAAAAACATCCCTGGACAGTGCCGCCCAAAAACAGTTGGAAGACATCCGGGAATCTCAGAGGGACGGCTCAAAGCAGATGGCCGCCCAGATTGAGCTGAAAATGATGTCCGGGAAAAGACTCAGCTCTCAGGAGATGGACTATCTAAAAGAGCATGATCCTGAAACTTACAAAAAAGCCAAAGCCATTGAGATGGAGCGGGAGGCCTATGAGCGGGAGCTGAAAAGCTGCAAAACAAAAGAAGACGTGCAGCGGGTAAAGGCCGCCCATGCCGCAGCCGCTTTGGACAGGGTTAATGATATAAAAAATAACCCCAATATTCCCAGCGGAAAGAAACTGGAGCTTATTAAGCAGGAACACTGCAAAGCCTCTTCCCTTGATGACGCCATGGGCCATTTTACGAAAAGCGGCGAGTACAAAAAGCTTCCTACAGAGGCAGAGCGCCAAAAGGCGGAGAAAGAGATGGAGGAAGCCAAAAAGGCGGAACTGGGATTGGATGACGAGTCTAAGGAAAACGTGTCCAAAGACAGCCAGGAATCCGAAAAAACGGATCTCTCTGACAGCCAGCCGGATACAAAGTCAGACGCAGCAGATTTTGCAGCCGGGGGCTATGCCTGCAGGCAGGAAGACTCCATCAAAAAAGAGCTTCTGGATGCCGAAGCCCGGGAGGCCAGAGAAAGCATTGCCAATCGCACTAAGACCCGCGCTCAGGCCGAGGTGACCCCGGAAGCCCGCAAGGTCAGGCAGGCCAAGGCCAAAGCCGCCTATTCCTCCGGGCAGCCTCACATGGTCAAGGCGGAATCTCCGGTTATTGACGTGAAGAAATAGGCGTATGGCTTATGCTGTAACCCTCATGGGCCCGACAGGGGACGCACCACCACACATGAAAGTCCGGCGGGCGCTCTTGGTATACCTGAATGCATGTTGTCTATTCGGCGGCGGGCTTTCATGTGCGGTGGTGCAGTCCCTGAGCGTCTGATCCGGCTCGTCGTTTTTATGATTATTTCAATTCAGCTGCTGCTTTTATCACCATTTATCCCCATTATGGAAAATATCGAAATCAGAGCTAACTCCGTCTTCCCCTTATATTGCAGGGAATCCAGATTTTCAGAGAAAAGATCCCGCTGTGTTCCTCAATCGTCATCGTACCCCCCAGTTTTTCCGCTGTCTTTTTCATGGAAACCAGGCCCATCCCATGGCCCCTGCCTGCTTTCTTTTTGTGCATTTGTCCATTTTTGAATACCGGTCCGCCTGCATAACGGTTTTTCAGGCTGATCAAAAGGCACCTTTTTGAGCTGCTTATTTCCGCCCATACAGCTCTTTGGCCCATTGGCACAAAGGCAGAAGCTTCCATTGCATTATCCAAGGCATTCCCTAATAAGACGCACAAATCAAAACTTGAGATATCAATCCCTGACAGACTGTCAAGCTTTGTATAAAAATCAATATGCTGCTTTGCTGCCGTAACCCATGCATGATTTACCAATGCGTCTACTGCAATGTTCCCTGTATTGGACTTTCCCATGCCTCTTTCTCCGGCGCTTCCGATTAACGCTTCGATGGCGTCAAGGGCTTCGTCTTTACGATCCTCTAAAAGCAGCTGCCGAAGATAGACTAAATGCTGTTTCATGTCATGCCCCAGCTCCAGTGTCTCTGCGGCTGCCTCTTCTTCTAAAAAGAGTTCCTGCCGAATCAGTCTCATGCACCTTTTAAACAGGGACAGATTCCTGCCGCAGCGCAGCACCCGGGTAAAAGACCAATGCGTCACCAGCAGAGACAGATTCACTGCAAGAAGCATCTCAGCTGCAGCCGCCACCCCTGCTGCCTTATTATCCCAGCTATCCCCGCCGACAGCTCCCGCCACCCGATTAAGCATATGATTCAGGCCTGTTCTCACTGCTTTTTGTCTTTTCATCCCTTACCATGTCCCCATTAGCTTTTTCATCTGCTCACTTACTTCTTTCCTATAGGTTCGGCTGATGGGCAGTATCTTTTTATTGCTCATTTCCACCTCAGCGCTTCCAAGCCTTACAATATGCCCATAATTAACCAAATATGACTTATGTATCCGAAAAAAATGGCCCCTGCTTCTGTCCAGCGCCTCCTTTATTTCCTCCAGGCTTCTGTACTCCCAGTATTTCCAGGACGTTGACACAATATAAACCTTGCGAAGCTGTTTTTCGAAATATAAAATATCCCGAACCGGTATTTTATAGTCTTCCCGGTTATATCTGAAACGATAAAAGGTATCGTGGTTTCCTATAACTTTCACTGCATGAAGGAATGTCCGTTCCATTTCAGACTCTTTCAGCGGCTTTAAAAGAAATCCTATGGGAGCCTGGTCAAATACCTGTTTCATATACTTTTCATAAGACGTGATATACACCAGCTGTACGTTCCAGTCAGTTTCCCTTATTTCCTCAGCCGCTTTTAAGCCGTCCACGTCTTTCATCCGTATATCCAAATAAATCAGGTCATATCGTTTTCCCTGCCTGATTCTTTCAAGCAGCTGCCGCCCGTCTGGAAAACTCTCAACATCCAGGGGAATGGCGTAATCTTCCCCCAATCCATATAATAGATTTAATAAATACTTTGAGAAACAGGCATCATCATCGCAAACCGCTATGTCTAACATGGCAGCTGCCGCCTCGCTTCCTGTTCCAGAAACTTTGATATAACTGTCCAAACCATGTCCTGCTGATCCGCATTGAGAAGATTAAATGTCTGAATCAATGTGTGGCAGTCCTGCTCTGCTTTCCATTCCGGCTGCCAGTTGCCGCAGGTTTTCTTCAGCTGGGTTCTTTCCAATATATAATCGGTAGATACATTATAAAAATCTGCCAGCAGAAGAAGCTGTTCTTTTGTAATCGTATCAATATCACATTCTATACGGCTGATCACCTGCTAGGATATCCCAACCCGATGGCCTACTGCTGATTGAGTCAGATGCAGAGATTCCCTTAGTTCTTTTAAGTGTTTGCCCATTCCAGCCTCCTCTCTGCTATCCATTTTACCATTAAAATAATATTTTTTCACCTAATTACGATAGTATTGATACTCTAATTTAAGGTTTCTGTTCGCTGCCATCATCCTGGCCACAGGGCAAAAAAAGCAGGCATGCCCTTATGGCATGCCTCGAAAACCCTTTGCCTGGTACTGGTCCCTTTGCAGAAAGTCATTTATCTTGTGTCTTCTCCGCCATTTTCTGCAATATGTCCCACACAAGTTCCTGGTAGTCTTTCCTGAGCATTTCGTAGACAGATATCAGGTTATACCCCTCCTGATATCTGTCTATAACAGTCCTGTCCTCCTCCATGGTCCTTCTGGCCTCGGTTCTCCCAAGGATATAGTCCGTAGAAACATTAAAAAAATCAGCCAGCAGCATTAAATGCTCAAGAGTCATGGTACTGCCGTCCCGCTCAATGCGGCTGATTACCTGCTGGGACAGCCCAAGCCTGCTGCCCAGCAGTTTCTGGCTTAAATGGACGGATTCCCTCAATTCTTTAATTCTTCCAGTCATAAATCAGCACCTCTGCCTTCTATTTTAGCATGAAAGGCGCACCGGAATACTCTGTTTTACTATTTGTAACACTCTAATTTAAAGTATTTTTCATTTTTGGCAGAAATATATTCCCTGTTCCCCTGATCTTAAGCCATAGGAATGCTCCCTTTTGACAAGAATCCCTCTGTTTCAATTCCTGCCAAAAAGGAGCCGCTTTTTTCAAAAATCAATTGGTTTTATGCTGCCATGCCTGCCGCTTAATCGTCACCGAGAATTTCAGCAACCAGGGCTCCGACGCCGACAACTGCAGCAGCCCCCAGCACAATCGGCGCTGCTGCAACCGCAGCTGTCCCTACTGCCGCTGCTGCCCCGACTGCCGCCTCTCCTATGGCAGCTCCGGCAACGCCTACTGCTGTCCCTGCCACTTCAGCTATTGCTGCTCCTGCTCCTACTGCTCCTTCAATTGCTGTTGCTCCCTCGGCTAATACTGCTCCTGCTCCTACTGCTCCTTCAATTGCTGTTGCTCCCTCGGCTAATACTGCTCCTGCTCCGGCTACTCCTGCTGCTTTTGTTACATTTATAACCGCATCTCCAGCATTCTTCACAAGCCTTTCTTTGCCAGTAAAATTCATCCTATAGCCACTCTCCTTTTCTTTCTATTTTTAAATATAAATGAATATTACAAAACACAGCTGTCAGTTGCATTGCGTTATCTTACCCGCCTATGCTTACCATCTGTTCTATCTTTTCTCCCTGGCCAATCCTCATCTGAAGATTATCAAACAGATTCAGCAGGATGGCTGCATTTTCCCTTTGCTCTGCTTCATACGATTTCTCTGAGATGATCCGCCCTAAAACCGTTTTTGCCGCTTCCCATTCCTGAAGCCCTAATTTTGCGCAGGCCATCATCAGATATCCCTTTACTTCAATGCTGTTCTTTCGCTTCCCGTCTGCCAAAAACCGGTTTTCCTCAACAGCCTGTTTAAACAGCTTGTAGCATGCCTCATACCGTCCCTGGCTATATTCCAGTACTGCGTGCCAGTAATAGGCCTGCGTCTTTAGTTTATGATTCTGATAGTCTAATTTATTTAAAACATTTTCTGCTTTTTCCAGCCAGGCTTTCGCCTCGGCAAACTCGTCATTTTCCATATACGCCATGGCAATATTCACATACGGATATGCCAAAAGGGGATGGTTTTCATTCTGGTAACCCTTTTGATAAATCCATATCGCCTGCTCATACCAGTCCTTTGCCTGTTCCCTTTTTCCCTGCAGCAGCAAAGTATTTGCCCTGCTTTCATACAAATAAGCCCTTTCAATATCCACCTGGAGTCCTTTTGACGGTTTAAGCTCCCCCACTGCTAAATCAAAGGCTTCTTCAGCCTCAAAAAAACATTTCTTTTGGTTATAAATATTGATTTTACAGATAATTGCCGTGAGGAAATAGCTTCGGTTGCCTCCTGTTTTTGTATGTTTCAAAAGCTCCAGTACCAGATCCGCCTTTTCCATGGCTTTTTGGTCTTCTCCTGCATTTTCGTGCAGATGCATCTCAACAATCCAGGCAGGGGCCGCCATTTCCGGCGCTTCCTCCAAAATCCATTCAAAATGCCTGTTCGCCTTCTGGATACATGCCTGCGCCATCTGATCGTCGCCGGCTTCCTCATAGACTTCAGCCAGTTGAATGCAGATGCGAAGGTACAGTTTTTGATCCTTATTTTTTTCGGCAACTTTCAGGGCCGCATTCAGGCTGCGCTGGGCCATGCCATAAAATCCGTTAAAATAATTATATAAGCCCACTCCGCATAGAATATCCCCTGTTTTCCCGATGGCGATCTTCTCCTGCTGAATAATGCTTATAAATCTCTCAGCGCTGCTTCCCAATTCCACATACGTCTCTCTGTTCTCCAAAACAGGAGCCGCTCTCAAAAATCCTTCTGCCAACGCCTTTTCAATCTTCAATGCGGTCTGGGCCTTCTGCTGGTCACTGAGAAAGCTTCTTAAGACATCCTGCACCACCTGCTTAATATACAGCCTCCCCTTTTCCCTTCTGATCAGCGTATACCGCAGAAGCATGCGGAGGCTTTCTGTCAGCTGCTGGTAAGAAATGTCTGCCGCCTCCATCAAAAGCCCCTCTGACATTCCGTCCGGATTCAGAAACAGGATGCAGTGAAACAGACGGGCAAACCATTCTTCTGTATCATCCTGCTCGCATAGCTGATGGTATGGAAGCCAAAATGTAACATAAACATTCCAGTTTTTCTTCCATACGTCAATCTGCTTTTTGCTGTACTGCTCAAACAGCAGCTTTTCCATCTGGATGCACTGCTTCAGATATTGCTGCGGCGACAGCTGCAATTCCTTCATAAAGACTGCTGCCTGACGGATGATCAGGGGAATTCCGCCTCCCATCCCTGCAATCTCCTTCAGAGCCGCCTCATCTTCTGCCCCCCATATCCCGTCCATGTTTAGCATCTTTTTCAGCAAAGACACGCCGCTTGCTTCATCAAGCTCTTTCCACTGCACAACCTCATCCTCGCCGAAGCAGCCATAATGATAATTCAGGCAGGAAATCACAGCGATCTTACAAGGGAATCCTTGATCTGACAGCAATTTCAATACTTCCGTATTGTTCACATTGTCAAAAACCACTATGGTTTTTTCCCTATCCCCAATGCCTTCTGCCAGCTTGCGCAGCATATCAGCAGCAACGGTGTGATAATTCCCCGGCCACGTCCCCTTGGCCCCTTCAACGGATATGAAAAATTCGCCCATCTGGTCAATGGCCTGTTCCAGGTTCTCAAAATTCAGCCAGATGACAGTAGGAAATGAGGCCCGATCAAGATACCATAATACGCCTTCCGTCTTTCCGATGCCCGGCATCCCCAGAACCAATATTTTTTCTTTGGTTTCAATGCTTTTTAGAAGCCGCTCGTTATTTACAGTCTCTATGTAATATTCCATCCGCCTGGGCTTGTGATAAATTCCCACTGGCTTTATTTCTTTTACATGATCTTCCGGCGCAGCCCCTCTGTCAGAATGGGGCAGCAGTTTTTCTTCCCACTCTTTAAACCGTCTGTCAACAATCCTGTCTATTTCCGCCACAAGATCCTGTTCCTGCCTGCCCCGGTTTTTCTGCACATAATCATGCATCATGCCCAAAACAGAATCTATCATGGTTCCTACTTTTTCTTTTGACGCTTCATCATCCGCTCTGCCACTGTTTATAGCTCTGGCCAGGATTTTCTGCCTTGCCGCCTCACGTTCACTTGAACCGCCGTGCAGGCAGTCTTCAACATCCTCAATCATCTGGGATGTCACATAAGCCTCCAGCCCGTCAAAGTCTATATTTTCCTGCCCGCCGCCTATATGGCTCTCCCTCTGGCGTTCCAGCCAGTCATTCAGATTTGATCTTAATTCCTGTTTATGCAGAAGATCAATGCATCGCCCCCTCATCAACCCATATATTTCATCAGCCAAATATCCCATGACCATTCCCATGAGCTGCCCCTCCGGATTTACGAAGAATTCTCTTTTGCAATGCCTTTTGCCCCTGTTCCTTGGCCTTTAAGCAAGAAACTCTCTTTCCCGGAAAACAGAGTTCTTGTCTTTTGCATAAGGCAGGGACAAATAATTTTTTTTACTATACTCCATTTTTCTGCATAGAGCTGTAATAATGTAAGTTTTGACCATCTGTTTGTAAGTTTTGACAAATTGTTTTCTGTATTCTATGTTTTTCCCTCTTCCGCCTTTTTAATGAAAAAGACGGGACATATACATCCTTTAGCTTCAGCTAAAAAATCTATATATGTCCCGTCTCCAGGAAGCCTCTTTATTTTCTTCGGATCTCCGTCTTCCCGCCCATGTAAGGCTGCAGTACAGCCGGAATCTTTACGCTTCCGTCCGCCTGCAGATTATTCTCTAAAAATGCAATCAGCATGCGGGGCGGAGCCACCACAGTATTGTTCAGCGTGTGGGCAAAATATTTGCCGTCGGGAGAATCTACCCGGATCTTCAGCCTTCTGGCCTGGGCATCCCCAAGGTTGGAGCAGGAGCCTACTTCAAAATACTTCTTCTGTCTTGGAGACCATGCCTCCACATCGCAGGATTTTACTTTCAGATCAGCCAAATCCCCTGAACAGCATTCCAGCGTCCGCACAGGGATATCTAAAGAGCGGAACAGATCTACTGTATTCTTCCACAGCCTGTCATACCACATGGGAGATTCCTCCGGCCTGCACACCACGATCATCTCCTGTTTCTCAAATTGATGAATCCGGTAAACTCCTCTCTCCTCAATGCCATGGGCCCCTTTTTCCTTGCGGAAACAGGGTGAATAGCTGGTAAGGGTCTTTGGAAGCTGATCCTCCGGGGTAATGGTATCAATAAATTTTCCAATCATGGAATGCTCGCTGGTGCCGATAAGATACAGATCCTCCCCCTCGATTTTGTACATCATGGCGTCCATCTCCGCAAAGGACATGACCCCGGTTACCACGTTGCTGCGGATCATAAAAGGCGGCACGCAGTAAGTAAAGCCCCGGTCAATCATAAAGTCCCTGGCATAGGAGATCACTGCAGAATGAAGCCTGGCAATGTCGCCCATCAGGTAATAAAATCCGTTGCCTGCCACTTTCCCCGCCGCGTCCAGGTCAATGCCGTCAAAAGACTTCATAATGTCCGTGTGGTAAGGGATCTCAAAATCCGGCACTGCAGGCTCACCAAATTTCTCCAGCTCCACATTCTCGCTGTCATCCTTCCCAATGGGCACGCTGGGATCAATGATATTGGGGATGGTCATCATCATCTTCAGAATCTTTTCCTGCAGTTCCCCCTCCAAAGCCTCCAGTTGAGCCAGACGGGCGGCATTGGCGGCTACCTGGGCCTTTACAGCCTCTGCCTCCTCCTTCTTTCCCTGGCCCATAAGCTGCCCTATCTGCTTGGAAAGCTTGTTGCGGCTGGCCCTAAGGCTGTCTGCCTCCGTCTTGGCGCTGCGGCTCTGCTTATCCAGTTCAATGACTTCGTCTACCATGGGAAGCTTGGCTTCCTGAAATTTATTCCGGATATTCTGCTTTACGATTTCCGGATTCTCTCTCACAAATTTGATGTCTAACATAATCTTCCTCCTAATCATAGGCTCCCAATTTTCCGCTGCCGGAAAGAGGCTGTTTGATTTCCTGATCCTGAAGCCTTTGCTTTGTGTGATTATACATCAGATTAATCGGAAAGAAAACCCTTTTTTCGCATTTTGCGTCTCACTTATTGAAATCACCCTGTTATTCCGCTCCGCCGCATACAGGCGCTGCCGCTATTTCACTGCATATGACTCCTGACGGACAAATCCTCTGCTGTCTGCAGGGCTGTCCCGGTTTCCCTTCTCATAGACCGTACAGTAAATATCAAATTCCCCTTCCTTGCCGTCGAGGGGCCTCAGCTCCTGCCCTTCCTCCACGATCTCTACCTGATTTTCTCCCTCTTCCAGTCTCTGGATCAGTTTCCTTATCTGCACATTTTCCAAAGCGCTTCTTTTTATCTGCACCACGGAAAACAGATCCGGATCGTTGATGCTCATCAGGTAAATGGCTGCCTGTTTGATCTCCTTAAGGCTGCTGATCCGATATTGGATAAAATCCCTGTACTCCTTCATCCACTGCTCTGCCTGATCCCCGCCTCTTCTGTCCTCCACCTCCAAGCCCTGCAGAAGCTTCCCAAGTTCATGGGTCATTTTTCGCATTCCCGCAGGATTCAAATGTCCCTGGTCAAAGAAGTCAATGTCAAAATCTATCCCTATATCCTCATTCATATAGTTTATGTAGCATAGCTGGTTTTCTTCAGCATAATCATAGAATGCATTGGCTTCCCTCTGCCATTCAGGATTGTAGGAATAGGGAATATGGATCAGCACCAGGCGGATGCCGCGGGATGTGCACAGTTCTTTTATTCTGTCCACATACAAACGCTTTTCTTCCTCAATATCCTTTTTCTCTTCTGGATCTGTGATAATCTGGGCCCCGGGAAAACTGACTCCATAGCGAAGCTCTACCCCATACCACCGGTTAATTGCCGGGTTAAAGTCCCCTGCCGCCAGTTCATTCCACCTGCTGTGATAAAGAGAAAGGGGCAGCGTCATTTCCATTTGCTTGTCACCTGTCAGATTCCTTGCCATGTCCCTTTTTATTTCCGACAAAGGAAAGCCGTCCCATGCGTTGTGAAGCGATGGAACCTTCTCCCCACCTGCATAAATATCCAGAACCACCACCTTGGGCATATCCCTGTTCTTAGTCTCTATAATTTCCAGAGTCTGCTCCAAAATGTAGTATGCGCTTCTCACATAATTGCCATGCTGTGACAGATTAAAGCTGGCAATCCCATAATCCCGGAATAAGTCCAAAGGGGAAACTCCGTTTATGACATGGGAAGAACCTAAAAACAGCACGTCAAAATTTTTATCCGTATGAAAAAACTGCTCATATTTTTTCATGCTCGTTTTATTTACCAAGAGCCTGCTACAGTAACGCATCCCGCCGGCAAACAGGCCTATAACACATAAGAATGACAGGAGTTGTTTCCCTTTTTTCGAAATTTCCCAAACTTTATTTCTACTCATAAATTTCCTTTTCCTCCTGCCTCCATTCATGACTTCTCTGTACTCTTTGCGGCTTTCCCATCTCATTAGAACTGAAAATAAATAAAGCTCTTGGCATCATAGCTTCCTCCCCAAATGCCGAAAATCACCACAAACAGCGCTCCCCCTGCAAATACAAGCCAACGGAACCAGAAATCCTGTTTCAGAATTTTCTCCCGGATACAGATGCCTCTGTATTTCCCGTAATCCGCTGCCATCAGCACTGCCATGGAAAGTATAAGCAGATAAAAATTTTTTCTGTCGAGTCCGCACTGAAACAGGCTTTCGTCCGTAAAGATCCAGGGATTAAAGCCTGTAATTACGGTCTTTAAAACGCGGACAGAGTTTCTAAGCCCCTTTATCCGGAAAAAGAACCAGGTAAAATCTACCATTGCAAACGTAACTGCGCCTCTTAAAAGCCTGTGGGAAAAGCCTTCCTCCCGGATGCATAAAACCCTCCGTATATGGCCTCTTATGTTCCGGGTCGCTTTTCCGGCTACCTGAAGCAGCCCGTTTAGACCGCCCCACACAAGATACGTCCAGGCCGCGCCGTGCCATAATCCGCTTACAAGAAACACAATCATCAGGTTTATGCTGGTTCTCACCGCGCCTTTCCTGGAGCCTCCAAGGGGAATGTACAGATAATCCTTAAACCAGCTGCTTAAAGATATGTGCCATCTTTGCCAGAACTCCCTTATGGATTTTGAATAATAAGGCGCATTAAAATTATCCATCAGCTCCAGCCCCAGAATCCTTGCGCTTCCCATGGCAATAATGGAATATCCCGAAAAATCACAGTATATCTGAAAAGCAAAAAATACACAGGCAGTCACAATGTACAGCCCGCCATACTTGCCGCTGTCTGCAAATACGGCGTCCACAAAAATGGCCGCCCTGTCTGCAATAACCAGCTTCAAAAAGAAGCCCCATATAATAAGAAGCATCCCCTCCCTCATACGGTCATAGGAAAACGAATACGTTTTGTCCAGCTGCTTCAGCAGATTTTTGCTTCTCTCAATAGGCCCTGCCACTAACTGCGGGAAAAAAGACACAAACAGCGCATACCGGAAAAAATTTTTCTCCGCATAAATTTCCTTCCGGTATACGTCTATGGTATAGCCTATGGCCTGAAACGTAAAAAAGGAGATTCCCACCGGAAGCAGAATATCAAAATCCGGGCTCTCAAAGGGAATCCCTGCGGTTTGACACAGCCACGCCAGATTGCTAAAAGCAAACCGTGCGTATTTAAAGTAAAACAAAATTCCGAAATTAATTGCAATCACTGTAAACAGAACCCGTCTGCTCCTGTGCCGCTCCAAGGCCAGGGAGCCCCCATATGTGACAATAGTAGTGAAAAAAAGAAGAACCACATACTTAGGGTTCCACCCCATATAAAAATAGTAGCTGGCCACAAGAAGCCAAAGATTCTTAAGCTTTTTAGGCAGAATAAAATATGTCAGAACCGCTATGGGATAGAAAATCAGATACTGCCAGCTGTTAAAAAGCATATCAGCAATCCTCCTTTGGCTCCACCGGGTCTTTGCCTGCCCTGCCGGCTTCATACCCGGCCTGGAATGCTTCCAGTTTATGAAAATCCGCCTCATCCGTGTATTCAATAAGCCTTATGAGCATCCTCCGCCTGCCGGCCTTTATTTGCCTGCTTTGTATTTCTGACAGCCCCTGCTCCTTCTCCATAGCTTCTTTTTCCTGCAGTGTTTTCATAGATATCCTCCATTGTTTGACTTAATCAAAGTATATATCTAACTTAGTTGTGTGTCAAGCAATAGTTTATTTGACTTAGTATTATTTCTGTGCTATATTGGAAACGAGGTGACCATTTCATGACTTTAGGAGAACGAATCAAACTGATTCTGGCAGAGAGGAATATAAAGCAAGTCGATTTTGCCAAGGCTTTGGGAGTAAGCGCAAACTATGTCAATCTGCTGGTTAACGGAAAAAAAGAGAATATCTCCGATACCCTGGCAAAGCTTATTGAGGAAACCTATGGATACTCGGCCTCATGGGTAAAAATCGGCTGCGGTCCAAAGACAAAGCCTGCGGCCCTCTCCGCCGCCAAAATAGAATTTATCAGAAAAGTTCAGAATATGCCTGATGACGAGGTTGCTGCCCTGCTTGCTTTCGCCAACTCGCTGGACAGCGTGAAAAAATGTTTTAAGCTGATGGAGTGAGGGAAAAAGCAGGAAGCCTTTTCGTTTCCTGCTTTCCCGTTGCCGCTGACGACGGTTACCCTACACTGCAATCTCCTTCTGCAATGTCAGCGAATAAATAATCCGCTCCTTCACCGGCTTCTTCACCATCTGCTCCAAAGCCTTCTTATAATAATCCATCTGTACCTTATACCGCTTCACCAGAATCTCCTCCCGGCCCTTTTCCACCTGGTCCGTTTTATAGTCAATGAGCACCAGGCCGTCCTCTTCCTCGATCCAGGCGTCAATAATTCCCTGGATCAGCACCAGTTCCCTGGACTGCCCCAGCCCCATGTCCTCTGCCGGAATTCCCATCACAAACTGCTGTTCCCGGTGAAGCCGCCCTTCTGCCTGGGCGAGTCTCATCTGCGCTCCCAGGGAAGTCCCAAGAAATCTCCAGATTTTCTCCGGCTTTACCATGGCTGCGGCATCCCGGGCTATGGAGCCCTTCTGGCAGGCATCCTCCATCCACCGCTTTAAGTCCTCGATGCTGGTTACGGCAGAAAAATCCAGCAGTTCCAAAACCCGGTGGTAAGCGCTTCCCCGCACGGCTCCTCCCGTTTCCCTTGGACGGGCATCTTTTAAAAAGTCCGGAACCGACGGCTGAAACAGGCTGTTTTTGTCGTCAATGTCCTGTCCCTGTTTTTTCAGCTCTGACACGGAAATTTTCGTGTGAAGGTCAATATCTGCCTCATAGGGATACCGGTAAGACAGCCGCTGTTTCAGAAGTTCCTCCATCTCTTTGTCGTACACAAGTGACAGATCCAGATTTTTTAATTCTTCCTGGGATACCTGCCTTTCTATCTTTCTGGCCACCGCCTCCCCCACCAGGCTCTCCACCGGAATATTCCGGACCGAAAACAAAGGGCTTTCCTCTGGCCGGCACATAAGCATCCAGTCCAGGTAAGATCCTGCGGCTGAAAGGATGGTGTAGGGAATCTGTCTTGAGTCCCAGGTTTTCTGGCTCCACCGCTCCCGTTTCTTTTCCAGATACCTGTCAGTGCCTGTCATAATCAGCTTTTCCTTTGCCCTGGTCATGGCCACATACAGAACTCTCAGCTCCTCTCCCAGATTGTCCAGATCCATTTTCCTCTTAAGGACATTTTTCTTTAGGGTGCTGGCCTTTACCCTGGTTTCCACATTGAGATAGTCTGCCCCAATCCCCAGATCTGCGTCGATCAGCAGCTTCCCCCTTATATCCTGCCTGTTAAAATTCTTCCCCATGCCTGCCAGAAAAACAATGGGGAACTCCAGGCCTTTGCTTTTGTGAATACTCATGATCCGCACCATCTCCCTGGTTTTCCCTGCCGTGGTGGCCTCGCCGAAATCCGTGTCATACTTTTTCAGTCTTTCGATGTAGCGGATAAAATGGAACAGGCCCTTATAGCTGGTCTTCTCATAGGCGCAGGCCTTCTCAATCAGCATATCCAGATTGGCCTTGCGAACCTCCCCGGCAGGCATAACCGACACATAGTCATAATACCCGGTCCGCAGATACATGCGGTGAATCAGTTCATGAATGGGAAGATAGGCGGCCTGGCTTCTCAGCTCCCCTAAAAGCCGTGAAAATGCGGCTGCTTTTTCGTAGACAGACTTGGCCGTGTCTTCCGGGATCTCAAGGGATTTTGCACATTTTTCCCACTCTTCTTTTGATTTTTCCCAATTTATTGATATGTTTCCCCATTCCGTTCCTATTTTCTTTTCAAATATTCCGATATCTTCCCACTTTTTACTTTCATCTGTTTCTATAGGTTCCTGCTCCTTTGTTTCCCTCCCGTCCAAAAAATCCCCGGCGCCAGCCTTTGGCCGCCAATCTGCTTTTTCGCCATATAAGCTGTTATTTTCCCACTCTGCTTCACATTTTTCTTTATTGCTATCATCTATTTCCCACTTTTCTTCACTTTTCTCCCCGTTTCTGTTATCCGTTTCCCACTCATTTGCTGCTCCGTTTTCCTCTTCCAGGCAGCCTTCAGGCTCACTGCCCAAAAGCACCAGCCGCAGGGCCCCATAAATCCCCTGATCCTGGCCTTTTACAGGCTCGTGCTTCCAGGCGGCCATCATCCAGGCCAGCTCCTCCTCGTCCATGCCTGCCATGGGAGACTTCAGCACCGCTGCAAGAGGAATATCCTGGATGGGATTGTCAATGACAGCCAGCATAGCCAAAACCGTCTCCACTTCAATGGTATCGAAGTATCCGGTTCCCGTTTCGGCAAACGCCGGAATGTCCTCCTGAGTCAACACGTTTAAAAAAGAATCCGTCCATCCCGCAAGGCTGCGCAGAAGGATCACCATGTCACCGTGCCGTGCCCGGCGGTAGCATCCCTTCTCTTTATCCCACACGGACAGCCCTCTTTCAGGGTCTGTCAGCTCCCTGATCCTGGACGCAATCAGCCTGGCCTCAATTTCCCGGCTGGTATACTCCTCCAGTTCCTGATCATTTGGGCCCAGGGCCTTGGTTCCCGTATCTACCAGGAGCAGTTCTGTAGGAGTCCCGGCTTTTTCCTCTGTCTCCTCATAGGCCGCCCCCGGGTGAAGGGCCGTTTTATCCGTGTATTGGATATTTCCCAGATTTCTTGTCATGATCTGAAAAAATATCTCGTTAATGCTGTCAAGGACTGTCGCCCTGCTGCGGAAGTTCTGGCAAAGTTCGATCTTTTTTCCCTCCATGCGCTTCCCGTCATGGGTGTTTTGGCTTTCTTCTCCATACTCCCCGTAGCAGTCATACTTTTCCATAAACAGTTCCGGCCTGGCCAGACGGAATTTGTAAATGCTCTGCTTCACATCCCCCACCATAAACACGTTCGGCCGCCCAAACCGCTGTGCTGACAGGCTTTGTATCAGCGTTTCCTGCACGTCGTTGCTGTCCTGGTACTCGTCAACCAAAATCTCCACATACCGCTGGCTTAACTCATCCGCCACTGGCGTGCAGCAAAGTTTTCCCTCTTCTTTCCTGATTAGAATCTTTAAAGCCTCATGCTCCAGGTCATTAAAATCCACAATATTTTTGTCCCGTTTGCATTCCTGATACCTTCGATGAAATTCTTCCGCCAGCTCAAGAAGCTTCAGCACCACGTCCCTGCCCTCTGACATATCCTTTGCCGCCTCCGCCGGGCTTTGCCGCCCGTACAGCTCCGCCAGGCTCTTTATGGCCTTCTTTACCCTGTCTCTGCAGGCGCTGGCATACTCTTTCTTTTTTGCATCAATGTCTTTCCCTCTGGCAGCGGCCATTCTCCCAAAAGCTGCGGCCTGAAGCCTGTTATACAGCGTCTCATAATCTCCCGCCGCCCCGATGCCCCTGACCATCTCCAGTTCCGCCTGCAGCGTAGGCAGATACATCTGAGGGCCTCCTTCCTGCCGGCACGCCTCCATGGCGCTTTCCAGCTGCCCTGCCAGCTCCTCTGCCTGTTTTCTCACATCCGCCAGCAGAAAATCCATCCAGGCCGTTTTTCCAAGGTTCCCTTCTTCCCCGTCTAACAGCTCCTGCCTGCACGTATCCATCCAATCCTCAGGAAAGGGATTGCTTTGGGAAAACGTGTACACCTGCATAATATAATCTTCAATGCCCTTGTCAGACTTTCCGGCTGCATACGTCTCCACGAACCGGCTGAACACCGGATCGTCTTTCTCATAGTATTCCTCCAGCATATCCGCCATTACGTCCGCCCGCAGAAGCATCAGTTCCCCCTCATCCCCAATGCGGAATGCGGGATCAATGTCCAGAAGATTAAAATGATCCCGTATAAGGCTTAAGCAGAAACTGTCTATGGTGGTGATCTGGGCCCGGTGCACCAGTGCTGCCTGCACCTGCAGATGCTCCTGCCCCGGATCTTCCATAAGCTTGGCCTCAATGGCCCTGGAAATCCGCTCCCGCATCTCCCCCGCCGCCCCGTTGGTAAAGGTCATCACAAGAAGCCTGTCTATGTCGGCAGGATTTTCCCCGTCACATATAAGATGGATGATGCGCTCCACCAAAACTGCGGTCTTGCCGCTTCCTGCGGCTGCCGACACCAGAAGGCTGCACCCCCTGGCATCAATTACTTCCTGCTGTTTCTGTGTCCACTTCATCCTCTTTTTCTCCTTCCAAAATCTCTTCCCATATTTCCGCCGGCTTTAGGCCAGGAAAACGCCGGAATTTATAGCCGGAAACCTTCAGGTCAAATCCGCAGATACCGTGGTAAGGACAGTAGTCGCAGGCTGTGCGGCTTCCCTGCCTGTAGGGGGCCACAGGGGTTCTGCCCTCCAGGATCTGCCGGCCGTCCTCCTGCACCTTTCCCCGCACATACAGTTTCAAAGCTTCAAAATGCCTTGTGCTGGCCACGGACGAATACCTTTCCTGAATCATTCCGTCTTTTACGGCAACCGGGATCACATCAGACTTGGACTCAATCTCTTTATCCATGTGGCTGATAGCCTCCAAATCGCTGTTGACCAGCCCGTTCATGCGAAGCTGTTCCAGAATCATCTGTTCAATGTCCTCCGGCATGTCCACGTCCTCTTTATCCACCACCGGATCTTTAATATTGTAATAAAAGATTCCCGCGGGAACCACCTCTTTGGAGGGGAATCTGCGTTTTTCCAGCTCTGTCACCGCATCCATATACACCACCAGCTGCAGCTGCAGCCCATAGTATATGGCAGCCAGGTCAAACCGGGCAGATCCGGATTTGTAGTCAATGATCTTCACATACACATGAGTCTCATCCTCGCACAGATCCAGCCTGTCAATGCGGCCCCGCAGGTGCATTTCTTCCTCCTCGGACAGCCGTATTTTCATGGCCTTTAAGTTGTCAATGGCTGAAAACGACACTTCAAAGCCTGCCGGGTAGAAATCGCCCTTTTTCAGCTGCTCTCCCAAGGCCCACATGGTCCGATCCGTCATCCGCTCGATCCTTCCCGCCAGATACTTATTTCTGGCGCTGCTTTTTAATATGGTGTTTCCGTACTCCTCTGTCACCTGGGCCACGCAGGCTTTCACCAGTTCCTTCCTCTCGCTTTCCGTCAAATTGGCAGCGCTTTTCCCCTTTTCCTTTAGTTCCTTAAAACATAGGTCAATGGCTCCGTGAAACAGATTGCCCATATCCACGGCTCCGATCTGGTACTCCTGCCGCTCTCTAAGCTCCATGCCATAGCTTAAAAAATGGGCGTAGGCGCAGGAGGCATACTGTTCCAGCCTGGTAACGCTGCCTTCCAGAATCTTTCCGTACAGGGCTCTTGCCGCCGCACGGCTGATGCCTCTTTCCTCATAGCTGTAAAATGCGGCTTTTGTAAGAAGGCTTACCTGTTCCCTGTAAGCTTGATCCCGGGCAAAATGGCGGTAAAGTTCCAAAAATCTGCTGTTTTCTCTGTTGTCCTCATAATCCCGCAGGCCTTCAATCAGCCTGTCCAAAGCTTCTGCGCCGGATGACAGGGATTTCTCCTCATCTGCCAGCTCCCTGGCCTCAAGGCCGGGAAACATTCTTTTCAGTTCTCCAATCAGGGAAGAGGGCCTTTGGGCTTTCCCTGCCTGAGTGAAATTGGCGTAGGAAATAATCAGGTTTTTTGAGGGTTTTGTCAGCATAAGGTACAGATAAAACCTCTGCCGGAAGCTGTCCTCCCTGGATGTTGGCGCCAGCTCCATGGACATTTCCTTTAAAAACTCCCGCTCCATATCAGTAAGTATCCCCGTGCTCTCCTTTCTGGAAGGCACAATTCCCTCGTTGACTCCAATAAAGAACAAAACTTTGATCTGATCCAGGCGGGTTCTGGTAATGTCTCCCACCACCACTCTGTCCACAGTGGCAGGAATGACTCCCACGGTGATCTCCCCAAATCCCGCATCCAGAATCTGGGCGTATTCTTTCCTGCTGACTTTCTCATCCCCCAGAAGGTGCACCAGCCTGTCAAACATCTGGATCACCATCTCATACACCTGCTCATATTCCTTGGCAAGGCTGTATTCCCCTATGGTTTCAAAATAGTCCCGGTAAGTTTCCAGCTGTCTCTGCACCTGGCACTGCTCCAGGCAGGACATGACTGCCGCAGTCATGGTCTTCACTGTCTTCTCCCTGTCTGCTGACGCTTCCTTTAAGGGAGCCAGCTTAAAGAGGAGTTCTTCCCTGAACCGGTTCAGCTTTTCCAGGTTCAGCCCTTTGCCGCCCTGGTATGTATGCTCCCATGTCCGGTTCCACTGTTTAAAACCTCTGATTCCCAATGCTTTCACGTAGTTTTCCAGACGGTCTGTCTCCTCCTGTTCCCCTGACACCAGCCCTGTCTTCAAAAAGCGGAATATGCTTTCATAAGAGAAATCCTTCTCCATGATCTCCAGGGCCCCCCGGATAAATTCCACCATGACATTTTCCATAATGCTCTTTTTGTTGTCCATAAAATAGGGAATCTGTTCCGCCTGAAACCGATTGGCGATTTCATACCCGTACCCGGGCAGATCACCGGTGATCACCGCGATCTCCCGGTAACGGATCTGCTGATCCTGAACCAGTTTATGGATGCGGGATGCCGCCTGGTCAATTTCTGCGGCAGGTGTTGACGCCTGGAAAAGCTCAACCTCCTCAGGCGCATCCAGGCATGTTTCCGTGGTAAAGCGGTACAAATGCTTTTCAATAAAAGCAATGGAAGACCCTTTTGCAAAGCGTCCCTGAAAGGCTCCTTTTTCTCCAGAACCCTGATTCTGTATTCTGCCGTCTGCCAGAACCGCATCTTTTTCCCTGGCTATTTCATGTTTTCCTGCCAGTTTTACCAGATGGCTTACCATGTCTTTGCTCATGAAAAACAGGTTCTGAATTTTTCCTTCCTTATATGGGTCTTCCCTGGGATCGATGGTGACTGTCACCATCACTTTCCTGGCATGGATCATCAGAAGCTCCAAAAGCCGGTACTGCACCGGAGTAAAGCCTGTATACCCGTCCAGCGTTACCACGCTGTTTTTGATCCGCTGGGAATCCGGCAGCACCCGGCATAAAACGTCCAGTATTTCCTCGGCAGTAATGTAGCGGCTGGAAATTTCCTTCTGAAAAGCCTCATAGATGACCAGCAGATCTTTCAATTTTTCTTTCAGCAGCGGGCTCTTGGCCTCTGCGGCAGCCTCCCTCAGGCTTTCCGGGCTTATGCCGTACTGATAAAGTTCCGACAGCATGGACTTTAACTGGTTAATGAACCCGGTCTGGTTTAAGTGGCCGGAAAAAATCCCCAGATTCTTCCTTTCCCCGGAAGCCACTTTCCTGAGAACCATGGATTTTCCCATATCATCCAGTACCTCCGGATGTTCCACTGCCAGTTCCTCAAATACCCGGTATGCCAGGCGCTCAAAGCTGACAATGTCAATATTCATGGTTCCGTGATCCGGGTGCAGCATAACGATATCTTTCTGCGTCTGCATGGTAAACTGCTCCGGCACAATGGCAATATATTGTACATCTGGCTGCTCTATGGACATTCTGATCAAATTTTCATATAAATACCTGGTTTTTCCTGATCCGGAAGCTCCCAGAATAAATTGAAGCGACATAACAAACACCTCATTTTCCGGCAGGCTGCATCCTGCCTTTTTAACTTTCGTCCTGTTGGGACATTTCCTCTGCTTGATCCCCCTTGGGCGCGCCAAACGCCATTCCTGCCCGTAAAGCGGCGGGGTCTTTATGTTATTATATTCTGCCTGCCTGTCTCCTTCAAGAGATTTTCTTCCCCATTTTCTTCTTTGACGCAGGTTTTTCTGGCAGTTTCCGGCAAAATGAGGTATAATGAGGGGACGCAGGCCCATGTCCCCAGCCTTACGGACGGACATATGGCATGATAGGGAAATGCCCCAGGCGCCCGGCGGGGGCACGCCGCCACCCATGAAAGTTCGGCGGGCGCATTTGGCATGCCTGAATGCATGCCGCCTGTTGGGCGGCGGGACTTTCATAAATAAAAAAATAAAAGGAAATGAGTGATATTTTATGAAATCATCCAATGAACTGCGCACCCTTCTGCGCTCTGTAGACCATAAGAGTTATCCTGCCTATAAATCGTTGGCAGGAAGCTATCAGTTCGGCAATTTTATACTGTCCATTGATCATGTTCAGGGAGATCCCTTTGCCTCCCCCTCCAGCCTTCATGTGGAGATTCTGCATAAGGACGCCGGCTTTCCTGTCTCTTTCTATGAAAAATCCCCGGCCCGCATTGCCCTGCAGGATTATCTTACCAGACAGTTTTCCTCCCAGTTTGAGGATTACAACTTCAAAGCCAAAGGCTCCGGAAAAAGCGGCCTTCTGTCTATTACCAGATGCGGCCAGGAGGTGTTGGAGCGAAGCGCCTGCCAGATTACGGGGCAGGCGATCATCGCCCGGTTCCATGTAGGCTTCCCGGCCTTTGGCCGCACCATCAATGCAGGGGAGCTGGACAAGATCCTGTTTGATTTCCTGCCCCGCTGCGTGGAAAACAGCTTCTTTTACGGCAGGCTGGATGGCAAAAAGGTGGAGCAGGCCATATTTTTATCGGAAGACCAGCAGGCTGTCCGGGAATACCTGAAGGAACACGGCCTGTCCGCTTTTGTGGCCAACGGCTCTATTCTGCCGAGAAAAAGCGGCGTTTCCGACCTGCCCATGAAAGGCAGCGTCCCCTTCTCTTCCCCCGCCTCCATGGAGCAGACCATCACTTTGCCTCACAAAGGCCCTATTCGCGGCATGGCCATCCGCCAGGGCATTACCCTGATCGTAGGCGGCGGATACCACGGCAAGTCCACTCTTTTGGAGGCCCTGCAGATGGGCGTGTACAATCATATTGCCGGGGACGGGCGGGAATATGTGATCACGGATGATACCGCCCTAAAGCTGAGGGCGGAAGACGGACGCTCCATCCGCCAGGTGGACATTTCCCTGTTTATTAAAGATCTTCCCAACAAAAAGGATACGGGCTGCTTTTCCACCGAGGATGCCAGCGGAAGCACCTCTCAGGCAGCAGGCGTTATAGAGGGGATCGAAGCCGGGGCCAGGCTTTTTCTCATTGATGAAGACACTTCCGCCACCAATTTTATGGTTCGGGACGAATTTATGCAGCAGGTCATCAGCAGGGAGAAGGAGCCTATTACCCCGTTTCTGGAGCGGGCCAGGGATCTGTACGAAAAGGCCGGTGTTTCTACCATTCTGGTAGCCGGAAGCTCCGGGGCATTTTTCTACATTGCAGATACCATTCTGCAGATGGACTGCTACCGGCCCATAGACATTACCAGCCAGGTAAAGGGACTCTGCAAAGACCACACTGCCCCAAGAATCCAGGCTCCTGACTTTAAGATCCCGGATTTTTCAAGGGCTCTGGCCCCCGGCATAAGAGGCGGGCGTTCCGGCGCCGGCGACCGGGGATACGGACGGGGACGAGGGGGAGAGCGAGGCGCCGGAGGCCGCCGGGAGCATATGAAGATTAAAACTTTTGGAAAGGATTCTTTTTCCCTGGACAAGGAGAACGTGGATCTGCGGTATGTGGAGCAGCTGGCGGATTCCGAACAGACCAACGCCCTGGCTCACCTTCTGCGCTATGGAGCGGAGCAGGTTATGGACGGCAAAAAGACCGTAAGGCAGACAGTCCGGTGGCTTTATGATACCCTGGAGAAAAAAGGCTGGGAACCGTTCTGCAGTTCCTACGTGCCCTGCGGCCTTACCAAGCCCAGGATTCAGGAGGTATTTGCATGTCTGAACCGCTACCGCGGATAGGTGCAGGCAGGCGGGATCTTAAAGTAAGCCTCCATGCGCCCGGCCGGGGACGCACCGCCGCGCATGAAAGTCCGGCTGGCGCATTTGGCATCCCTGAATGCATGCCGCCTAATCGGCGGCGGGATTTTTAAAGTAAATAATCCTGTAGAAATTTTCGGCTTACAAAAGCCTGAAATCCTACAGGATTATGCCGCCAGGCGCGGTAACTCACTTTAAGTAAGTGAATTCCGCTTTTTCCCGGCGCAGTCTTCTTCAATCAATTTCCACGTATACCCTTCCCACGGTGCCGGAACCTCCAGCTTATCGATCATTTTCTCCAGCACCTTAACCGGGATATACCGATCCCTCTTCTCATTTCTCCGCAGAAGTTCCCGATACGGGACTTCCAGATATACTACATGAACCCTGGCCCCATAAGCCGAAAACAGGCCGCACAGCTTCTGTCTTGTCTCCTGGATAATATTGGTGGCATTCCAAATAAACGGTTCCTTTCTTCGGAGAAATATTTTTGCCCTCTCGGCGGCTGCTGCCGCAACTTCAGAAGATTTCTCCCCTGGCCCAATCCCATACTCCTGCCTGATATCATCCAGGGAAATCACCGGCCGCCCCTCTCCATGATTCCGAATCCACGTATCCTTCCCTGCCAGAGGAAGGCCGGACATAAGCCACACATCAAATTCCGTGTCATCATACAGTTCACTGCCATGCCACAAAGAGTCCCTGTGAAAATACTGATATTTTGTGTAATTATTTGCAAAAGGGTATGGTCCTTTTAAGATCCCCAGCTCCTGCCCGTAATCCAGAAACAGAGCTATGTGTTCCTCCAGGCTCTCCGGCTCTCTGCATATACGCCCTCTGGCGTCTGCCTGGGAAAGAAGATACAAAAGATTGATAGGCACGCTCTCTGCGGCCTTTATCATGTCAAACTCCGGTCTTGCCTTTTTCCAAAACCACACCGGAATCCCATGATACCGGATAAGCTTTGCCGCCAGCTCCCTGTCCTCCCATGTAAGCCCGAACCGTTCCTGCTGCCGGTAAGCCATGGCGCGGAACACCTTTTCTCCGGCTACGGTATGCTTCGGCGAAGTCCACGCCCCGCCTTTCAGCCTGGTGCACGCCGGCTTTCCGATATCATGAAAGGCTCCTGCCAGAAACAGCATCTCCTGTTCCTTCTCGGCAAGCCTGCTCCACTGCTCCAAATTTAATATCTCCCGGCAAACCATCCTGGTATGGCTGTACACATCCCCCTCCCCGTGATACTGAGGATTCTGTCTGACCCCCTCAAGTATCTCCAGTTCCGGATAGCGGCGTTTCAGCCGGTTCAGATCAAAACCGCACTGCCGGATTTCAGATAAAATATCTGACATGGTTTCCCTCCCTTTCTGCCCCGGCTCCTATGCCTTAAAACAGCTTCGCCCCGTCCGCCAGCTTATTGGCTACAAGAGGGCGGCTGGCCCAGTGGCTTTCTGAGTCAAGAATCGCATTTAAAAATGTGGGGCGCACATATTTCAGCCGATCTACAACGTAGTCTCCTTCCTCTGCCTTGATGTAGATCCCCTCCATCATGCCGCTGAGATCTGTCTGAAGAATTGTCTGTTCCAGCTGCGCTTTTCCCTTCCTGCACTGCTCCTCCAGACTTTCCCGGGCATGATCCGATATAAAGTGGCTTGGCCCTATGTGCCTTGCAATCTCCTCTCCGCTGCCATAGCGCCCTTCATCCAGCACCAGAACCGAATGTACAAAATCAGCTCCCTGCAGAATCTCTCTCCGCTTTGCCGTGGAAAAGAACCGCTTTTCCTGCTTATCAAAAATATCAAATTCCATAAAATAGTGAGGCAAACGATCATAAAATACCGTATGTTTGGCATACATCCACTCCCCATACATGACATACCGATCCCCAAGCACATGCATAAGCGGCTCTTTGAAGACGCTTGCCCACCGTTTAAAAAGATCAAACTGCCGTTCCCCGAACCCTCCGTTTAGAAAATGTCCTCTGCTCTGCAGGTACATCTGCCCGTCCCTGCCAAAGCTGATTCCGCAGTTGGCTCCGTCTATCTTTTCCTCCAGCACCAGATAGTTTCCCCTGATATCCGAAAATTTTACATCATTTAAGTCCTCATCCCCTGCCTGTTTCCTGGAACCCTCCAGATGGCGGGTCCGGGGATATTTGCATATTTCTTCCATAACAGATCTGTCTCCATACTATCATGCCGGCAGCCAAGGTTTCTGATGCTCCACTCCCGTCCAAAAACCTTTAGAAATATAAGGGACTGCCGCACCGAAGCCTGTAAAGTCTTCCGTGCAGCAGCCTCCTCTATTCGAATATAATGCATCCTGCCAGTTTTTTATGTAACTCTGTAATTTTTTCAATCTCCTGCTGCGTATTCCCATAGGTAGATTTTCCGCACTGTTCCACCAGGACCACGCTTTGGCATTCAGCCAGCTGTTTCAGGCTTTCCGGATCAGAAAGGAAATCCTTGCCGGAAATCACCTCTATGCCGTTCAGCCGTTCAGCCAAATGTTTTGCCGCATCCTTGATCTTGTCCTCCGAAGCCCCTCCTGATACAAAAATGGAACCGCTTCCCTCCACATAATTAAGGATATTAACAGCTGCCAGGTCATATTCCCGGCTGACATCTTTATTACCGGCCCGGCCCTCCAGCCTGTTCAGCCATGCGTCAATAGGATTCAGCTTCTTTGTCCCGGAACTCTTCTTGTCAGCGCCAAGAGGCATGGCCCCAAGGATGCGAATCTGAAAACGATATTTCAGTTCCTTGGCGGAAGACACTTTATCACTCATGACAAAACCTATGCAGATGCAGAAGGCCGCGGCAAAAATTCCCAGCACGCCGCCTATAAGGCTGTACTTAATTCCGCCTTTTATCATCAAAGTGCTTCTGGATTCCGCCATCTCCGGCTTTTCTTTTTCCTGCTCCTCCAGGCTGTCCTGTTTGTCTGACAAGCTGTTTGTAAGATTCTCCAGCTGAGTCCGCTCGTTCCTCTGCCTGTCAGCCAGATTAAGATCCACCACGGTGCCCAGGCTCATGCTGACCTGAGTAACCGTATGTTTCTTAATCTTGGAGGAGATCCTGCTGGTGGACCGGAATATTTCATCTGCCAGCGTCTCTACCAGTTCCCTGGCTTTCTCCTCTTCCCCGTGTCTCACCTGTATGTTCAGCAAATTGTTGTATCCCTCATCGCTTCGTCCGATGCTGATGCTCATAAGCTCTTTTAAATAGCGGACCTCTGTCCCTGTCTTCTCCGCCAGCCTTTCCATAAACTCCACGTCATTGAGGGCGGCCTCGTAGGACTGGAGCACTGTGGCGGTATAATCTTTATTCTGGTACGTCATGCCAGGCATAATCTCATAATCCGTCTCCACGAAAAATGACGCCTTTGCCTCCCATATATTGTAGGGACTCATATTCACGTACACAGACTTGTCCAGATACTCCTGCTGCTTCTCGATGTCTTCCGTTAAGTTGTTGATTTCCTTCCGGCTGTTTTCCAGCTTCTGTTCGTAAAGTTCCAGCTCTTTTTCATACTTTTGGTCAGCCTCGCTGTCATACCCCTTGTAAGCTGAAAAAGCGCCCTTATACCCGCCCAGTACAAGAGCCATGGCAACTCCGGCCGCCAAAAGCAGCCGCCATCGGTGCAAAACTGCAAACATCAAATCCTTTAAATCAATTTCCCGCTCATAGCTGTTGCTGTTATCCATATTAATCCTCTCCTTTGTCTTGAGAGATTATAACATTCTCACGAAAAAAAGTAAACCAGTTTCTCTATGGAAATTATAAAATCTCCTATTTTTCCAGATATTTCAGGCTTTGCGTATAAAAAAACGTATTTTCTTACATTCTAATATGGAAATCATTTTGCTTCCCGAATTGACAGGTAACATCCAATCGTCTTTCCATCTACAATAATCCTTATACAGCAAGGCACTTTTCAAGGTTACAATCATTACCCACAGAAACGGAGTTATCAGATGAATATTATGGATCGGATTGATGAACTGTGTAAAAAGCATAACATAAGCAAATACCGCCTTTCCCAGATTACCGGTATTTCCCAGTCTGCCTTTTCCAAAATGGCCAGGCAGCAGTCCACTCTGTCCTTAGAAACCATCCAGCGCATCTGCGATGCATTTGGAATTTCGCTAGCGCAGTTTTTCTCAGATTCCGGCGAATATCCGGATTTGACAGAACAGCAAAAAAAGCTTCTTCAATCCTGGGCGCTGCTGGATGAGAAAAAGAGGGATTATGCCCTTTTAATGATAGAAAAAATGATTGATATTTAATGGGAAAAAAGGTGTAAAGATTTTACACCTTTTTCCTTTCACTGCTTCCAGTCCTATCTTTCTTTTCCGTCCCATTCCCCGTTTTCATTTACATAATAATCGTCTGGTGTTTTTTCACCTTTATACATAGCCCCAAATGGTTTTAATTCACTTTTTGTATTATAATTCCAGTCCCCTGTGTCTTTATTCAGTTGCCATGTAGGAGTATGAGCTATCGTGTTAAAATAGTACCATTTGCTGTCAATGGCTTTCCAGCCGGTTACCATTCTTCCAGCCAGTGGTTCTAAATAATAGGTGTTCTGATCCTGCGGGTCCACATACCAGCTGCTGCGCATTCCATTATCAGCTGATACATTGTACCAGCCATTTAATTGATAATCAAAGACCCAGCCGTTTTTCAGGTATCCATCAACACCAAATGCATACCAAGAACCATTTATTTTTTCCCAAAGAATTTGCTCTGCAGTGTCTCCTCCTTCTAATGTAATGCTGTGGCCGCATGCTGCAGTTTTATCAGCATACTCAAGCTTCCAGCCCTTTTCATCCTGCTCCCATTTTGAATATCTGGTATCCTTTCCCGTAATGATTCCTGTGTGGGCATGTACATATCCTTTTTTGGAATCATACCTTATTAAAGAAACCGAAGAACCGGACGCACCGCCGGAACTGCCTTTGCTGCCTGTGGCTGTGGTATGGCTGCCGGCAGCTGCATTGTTGTCAGGCTTTGGCGCTTCCATGCGGAAGTTCTGCGCCGTACGTTTCAGTTCTTTTGTCCGATCACCCTGTACCCGAAATTCAGCTGAAAGAGTATTTGTCCCTCTTTTAGCCTTCTTCACAAAAGTCTGCCTTCTCACTGTGATCCTTGTACTGCCGCTTTCCTTAGTATAGTCCTCTCCCTCAATCAGTTTCTCGCCGTTAAGCCATAAGTCTATAAATTCCCCAAACTGGCCGGCTGAAACAAATTTTTGATCAGAAGCGTTTTCCAGTACATAATCCCGGGTACCAGCTCCCTTTTCGGTTCCTATAGGTTCCATAAGTTCGTATCCCGCGTCGGATGCGTTGTAAACATTCAGATTGCCGTTGTCCTGAACTGTAAGTGTCAGTTCCTTTTCTCGGGAAGGCATGCTTCCATAGCTGTTAGTCATTGAGACAGTAAACTTAAATTCGCCGTTTTGTTTTGGAATGCCATATAATTCGCCGTTTGATTTCAAAGACATTCCATCCGGCAGTTCACCGCCTGCAAGTTCATATCTCACTTTATTCCATGTATATTTATTATTATTTTGGATCATGGTACCATAGGGAACATATTTAACTGCTGTCGGTATTTCCGTGGTAGTAATGCCAGGGTCGCCAACCACGCCTGTCAGCGTCAGCACCATCAAAATCTGTTCCCCTGATTTAATGGTGAGGGTTCCTGAAATGTCTCTGCCGTCATCTGTTCCCTTTTTCGGTACGAGACGGAGTTTGGCCAGATTTTTCAATGAGCCGTAATGGGTTGTCTTGTTTATAGTGTCAGACATGTGGTTAAAGCCTGCCAGGCCATAATCTCCATTCAGCGTCCAGTAAGAATCCAGTTCCACTTCCTTTGACACAAGTTCTGCCTTTAAATCAGGAATAGGCTCTGTCCCCACATTGGCGATTAAAATGTTATGCTCATAGTCATGCCGCTCATCTAAGAACATCTCACGGGTAGAAGATATTACGGTTACGCCAGTATTCTCATCTTTATTGCGCCTGGTTTTTGCATGGACGTCCTCCAGGCTGTTTATGTAAAGTTCTCCTTTTCCGTCAGCCGCCCTCACCACCTGAATCCAGTAATTTTTTGAATTGTCACCGTTTTCTGCTACAGCTGTATATTCCACAGCACCTTTTGAAAAATCATGAATGCTCTTTCCGCTGATCTCCTGGGCAGTGCCCCCAGAAGCATATAATTTTACACCATGCTGCATAATCTGAAACTCAGGCGCTAATTTTAAATCTGTATTCTTATTTACTAAAATTGTCAGATAATTATTTTCACCATAAGAATCCTCATTCATGTCGATAATGCAATGTGTAACATTTTCTCCAGCGCTGTTTTTAAGGCCAGTAAATTTTACAATGGAGCTATCGCTGAAGTCTGGAGTATATTCCTCAGTCCTGAAACCCAGTTTATAAACCTGACGCCGCTGCCCTGTCTGACCAGATACAGGATCTTCCCCTACAAAAACAGTAAAGTATACTCCCTGACTGTAATCCGCCCCGTATCCCTGAGTCTGATCAAATAACAGATCTTTAATGTCCTGAGCGCCTGCCTGCCGGGCCTCTTTGATAGTATAATATTTTCCAGCATAAGCGGCGGTTATTGACGATGGTTCTGAAACATTTCCTATTTTATAATCTAATGTCAGATAGTATGTTCCCCTAGCCGAATATCCGGGATCTAACGTATAAACTCTGGTTTTATAATCCCAGGAATCATAATTGTCTTCTTCCTCCTCGTTATCAGCTATCTCAAGGGAATGGTACTGGCTCGAAACATTTGGGCTTTGAATGCCAGGGGCAGCATACATCCCATTAATAGAAAGGGTTATGTTTCGACGGTTCTGAATAATAACCGGCAGACATCCCGTTACCTCCCCTTCTGAATTATAAGATATCATAGTGATCCAATAATGGGCTGTAAAGCCTATGTTCTCTGGCGCATATCCTCCATTCTGTCCTTCCGTTTTATTTATGAAAATCTTGTTTGTGATATCTTCCCCTTTTGCCACAGCCTCTTTTGGATCTGTATATCTCCCAGCGTATACTTTTATATGATCATAATGATGGCTGTCAAAAACTGACTTATTAATTTCCAGACTTATATATAACTCATACATCCGCAGGTCAGAAGCATGCTGAATATACAGCTTCCGGCCATCCGAAAAAGCATCCATATAATAAGTATTTTCAGGAAAAGTCACATCCTGCTTCCATTTTCCCTGACTGTCCAACATATAAACTGTAGGTATCAGCCAATTTCGGGATTCTGTTACCTTCACTGTTAAGGTATAGCGAATATTTTGATCAGCCAGCTGGTCATCATCGCCAACTACTATTTGCCACTTAGTTTTTTGACAATCAAATGTATGCCGGCTCAAATCTATAATGCCTTTATTCGGACTGACTTTATAATACTCGCTGTTCCCATAAGCCAGCATCACCATATCTCCGTCTTTTAAAGCATGATCTCCTTTAAAAACAGATCCCACTTCCACCCTTGTCAGTTCCACCGGAGTAAACCCCGTCAGATCGACTTCCAGTTCCCTTTCTTCCAGCGGCAGAAGAGACAATTCCATAGCGTCTCCGCCATCATCTGTAAACGTCTTTTTTTTCGGATACACTGGCACCGTATCCCCAGCCACATTAAGGCTCATCTGTGTTATTGCAGTGCTGTCAAAGTAAGCAGAAACGTAAAATATATGTCCATGAATATCCACGCTGTCATCCGGGGTCAGAAACCATCTGTTCTCAGTTTTTCCATTATAGACAAACTGCACTTCGTATGGAAAAAATGGGTTAGGCTCTGGAATATTGATGGTGTAACTGCCGTCATCCGAGAAAACATCATCCCCTATGCCTTTTTCTCCTGCGCTCCGGCTTACCACCCTGAAAACATGACTGCCTGTATTGAATCCAATCTCATCAAATTCCGGTATTTCAGGTTCAGTCTCTGTCTCCCACATAACTTCGTTGTCAGCAGCAGTCTCTATTGTCCCGAGAGTGTTTTCTTCAGCGCTTTCAATCTTGTCAGTAACACCTTTTTCTATGGGAGGATCTTCACCGGTTTCTTCCGCCGCATAGCCTTCTGTCTCCTCTTCCTTTGTAATTTCTGCGCTATCCTCAGAAGTTTTCACCTTTTCGGCTTCTGCTGTCTCCTCCAATGACTCCTCTTTGGAAGCGTCACTGCCCTCCTCAGAAGTCTCTCCATCTTGGTGTTCTGCACTTTCCACCAAAGTCACCTTATCTGATGCATCACTGCTGCCCTCTGTTTCTTCCATAACTGTTTCTTTACTGTCTTCAGAGCTGTCTGTCTCTTGAGTAATGCCTGTTTCCCCTCCCATGAGCGTTTCATTGGAAGCGTCACTGCCCTCCTCTGTTTCTTCCTCCCCGCCCTCTGAAGAGTCTTCATCAGTCTTCTTGTCTGCGTTTTCTTTGTCTATGCCCTCCTCCTTTTCTGTCTCTGGTATCTCTTTTGTTTCTGCCTGCAAGAGAGGATTTTCCTGGGCTGCATCAGCCAGCGCTGCGTTTGTTACGATAAATGACTGTGCCGGCAGCAAGAATAAAACTGTCAGCAATACTATTGCCCCTCTTTTCAGTGATCTCATCGATTCATCCTTCCTTTTTCTCGTCTAATCAGTTCCACCGGCTTAACGGGTGGTTTGCTTTCCGCCCTATAAAGACGCATTTCCGACACACTGGAGTCTAAAAAATCATCGCTGTCATCTTATTCGTCAATTACTTCTTCCTGCCTGTCATAATAATCAGCCAGCCTGTCGATAAAAGCCGTCCGCTCTTCATCCTCAAATCCGCGGAAAAACACTTCGCTGACCATATCATGGTTAAAGAAAAACTGCGTGCCGTCTCCCATACTCCCCTCCGGATAAACAACTCCGATATAATCGTACTCTGTCCCCGTAGCTTTATCCGTCTGTTTTACACCGTAAATCATGGCCTTTTTGCTGGCTTCTTCCAAAATGACAACCGTCCCGATTGGTAATAATTCCCTGACATTGTTTTTCATTGCGTTCATCCTCCTGAAAATAATTTATTTATACCGCTTTTTTAGCTAAAGCTAAATACTCCCCAGCTGCATGCGGAACCTGCTATATTTTGTACAGCATTTTTTATGCCATTGATACCGTTTGATACCGCATTGCCTATGGTTTTTCCTGTATCCCCAGCCCAATCGAATACCTTTTGTGCCGTATCTTTCGCCCAGTCAGCTGCTTTTTCGTATCCGTCACAAGCCCAATCCGACACTGCTTCTGTCCAGCTGGTTTGTGTTCCACCTGTAGCCCAACTGACAATGGCATCTAACCCCCAGTCTACTGCCACCGTAACAGCTGCTGTAGTAGCTGCCACTGCAATGCCAACTGCCAAACCTGAACCCGATATTCCGGCAGCGGCAAAGGCAGTAACTGTACCCCCCAAAATCAATATATCTTTGCCAATTTCCAGCAAAGACTCCATTGCAGTTTCTTCCCAAAATCTCTCACCAAAATTGCCATGCTCTTCATAATTTTCGAAACCACTTGAAACAATCGCTGCAGCCCAGTTGCATACTGTCGAAAATCCTTTTTGAACAGTTGAAAAATCGTTGTATTTTCCCATAGCTCCTTTGAATGAATCCTTAATACCAAACAAATCCCCCCACTTGATCCCGCTTTTATCACTATTCTCAACATAACTGCCCGCCAATTCTATCAGATCTTTGATTGCGTTCCCGGAATTTCCGTCAAATCCGTTTTTGAATGCATCAACAATTGTTCCAAAAGGTCCTGCTGCCGCTATCACAGACTTATAGATCATATCCAAAACTTTATCGCAGGGACCTGTTCTTATAGTCAAATAATTCAGGATGGGATCTGCTTCTACAACGCCTGACCAGGCAATTTCATTTCTTCCCATTGAAGAATCCACGGATGCACCGGCCAGCCGGATCTCCGTTGCCTCATATGTACTGATAACGCTGTCCAAAACAGATACAGAATTGTAAAGCCCCCTGTACTGGGCCGCCGCGTCATCGCCGGCTGTCTTTAGCCGCTGCCGAATCCTCTGCTTCTGGGAAACCTCAAAGCTTAAGCCCCTTTGGATATTCCGTATCTGCTCTTCAAGATTTTTCATCTGTCTGGCAATGCTGTTCATATCCTGCGCGGCTGACCGGGCTCTCTGAGGTTTTATCTTAAACTCGCTCATACTGCTGTCACCTTTCTCTTATGATAATACAACAATTATAAAATTTGTTTTCGCTTATTTTATAAGTTCCTGATAAATAAACCGCTGAATCTGACAAACGGTCAAATTTCTGCAATTACTAAAATCAATGACAGATTATCTCCCGCCCCGTTTTGGAATACCTGCCGCCGAATATCCCATGCTGCAGATTTCAGCCTGCTTGATCTTAAGGAAAAAAAGGATAGTCTTTTCAAAATTTTGTCAGGACAATATTTGTATACACCGTCACTGCACAGAAGAAATAAGGTCCGTTCCCTAAGCCGGTTACTTTGTATTGAGCAGGAAAGTTCGGGCTGTACCCCTACCGCCCTCACCAGACATCCATAATTTTTATTGTTTTCAATCTCCTGCCTGCTCATGCCCCGGATATTCTCAGATTGATTTTCCCACACATCGTCAGCTGTCATCTGGAAAAATTTCCTTTTAAAGATCCCGCGCCGTGCCTGATAGCACCGGCTGTCACCGCAGGAGAATACGGCCCAGGCGCTTTCCTCCAGCCATAAGGCTGCAAGGGTTGAACCGCAGATACCGCCTTTTGCCGTGTGGCTGAAGATCTCTGTGTTGGCAGCGTTAAAAACCTCTTTCAGTTCCTGCACGGTTCTCAAAAAGCCTGGCCGTTCCCCAGACTGCTGATAATGTTTCCACCACTTTGACGCATATTCTTTTATCTGTCTGCTGGCATATGCCCCGTCCTCATGGCCGCCCATTCCGTCTGCCACCACGAACAGCCCCGCCCTGTCGTCTGTCTGGCAGAACAAAGAATCCTGGTTTTCCTTCATTCTCAATCCGCTCTCGCTAAAAGCCGTATATTGAATCTTCATTATCGAATCTCAACTCTCATCTTCAGCTTTCCCAGCTTCAGCACGCAGCCTGTAAAGATCTCCTCAGCTCCTGTTATTTTCCTGCCATCCATATAGGTGCCGTTGGAACGGCTTAGATTCTCCACGTAGATCTTGCCGTTAGACGCATAAATCCGGCAGTGTTTTCCTGAGACAGTCTCCTCATAATTCAGCCGGATCTGACATTCCTCATCATATCCTATTAAAATAGAACCGTCTAAAGACACTTCGAACCGTTTGATCGGGTTATCTGCATCTTCAAGGATCAGCGTGTGGGCGGCTTCCTGCCCCCAGACGAACATGGTAGACCGCTTCCCAGGGACCTCCTCCCCGTCCGTCATCTGTGTTACATGTTTCTTCCCGTTTGAGCTTCCCCCCGATGTATTGCCGCTTTTTGGCTCTGCCCTCACAAAGCGCTCCTCCTCTTTTTTCCGTTTGAGAAAAATAATGGTTCCGGCTATGAGTCCTGCCAGCAAAACGCCTCCTACAGCCGGCACAAAGCCTGACAGTCCTTTCGAGGGCTTGGCTTCTGTCTCAGCAGGCGCCATCTCAGCCTGAGTCGTCGGAGCCGCCGTCGTTGGAGCCGGCGCCGCTGTGGTCTGTGCCTGGGTGGTTTCCGCAATAGTGTCAAACGGCATAGTCATCTCTACGGAATCAGAGATGCTCTGATCCCCTGCTTTCACAATCAGGTTAATGCCCTTGCGGGTCCCGTCCCGGTCCTTCTCCTTAGGCGTTACCACCACTTTCAGCGCCTGGTTCAGGGCGGAAACGCCGTTTATAATCTCCATAGGGTCGGAAACGTCGTCCAGAAGCCAGGACTCCCCGCCGGTCATTCTCGATAACGCAAACATGTTCTTTAACTGCTCATTATTATTTTTGTAAGTGCATCCCAGCGTAAAGATGGGATATGGAGTCTTCTCCAATGCGCCATACAATTCCTCCTTCGTATAACCGATGGATTTATTATCAACACCGTCTGAAATTATGATAATGCGTTTCAGCGTTGTCTTATTTTCCGTGCCATTTTCCCCATTCATCTCAGTCAGCATGCCGTACAGCACATCTGTCAGGTAAGTTTCCTGATTGTTGTAAGTGATCCCGTCTATGACCTGCTTGACCTGGACATAATCCGCACATTTCTGAACAAGGTAATCCAGACGGTCTGAAAATACGGCAATGGTAAACTGCTCCCCATTCATTCGGTTAGCCGCAAGTTCCGACATAACCGTGCTGATCATGGGCCGGTATTTGTCTACGACGGAAAGGGAGTTGTCCAATAAGATAATTGTTTCCATGGGAACCGCCTCCTCCCCAATGGGATGGCTTTCTATCGTTTCTGCCTCGCTGGTCCCTATCTGACATTGGATCTCATAGGTTTCTCCCGGATTCTGTATGTATAAAACGATATTTTTATCCTCTGTGCCAAAACTTAAGATTTCCCCTGCCCCGGCGGCTGCCATCACCCCTCGGGTGCACAAAGATACTGCCAGCAGCCCTCCGATAATGCCTCTGCTCCAAGTTCTTTTCATAAACATTCACAATCCTCTCAAGGCTTTGCCGCCGAAAGCCGGAGACAAAGCCCTTGTTTTTTCTGTTCTGCAGTTGTCTTTGATTTAGATGTAATTGGTCTTTAAAGATTGGTTTGACTGGACATTCTTTTTCTCGGATCTTTCATAATTAGCTGCCATGTCCTGCAAATCCTTCACATGTTCCGAGATCTTTTTGTTGATCTGGGTCATGTCCTCCTGCAGCTGATTAAACCGCTGAATATAAGCGTTGGCGGCATCGCCCTCAAATGCGCTCCTCAAGGAATTTACCTTCTGCATCATGCTGCTTGTGGTTGAGTTTACAGTTTTATTGCTCTGGTCAAATGAGCTGGATGTGGTCTTAAGAACCTGAGGGGTTACTAATAATTCGCCTTGCATAATTGTAGTCTCCTTTTCCTTTTTATGCGTTTCTTACGCTTGCAATGCTGGTGTTGGTGTTCTCCACCCTGTCATATTCATCCGCATTCTGACGCAGTACCCGGATAAACTCCTGAATTCCCTTGTGGAACTCATCAAATTTTGTCGCGTCTTTCTGGAACTCCCTGTCAAATGCGGTGCGGGCGTCGCCTTTCCACTGGTTGCCCAGCGTTGAATTCAGGCTCCTGAGCTTTGTCACTTCATTTTTGAATCGGTTGTTCAAAGTTTCCAGCTCATTCGCTCTGGTTCTGAGGGTTTGCGGGGTTACTCTGATCTTAGCCATGGTATAAATCCTCCTGTTTTTTATATATTGCAAATACCGGTTTCCCAGGTAATTTACATGCGAACCATAAAAATCATCAGCTTCTTCTGCGGGTTGCAATCTCATAGGCCCGCATCTCGGCTTCATAAACCTGCTTGGCAATCCAGCGGATATCCTCAGCAATCGCCTTCAGGTTTTTGACCGTCTGTTCCATGTCGTTCTGAAGCTGCCCTTCTTTTTTCAGGAACAGCCTGGAATTTGTCCCTGTCCAGGCGGCAGCCAGATCATTTATGGAATTCTCCAGATTTCCTCTGGAAAGCGTCCTCATATCCCATGCAATTCTGTCAATCTTATCCGCATCCGCCCTCGCCTTCGCAAAGTTCATCCTGATCTGCGTTTTGCTTTTCATGCTCTTTGGCCTCCTATATGTAATCGCTGCGCAGCTTCTGATTAATTTCTGTCAGCTTTCGCTCTGTCGTCTCAAAATTGTTGGCCATCAGCTTCAGATCCTCCGGATGCTCCTTTAATCGGGTAAGAATAAATGCGATATCATCTCTTTCATCAAAAAACATTTTCCGGTGATGATCCCCGGCGTCCCCGATCCAATAGCCTGTCGTCCTTGCGACAACTTTCTGCAGTTCATGAAATGTCCGCTCCACGTCTGCAATGGCGGACGATACGGCATCAGCCTTTGCGATCATTCTATTGGTATCTACTAAAATGCTGGCGCCCTGCAGTCTGGCCCTCGCTGCCAATACCCCTTGTGCCGCCCCCTGGCTGACCGTGGCAGCCAGGGCTTGGGCCGTCTCCTTCATCATCTTTTTCCCTCCTATATCCTAAGTGCGCAGACCAGACTGTTTACCTTACGGTCACACGAGTCATACTCTTCCCTTGCGTGCTCCATTGCCCGGATCATCTCCCGGATCGTCCTGCACAGGTTCTCAAAGGATGTGCAGTCTGTTTTAAACTGCTGGTTAAATGCCTGGTTCGACGGTCCTTTCCACATGGCATTCAGCTCCTGAATCTCCTGGATCATCCTTGTCCGGTCTTTTTCAAGCTGCCCAAGCAGCACGTACAATTGATCTATGTCTCTGGAAAGAGTCGCCGTATTAATGGAAATCTCTTTCATGGCCAACTTAATCGCCCCCCTTCCCTAAAAAAAACTTCGCAAAATAAAGGATACAATTCTTTTAAAGACCTGTTGCTTAAAGATTCTCTCCGTGCTTTTATTCTTACGTTTTCGCTGTAGTCCATAACGTTATGTTCCGTACATACATACTGTCTGCAAATCTGACTGATTGCGTTTCCAAACAAAGTACAGTATCTCGCCTGAGCCTCCATCTCCCTTTCACATCTTTTAATCCTCATAACCTGCTGTTCCAAACCGGTCAGAGACCCAAGATCCCGTTTGACCTGCTCTAACTCCAGCAGACAGACATTTATTTTTCTTTTTATACGGTTCATATCATCCGGTACGGCGCTCATTGGCATTGTCTTTACGCTTACCTGCATTCCATGTCATCTCCTTAGGATGCTCTCAGTATATCACCTCACCAAAATTGTAGATGAATACCTGATAAAAGGTTCTGTTTATCTGACGAACAGCAATATTTACACAAGTAAAAGCCAGTCCGCATTGACTATGCCCTGTTTGGCAAGGGATTCGCTGCGGTTTAAGATCCTGCCGCTCTCCCCGGCGCAGAGGCACAGCTTTGACAGATCCCCAATTAAGGCGCACTGCTCTTTTTGGCAGATCACTTCTGCCAGCTCGGCGATGAGAGTGTCAGCGGAAACCTGTTCCTCCACACTGAATTGATATTTTCTCTCAATCGAAGGTACTTCGATATCCACAATGATCATCCTATTCCCCTCCAAAATAGCTTTTTATTTCATCTCTTGTTTCAATGGAATCCGGAAAAACTTCCAGGAAATCACCGTTGCCCCGCAAAAACCACAGATTCATGGTTCCTGAAAGCAAGATCATATCCCAAAGCAGGGATTGATTGGAACTGTCAATAAAACGCATGCCTGCAATGGCCCCGTCTCCCAGACGCTTTCTCACCTGTTCCATCCACACACGTATCCCCTTGCTGCTGCCGGGATGCTTAAGCTGTCTAAGCGCTTCCAGCTCTCTTTTGGCCATTTCGCTTAAATCGGTCAGTTTTTCAGCCTCCGCCTTTAAAGCAGTGTCTGTATACGGCATGTCAAAGGCTTCTTCCAGCCATGTCCAGCAATCCTCCAAAGCTTTCAAAAACAGCCTGAAATCATAATTTGCATGATCCGCATTTTCAAGAATTACTGCCTTAGGCCCCAGATATACAATCCTCTGAGGCTGATGGTCACTGCCAGGCTCCACCAGCAGATACCTTTTGGAAGATTTCATGCATTCTACCATCTCAGCCAGTATCGGTGACATGCATAAGCCTGTCTCTTTTACCTGAAGGAACTCTTTTAAGACCAGCTGGTGAATGGCCTTTGTCATCTGCTTCCTGTCCACATGCTCTGCTTTCGAAAGAGCAAAGCAAGGTATCTCGTTAACGCCCCCGGCCATAAGCAGTATGGAAAATTCAAGACGTGACAAAAACAAGGCATAATCATCCATGTTTAAAATACTCCTTAAGTACTTTTTTATAGCTTCTGGAAAATGGGATCTGGGCGCCATCCGTCATTTCAATGACGTTCTCGTCCAGCCTTAGCATCCTGGCCCGTTTCATATTGACAATATAGCTTCTATGACAGCGTACAAAACCTGGCGGCAGGTGTCTTTCCAAAGCATCCAGAGTATCATAAAAACCATACTCGCAGCTCTTTGTCCTTACAAACACTTTTTTCTCTTTCGCCTCAAAGCAGTCTATCTGCCTTATGGGAATATGCTGCTTTCCTTCCCGTGTCTCCACCAGAAACGTGTCTTCCTTATTATAATCTGCTCTATTTGCCATCAGTTCAAAGAGATCCCTTATGACCGTTTCCATGTCATCTCCGCCTACAGGCTTTAAGAGCAGCGCCCCAGGCGCAATGCCTGGCCTTAAATATGCCATAGGGGATACGGATGTGTCCGCGATGATCATCAGATATGCCTCCCTGTTTCGCCGCCGCATTTTTTCCAGCAGCCCAAGAGCACCCTTCATCGTGACATCCCAGCTTATCAGGTCTAACACCGGTTCCGTGTCCAGAAGCTGCCGTGCCTGGGAAATGCTCTGAAAAAAGAAATAAGTCCACATCTCATCGGTATAGGCCGCAGCATATTTTCTGACTGCGGCCAAAAGCCGTTCATATTCTTCCCGATTTTTCAGCAGTGTCAAACAGGTAATCATGCCTCCCCCTTGGCAAACGGAGTTACAATCCTTACAGTCTGCGCACCGTCTCCAGAAGGCATCAGGCCGCAGCCTGGCTTATCGCCGGACGCAAGTTCTTTATATCCTAATCCAGGGAATTCCATGATTGTAAGAGAATCTGCAAAACCTCCAAGATGCGCTCCTGTTTTATAGTAAACAAAGGATTCATACACGCTTTCGCCCACTGCGTTTCCGGTTTTATCCGGGTTTAATGCGGCAAAGAAATAAATATTCAGCATGCTGCCCTTTTCCTGGAAATTAGTCATGGCGCCGTCAATACCGTAGTTCTTCTCATTCCTGTGAAGGACTTGTGTGTAGTCTACCAGATCTGCAATGAAAATAAAGTATGGTTCGTTTTGTTCATTCATCAGGGCAAAGATCTCATCATCTTCCATTGCCTGGCTCTTAAAGCTTTGCCGCAGGGCATTTCTATTTTGAAATACAGGAATCATCGTTTGCACAAACGCAAAGTATTCATCCTCGTTTTGGATGTAATCCGCGCCAAGGGCTTTTGCCTCGCCGCTAAGCTCTGAACCGTTAAACTCTACTACAACTACCCTGCCTCTTTTTTCCGCTGCAGTCCGCATCATGATACGCAGCATATTTGTCTTTCCGGTCCCTTTCTTGCCGGAAACCATGTAACAATAAGTCTGCTTTAAATTGATTCCCGTAACCGCTGCCGTAGCCAGATCATATCCCACAGGCAGCAGACATGGGTTTTCAATCTGTTTTTGAACCTCCTCCAGCGCCCGAAACTGCGGCCACACCGGCCTTTCAGGAATCTGCGGTATGGGTTTTGCCTGTCTGCCGCTCCACGAGGCAGTCATGGCGCCGCATTGATTCCGGATCTCTTCCAGCCGGCTGTAGTCATCCGCCGCCTCCTCTGCAACACATGTCTGGAATTCCAAAATGGCTCCGTCTGTCTCAACCAGTCCGCGGCCAGCCACACCGGCTTCCGGCAATGTAGAAAGCTGCATGGAGCGCAGGATATCGCTGTAGGCAAACTTGTCCTGCATTTCCAGGCATACGGCCCTGCGGATATTCTCGCTTAATTTCCCTGGTATCTCCGTCGTATTGAAGCCGGCCCCTGAGATCAGCAGGTAAATGCCGTTTGCCGTACACTCTCTTGAAATCTGCAGAAGCATATCGTCATATGCCTCTTCCGTTTTTTCGCGGAAACCCGCAATATTGTCAATGACAACTACCACAGCCGGACACACTACCCCGTGCTTGTTCACGTACTGATAATAGTTTCCTCCCTTGAACAGTTCCTTTCTTTCCTGAACCATGGACTGGAGCATATAGAAAAATTTCCCTATGGTATCAAGGTCATTTTCATATAAAATCCCTCCCACATGGGCATCTGTCTCGAAAGGTTCCATCATCCGGCTGCTGAAATCCAGAATATACAGATTTACGTATTCTGGCGAATAACTCTGGATCAGAGAGTAAATAACCGTCTGCAAAAAGGTGCTTTTTCCGCTCATGCTGATGCCGCACACGGCATGGTTGCCGTCCTGGGCAAAATTTAATACCAAAGGCATCTGGAACTGGTTAGCCGGATCATCGCATAAGCCAGCCATGGCTTTTAATTCCCACCGGGGCTCCTGGGAGGGCCACTGCCCGTCTGAGAATATCTGATTCTGATATCCCTCCAGTTTTTTAAGAGGGATGGACTTTGGCAATACCGGCAGCCAGAGAGGCTGCTGTTTCTGGTATCCGGCGGCAGCAGTAACCTGTGCCAAATACTCGACCACCGCATCTAGCTGGGACTTCTCCTTTATCTCCGGCAGCTTAATCTTCCGGCTTTCAGCTTCCGCAATTATATGCCTGCAGACTGCTTCCTCGTCCCCGCCTTGGGGGCATGCGGCACACGCCTCGTAATACAGCTCTGCAAAATTATGCAGCAGCCTGGTATTGTATTCATTTTCAGGATAATCAATTCCTGCCTTTTCAAACTGCCTATAATACCAGGAAATATCATCGGCATCTGCCTGGCTTACGATCTGGCAGAGAGTGGTAACCCATTTTAATCTGGCTGCTGCTTTTCTCTTGCTCTTCATATGGTTTCCCACAAGGCCGGCCCGCCCGGTGCTGGTAAGAAGCTTTGCAATAACCTGTTTTGCGCTTCCCGTTTCATCATCATAGACCGCGCCGCTCCAGCCGGACTGGAACTGTTCATAGAGCTCGTCATTGCCTACCTGCAGGTATCCGCGGCCGGCCTGGGTCAAATATGCCGCATCCGGTTTGTGAAGCATATCCATGCTGTCCTGTCGATCCTGGACTCTTAAGCACAGCCGGAATTTGGAATTGCTCCAGATGTTGTCATCCACAGTGCCGCTGGGCTTCTGAGTCGCCAGAATCAGATGGACCCCCAGGCTTCGCCCTACCTGGGCAACGCTGATCAGCTCCCTCATGAAATCCGGCTCCTCCCGCTTCAGCTCTGCAAACTCATCAATGATAATGAAGAGATGGGGAACCGGCTGCTTGGCCTCCCCGTTTTTATACAGCCTTGTGTAAGCATTAATATTGTTTACCCCGTTCTCATTAAAGACTCTCTGGCGGCGCAGGTTCTCGCTTTTAATGGAAACCATGGCACGGTGGACCTGGTTCCCTGACAGGTTGGAGATCTGCCCAAGGATGTGGGGCAGCCCTGAAAACAGGTTGCCCATGCCGCCGCCCTTATAGTCGATGATAAAGAAGCCGATATCATCCGGGCTGAAATTTAAAGCCAAAGACAGCATGTAGGTCTGCAGGGTTTCTGATTTTCCGGAACCTGTCGTGCCGGCAACCAGTCCATGGGGGCCGTGATACCGTTCGTGGAGATCCAGATAGCAGCGCTGTCCTCCGGATTTTATGCCGATGAGGGATTTCATATTATCATAGGTGCGGTTCTTCTTCCATCTTTCCAGCACGTTCAGCTCGGCAAGGGATGTAACTCCGTACATTTCAAAAAATGTTACCGCCCCGGGTATCTCCCCGCCTACCTCCACTTCATTGACTTCCAGGTTGGCAAGCATCCTGGCGATCTTGCGCAGCGCTTTGGCATTCATAGAATCAAATTTGATTTTTATGCCATTGTTGCGTCCGCTTTTTACATTAAAAATGCCCTGGTATTCGGAGTCATTCTGGATAATGCACTCGCAGGAATTGGGCAGATCCGAATATTTTTCTGCCATCAATATGGTAGTGATCCCCAGTTTTTGTTCTTTTCCATAAATATATTTGTTGATCATTTCCCCTTCCAAAAGGGATTCATCCTCCACGAAAAGCACATAGTGAGGGCTAAACCGTATATGTTCTCCTCCCGGGGCCGAAATTTCTTCTGCCCGCTGGCGGAGCACCTGGGTCAGGTCATAGGACACGTCTCCAGCCTGGGAAGGTTCCAGGGAAACATAGCGGCTCTTCTTATTCTGGGACCATACATGGGGAAGCCACTCTGTAAAGCTCCAGGCATCCTGTCCGTTATATTTTTCATCTCGCGTGATAAACGCCATTTTCACATCTGTATAGCAGTTCTGAGTGGCAAGCTGTGCGGCAAGACCATATACCACCTGATACGCTCCGGCCTTCCGCTCTCCTCCTACGACGCCAATAAGAGTGTTTTCTTCCAGATCAATGCCTACGGGCACGTCGTGGAGTATTTTATAGCTTTCCTTGATAAACCTGGGCTTGTCCGCCAGGGAATCATTGATCAGCCGGAATTTTTCCTTTGGCACCTCTATGTTGATCTGAAAAGGCCTGTCGCCAACGCCCAGACGGTGGTAAAGGAAATCTTCATGGGATCGGTTTCTCCCCCACAGCTGGTCGTACCCCCCGTCCCGCTTTCCCATTATCTGGTCTACGGAAGGATACCTTTCCCTTAAGATCCGCATGCTCTGCATGTATTTCTCTTTTATTTCCTCTGAACATTTCATCAAGTATTCGCTGTATGCGTCGAAACGCCTGGTTTCATTCTGCCTGGTCTTTTTCTTGGCATAGTTCATGTTGGATACGGCCCAGTAGGCTCCGAAAATTCCGGAAAATAAGGCCGTGATCAATCCGGTATACATATATGCGCCGCTGGATTCCCCGCCCATCCTGCTGCTTATAATGGCCATGCCGGTTCCCAGCATCATAGGCAGCATCATGGTCAGAGATGGGCCGATAAGCATGAGAAGAGGCGTCTCCTCTTCTTCTGCAGGCGCAGGCGGCGGCTCGATCTCTATGGTTTCCGTGTCCAGAGATTCCATGTTCCGGGGCGAACGATGGTAGTAAGCTTTCTCAGAAGGCCCTGGGTCCCTGCCCTCCTCGGACATGTCCGTAACTGCGAAATCAAACCGCCTTAGAACAGACGAATCCAGTTTCAGGTTTTGAGACTGGCTCACTGCCAGCATGTCTCCCAGATAGACGATCCGCAGTCCCCATATGTTGATCCTGTCGCCGAATTCCATGACCCGGTTTCCGTGAATGCGGACGTCATTGACAAAAACTCCGTTGGCGCTCTGATCATTTAATATCCAGCGTTCCTGCTGTCTTACAAATTCGGCATGTTTCCCGGAAATGATCTGCGCTCCTCCGTAAAATGCCGAATAGGCCATGGCGTTTTCCATTCCTGCGCCGATGGTAACCCTGTTTATGCCTTTCAGGCTGAATTTATCATACACGTTAAAGGAACTCTCAACCACTCGGACCATTATGGCCAATTCTTCTTTATATTTAGAAATCAGGGTATACGTGTCCTGATCTTCCAGGAATTTACCTCCGTAGCCTTTGTGGTTGGCATAGATCCGTTCCTCCATATCCTGGAAGTACCATTTGCCGTCAAGGACTTCCAGCTTTATCTCAATGTCACCACGAATCTGAAAGATATAATGTTCCAGCATAAGCGTGGTTTCCGTGTTGTTCACCGCCGGAAGGACAAACTCTTTAAATGCATTTTTGCTGTACACTGAAAGAACAATGCTCATTCTTTTTTCTCCTTAGCCATTCCCTATCCTTTTATATAAAAAACCTGAAACGTGGTATCTTCAATTTTTATGATGTCTTTGGACTTCAGTTTAATTCCGTATCTGTCAACGGCAGCCGCATGTTTGTTTCTCTGCACTGAAACCCGGCGGTTTCCCAGTGAACGGATACAGTATGCGTCTTTCTGAAAATACAGTTCGCACCACCCTTCTCCGCTCTCCGGATTATTAAGGATATCCGCCGTGCCAAACTGAATCCCAAGAGTAATTGTCTCATTGGCGCGGAAAATATATTTTTTCTGAGAAAGCCTATTTTTTTCTATAAGCTGCAGCAAAGGCAGCCTTTCTTTGTTTTCCTGATTTTCGCCAGTGGAGTAATCTACCTTATAAGGCCGATACGGAGTGGAAACCTCCATATCTGACGCAGGTTCCAAATTGTTGGCCAATGCCTGTTTCAGGGAATCCTCCCGGACTTTTTTGGTAGCCTGAAATTTTTCTTCCTGAATCCTCTTTCTCCTTTTTTTTAAATAGAAGATCGCCGTGATTAAAAGTATCGCTCCAAACCCAAGGCCTGCTGCCGCTGCCATCTTTTCTCCTCCCTAAATAAGTCTGATCTTACATGTCAGTGGATATAAAACTCCGCACTTGGCGCCAGGAAGCTTAAATCCACATAGTAGCTGCTGTAATTTTCTCTCTCCGTAAAACCGTCCCTCCCCAGGTATTCCACTTGCGTCCCTTCTGGATATAAGGCAGTTACCGCTGCCTCGGCAGCATTCATGGTTCTTCTGGCCAAGATCGGGCTGACCGCCTTTACGTCCCGTTTTCATATGTCCGTCCCATGGCTGTCAGCTCCTGAAGGGAGTACAAAGGGCTTTTCCTTAAGTTTCCCGATTCGTAATCAAATACAAGCATTCCGTCCGCCATATCGCAAAGTCTGGGAAGGCGTGCCAGAGTCTGAAGCTTGCCGTCAAGCAGCAGGCCGTACCGCTCTCCTTCTGTGCTGACATATTCTGTGATAATGTATTCCCCTGCCTGCGTCACATAAGTCAGGTAATCGTCCTTCTCCAGCTGTGCCACTTCCTTTCCGCTTTCAAGGTCATATACCTTGGGAGCGTCGTGAAGAGATGACGCTATCCTGTATTGATCCGTATAAAATTCCTCATACAGTTCCTTTGACGGGGCATCCTTTTTTTCCTCTGAAATCATGGAGCCGTCCGTTGCGCTGTAGCAGCGGACCGTGCCGTCATACCAGATCACCTCCAGCCAGGAGCCTGCCTCGCTTTTCCGAAACTGCTGATCATAGATCTGGTCAGGGTCAGGCAGCTTTTCTTCAGCCAAAATATTTCCGGCCATGTCATACAGCCGAAATTCTTTATAGTTAAACAGCATGGCAGTCCGCCCGTCCTGGCTGATACGGGCCTCATCATGGTCATAGCGGGCATCATAGGATAAAACCAGCGCCTCATTATGGTTTTCCAGTCTCATAAACCGCACTGTCGGCTGGTTCCGGTTTCCTAGTACTGCCCACTCTCCGGCCAGAAGGGCAAAATCGCAGTTTTCATTGCAGCTTTCCCATGACATTCTGTTTGTCCCGCTGTCATAGAAGGAAAATCCCGGACCGGTTGTAGCTGTCAGGACGTACTCTTTTCCAACGTCAAAGCCGGTAATCGTCTCATTGTCCGAATAGGCAAGTTCCGTCTCCTCAAGAGTTTCTGGATCAAAGTTCACCAGCACGCCGCCGTTGGCCAGAAAGATTCCCTCTTCGTCCGCCTTAAGAATAAAACTGTCTGGAGATTCAAAATCCCCCACATAAATAGCCTTTTGGGTATCAATTAAGCCAAACAACGCATCGGTATTTCCATCAGCCGCAAAGGCAAAATATTTTCCGTTAAAGCCGCCTTCAAAATGGGTGTAATCTGATTCATCGAAAATGTACAGATCATCCTCAGGGTTGTGCAGATCGAAAATTCTTAGGCCGCCTCCCCTAAAGCTTACGGCAAGCATGGTTCCGTCCCGGTTCAAAGCAAACACAGAATCATTGGGATTGGCAAAGGTATCATTGGATGCCACCTGCATATGCTGGCCTTCAAAAGATCGCTCTCCCGTCTTTGCCCCGTCTGCCATGCGATACAGCACCGCCCGTTCTTCATCTCGGTTTACTGCGGCTATTACAGTTCCATCTGCGGACACGGCAAGGCCGGTGGCCGTCTCGCCGGTCCAGAGGATTTTCCCGGAATCCAGATCATAGGCTGACACCCCCTTATCTCCGGCATACACCACATGGGTTTCATCTGGAAAGATCACATCTGACAGGGCTGACTCCTGAAGAGGCAAAACCGCAATCTTCTCCCGGCTTTCTGTGTCAAACACTGCCGCCTCATATGGATATATGACTGCAAACCGGCTTCCCTTGGGCGATGCCTGAATCCCAAAAGGAGCAGAGGGAAATTCCATTGTTCCGGCGGATTTAAATCCGTCTGACAGATCATAGACTCCCAGGGCGTCAGTCAGGGCTTTCTGCGCCTGTGCCGTAACCGGCGCATCTAAAATACTGCCTCCTTCCGGAATTGCCTGCAAAGCCAGCCTGACTGCTTCCGATACGTTTCCCTCTGCAAGGCTGTTAGACGAATATTCTGCCAGCGCCATGGCCTCCTGCGTCTGCTCCATCTGCTGCAGCCCCACAAAGGAACAGGCTCCCCCTGCCAGAAACATAAGAGACACTGTCGCTGCCATGGCTGCTTCCCGCCTTTTGCGGCGGATGACCCTTTTATCCCTTTTATGCAGCTGCCTGAAGGCATCCAGCATCTGGTCTGCGGTCTGATAGCGCATATCCGGAGCCGGGGCCATGGCCTTTTTTATGATTTCGGCAACCTGGGGACTGCAGACCCCAGGCCGCAGCGGCTTAACCTCTTTGGCATCTTCCGCCGGATGGCATCCAGATATCAGATGGTAAAGGGTTGCTCCCAGGCTGTAAATATCCGAACGGGCATCCAGGGTAATGGCATTGCTTCTGCTTATGCTCTTATTGCCCTCAGACTGATCCACAAGCACTGTAACTCTCCTGGCCTTTGCCCTTGTTGCCAAACGGCTTTTTGAGCCGGGACGTTCTCTTGCGCTTTTATACTCAATGCCATAATGCTCCGGGGATGCGTATCCTAAGCTGTATCCTACTTTCACGGCCCCGTCCTCTCCCAGAGCCAATGCGATATTGTAGTCAATAAGGCAGATGTCTCCATTAGGCCGCAGCATAATATTGGCTGGCTTGATGTCGCCGTGAAGAATTCCATAGGGAGGGCGGCCATGAAGGTAACTGAGCGCTTCAAGAAGCTGACAGGCCCATTGAATCACCTGAGGCTGTGATGGGATATCACCTCTCTCCAACAGCTTGTCAAGACTTTCCCCGCCTATAAAATCCATAACCGTATAGACTACGCCGTCCTCCTGGACAAAATCATAGACCTGGGGAATATAGGTATGTGCCAGCCCCTTCAGCATATCTACTTCCCGCCTAAGCATCTCAGGCCTTGTATTCAGGCTCCGCTTATCAGCTTTCAGCACGATCTTTTTTTCCAGCCTCATATGGCGTCCTAAATATACGATTCCCCCGCCTCCAGAACCAATCTGGTTCTCTATTTCATAAATGCCTGCAATCACCTGAGACATAGCCAATCCTCCAAATCTCTTACGCGTGCTCTTGCAGCCCCTCCTGCGCCTGTCTTTTGCGGCAGATTAACCAGTTCGCCGCTCTCCCCGTATGCAGACGGCTTTGTACGCATCGGATAAGAGCGTTTCGCAAGATCAGGCACGAAGAGCTTTACAGAGTGCAGTTGCGTCATCTCTGTGGTTTTCCGTACTCTTTTTCAAGTTTTTTCTTAAGTTTCCTGCCTGTCACCATAAACAGCGCCATGGAAATGATTCCTGTCACCACGGATATTGCCATAACTGCGATGCCGCCCCACAAAAGAAGCTGGCTTTGTGATAAGTTCAGCATTTTCCACCTCTTCTTTGCCATTATGATTTGTTGATCTTTCTTGATTATATCACTTCATTTATAGAAAGTAAAATAGTTTCTTTTAGTTAAGTGTTTTATTTTAAGTAATTCGATCCAACGCCTGTTACGCACTGCTGAAAAGATATGAGATCAGCAAAAAGTCCTCCGAAGAGGACTTTTTTGCACGTCTTTTTTATAGCTTTCTTATCGCTTGCCGTCCCATACGCCGTTCCCGTCTACACGGTACCCGTCCGGCGTAGTCTCGTTCTGATACATGGCGCCAAAAGGTTTGGATTTGCTTCTTATATTGTAATGCCATTTTCCGGTTTCCTCATCCAGCTGCCATGTAGGTGCGGATATAACCCCATTGAAGTAATACCATTTGTCTTCAATAGACTTCCACCCGATGGTCAGATTCCCGGTTGCCGGATCAAGATAATATGTATGCTTGTCCTGGGCATCCGTATACCAGCCGGTCAGCATTCCCGTATCAACCGATACATTGTACCAGCTATTCAGCTGATAGTCGAAAACCCAGCCTGACTTCAGATATCCGTCAGCGCCAAAGGCATACCAGGCGCCGTTTATCTTCTCCCAGAGAATCTGCTCCACTTTTCTGCCATCTTCCAAAGTTACCATGCTGCCGGCCGCCGTGGTATTGTTGGCGTAAAGCAGCTTCCAGCCTTTGTCATCCTGCTGCCAGCGGGAATATCCTTTGCTCTCTTTCGTAATGATTCCCCTTTGCCTGTGAACGTATCCTTTTTGGGAGTTATAGGTTATCATAGAATTGGATACCACTCCGTCATTTCCGGAATTGGAGCTGGAGCTGCCGCGGCTGCCGGAACTGCTGGAACTGCCTCCTGCGCTTCCGTTTCCAGACGTGTCAGGAACCGAGATTCGGAAGTTCTGAGCCGTACGTTTCAGCTCGTTTACCCGGTGTTTTCCTCCTTTACGGAACTCCGCCGCAATGGTGTTTAACCCGCTTTTAACTTTCGTCTTGAATGTCTGGCTCTTGATGGTCATCTTGGTGCTGCCTTTTTCCCTTGTGTAGTCCACTCCCTCCACAAGCTGTTCACCATTGAGCCAGAGAGCAATGAAGTCATCAAATTCGCCATTAGAAACAAATGGCTGATCACTGGTATTTCTTAAAACATAATCTCGGGTGCCCTCGCCGGCTTCTTTACCGATAGGCACTTTAATTGTATATTCTGTATCCGATTCGTTGTATACATTAAGGTTGGTATTATCCTTTACATTCAGCGTCAGCGTCTGATAGCTGGATTTAAATTTCCCATAGCTGTTGTCCATACGCACGGTAAATATAAAGGTGCCGCTTTCCAGGGGAATTCCATACAGCTCACCATTATCATAGATGGCCATTCCTTTCGGCAAGGTGCCTTCTTCAAGATGATAACGGACTTTGTTGAAATCCTGATACTTATTATTGTTCTGAATCATAACAGAATAAGGAACGTATTTAACCGCATCCGGAATTTCCGTAGTGGTAATGCAGGGATCGCCTACGATACCGGTCAGATTCAGCACCATCAGAGTCTTGCCGGCAGAGGTAATGGTCAATGTGCCGGAAATGTCCCCGCCTTTCACGCCTTCTTTAGGCTTGATACGCAGTTTCGCAAAATTCTGGAGTTCGCCATATGACTGCCCACTATTCAAGCTGTCAAAGCCTAGTAAAGCCTGATTGCCTTTTAGGGTCCAGTACGGATCAAGCTCTACCTGCTCAGACACCAGTTCTGCTTTTAGAGCGGGAATATCTTCTGTCCCCTTATTTATTAGCAAAATATCATGCTGATAGTCATGAAGACCGTCAACCATCAATTCACGGGTTGAATAGATTACGCCATCTCTTTCCTCAGTATTCGCTTTGGGGTCATTCAGGCTGTTAATATATAACCCCCCAGTTCCATCTGTCTTCTGCACTACCTGCAGCCAGTAATTCCGCTGCTCTTTTTTGCTCTCGGAACCAGCCGTATAATGTACAGGGCCTTTTGAGAAATCGTGATAAGTCTCCCCGCTTTTTTCTTGAGAGCCGTCCGTGTACAGATTTATGCCATCCTGAGATGGCGAAAATTCAAATACAGGTGCCAATTTAGTCAAATCCACCCCGTTGTCTACCAGCAAAGTTATATAAGAGTCTCCGTAAGTATCATGCTGCGCCTCCACTGGATAACAGGGGATATCTTTCTTATTGCCATCTTTAAGTCCGATAAAGTTTACTTTCGTACTGTCACTAAGTATCGGCTCTCCCTCTGGTTTCTTTTCTGTCTTAATAAAATATTGGTATATTTCCTGCTTTTCGTAACTGTCTGCACCTATAAAGACCGTAAAATACACACCTTTGCTGTAATTGGCCTTATACCCTCCGCCATAGCTCTCGCCAAAAAGGGAGTCCTTGATATCAGCCGCATCAGCAGCCACGGCCTGGGCAATTGATGGATACTGACCCACATAGGCAGCTGTTACAGAAGAAGGGCTTTCGATACCAGCTTTGGTATAGCGGGCTGTTAAATAATATTCCTTGTCAAGGGCACACCCTTTTTCTAAAATGACGGTGTATTTTCTTTTCTGGATACGTGTTTCTCCACCGTAATCACTATCATCACTGACACTATTCATTCCAAGGCTTACACGATCCCACTGCTCATCAACATAATCATACAAATCGTCAAAGTACAGATAATTACGCTTTCGATTTAAATGCACTTTTATAGGAAGCTGCCCCATTAAATTTCCTTTGGAATCATAGGCTGCTATCGTGATCCATGAATCATTTTCAGACATGAGATAGCCGGAATCCTTTGCCGACATATCCTTGATTAATATCTGATCCGTAATGTCTGCGTCTGCCGCAATATTTTTTCCCCGATATGCCTTTAAAGTGCTGTACCGAACAGTTCCTGAGGGAAAAACCGACTCATTAACTTCCAGGCTGATATACGCATTGGCCTTAGAGTCCAATTCCTCAGATGGCACATTAATATTTAATTCCCGGCTTTCATCCAGATCCTGTCCGCCCCACGGAAAATCATAATAATTACTGTCAGACACCGAGACTTTTTCTCTCTTCCCATCCTCAAACTGCTTATAGACAGTCGGAACCAGCCAATTTCCTGAAGGTTTCACGTCTATGCTCACCAAATAGCGTATGTTGCCCATATTCAGCTGATTGTCTTCTCCTACGATCATCTGCCAGCGTGAGTTGCCGCTGCATGTGCTGCGGCTTAAATTTATCCTATCCCCTGACTGGCTGACGCTGTAGTCATCGCTATCCCAGCCGTATGCCCACATTACCTTGTCCGTGTCTTTTAAAGGTTCTTCTCCAAAAATATAATTAACAGACACCTGAGTCAAATCCACCGGCGTATATGCTGTCAGATCTACGTCTTTTAGTTCTCTCTCCTCTAAAGGCAGCAATGACATGGTTGAGATCCCGCCGTCATCCATATTGGTAAACTCTTTCTTTTTCGGATACACCACCACGGTATCGCCGGCGATTTCAAGGCTCATCTGCGTCACTGCGGTGTTGTCAAAGGATGGCGACACATAAAACTCATGGCTTCCCACGGTCACGCTGTCATCTGGAGTCATAAACCATTCATTCCATGTCTTTCCGTCATAGGTGAACTGCACTTCATAGGGGAAATATGGGTTTTCTTCAGGAATATTTATCTTATAGCTTCCATCCTCCTCAAAGCAGGCATCCCCTAATCCCTCGTCAAAGCCTTCCCTGCTGACTACGTAATACACATGGCTTCCTGTATTAAATCCCACGTTGTCTCCAGACTCATTTTCTGCCAGACGTTTCGCATTGCTTGGGGATGCGGCATTGGCATTCATCAGTTTTTTTGTTTTGGAAAGCCCTGCAACCTTCTCTAAAAGAGAGTCTTTCCCTGCATCGGCCTCGCCTGCTGCTGATTCCTGGTTCTTATTGGATTCCTCCTTCTTGGAATCATTACCACCGCCGGAACTCGCATCTTCCAAAGATTCTTTCACGTTTGAAGAATCCTCTTTGCTCTCAGAAGTTTCGCTCTCCTGTGCAGCCTTCTCTGTCTCTTTAGAAATTTCCTCCTTGGAGTTGTTCTCTTGCGTGGTTTCCTCCGCCTGTTTAGACGTCTCCTGCTCCGTGGTTTCTTCCTCTGCAGTCTCCTGGACCTGTTCAGAGGCTTCCTCCTTTGCGGCTTCTTCCGCCTGTTTCGATGTCTCCTCCCCGACGGTTACTTCCTCCCGTGTAGACGTCTCTTCCTCCGTGGCTTTTTCCGCCGGTTTCGACATTTCTTCCTCCGTGACTTTTTCCGCCGGTTTCGACGTCTCCTCCTCCGTACTCTCCTCTGCTTCTTTAGAAAATTCTTCCTCAGCGGTTTCACTCTCGCTCAAGGAGCCTTCTTCTCCTTTAGGTTCCTCCTTTTCTGAAAGCTTAACCTCCTCCAGGGCCTCCTTTTGGCTTTCTTCCTGAAGCTTTTCCTCGGCTGCTGTTTCAATGGACGCCTGTGCACTCACAGAATCCAAAGGCGCTGCATTAACCGCCGCAGGCGGCATGCTGGGAATCAGCATCAACGCCGTCAGGAATGTGGCTAATCCACGTTTGAAGACTTTCATTCTCTCTTTCCTCTCCTTCCTCTTAATTTCCTTCTTACTGCTTAAAATATACCTCTCCAAGATCCTCTGGCTCCTGAAGGGAATGCAAGCGGCATGCCGCTGATTCCTGAATTCATGGCGAATTTTGTCAAATAGTAGATCTTAAGAAAGTATATCACTTTCTATAAACAAAGTAAACCCGTTTATTAATACAAATAATTATAAATCCGCCTAATCCCCCCGCCGCATAACCACAAAACACCCCACAAAAAAACAGGCCTTCCCATGCCTTGCACATCCAAGGCACAGAAGACCTGTTTTTCATCAATCACCACACAGGGGTTCGCAGCCGCCATAATCCCGCATAAAGACGGCCCCCTTCCCCAAAAGCCGATCCTTCCCTCACCCCACGGTTTCAAAAACCCTTTTCACCGGTTTAAACAGTACAAGGCCAATGACCAAATTGCTGATCCCATGGATCACGTCAAAGGGAATCCCGGATATCCACCAGGCAAACACGGCCCCCAGCCCTCCCGCAATATAGGGAAGAGAGCAGAGAAACCCAAAAGAAAAGCCGAAAAGGCAGGACAGAATCCCATAGCCCCAATCCGGCGCGCCCCACCGCTTAAGCAGCGCCGTAAGGCCGGCCAAAATCGGCCAAATATAAAGGTAAGAAACCCACCAGATCCCAAACCCGTGGAAAATCCCCTCCAAAAGCGTAAATGCCGCCAGGATATTTATCACCCTTTTGCCCAGCGTGAACGTATACACCATAACCATAAGGGAAACCAGTTCAATATTTGGCAGATGGATCAGGGATATCTGCAGCACAAACAAAAGCGCCGCCAGCAGCCCGTCCACCGCCACCTGCCCGGTACGCCTCACGGGGCGCCGGCAGCCGTATATACCAGCCGGTAATGCTCCCCGTCCTGCACCGGCTGCTGGCTGGCCCCATAATTGCACGGCTCTCCCTCCAGCTCTATGGCCCAGTATGCCTGATTCTTGTCATAAGAGGCTGTTACCCCGTTAACTGTTTCAATCATCAGGCCAAACTGCCCAGTTCTGCTTCCCTCCACGGTAAGCTCCTGTCCGTCCTCCAGAGCCTGTTCCAGATACCTGGCATCTGTATCTATGGCAAAATTTTCTGTGGAGGAGTCCTCATACACCACTTCCACCGTAATCTTCTTCTGCCCTTGTGCAGCCTGAGGGCGGAATATAAAATAGCACAGCAAGAGCGCTGCCGCAATTACGCACACGGCCCCAAACGCCAATGCAAAGCCTTTCCTGGTTTTCCAGAATTCCTTTGTCATCCTCATTTGTCCTTTCTTCGCCTTTGTTTTGTCAGACTGTTTTCAGCCTGCGCCGCTTTGTGATGGATTTTCAATCCCATTTAATTTGCCTTCCGGTTTATAAATTCCGTCTTTGTCTTAGAATACACAAACTTCTGGCTTCCATACAGCCCGTAATACCCTGACACCGTAAAACTCACGGCGATGGCCAAAGCAAAATAAGGCATCGCCTCAAAGCCGCACATCTCAAACGCAATCAGCATGCTGGATATGGGACAGTTGGTCACCCCCGCAAACAGGGCCGCCATGCCGCAGGCTCCGCATAGAGACGGCGAAAATCCAAACAAAGTCCCCACGATGCATCCAAAAGTCGCTCCGACGCACAAGGTAGGCACAATCTCGCCGCCCTTGTACCCGGCGCCTAATGTCACGGCCGTAAACACCATTTTCAGCACAAAGGCCTCATACCTTACATGGCCCTCCAAAGCCTCCTCAATAAGCCCCACGCTGCTGCCATTATAATCCCGGTTCCCCGCAAGAAGTGACATGACAATCAAAATGGCCGAAGCCGCCAGAATCCTCAGATAAGGGTTTTTAAAAAAACGTTTGTACAAATGCTCCAATTCATGAAGCATCAGACAGAACAAAATGCTTACAATGGCGCACAGAATCCCCAGGCATATGATAATCACTGCCGGGACAAACCCAAACTGCGGGATCTCCAGAATCTCAAAATGTTCCGCCGAAAGCCCCATAAGCCCGGCTATCCCTGCACCGATAAAGGAGGCAAACAGGCATGGCACCAAAGCCGCATAGTACATGACTCCGATGCTGATAACTTCAAGGGAAAATACCCCTGCTGCCAAAGGCGTGCCGAACAGTGCACCGAAGCAGGCGCTCATGCCGCACATTACCGCCACCTTTTTGTCTCTCTCATCCAGCCGCAGCACGTTTCCCACCAAGGTTCCCATGCTTCCGCCAATCTGCAGGGCGGCCCCCTCCCGTCCGGCGGAGCCTCCTGTCAGATGCGTCAGGGCGGTGCTGACAAAAATCAGCGGCCCTGTAGAAAGGGCAATTTCCCCGTCAGAGGAAACCGCCTCAAGAACCATGTTGGTTCCCCGGTTCTTCTCCTGGTGGAACATTCTGTACAGCCATGTAATCAGAATTCCTGACACCGGAAGCAGAAACAAAAGCCAGCTGTAATTTTGAAAGCTCTCAGAGGCCAGCCGGATGCAGTGTCCGAAAACGCTGCCAACCACGCCTCCCAGCACGCCTATGACGCTGGAAATCAGCCCCCATTTCACGAAATAGTCCACCTGCGCCCCAAACGGAGCCTTTATCTTTAACTGTTCTAATTTCATTCCCTTCCCCTTACAAATATGTGATACTGCCCTACTCCGTATAAGTCCCGGAAGCCTTCACCACCTTGGGCCTGTACCCCTCTGCATTGAGGGCGTTGACAATGCTATTCTTATGTTCTGTCCCGAAAGCTTCAATGGTAATCTTGAGCTCCACCGCCGCATTGCGGTTAATGCTGACAAACTGGTTATGCTCCAGTTTGATCACATTTCCTTTCTGCTCCGCCAAAAGCGCAGACACCTTGGCCAGCTCCCCTGGCTTGTCGGGAAGCAGCACGGACACCGTAAATACCCGGTCCCTCTGTACCAGGCCGTGCTGGACTACGGAAGCCATGGTGATCACGTCCATGTTTCCGCCGCTTAACACGGACACGATCTTCTTTTTCTCCACGTTCAGGTGCTTTAAGGCGGCCACCGCAAGAAGGCCGGAATTCTCCACGATCATCTTGTGATTCTCCACCATGTCAAGGAAGGTTACAATCAGTTCGCTGTCCTCCACCGTGATGATGTCGTCCACGTTTTCCTGTATATATGGGAAAATCAGGTCGCCAGGGCACCGCACCGCCGTGCCGTCGGCAATGGTATCCGCGCTTTTCAGCTCCACCACGTGGCCGGCCCGCAGAGATTCCTGCATGCAGTTGGCCCCTGCAGGCTCCACCCCTATGACCTTGATCTTTGGATTCAAAAGCTTTGCCAGGGTCGAGATGCCTGCACACAGCCCGCCGCCGCCTACAGGCACCAGGATATAATCCACCGTAGGCAGTTCCTTGATAATCTCCATGGCGATGGTTCCCTGTCCCGTGGCAACAGCCAGGTCATTAAAGGGGTGGACAAAGGTCAGCCCCCGCTCCTCGGCCAGCTTGTAGGCATATCCGCAGCATTCGTCAAAATCATTTCCCTCCAGCAGCACCTCCGCCCCATAGTTTCTGGTGCGGTTTACTTTAATCAGAGGCGTGGTGGTAGGCATTACCACCGTGGCCGGAATTCCTGCCAGTTTAGCCGCATAAGCCACTCCCTGGGCATGGTTTCCTGCAGACGCGGTAATAAGCCCTCTCTTTTTCTCATCTTCAGACAGGGTATTAATCTTGTAATAGGCCCCCCTTAACTTGTAAGCCCCTGTGTACTGCATGTTCTCCGGTTTAAAATACACCTTGTTGCCTGTCTGTTCGGAAAAATACTCGCTGTACACCAGTTTCGTCTCCTGGGCAACCCTGCCCACTGCCTCCGAAGCTTCCTCAAAACTCTCCAATGTCATCATAATCCTTTTTCCTCTTCCCTTTCTTTCATGTCAAACAATGCATGAATAAATTCTTCAGCGTTGAATTTCTGCAGATCATCAATTTTTTCCCCGATTCCGATATATTTTACCGGAATCCCCAGCTCCGACTGGATGGCCACTGCCACGCCGCCTTTTGCCGTTCCGTCCAGCTTTGTCAGGATAATGCCCGTTACCTGGGCAGCCTCCATAAACTGCCTGGCCTGGGAAAGGGCATTCTGCCCTGTAGTGCCGTCCAAAACAACCAGGGTTTCCCGGTACGCATCCGGATACTCCTTGTCAATAATCCGGTTAATCTTCTTTAATTCTTCCATTAAATTCTTTTTATTATGAAGCCGCCCGGCAGTGTCACAGATAAGCACATCCGCATTCCTGGACTTTGCCGCTGCAATGGCGTCATAAATCACCGCCGCAGGATCAGACCCCTCCTGCTGGGCGATTAACTCCACCCCGGCTCTGTGGGACCACTCGGTCAGCTGCTCAATGGCAGCGGCCCGGAACGTATCCGCCGCCGCCAGGATCACCTTTTTGCCCTCATCCTTCAGCTGCCCTGCCAGTTTTCCCACAGACGTAGTTTTCCCCACTCCGTTGACCCCGATAACCAGAACCACAGATTTCTGATTCTCAAAATCATAGGCATTTTCCCCTAAGTCCATCTGCTGCTTCATGGTTTCCATGAGAATGGCCTTACATTCTGACGGCTCCTTTATATGCTGCTCCTTTACTTTGGCCTTCAGGTTTTCCACAATGGACATGGTAGTCTGAATCCCCAGATCCCCCATAATCAGGATTTCCTCGATCTCTTCGTAAAACTCGTCGTCAATGGCCGAAAATCCGCTGAAAATAGAGTCCATGCCTGATATAATATTGGCCCTGGTCTTTGCCAGCCCTTCTACCAGCCGCCCAAAAAAACCTTTCTTTCCCTCTGCCATGCTTCTCCCTCCTCGTCTTTCTCTCACTCTTCATCACAGCGCTTTTCTTCGGCGGCTGCCGCCATTTTGCCCGTCAATTTCCCATCATGCCGCTCCTCCTCTACACCGCCTTCTCCCCGTCCAGGCTGTCCTCAATCAGATTCACGGACACCAGCGTGGAAACCCCTTTCTCCTGCATGGTAATCCCATAAAGCCTGTCCGCGGAAACCATGGTTCCCCTTCTGTGCGTGATCACAATAAACTGGGTATTTCTGGTCAATTTGTGGAGATATCCTGCAAACCTGTCCACATTGGAGTCATCCAGCGCCGCCTCAATCTCATCCAGCAGGCAGAAAGGCGACGGCTTCAGATTCTGAATGGCAAACAAAAGCGCGATGGCTGTCAAAGCCTTCTCACCTCCTGACAGCTGCATCATATTCTGCAGCTTTTTCCCAGGCGGCTGGGAAATAATCTGGATTCCCGCCTCCAGAATATCCTCTCCCTCCACCAGTTCCAGGGTTCCATGGCCGCCTCCGAACAATTCCTTAAACACCAGATCAAACTCCCGGCGTATTTCCTTAAACTTCTCCTCAAACTGCCGTCTCATGCCTGTATCCAGCTCCTGGATAATCCCCATCAGCGTCTCCTCCGCTTTCACCAGATCCTCATGCTGGGCATGCATAAACTCGTACCGCTCTGAAATCTCCTTATAGTCCTCAATGGCATTTACATTTACATTTCCAAGGGCCTTAATGGCATCCTTTAAAGCCCCGGCCTGCCGCTTCATTTCCCCCAGAGAGGTCCACTGGGGATTGCGGAAGGCTTCCGCCAAGGCAGCCGTCAGCTGGTACTCGCTCCACATGTACTCCACATGGCGCTCCAGCCGCTCGTCCAGCTTTTCTTTCTGACTCTGAAGACGGAACAGTTCTTTGTCCAGACGGCTCATGCGCCCTGCCAGCTCCTCCCGCCTGTCAAACAGCTGCTTCTGCTCTCCTGTTTTCTCTTCCCTGGCTTTGGAGTACTCTTCCCGCCTCTGCTCAAAGCCTGCGGCTTCCTTTATGGCTTCTTCAATCTTTCCCCTTAACTGTTCAATCTCCTGATTCTTCAGTTCAATGGCCTGGCTGCTGGAATCAGTGCTTCCCTGAAGCTGCAGAAGTTCCTCTTTCAGCTTGTCCATCTCCCCCTGGACGCGCTTTACATTTTCCTGAATAAACTCATATTTTTGCTGCAGATTTGCGCTTTCCAGCTGTATCACTGACAGATCCCTAGCCAGCTGCTCCCGCCTTTCCTTAGCCGCCTCCAGCCTGGCAGACATGGTTTCTATACTGGCTTCCTCCTGCAGATTTTCAGATTCCAGCTTTCCTACGCCCTCAGTCAGTTCCTGCTGATTCTTTCGGATCTCCCGGATCTGCTCTTCCAGATGGCTGTTTTCCAGCACCATGTCCCGTGAAGATTCCTCAATCTCCAAAATCTTGTCCTCCAGCTGGGAAAGGTTCATCTGAATCGTATTCTGTTCCAGAAATGCCCCCTGTTTCTGCTGTTTCAGCTGCTCCAGATCTTCCCTCCGCTGCTTTAACTGCTCCTCATTCATGACCAGTTCCTGCTGAATAAGCTCTGCGGCCTTCAGATCCTTCTGGCACCGCCCCTCCAGCTCTTCAATCTCCCTCTTCCTTCCTAAAAGATTGCTGGCATTTTTAAATGCTCCGCCGGTCATGGAGCCGCCTGCGCTTAACAGTTCCCCGTCCAGAGTCACAATCCTCAGGGTGTACTGATATTTTCTGGAAAGCGCTATGGCATTGTCAATATTGTCTGCCACTACCACCCGCCCCAGAAGATACCGGACAAGCCCCTCATACTTTCTGTCCGCCTGCACCAGCTGGCTGGCCAGGCCTAAAACTCCCGGCTCCTGCAAGGCTTTGTCCTGGTTAAAGCCTCCCTTGGCCCCCACGCTTGTAAGGGGAAGGAAGGTAGCCCTTCCGTATTTATTCTTTTTCAGGTATTCGATCAGATGCTTGGCAGTTGTCTCGGAATCGGTCACAATATTCTGGATGCTGCCTCCCAGGGCCGTCTCGATGGCTGTCTCATATTCCTTCTGGGTGGTAATAATGTCCGCCACCACGCCCTGTATGCCTGGCATGCGGCTTTTCAGCTCCATGACGCGGCGGATGCTGTTGCCGTACCCCTCATAGCGCTCTGCCAGATTCCGCAGAGACTCCAGCTTGGTGGAGTCCTTATGATATTCCTGCTGTTTGTCATTTAAGTTTCGGTTCAGCCGCCGTACTTCCCCCTCCAGACGGCTGATGCTCTCCTCGCAGTCTCCCTGTCTCAGGCAAAGCTCCTCTATCCGCGCCTCCACCTGGGCTAGTCTGCCTTCCTCCGTCTTTTTCTGCTCTTCCTGGACAGACTCGTCGCTTTTGGACTTTAACAGCTTCTGGGCCACCTCTGCCCGGCGCACCTGCACCTGCTCCATCATGGCCTCATACCGCTGCTGTCTGGCTGCCAGGGAAGCCTTCTCATTCATGGTAAGGATCATCCGGCTTTTTGCCGCCTCAATATTCTGGTCAAGCAGCATAATCTCTTCATCTGCCTGCCTTAAAGTCTCTGATGCCTGCTCCTGCTTTCTGTGCTCCTGCCTTACCTGCTCTCCCAGCTGCCCGTGTTCTTCTTTATACTCCCCTATCTGCCGGCTGCGCTCCTCCATTTCCTGGGAGATAGCGTGCTTCCTGGCATTAATGTGTTCCTCATTCATGCGCTCCGTGTTGATCTGCTCCAGAAGCACATTAATGCGGCCTTCCAGACTGCTCTTTTCCATGTCTGCCCTGGAGCTTTTGCTGCGGCTTTCCTCTATCTTTTCTTCCAGTTCCTTTAGGGCTTCGGAAATCTGTTCATACGTCACCCGGATCTGGTCAGCGTTTTCCTTGGTTTCCTCCAGATCCCCTGACACCACGGCTGTATTGCTTTCTGTCTCCTTCAGCTGAAGCTTTATCTCCGCGCATTCTGTCAGGAACACGTTTACCTCATATGCCTTCAGCTCCTCCTTCAGCCGCAGATACTCTCTGGCTGCCTGGGACTGTCTGGCAAGAGGCCCCACCTGCTTCTCCAGTTCTGTCAGAATATCGCTGACCCGCACCAGGTTCTGCTTCTCGTCCTCCAGCTTCTTCTGGGCAATGGCCTTCCGCCGCTTAAATTTCACGATGCCCGCCGCCTCGTCAAACAGCTCCCGCCGGTCTTCCGGCTTGCCGCTTAAGATCCGGTCAATCTGCCCCTGTCCGATTATGGAGTATCCCTCTTTGCCGATGCCCGTGTCATAAAACAATTCCTGAATGTCTTTCAGGCGGCATGCGCTTCCGTTAATCAGGTACTCGCTTTCCCCTGAACGATAGATCCTCCTGGCCACGGTCACCTGATCATAGTCAATGGCCAGCTGGTGATCCCCGTTGTCCAGGGTAATGGCCACATAAGCAAAGCCCTGAGGCTTTCTTGACTCCGTGCCTGAAAAGATCACGTCCTGCATGCTGGCTCCCCGCAGCTGTTTAATGCGCTGCTCCCCCAGCACCCATCGGACTGCGTCCGCCACATTGCTTTTTCCGCTTCCGTTAGGTCCTACGATGCCTGTGATTCCATTATGAAATTCAAACACAATCTTATTGGCAAATGACTTAAAGCCCTGTACTTCAATGCTTTTCAGATACATGGTTATCCGTCTTCCCTTTCAGCCTTAAAATCCCCCGATAAGCCGCCATACTCTCTGCCGCCTTTTTCGTCCTTCCCATGCCCCGGCCTACCTCGCTGCAGCCCACCAGCGCCCTGGCTTCAAAGGTCTTATTGTGGTCAGGCCCTTCCTCCCTGATCATCTCATAGCATAAGGGCTCATCCCCCATGGCCTGCACCATTTCCTGTAAAATAGTCTTGCTATCAAAAAAGAGCTGCTTATGCTCAATATCATTTAAGACAAACCGATGAATAAACTCTTTTGCACTAGCAAAACCACCATCCAGATAGATCGCTCCAATCAGGGCTTCCATGGCGTCGGACACCACCGAGTTCCTTTCCCTGCCTCCCGTGGCCTCCTCGCCCTTTCCTAACAGCAGGTATTCCCCCAGCTCAATCTCCCCTGCGCAGAGGGCCAAAGTTGGCTCGCACACCATGCTTGCCCGCAGTTTCGTCAGCTCCCCTTCCGGCAATTCCGGGTGCTCATGGTACAGGTAATCGCTGCTGACCACCTCCAGAACCGCATCCCCCAGAAACTCCAGCCGCTCATTGCACCGTATTTTGTCAATGCGGTGTTCATTGGCATAGGAGCTGTGGGTCATGGCCCCAAAAATCAGATCCCTGTCCTTAAACCGGTATCCTATCCTCATCTCCAGTTCCTTCAGCTTTCGGCTCATATTTCGCATACCTCCTCTATAGAGGGAAAAAGCCCTAATCCTAGGGCTTTTTCGTCTATCCTTTCGCTGCAGTCCCAAAGTACGCATCACCTGGTTAAACAGTTTACGTCTTTGGCTGTCACATTCTTCTCAATTCAATATGTTTCTGATCTGCTCTACGGCATCGCCTACGGTAACGATCTTCTCTGCTTCTTCCTGTGGAATTTCGATATCAAACTGCTCCTCAATGGCAGCGATAATCTCGAAAATATCCAGGGAGTCAGCGCCTAAATCGTCTACGAACGTGGTGGATGTGGTAATTTCATCTTCACTGACATTCAGCACCTCTGCAATAATCCCCTGTAATTTTTCCAATTCCATAGCAATAACCTTCCTCTCTTTTTTATTCCTGCTCTTTATTTGGCTGCAGGCTCTCCTTTATTTTTTCATTAATCTGCTGCTCCTTAAAGGTGACGCACTGGAGAATGGAGTTGCACACCTCCACGGATTTTGAATTGCCATGAGCCTTTACCACCAGGCCTTTAAGCCCTAAAAGCGGCGCTCCCCCGTACTGGCTGGCGTCAAACGCCTTCATGGTTTCCTTTAGGGCCGGCTTCACGAGAAGCGCCCCGATTTTGCTTCTGAGGCTTGCCATAAGCCCCTCCTTCACCATGGAAAGCATGGTAGCCCCTACTCCCTCATAAAGCTTTAAGATCACATTTCCCACAAACGCCTCGCTGACGATAACATCCGCTCCGCCCTGGGGAATCTCCCTGGCTTCAATGCTTCCTATAAAGTTAATATCCTCACAGGCTTTTAAAAGAGGAAATGTCTCCTTTACCAGGGCATTGCCCTTCTCCTCCTCAGCGCCGATGTTGACAATGGCAACCCTTGGATGCTTAATGCCTATGACGTGTTCCATATAAATAGAACCCATTCTTGCAAACTGAACCAGATGAGAAGGTCTTGCATCCACGTTGGCTCCGCAGTCAATCAGCAGGGACACTCCCGTCCTGGTGGGAATCAGAGGCGCAAGAGGAGGGCGCTCCACCCCCTTTATCCTTCCCACAATGATCTGGCCGCCTACTAAAATTGCCCCGGAACTTCCTGCAGACACAAATGCATCCGCCTCCTGCCTCTTAACCAGGTTCATGCCCGCCACAATGGAAGAGTCCTTTTTCTTCCTGACGGCATTGACCGGCGGCTCCCCGGTTTCGATTACCTCAGAGGCGTGGACAATGGAAAGCCTGTCCGGCGGGTAATCGCACCCCTCCAGTTCTTTCTCAATCTTATCCTTCTGACCAACCAGCACCACGCTGACCTGATCTTTTTTCTTCAGTGCCTCTACAGCCCCTTTGACCATCTCCCCAGGAGCATAATCGCCTCCCATGGCGTCAACAGCTATCTTTATCATGACTCCTATCTCTCCTTTCGGCCCAGGGCCCTGGATAACCTATTACTTAATATACTCGATATTGTTTTATAAATCAATACCTTTTTCTACAAGTGTATCCATGATGTTACAGTTCCCTGGCCAATGTCATTTAGATAAGCGAATTCTGCTTTTGCCCCAAGGGCTCCCTCTCCTGTAAGGGTGAATGAATGCCGTGGAGAAGAAACTGGGGGTTCAGGTTCTTCGGAACGTTTGGCAATCCTGAACCCTGACAGGAGAGGGAGCCCTTGGGGCCTGCGGCAACCTTAACTAAATGACATTGGTTCCCTGGCGCATTCTTTGAAAGCTCTGGCCAGGGCCTCGGGCCTACACCATGTCAAACAGGCTCATTTGCCCGTCCCGCCACGGCTGCTGGCCGGCATCCCGGATCACGTCGCCCTCCTGGCCGCGGCCGATGAGAAACGGGGAATCCGCATCATGGCAGGCCCTGTTGTGGATAACCGTCTTCCTGTCATAATTGGCATAGCAGTACAGGCATCCGTGGCTGCAGGTATTATATGCCCCGATGTCAGCCCCCAGAAGGCAGCTGCACTGCTGTCTTGCAGGGCGCCTCTGCGGAACCTTCAGCCTGAAGCCTGCAGCCTTTTCCAGCACTTCCTTTGACATGCATCCGCAGGCATCCACATGGGCTCTTTCCAGTAACCTGTCTTCACAGCACAAGTGGATCTGCATGCGGGTTCTGGCCGCAGTCTCTGAAAATGCCTGAATGAGCAGTTCCTGCTCTTTCCTGGCAACTGTCTTTCCCTGGGGAAAATTACGTTTCGTTTTCTCATATAGGTCAAGAAAACTTACCACGCACTGGCTGGTGTATCCTTTCAGCGACTCGGCCATCCGGTCAAATTCCCGGATATGGTATTCCAATGTGTATTTTTCTGTAATAAATACCGGATCATATCTCCAGCTGATCCTCCCGCTGCCTGTGCTTTGCCATAACCTTTTCACGCTTTCTATAACATTTTCTTTCGGAGGAACAAAGGGCTCCACATCCTCCCCGTAAGGCGTTATGGTGACAAACCAGAAACATGTGTAGGATGACAATATGCTTAACCTGTCAATCATAGGTTCCGGGTTCTTGGTGCAGAACACCAAAATGTCGATAACTTCCGGGCTTAACCTGTATCTTGTAACCTGCGACGGATAGTAGGGATTGCGGACAAGCACAAATCCCTCCTTTATCCGGTTAAAAAACCATTGGCTGTAAAATGCCGGTATATCTGTTCTGCTTCCTGTATTTAAGATCATCCGCTGGCTCTCCTCCCCCTCTTCCATAATGCAAAAAGGCATTGCGTCACTGCAGCAATGCCTTTTTGTATTTCTAGCGGAAACTTTTTACCCAATTAATAAGCGAATTGTGATATACGTTCTCCATTACGTCCTGCCTCATTCTGTCTGTTACAGGTCCGTTCATTGCCATTCTGTTCAGAATTTCCTGCTGCAGCTCTTCAATGGTCATCTCCTCATATGATTTCTTCCTGGCAGGGATGGGCATTTCCTCATTTTTCTTGGAATCCTCCTGCCGCAAAGAATCTGTCTTTGGCTGCTGCTTTGCTTCGGCATCAGGCTGCAATTTTCCCTCAGCCTCTGTCTGCGCATCAGCCGTGTGATCGGTATCCTGGCTTGTCTCTTTTTTCTGAGCCGGGGTGCTTTCCCGTTCTTTTCCCGGCTCCATGTTATCTTTTTCCGGCTTGTCTTTTTTCGGCTCCGTTTTTTCTTTTTCCGGCTTACCTTTTCCCGGCGCCGTTTTTTCTTTTTCCGGCTTGCCTTTTTCCGGCGCCGCTTTTTCTTTTTCCGGCTTGCCTTTTTCCGGCGCCGCTTTTTCCTGTATCGGCTCTTCAACCGTTTCTACGGCCCTGAACCCGTCCGTAACTTCTTCAGTGCCGTCCTCTTCCTGCCCGCTGGCGGGAACCCAGATACCGCCGCTGTTTGCCTGTATTGTGATCATAAGACGCCCGTCGCGAACATTCGCCCTGTCACCTGACAGCAGTTCCCGATAAGATGCGGCATTGTCTGCAGGAAGGCTGATGGAAGCCTCATTGTCATCATTATTAACTGCTACTAAAACAGTTTCTCCGTTATAGTCCCTTGCAAACCCGTACTGGCGGTTTGTCAGCACCAGTTCTTTGTATCCGCCGTAGGACAGGGCCTTCACCTTGCTGCGGATTTTGCCCAACGCACAGATCAGCCGGGTGCAGCCATTGTCTTTCAGGGCATCCTGATAGTCCTTCAGGTCTAAAGCCGGGCGCAGGGAATCGTCAGAGTACCGCTCCTTTTTCCCCTCTATGCCGAATTCCGAGCCGTAGTAAACAGACGGCACTCCCGGAAGCGTGTACATCAAAATATGCACAGGCACAAAATGCGCCTTATTGTTTAATTTGGTATAAATGCGCTCCACATCATGGTTATCTACAAAATTATAAAGCTTCAGGCCGTCAGGACGGCTTCCTCCCATGTCATAAAGCCTTTTTACGGTATGGGCTATCTCGAAATAGTTATGGTCATTGTGTCCTGAATACAGCGCCTTGTGCAGATGGTAATTGGTAACCGAATGCAGCGTCCCCTCATTTACCCATCGGGTGTAATCGCCGTGTATCACCTCTCCCATAAGCCAGAAATCCGGCCCGATCTCATTGGCCGTCTGCCTTAAAGCCTGCATATACCCAAAATCCAGCACATCCGCAGCATCCAGGCGGATTCCGTCAATCTTGAATTCACTGGCCCAGAACCGGATAACGCCGCAGATGTAATCCCTTACTGCCGGATTATTCTGGTTCAATTTCACCAAAAGATTATACCCGCCCCAGTTCTCATAGGAAAATCCGTCGTTATACTCATTATTGCCCCAAAAGTTCACATTGCAGTACCAGTCTTTGTAAGCAGAATGTTCCCTGTTCTTCTTAATGTCCTGGAAAGCAAAGAAATCCCGCCCCGTATGATTAAATACGCCGTCCAAAATCACCCGGATGCCCTGCTTATGGCATTCCTCCACAAATGCAGCAAGATCCTCATTTGTCCCCAAACGGCTGTCCAGCTTTTTGTAATCCGTAGTCTCATAGCCATGGCCTACAGACTCAAACAGCGGGCCGATATACAGCGCAGTGCAGCCAATGTCCTTTATGTGGGAAATCCACGGCAGCAGCCCATTCAGCCGATGCTCAGGCTCCCCGTAAGAATTGGTCTTAGGCGCTCCTGTAAGCCCCAAAGGATAAATGTGATAAAATACGGCTTCGTCATACCATGCCATACGCCAGTTCCTCCCTGATACATTTTTTGTCTTCACTGTCTTTTACAGACCGCATACGCAGTCATCTATGTCTTTCAAACATGCTTTAGTATAGCATATTTTTTTCGGCTTGAATACTGTTTTGTTGCTCCCTCTTACGGCTTATTGACGATCCCTGCAAAAAGCGGAAGACCGGAGTCACCAGTAACAACAAAAATAAACGGCCGGTTCAGGATAAAATCCATTTCCTCACTTGGAGGCATTGCTGCCCCTGCCCCCGCCATTATCGTATAAGCAGCCGCTATGCATCCCTCTTCATCCACCATGACCCGGGCCCCATGGCTTGTCCGGGAAATAAAAATTCCGTCCATGTTCTCAGCTAAAGGGGTGAAATCAGCTTTGCTGCTGTCAAAGACATCAATCACCCCGAGACGGTTCAGGCCGTCTTTTAGATCAATGTTGGACATCACGTCAAATTTGGGCATGGCCAGATTCACCACCAGCTGTTTCTGATTGCCATGCTTTTGCCCCGGCAGGAAAAGCTTTGCTGCCTCGTCATCCAAAAGCACCTCTTCAGGCGTCACCCCTTCATCTGGTAAAATCAGCCACATTCCGCCGCTTTCCTGGAAGCTCCTGCTGACAGCCCCAAAATTCTTTCCCCAGTAATAGGTGCCGTTTCCCCCCTGATGCATGAAATCGCACATGATATCCCCTTTTGGCCCATGGAATATCTCTTGTTTTGTGTTGGATGCAGAAAACTCATTGGACCATTTGGCCCGGAAATAAATGGCAGATGCCAGAGCCATCAATGTCTCGTCACTCATATGAACCTCTGATACCTGTTCTTTTAAAATCCCCCCTGTCTGCTCATTCAGCCATTTCTGCAGCCTTTCGTCCAAGTCCTTTGTGCCCATTTGCCCCCAGAAGGAGGAGACATAGTAATTCTTTGCCAGGCTTTCCAACAGCTCTCTGTCAAACGAAACCTTCTGATCCAGCCACAGAGAATTGGCCAGCAGGCTTGTGACCGCTCCGTCCTGGCTGTAATTGGCATTCCACACCTGTCCTGCCTGCTTTCGCAGATTTTCCAGGGAATCCGCCCCCAAAAGATCAAGGATCTGCTGCCTGCTGCTGCCCTGGGACGCCTCCGCCACCATGGCAAGAGCCATATACACATTAACCGGCGAATAGATCCGGTTGTTTCCCTCTGTCCCAGGGAGCTCTTCTGTCAAAAACTGACGGATGGATGCCGTAAAAAAGGGATTCAGGTTATCAGCCCAGCCTTCTGGCAGATTTCTTCTGCTTCTTTTCTGTTCCCACCAGATATCAAATGCCTTTGAATATCCCTCACTGTCAAGCTCCCCTGTCCTTTTGTCTATATATTCATTTTCATCAGGGTAAGGCGCCATCTCAGGGTAGGCTGCCTGCACCGTGTTTTTGCTGTCTGGGGCTTTCACTCCAACGGCTCCCCTGTTCTGCACTTTGGCGGCTTCCGTCTGCTGTGTTTTAGCAGCCCCGGCACTGGATTCCCCAGGTTTTGTCCCCGCCTGCTCTGTTTTCGCGTTCATTTCTCCCGCTTCTTCTGCTGTTGTCGTTTCCATATGATTCCCAATCTCCCCAGTGTCTTTGCATCCTGCCAGCATTCCCATACACAGCAGCAGAATCATGGTATTTAAGACTTTCTTCATGGACTGCCTCCTTGTGATTGTATGAATACGCACTGCCTCGCATCATTTTCCAAATCCTGCATCCTCAAGAGTCTGCAGTGCTTTTTGAAAATTTTCCTGTTTCACAAAAATATAGTCTGTATTATAGGTAGAAACAGCGAAAATGCTGATGCCGTTATCTGCCAGCACAGCAGAAATCTCAGCCAGTATGCCAATTAGTGAAAAATCCAGCGCCCCTTCAATGAAAAAACCTTTCCATCCGTCTTCTCTCTCCACCGTATTTGGCGGTATATCCGCCGTTTTGCACACCAAAGAGTTCTCCTGCTTAGTCTTTCCTGTAAAACAGTAAACCGCCTCCTGGCTGACCATGGAGAAGTCTTCCACCTTGCACACAGAAAAGACAGATTCCAAAGGTTTCAATTTTAAGCTTCCTTTACTCATATTCCCCTGCTGCTCCCTTCTGATTTCGCCCGTCATTCCCAATCCTCTCATCCCCTGCCTTTTGCAGCCGTTTTTGATTCAAATGCCTTGAGACAAAATCTATAATAGTGTACTCCAGACATATGAACGTTCTGTCACGCTCCATGTTCCAGAGCGTGTTTGAAAATTGCTTTCCGGTAGCTGTGCGTTCCACTTTGTGGGAGATTTGGCCCAAATGAACGCGGCGTAGTGGGCTACGTTAAGTGAATTTGGGCCAAATATACCGCGAAGTGGGGCGTGCAGATGGCGGGAATGAATTTTCAAACACGCTCTAGGAAGCATCCCTCTTCATGGGAATAGATCACTCCCACTGCCTGAAGATATGCATAGATAATGGTAGTCCCCACAAATTTCATTCCCCGCTTTTTCAGATCCTTTGACACCTTATCTGAAAGCTGGGAACAAGACATTCCTGTTTCATATACCACCTTTCCCTTGGTCCAATGCCAGATATAGTCAGAAAAGCTGCCATACTCTTTCTGAATTTCCCGAACTGCCTTCGCATTCGTTACAGCCGCCTGTATTTTCAGCCTGTTGCGGATAATATGGGGATTTTCCCTTAATTCCGCCAAGCGGGCTTCATCATACCCGCAGACTTTCTCCAGGTCAAAATTGTCAAATGCTTTCCGGAAATGCTCCCGCTTATTCAGTACGCACTCCCAAGTCAATCCGGCCTGGAAAGATTCCAGCACCAGCATCTCAAACAATTTACCGTCATCATAGACAGGAACTCCCCACTCTTTGTCATGATAATGGACATACCGCATATTCTTTGGATTTGCCCACCTGCATCTGATCTTTTTGTCTGCCCATTCCATAATTATGCTCCCCTCTCTCACGGTGTACTCTCACAATTTCTTGATATCTGAAGATGGCCTTTGATTTGTTTAAGTATATCAGGTAACTGGCGCTTTTACAATAGCAGCATATGGAGCTATTATGTGAAAAAACAGTTGCCAGAATTCAGATTATATACTATACTTGTAAGTATTAAAAACTCACATAGGAATTCCCATTCCGCCTTTAGGGTCAATTCCATGTGCTCTGTTTTGGCAGATATGTTTCGTCTGCCGTAATTTCGGAATCTCTATATTCCCTGTGCAGCCATTCGCTGTATATTTCCGTTGCTGATCATTGGTTGAATTCTGTTTATCTAATTGTTCTGGAGGATATGATCCATGAAATCAAAAAAAAGCCGCAAAACTCAAAAACAAGCTGCCGCAATGTTCCTTGAAGCAGTTTCCGGCCCCGTGAAATCCCGGCAGCAAGTCATGACTGAGATTATGGCTGAACCGGGTATTTATTCGGAATATCAAAAATTTCCCAAGAAACTGCAAAAAGAATTTGTTGAATTCTCCATGGGGGTCCGGGGGCTTAAGATCACCTATGATTCCGTTTTTAAAAAAATCTTTAATCCGCAGCTTCATCCGGAACGGCTGGAGGAATTTTTAAGCCTGTGCCTGAATATGGAGGTAAAGGTTCTGCGTGTTCTCCCAAATGAAACAGAGCGGCTCACCGAGGAGGCATCTCTGCTGATTATGGATATTCTCATACAGTTGGCTTCCAAATCTCTGGTCAATGTTGAGATCCAGCGTCTTGGGTATCTGTTTCCAGGTCCAAGATGCGCCTGCTATTCCAGCGACCTTCTCATGCGCCAGTATGTTCAGGTGCGGGAAAAGAGACGCAGGCAAAACAAAAAATTCTCTTACAAAGATATCAGAGAAGTCTACACTGTTGTCCTGATTATGCAAAGCACAAAAGAATTTCATGATTTTCCTGATCATTATCTTCATTATTTTCAGCCCATAAGCAGCACCGGGCTGAAACTGAATCTGCTGCAGAATTATCTTTTGATTCCTCTTGACATCTTCCGAAAAAAACTGCAAAATAGAACCATAGCAGATGACATGTCGCCCCTGTCAGCCGGACCTGGCAAAGACAGCCGCCTGAAATTTTTTGAAAATAAGCTGGAAGCATGGCTCCTGTTCATCTCTTCAGACAGTCCCGATGATATCTTGAAAGTCATTTCGGCATACCCTGACTTTCAGGAATTATACCGGGAAGTATTTCAGTTTCGTTATCAAAAGAAGGAGTTGATAAGTATGTACTCAGAAGCATTAAGAATCCTGGATGCCAACACAATTGAATATATGGTGAAACAGCAGAAAAAAGAGCTTCGAAAACTGACAAAAACTCTGGAAAAGAAAAACAGGCTTTTAAAAACCACAACTCGTAATCTGGAAACCACCACTAAAGACTTGGAAAACACCACCAAAGACTTAGAAAACACCACCAAAGACTTGGAAAACACCACCAGAGACTTAGAAATCACCACCAAAGACTTAGAAATCACCACCAAAGACTTGGAAAACACCACCAGGGATCTTGAAAGCAGGACAAAAGGCTGGGAAACCCAAAAACAGGTTTTGGAAAGCAAAGCCAAAGCATTAGAAACAGAAAACCAAAGCCTGGAGCAGGAAGTCCAGCGTCTTACAGCACTTTTAAAAGCTAAAGAAAGCCATCTCTGACATGTCTGCTTTTCATATGAGCATGTGAGCGTTTCCAACAAAATGATTGACTTAACCCCTGCAGCAGACTTCACAGTCAAAAAACATCTCTGTGAGCCTGCTGCCTTCATGTAAGGAATGCGCCTTCCAGTCACTTCTCCCCCGCCATTGCAAAAAGATCCTGTCCCTTCAAAGACCTTTCCAAAAGTTCCGGCAGTTTCTGAGGACTGCAGGCAAAGCACGGAATCCCCATACCTGCAATCTTTGCGGACATCTGAGCATCATAATAGGGTTTTCCCCCATCAGCAATGGCCAAAAGACACACTACTGTCACCCCGTCATCTTTAAGCTGCGACAGCCTTCTTAATAGTGCCCCCCGGTTTCCTCCCTCCATCAGATCGCTTATCAAAAAAAGAAGCGTCTTCTTGGGATTCTCTATAAACTGGCTGCAGTAAGCCACTGACTTATTAATATCCGTGCCGCCTCCCAGCTGAAAGCCAAACAGCAGATCCACCGGGTCCTGGCACTTGTCCGTCAGATCCACCACCTCTGTGTCAAAAGCCACGATCCTGGTTTTCACTGCTGCCATGCTGGCCAATATGCAGCTCATAATAGAGGAATAAATCACGGACTCTCCCATGGAGCCGCTCTGATCCACGTCCAGAATAATGGTGTATTTGTTGGCAGCCGTAACAGAGGTTCGGTCAAAAAAATAATAATGCTCAGGAATGATCTTTTTTAACTCCGGCCTGTAGTTCTTAATCCCTCTGCGTATGGTAGTCTGAAAATCCAGCGCTGACGCAGAGGGAACCGGCGAATGCTGCCGCCTGTTCACGGCAGCCGTCACTGCCCTCTTTATATCGCTTTCCAGCAGCCGGTTAATCTCCTCCACGATCTTCTTCATAAATTCCCGGACGCTCTCCTTGCTTCTTTTTGGAACCTGATCCTTTAAAAGCAGGATGGTAGCCGCCAGGTTCATGTCCGGCTCCAGGTTTTCCAATAGTTCCGGCTCAAAGATCAGCTGCTTTAATCCGCACCGTTCCATAGCGTCAGCCTGAACGATCTTCACCAGATCCTTGTCAAACAGCGTCCGCACATCCCCAAGCCATCTTGTAACCTGCGGATTTGACGGGCCTTTCCCTGCCCCCTGCCCTCCTGAACCAAAGCCGCCGTTGGCAGGGGTGTTGTAGATAGCAGCCAAAGCCTGATCCATCATCCACTGCTCGGCAGAAAGCTCCAGAGTCTGGCCGCTGTTCATCTGCTCAAAATCCTTCTGGCTTTCCTGACCCAGGATGAGACGCCACCTGTTCATTCGTTCTTTCATGTCCATAGCTGTCCTCCTTCGTCCATCAGATATCCCCAAAATCAAAATCCGCCAAGCCATCCAGAAATTCCTGGGCCTCATGGGACAGATTATCATTAAGCATCTCACTGACCTGCTGAGGGTTTACCTGCCAGATTTCTCCCAGATTTTCTGCGATCTGATCCTTTTCCGATGAAGTAAAATCCGCAAATGCCCGCCTTAAAAACAAAAGAGCCCTTTTAAACTCCTCATCATCCAAAGTGTCCAGATAATCACTTAATTTCTCCCAAAGCGACAGTCTGGCAATAAGCCCGTAGTGATTGCGGGAAGAAAGCCCTGCGAACCACCCGGCCCCCAGCTGGGCCGGAATCCCTTTTGACAGCCGCCGTTCTACCTGGCGGCCCAGCTCCTCACTGTCTATGCGGCCCAGCTCCAGAAGAATTGCTGCGGCTGCACCGGAAATCCGGGTATTCAGATCATCTCTTGCCGCAATCTGACCCAATACATCCAAAAATCTCTCATTATCCACAAAATCGTGGGCCACCCCTACCTGGTGAAGCTTCCCTAAAACGGAAACTATAACTGCGGCCGCCTCATCATCGCAGGCGCATTCTCCCGGCAGAATCAGGCATGCCCGTAAAAACAGCTGAGACACAATAGGAATAAGAGGCTTCCGATCCAGTTTCCGAATGTCTCCGTACTGAATCACCACTGACAGCCTGGCTGCCGTATTTCCTATCTCCTCAATGGAAGCCGCGTCCACGGCCAAAGCCTGCAGCGCCTTAAGAGCGGAGTGAAGCGCAAGGGGCATGCCGCAGCAGCACGCCTCCTCCACCACGCAGGCCAGGCTGCTGATCCCCTGGCTTTCGTCCATGCGTTTCTTCAACTCAAAGGCCGCTGCCTGTTCTACTGTATCACCCTTCAGCACGGCTTCCACAATCCGGATCTCCGCTTCAGGCATCCATTGGAGAACCCATTTTTCCGCCCAGGTAGCATTGTCCTGTCTTACTGACCGCACAGCAGCAAACGGAATATCCAGCACCTGCAGCCGATGCAGGAAAAAGGAGCGCTCCAAATCCAAAAAAGCCGCCTTCCTGCTTTTCACCCGCAAATTTTCCCTGAGATCTAAATCCAGTTCCATGGCTTTTAAGGACTTATATTTTTCCAGACCCAGTTCCTTCAGCTTCTGATAAAAGTCCGACTGGATGGAAGTCTGGCTGACTCCCTGAGGAAGGCTGCCTATTTTTGTTCCTATCTCCGTATCTGCCGCCGCCATGGCTATCTCTGAAAACGTCCCATGCCCCATGCAGGTCACCGCGGCATCCCGCAGATCCCGAAGGGTAGGAATCCTGCTGCCGCCCAGCTGGGCCAATGCCCTGGCCAGGCGCGCTGCCTCCATAACCTCTGCGGCAGATACCATCCCTCCATGGGCACGCTCATAGGCCCCCAGTCCGCTTAAATACCTGCGCGCCCCGTAATCAGCCTCTTTCCTGCACAGGCCCTGCCACAGATATTCATAGTAAGCCGGCGCATGATTTCCCGCTCCGTAACCGGATCTCTCTGAAAGCCGGTAATAGGAATATGGCATAAGCGTTTTCATAGATTCCAGCCTGGGCAGGTTTCCCAATTCCTTGTCGCTTATTATCGGGTCATCCCCAAGGATGCCTTCCACATGAAACGCCCCGGTAATCACCGCAATCCTATGGGCCGGAATGCCTTCCTTCACGGCCTCCTGAACCTTACGGCGCATATACGCCTCCCGCACCAGGTTTTCAGCGCCATCTTCCCCCTTGGCAAAGGATATTTCCCTAAGGCAGCGGCCAAATTCCCTGGTCCCGCTTTGATATGCCGCGGCATCTGCGCACTGCTCAATGGTCCGTTCCCAGAAGGTTTCATGATCCCCGTCACCGCACTGTTTATCTAAAGCCTCATAAACATCAAAAGGTTCCTGGCCGCTGTCATCACCTTTTGATTCAGTCTGGCACCTCTCTCTTTGGGCTGCCAGCCCCAAAAACACATCTGACGGCAGATCGCACAGCCTGAATAAGCGTCCATGCTCCTTTGCCCACAAAAGAGCCTGATACTCCGGCGAATACTCTGCAAACGGATATAAAATCGTTCGGATAGGCAGTTCCTTCGTATATGCCATCACTGCTGCCGGCAGCCTTACCTGCTCCCCTGTCAGTTCCTCCATGAGATCCGTAAAATCTGACGGCCCCTCAATCAGCACCAGATCCGGCTGTACCTTATCCAGGAATTCCCTGACATAGCAGGCTCCAGCCGGAGAAAGATGCCGAATTCCAAATACATAAGGCTGTTTTTCCATCAGCGGTTCAGCTCCTTGCACTCTTCATACAGGGAAAGCCATTTCGATCCCCGTCTCTTCATAATGTTCTCCAAATACTCCTCCCAAACCTTCTGATCTTTAGAGTCTTCCTTCACAACAGCACCCTGAAGCCCTGCCGCCAGATCATAGTCTGAGATAACCCCATTGCCGAAATTTCCTGCCAGGGCCATGCTTCCCGCCAAAAGGGAAATGGCCTCCGCCGTGGATAAAACGCCTGAGGTGGTCTTCAGCTTCTGTTTCCCGTCCAAAGTGGCCCCTCTGCGCAGTTCCCGGAAAATGGTACAGACCTTTTCCACCACTTCATTCTCAGGCAGCTTTGCATTTAAGTCCAAGCCCTTGGCCAGCTGGGTGATCCTGGTCTTCACAATCTCCATTTCCGCTTCCAGGCTTTCAGGAGCGGGAAGCACTACAATATTAAAGCGTCTCTTCAAAGCCGCAGACATCTCATTGACGCCCTTATCCCGGGTATTTGCTGTGGCAATCACCGAAAATCCTTTCCGTGCCGGAACCTCGATACCCAGCTCCGGCACAGAGATCCGTTTCTCCGACAAAATGGAGATCAACGCATCCTGAACTTCTGAAGCGCAGCGTGAGATCTCCTCCACCCTTGCCACGGTGCCCTCTTCCATTGCCCGGTACACCGGGCTGGGAATCATGGCTTCCTTTGACGGCCCTGATGCAATAAGCATGGCGTAATTCCAGGAATACTTAATCTGCTCCTCCGTAGTTCCCGCAGTTCCCTGAATCACCTTTGTGGAATTGCCGTTAACTGCTGCCGTCAGATGCTCCGACAGCCATGATTTTGCTGTTCCCGGCTCACCGATAAGCAGAAGCGCCCTGTCAGTTACCAAAGTGGCAATGGCAATCTCCACCAACCGCCTATTGCCGATGTATTTCGGCGTAATCTCCATGCCGCCGCATCTTCCCCCGCAGATATAGGTGAGCACGGATTTCGGCGACATCCGCCATCCCTCCGGCACCGGGTTCGTCTCATTTGCAATCAAAACATCCAGTTCTCTCTGAAACAGCTGCTCCGCAGGCAGCCTCTGTACGCTCTTTTGGCTCATCTTGACTTTCCCCTATCCTTCTCTTTCCAATCTTATATTCATGAATTCTCTTATAACCTTATATGTATGCCAGGCCCTGTCACCGATAAAACTGCTTCAGTTCCTCTGCCTGAGTTCCGCTTTTCAGCTCATCCACCCATCTTTCTAAAACGCCTGCTCCGTTAACTGCCTTCTTTCCGATCCCTTCCACAAGGAGCTTCAGTTCCTCTGCCATCTCCTCATTGCCCAAAGGCAGTTCCTCCAGAATCTGTTTCACCTTATAAACCAACTGGGTCCGATCCCGTTTCCCTGCATGGGCCAGCAGTCCCTTATAATCGCTCCATCCGCATTTTTTCAGAATCCGGATATCAGCGGCCTCAGTGCCCCGGTGCATGGCATTCCAATAGAAATACTTCCCATAGGCGTCCCGTATCCACTGCACGTCACATCGCAGCAGCCCCTCCAGCATGGCATCATATTGGCTGCTGTGGCCGCCGTAACGGTAGTAAGCTGTCTTCCACTGAATGGGAAACGTGTTTTTCACATTCAGCAGAAGTTCATACCATCTGAGATCCAGCCCTTTTTCCAGGACGCCTGCCGCCATGTCAGTCTGGGAATCATCGCTGCCCGGCATTCTGTAAACCACATAGTTTCCCGTCTCTTCCTTATATTTTACATGGGACAAAATTTGAAATATGCCCGACGGATCAGGCTTCTTTCCCCCAATGTGTTTTATAAATCCCGAAGCGCCTTCCGGCTTCACATAGCCGCTGAACCTTTCAAATACCTGGTCTGGCTCCTTGGTCAGCAGATCCGTCCAGAAAACGCTGGCCAAAAATTCGTCTCCATGAGCCAGATACATCTCTTCGGCCACCTGGCATAAAGCAGGGTGCATATTCCACTTTAAAGAATTCTCAAGCCGCGCTGCCGCTTCCTTTGGTATGACCTGGTACACCCGCTCATAGCAGCCACAGATTTTCGCTGAATGCTTCCCCTCTGCCCCATTCCACAGAGCCCGCAGCGCCAGCTGATCCTCCCGCTTCAGGTCCTTCCACAAAATCCCTGACGCCTCATACGTATCCAGCCACTTATTTACATGATCCGCAATCAGGTCCGAAGCCCAGATGGCAGGAGAATTCATCAGGTACAGCACCCATTTCCCAGGGTTTTTATCCATCTGTTTTTTCCAATACCCGGCAGCCCCCTCTCCCTCCATACAGGTCAGTGAAAAGTACGCCTCATCTTTCGCCTTTCCTTTCTCTGACTTTACCAGGTCAAGAAGAAGCTGCTCATTGTCTGCATGCCAGCGCAGCGCATGAATTGCCGCCTCCTTCACTTCCTTGCCTGCCGTTTTCAGGACTTCCAGATAAAACTGATTTTCCTCTTCCCCTGCAACAGCCTCAATAACCTGAAGCCGCCTTGCCATGTCCCGTTTTCCCTTTGGATCAAAGCCCTGTTTTAAAAGGGGGATTATCTGCGGCCCTTCCTTTTTCAGCCATTGCGCCACCATATCCGCCAGCTCCCCATAGCTGTCCCCCAGGGCCTTTACCATAAGGCTTTTGATTCGGTAGTCCTGAAACAGCTCCGGCTGTCTGTCGTGGGCGTCCCGAATCACCCCGTACCGTCCGCTTCCTGTCCCCTGAAAGGCTTCCAAAAGCGGAGCCATGGCGCTGTAAGGAAAATTCGTGCACACACATTCCCCATATGCCGGACCCCTGGCTGTTTCCCACTGCCCTTCCTTCAAGAAAGTTCCCTGAGTGCACAGCACTGCGTCTACCAGGGCCAGCATGTCCAAAAGCACTCCTGCCCTGTCCTGGCAGTGCTCTTGTGTCAGCCGGCACCCCATCTGACAGATCTTTGCAAACACGGGAGAAGCCTGGGAAAGGGCCTTCATCTGCTCCACGGCCCTTTTCAGCCGAAAATCCTCCCCAACAAGGTTCACCCCCGCTATGGCTGCTGCCTCCAGCCTGTCTCTCAATTCATATATTGCGCTAAAATTCACAATTCTCCCTCCTGTCACCGCAAATGTACTCCCGGAGTCTCTCTGTGCCTGATTTTGTGAGATGATTTTTTAATACAGAAGCCTTAAAATCCCCTGCTCTTTTAAAATGCTTAAGGGATGCAGGCACATGTTCCAGTCTTTGGGATCATAGTACATAAGTCCAAAAACCACGCTGTCCTCCAAAAACGTGTGATCCGGAAGCATGGGAAGCATGGAAACCGTATCCTGCCACTCTTTTCTGCTGCGAAGAACCACTTTATTGTCCGCATTGTCCGCTGCGGCAAATACCTGCCTTTCCCCGCTCCTCACGGTTCCGATCCGGCGGACAGCTACCATTACAGGGCAGTAGTCCTCTGACAGGATATTCTTAATCTCATTCTTTACTGCCTTGGCGGCTGACACAAGATCCGGGTAAGCCTTTCCCATCAGAGCCCTGTAAACATCTGTCCCCGCATCTTCCAGGCTGCCTCCGTTCCATCTCACCCTCCGGTTCACCTTTCCCGGATAGTAAGTCAGCACCGGGATCTTGGCAACCCCGAAACAGGAATCCTCCTGCTTAACGTATTTAAGGGCCTTCACCGGGCGGTAATTACAGGTATGGCAGATTTCGCCGCTGTCTAAGTCCGCCCAGAACCCCAGATCAATATACTCCTTTCTGGCCTGATCGTAACTTACCTGAAACGACAGCTGCAAAAGTCTGGCATTCTCTTTCTTAAGCCCCAGGTCGTTTAGCTGCTCCAGCTTCCAAATGCCTCCCAGCTCCTCATAAAGCTCATCGTCATCCGCCTCCGGAGCATCCTGCTCCAGTTTGTCATTCAGATATTGCTCCGCCTTTTTCTCCAAGGCCCGCAATTTTTTAAGGATCTCCACCGCCTTGTGATAATGTCCGGAATCCTGATCTTTCTGATATTCCTCCATTTCCAAAATCAGCCGGTTCAGATAAATCAAAGGCCCCGGCAGATAGTAGTCTCCCAGCTGCCTGGCCAGATCCCGGTAGGTTTTTAGCGACACGCTTCCCATGGCCCCCAGGCCCCCTGCCAGAAGATTGTCTGTCAGCTGTTTTAAAAGTTCAAGCCCCTCCAGCTGCTTTTTTATTTTCTTGGTCTTTGCTGCCTTTGACGCATTCCGGCTTTTTGGGGAAGCAGGCCTGTTTACTGTCCCCTCCTGCTTTTTTGCGTCCCTGGCCGCCTTCTTCTGCCTCTTATCCAAAATATCCTGGGGAATCTCCCCAGCCTCAAACTCTTTCCCCGCCGCAATCTCAAAGAGAAGCGCCAGACTGTGTTTGCATGGAAACTGACGGCTGGGACAGGTGCACCGAAAAACCGGCTGAACCTCATCGATATAGTCTGCTGACACCACATAATTTTTCTTTCCGCTGCCTTTGCATTCCCCCATGTAAAACGTGTCATCTTCGGACCGCCGGCGCATTACGAAACCGCCGCCGGCGGAAATCTTCCTGCCATTGGCAACTGCTGTTGCGTTGGGAGCCAACGCAGTGATCTCCTGTTCCTTTACTGTTCTCATACCTTGCTCCTGTCTGCCGCAAAAAGCGGCTGCTATTTTCCTGGTCACTTTTATTTATGGTGGTGCGTCCCCCGCCGGGCGCATGGGGGTACTATGTTTATCATACCACTATCAGCCACAAAGAGCCACTGTTTCATATAAAAAAGGAAGGCCTCCCCCGAAGCCTTCCTCTTTCTTTTCTCTATGCCAACCTTTTTCTTCTACTCTTCAACAATCTGGAACCGGAATTCCACCGATTCATAATCCTCCGATGTCACCGGCACAGCCAGGCCGGCCTTCATCAGCTCGATCCCGGAAAAAATCTCCCCACTTTCTTTTTCCCGGTACGCCGTATCCGGCGCCAGCCCCCGGAACTTAAGCAGCGTTACCGGCGGGTTTACCTGGCTGCGGAGCACCACTCCTGACACCAGCACATCTTTCTTATCCTTTGACACAAATTCCCAGAACACAGAGTTATTTCCGTCCCCAGGCGCAGAAAGCCGGTAATAATCGCCGGTCTGCACCAGATGCTCTGTGGCCTTAAACTGTTCAATCTGCTTGGCAGCGGCTTTCTTCTCCTCTGCATCCATGTGCTCCAGATCCAGTTCATACCCAAAGGTTCCCGACCCTGCCACAATCCCCCTTGTCCGCAGGGACGTGATCCGCCCCGTCTGATGGTTGGGGCACACGCTTACATGGGCGCCGAAGCTGCTGATAGGGTAAAAAAACGATGTCCCGTAATGGATCTCCAGCCTGTCCGCAGCGTCCGTATTGTCACTGCACCAAATCTGAGGAGAATAGTACAGCATCCCTGCGTCAAAGCGGCCCCCACCGCCTGCACAGGTTTCAAACAGCAGATTTGGATAACGCCTGATCAGCCGCTCCATCATGTCATACACGCCCAGCATGTGGCGGTGGAAGATCTCCCCCTGCCGTCCTGCAGCCACGCCCTGGGAGAACACGTTGCCAAGGGCCCGGTTTACGTCCCACTTAATATAATCCGCCTGGCAGCTGTCAATCACCTTGAAAATCTGTTCCATAATATAATCCCGGACTTCCTTTTTGGTCACGTCCAGGTTCAGCTGAGAACGGCTTCTGACTGGCAGTCGCCCTGGCACCCGCAGGCACCAGTCCGGATGTTTCCTGTAAAGATCGCTGTCCTCAGACACCATCTCCGGCTCCAGCCAGATGCCGAACTTCAGCCCCAGCTTGCGGATCTTCCCCACCAGCTTAGGCAGGCCTCCGTGGATCTTTTCCTCATTCACGTACCAGTCCCCAAGCCCCGTGTAGTCGCTGTCCCTCTTTCCGAACCACCCGTCGTCCAGGACGAACATTTCGATGCCCACATCCTTTGCCGCCTTGGCAATGCCGTAAAGCTTCTGCTCGTCAAACTCAAAATACGTTGCCTCCCAGTTGTTCACCAGAATCGGCCTGGGCTTCTTCACATAGCTGCTGCGGATCAAATGTTCCCGGAACCCGTCATGGAAATGGTGGGAAAGAGTCTCCAGCCCGGTTCCCGAGTATGACATGGCAGCCTCCGGAGCCGTAAACGACTCTCCCGGCTTCAGAGTCCATGCAAACTGATAGGGATGGATTCCCATTACCACCCGGATCTGTTCCACCTGGTCAAGCTCTGCCTGGCAGATAAAATTTCCGCTGTACACAAACGCAATGCCAAAACACTCCCCGTAATCTTCTGTGGCAGTCCTGTCGCAGAACACCACTGCCGGATTGTGATGATGGCTGGAAATCCCTCTTTTGCTGTCCACTGACTGAATTCCATGGCGGAGAGGCTGCCGCTCTGTTAGTCTTTCCATGGAATGCCTTCCATAAAAATGGATCATATCCATAGGGCGCCTGGAAAAATCCAGTTCCGCAGACATAACCCTTCTCAAAGTGACAACGCCTGTTCCCCCGTTAACCACCTCCACGGTTCTGGTAATGATATCACAGTCCCAGATAACGCCGTACAGCAATTTCACGCAGACGCCGCTGTGCCCGTCCTTCAGCACAATCTCCAGAGTCTCAGCGCAGTCCTCCCCCGCAAACATGGCAGGCATTCCCGCCAAAGCATATTTCCCTTTTCTGATCTGGTGGGAATCATATTTCAGCTGCAGAATATTGCTTCCGTCCTCATGCTCTGCCTCGATTCCCTGAATCCGGTAGTCCCCGTTGCCCTCCGCCGTGTACTCCTGAGGCAGCACGTCAAGGGAAAACGTCCTGTCCCTGTCAGCCTCATATGGGTTGCCTGAAAATCCCCGATCCAGATTTACGATGCCCCGTCTCACCCAGGCCTCCCCCAAGTCAGCTCCATAATACAGGTGCAGAAGCGTTCCGAACTGCCCCACCTGCATCTGATACATGCTGGTTTTGGTATGCAGTGTAAATACCTTCGTGTCTTCACAAAAAGAAATATACCTCATAAGTTGCTTTTATGTCCTCCATAGAATATTAGTATAATGCCGAAAATGCCCGGAACCAGGGAAACCTTTGACGCAGACTCCAGTGGTGCCGGGCGATTCTTAAAACACATATTGATCCGATTCATTTCCTGCACCCGACATCACTTTTTCATTCTCTGCAAAATACGGGCGGAACAGCCTCCACAAAAACCAGGAATTTCCATAGGCTGTCAGTGAAAACCCGCACATCAGCCATACCAGCAGGTAAACCGGAAACAACTTGGCGTCTACCAGGGTAAAATACATGGGCAGGCAGGTAAGAAGCGCCATGCATAAGGCATAAAGGGGCTTCCTGGCCGCAAAGCATAAGGCATATGGAAGCAGCCTCCGTGTTTTGTTTTCAAAGGACGCTATGGTAGGAAAAATATACAGCGCCGTAACAGCAAGAAGCAGGGCAATCCCCCATATGACGTAGGTAAACACACCGGCCATAGGCATAGGCATGGTCACAATGGCCCTTTTCTCAAACCAGACGCATACTCCGGCCCCAATCAGCCCCAGCCATACAGCCGTAGCCTGGAAAAAATTCCCCCGAAAGCTTTTCCAGTAGCATTTCCAGATGCTGATATCCTTATCCTTGTGAAGCTTCAGCGTGCAGTAATACAGCGCCGTGGTAGATGCCCCCGCCGTCACCACAGGAACGCTGGTTATGATCCATAAAAGATTCAGACCGATAAAATCTCCCGCTGAAAGGAAAAAACGGTGAAGAAAATTGTCCTCGTTGAAAAAATTCATGCCCTCTCCTTCTCTCGAAACCGTATTCTGTCCGTACCCCTGCATGAAGCACAAAGGGCTTGTCGGCAGGCCCCTGTTTACGGAAAGATGGCAAAAAGCCGTATTGTCTTTTTACCATCCTTCCCTTCCGTCCTCTGTTTTTGTTCCTGCGCTGCCCAGGCCCTCCCTTTTATGTCCGTTCCTGAAAGCTGCCATACCGGCAGGCCCTGGCCGGAGCAGAATGCAGGACAAGATTTGCCCGGCTGTTACAGCTTTCCGCCGGAAGTCGCAATACCCTCGATGAACTGCTTCTGGAATATCAGATACAGCACGATCATGGGAATACAGGCAAGCAGTGAAGCTGCCATCAGCTGAGGATAATTGCTGCTGTACTGTCCCTGCATCTTTGCAAGCGCAGCAGACAGCGGCATTACATCCCTGTTACAAATCAAAGGCCACATCAGATCTTTATAAGCAAACACTGCTGTAAAGATTCCAAGGGCAACCATGGAAGACCTTGTTAAAGGCGCCATAATAAACAGGAACGTCTGTCCGATATTGCATCCGTCAAGGCGCGCAGCCTCCTCCAAATCCCTTGGAAGCCCCATATATGCCTGACGCAGCAGGAATGTTCCGAATGCCGTAACAAGGCCCGGGAAAACCAGCGCAAAGATAGTATTCAGCATTCCCATTTTGCTTACCATCAAATACTGCGGGATAATGAAGATCTGCCCCGGCACCATCATCTGAAACAGAATCAGGGAGAACATAATATTCTTTCCCTTAAACTCCAGGCGCCCAAAGGCATACCCTGCCAAAGTAGCCGTTAAAACCGCCGCAAGTACGCGGCCTGCAATAAGCAGCAAGGTGTTCAGGTAAAGATGGAAGAAATCCATATTGTTAATAACCGTGGTAAAGCTTTCCGTCCTCCACACGCTGGGGAAGATAACGAAAGGATTCACGCTGGTAGCCTCTCCCATGCTCTTAAACGCAGTGAGAATCATCCAGATAAACGGCACTAACATGGTGATAGACACCAGAATCAGGATGGCGTGAATCAACGCCTGCATCATTTTTGCTCTACGTTCCATAGCGTTTCTCCTCTCCTAATTATAGTATACCCACTTCTTCTGGGCAATCATCTGGAAAACGGTTATTACCATGATAATGGCGATGAGCAGCACCACGATGGTGGAGCCATAACCCTTGTTGTTCTCCACGAATGAGTTCTGATAGAACAGATATACGATGGACTGGGTCTTATAAAGAGCCGGATTGTTTTTATCCATTACCATGAAGATCAGGTCAAATACCTGCATGCCGCCGATGACCCTGGTGATGGTCACAAAGAAAATGGTGGGGGACAGCAGGGGAACCGTAATGTTGAAAAACTGGTTGATTCCTGTTGCGCCGTCAATGCTGGCCGCCTCATAGTAATCCCTGGGAATCTCCTGAAGGCCCGCCAAAAACAGTACCATGTTGTAACCGATGATAGACCATATGCCGATCACCGCGATTGCAAACACTGCGATTGCCGGATCGGAGATCCAGTTAATGCTGGTTCCGAAAATATGATTCAAAAGACCGAACTCGGAGTTGAACAGCCATCTCCAAACCATGGCGATAGCAGCCGGAGCCGCAACCATGGGAAGGAAGAAAATAGTACGGTATGCCGACACGCCCATCATCTTACGGTTTAGCAAAACCGCCAGAACCAGTGCGATGGCAATGGAGAAAGGCACTTCCACAATGGCATATTTAAAAGTGTTAATAACCGACTGCCAGACCTCGGCGTCGCCCATCAGCTTGACATAGTTATCCAGGCCGATAAAGATATTCCCTTTTCCGAAATCCCCGGTCTTAAAAAAGCTCTGGTAAATGGTCTGGAAAATCGGAATAATGTTCAGTACGATCAAGCCAATCATAGTCGGGAGAACGAAGGCCCATCCCCACATAAATTCGTTGCGTTCCCGGCTGGTTCCTTTTTTAATCACAACTCCACCCCTTTTCTGTTATTAAGGATTTCCTACTCTTCTGCAATCTTCTCGTTCATGATCGCTGCAATATTGGCACATGCCGTAGCCATGTCCTCCTCGCCGTTCCATGGTTTCTTAAGCTCTTCTACCATAGGATTCCACCAGGCCAGCGTGCTTCTTGTTGATGGGCGGAACACAACATCATCCATTGCCTCCAGATACGGAGTCAGGTTGAATTTGTCGGTATTGTTTACCCACTGGTCAGATACGCCCTCATAAGCAGCCATGGTAACGCCCAGTTCAGCCTGTTTCTGCTGCATATCTTTTGTTGCAAACCACTCGATCAGCTTGTAAGCGCCCTCCGGATTCTTGGTGTTCTTGGATGCCGCCCAGCCAAGGCCGTTGTAAAGGGAAACGCTTCTGCCTGTTGTGGCGTCTTTCGGAAGCCTTGCCACGTCTGCATGCTCCGCAATGTACTCGTTGTCCTTAAACCCTGCTACCATCCAGGAACCCTGCGTAATCATAGCAACTTTACCGGAGCCAAACAGTACGTCTGTGCCAGTCTCTGACATGGTGGATGCAGGAGGCATTACGGTATGTACCATCTTATCTACAAATTCCATGGCTGCAATGGTCTTCGGATCGTCAAATCCTGACTTGCCCTCCTCATTGAGGACGCAGCCACCCATGGTGTAAACAATGTTCATCCAGGTATCCTGCTCATTGGAGGGGTTCGCCGCAAATCCGTATACGCTTCCGTCCTCTTTTGTCAGCTTCTGTGCGATCTCATAAAACTCATCCCAGGTCCAGCTTCCGTCCGGATAGGGAATACCGGCATCGTCAAACAGAGTCTTGTTGTACCACACGGCGATGGTATCCATATCCTTCGGCAGAGCGTAGGTCTTGCCCTCCCACTGGTACATGGCCTTCAGATCCTCCGGGAACTTATCCATCTCCAGCACCTCGCTGGCCGCCACTTTGTCAGTCAGATCCAAAAGGATGTCATTGGACATGTACTTTACCGCTTCGTTGGAGTGCATCCAGAACACATCAGGCATATCGCCGCCGCTGGCTCCTGCCTCCAGAAGAGTCCAGTAGCTGTTCCACTCAATAACCTGAACCTGGGCATCAATGCCTGTAGCCTCTGTAAAAGCGTTACAGATCTCCTGAAGGCCTTTCTGCTGTCCGTTGTCCCAGATGGCTACTGTCAGCCCTGCCTTGGAATCCCCGCCACCTGAGCTGCCGCCGGAACCGCCGTTTCCGCCTCCACAGCCTGCCAGGCTGGTTGCAACCATGGTCGCTGTCAATCCCAGGGCCAAAACCTTGTTACGTTTTTTCATCTTGCATTACCTCCCGTTTTCGTCATTTTGACTTGATTTTTTGGTACAAATGCACTCTTTCATGCGCCTCTTTCATCAACCTCTGTGAGGTTCATGTCAAAATTGCTAGTTAAATTATAAAAAAACATGGCTATTTTGTATATGGCAAGGTAAATACATTTTTTCTATATAGGTTATGGTAAAATAAATTATTATATGGTAAAATAAAAACATTAAAGAGATAACAGCTTCACAAGTATACCTACAAGGAGATGACATCATGAGAACCATTACTTACACAGATTCTGCACAATTTCAGTGCCTTGAACATCTGCGGGAAGCTTTTATGGACCTTTACCTGGTGCATTGCGGCATTGAGCACTGCCAGCCGTCCCAATTCCTGGGACCGTCCTTCCGGGATGAGTACATTATCCATTTTGTGCTGGAAGGCAAAGGAAGCTATACGGTAGGCGGCATCACCTATTTTCTATCCACGAACCAGATGTTCCTGATTTATCCAGGCCAGGAGATCCGCTACGGCGCAGATGCGGACGAGCCCTGGACTTATGCCTGGATCGGCTTCAACGGCATCCGCGCCGAATCTACCCTGCGCAACTGCGGTTTTTCCAGGCAGTGCTATGTACTTCCCTTCAAAAAGCCAGATATTCTGGTGGAACACATTACCAATATTCTGACTGCCGCCCAGCTTTCCTTTTCCAATGATTTAAAAAGAAACGGGCTTCTTCTCATGCTGTTTTCCTGTTTAGTGGATAACTACAACAGCATTTCCGAACAGACCTCCAAAGCCAGCAGCCAGCACTATGATTACGGCAGCAGCGTCTATGTGGAGCATGCCATAGACTACATCAAATGGAATCACAACCGGGGCATTAATGTGACAGACATAGCAGACTATATCGGCATCAGCCGTACCTATTTAAACCATGTGTTCCAAAAGGAGCTGGGGGTTTCCTCCCAAAAATTCCTGATGGACTTCCGCCTTCACAAGGCAGCCAACCTTTTGATCTCTTCAGACCTTCCGGTAACGGAAGTCTCCAATCAGGTAGGCTACGACGATTCTCTGGCTTTTTCCAAGGCCTTCAAGAAAAAATTCGGCTTAAGCCCCAAAAACTACCGCAGCCATAAAGAAACCATGGTTCATTTTTCCGAAAAACAGCTTTAACCATAAAAGCCGTATGGCAGAATTCCACACCATTCCTGCCTCGCTTCTTATGGGAAATTACGACGCCAGCATCAAATTTTACATACAGAACCATCAGGGCAGGTGACAACTATGGAACAATCCCTTGTGCTTCAGCTCCCAAACCGGCAGATACAGGATTTTTACCTGTGCTTTTGCGGCTACGCCAAATGCGAGCCCTTTCACAGCTTCGGTCCGGGAGTAAGGCCTAATTATGTAATTCACTATATTTTAGACGGAGCCGGCACCTATAAGGTAGACGGCCGGAACTACCGTCTGGAGGCAGGACAGGGATTTATCCTGGAACCTAATGTCCTGACCTTCTACCAGGCGGACCGGGAGCGCCCCTGGACTTATGTATGGGTAGGCTTTTCAGGCGCCAGGGCGCCGGAATACCTGTCCTGCCTGGGATTTAACCACAACCATCTGATTTTTAAAAGTTCCGAGTCCAAACGAATCAGGGAGCTGGTTTTTAAAATGCTTGGTTCCGGCAAAAACAGCCCGAAAAGTGAATTTTATCTCCATGGGCTGTTTTTCGAATTTTTCTCCTGCCTCATTGATGAAAACATGCCTCAGCAGCAGGAAGATCTGGCTCATGACAGGGAAACCACCAACCGGTACCTGCGGGAAGCCATCGCTTACATCCAGCAGCATTTTTCAGAAGGGCTGCGGGTGTCAGACCTGGCGGATCATGTGGCCGTAAGCCGGGGATATCTCTATCAGATATTCAACGAAACCCTGGGGATGTCGCCGAAACAGTATCTGACCAACTTCTGCATGACCCGGGCCACGGAGCTTCTGACCCTGGACGATCAGCCGGTGGAGGAAGTGGCAAAAAGCTGCGGATATCCCAACCCCGTGGCTTTCTCCGCTTTATTTCGGAAGCGCATGGGCATATCCCCCACCCAGTACAGGGCGCAGGTATCGGCCGGATATCGGGAACGGCTGAAAAAAGAGCTGAAAAGCCTGCAGTAAATCCACTGCCGTCCTTATGTGCCTTTTTGATTATATATACAAAAAAACCCCGGTTTTACGGGGTTTTTAGCGGCCGCCTTTCTGCCTGTCCGGGCGCTCATGCTGCCAGCATTTGCCGCGCGCCAGGATACTCTTTCCCTGGCGTTTAACCGGGCGTATTTTCTCATTACATTTTTGATTACAGGCATTAAAAAACCCCCGCAAAATCGGGGGTTTTCGCTGGACCTGACGGGATTTGAACCCGTGTCCAAAAATCAATTCCCTGTTCTTCTACTATCATAGTCAGTCAATTGACATTCCCTCCGCCGTCCGGGGGCTGACACTCTGACGGTTTCAGTAGCTTCATATTACGCCCGTATGCTCAAAGCTTTGCATACGTCGTTTCTCACATGGTCGACGCCAGGTTCTTAATGTGTGAGTGCACTAAGGCTGACGGCTGCAATTAAGCAGCGTATGCTAAATTATCTTCAGCGTTTATATTTAAGTTTGCCATTTGACGCATCGCATGCGGATAGCTTCACCAGCTGCATGACCCCTGTCGAAACCAGTACAGGCCCGTTACCGGATAGAACGGAATTATTCTATCATACTTTCAGAGAAATGTCAAATTGCTCTTCATCAGAAATTATGCTCCGGAATTATGCTCGGAGGTTCTGCTTCATCTCCCGCTCCATCTCCCGTCTTTGATCCTTCTTCGCAATGTCCTCCCGCTTGTCATACAGTTTCTTGCCCTTTGCCAGTCCGATCTCCACCTTTACCAGGCTGCCCTTAAAATACACCTGCAGCGGAACAAGGGTAAAGCCCTTTTCCGCAATTTTCGCCGCCAGCTTCCTGATCTCCGATTTATGGAGAAGGAGTTTTCTGACCCGCAGCGGATCCCTGTTAAAAATATTTCCTTTCTCATAAGGGTTAATGTGCATCCCATAGAGGAACATCTCCCCCTTTTCAATGCGGATAAATGACTCCTTGATACTGCATCTTCCCATGCGAATGGATTTTACCTCTGTGCCGAACAGCTCTATTCCTGCCTCATACTTATCCTCTATAAAATAATCGTGGTAAGCCTTTTTATTGTTGGCAACTAACTTTACCGCCTGTTTTCCCATATAAATCCTTTTCCCCTTTTCCTTTTTCGGCTGCTGCAAAAACCAGGCATCATTGTCCCCACTCTTCCTTAAGCCAGGACAAAGTCAATGGTTCTGGTCAGCTTGTCGCATGCTTTTACCACCACACGCACCTTCTGTCCCAGCTTATACCTGGTTTTCGTCATCTCTCCTGCCAGTTCCATACGCTCCTCGTCAAAAATAAAATAGTCCCCCTTCAGTTCGCTGATATGAATCAGCCCTTCCACCGTGTTAGGCAGCTCCACATACAGCCCCCAGCCTGTAACCCCGGAGATGGCGCCTTCAAAAGCCTCCCCCACATGGCGGGACATATACTGGCATTTCTTTAATTTATCCGTCTCCCGCTCCGCCTCGTCCGCCCGGCGTTCCATGGCTGAACACTGTTTGGCCACCTCCGGCAGAATACGGTCATAGTGGGTAATCCTTTTCCGGCTAAGGCCGGTTTTTAAGTTCTCCTTAATGATCCGGTGAATCTGCAGATCCGGATATCTCCGGATGGGAGAGGTAAAGTGCGTATAGTAATTGGCGGCCAGCCCGTAATGGCCCGTACACACCGTATTGTACCTGGCCTGCCTCATGGAACGCAGCGTCAGGCGGCTGATAAGAGCCTCCTCATCCGTGCCCTCGATCCGGTCTAAAAGCTTCTGTATCTCCTTTGGATGCACCTCCCCGTTCTGCGTATGGATGGTGTATCCGAAATTATTGATAAACGTGCCCAGCCGCTTCATTTTCTCCGGGTCCGGGTATTCATGGGTCCGGTACACAAAGGGAAGTTCCTGCCAGAAATAATCTTCTGCGATGGTTTCATTGGCCATAAGCATAAAGTCCTCAATGATTCTGGTGGCCGCATTTCGCTCATAAGGCTTAATCTCTACAGGCTGCCCTTTCTGATCCAGCACAATCTTGCTTTCCGGAAAGTCAAAGTCAATGGACCCTCTCTGCCGCCTTTTGGCTCTTAAAATATCCGCCAGCTCCTTCATCATATTAAACATAGGCACAAATTCCCGGTACTCTTCCATGGCTTCCTCATCCTGATCCGTCACAATGGCATTGACCTTAGTGTAAGTCATGCGCCTGTCCACCCGGATCACACTCTCCGCAATCCGATGCCCCAGCACATTCCCCCTGTCGTCAATCTCCATGATGCAGCTTAAAGCCAGCCTGTCCTCCCCTGCGTTCAGGGAACAGATGCCGTTGGACAGCCTGTGAGGCAGCATGGGAATCACCCTGTCCACCAGGTACACGCTGGTTCCCCGCTTTAAAGCCTCCTGATCCAAAGGCTGGCCCTCCCGGACATAGTGGGTCACGTCGGCAATATGCACTCCCAGAGTGTAATGGCCGTCTCCTTCTCTGGAGATCGTTATGGCGTCATCCAGATCCTTGGCATCCTCCCCGTCTATGGTCACAGTGGGCACGCCGCGCAGATCCAGCCTTCCCTCCATCTCCCTGGAATCCACGTTCCCGGGCATCAGGGCCGCCTCCCTCATGGCCTCCTGGGGAAATTCCTCCGGCAGGCCGTATGCCTTTATGATGGATACAATATCCGTCCCCGGGTCATTGACATGGCCGATGATCTCGGTGATGATTCCCTCCGGCTTATGGCGTTCATCTCCAAAGTCTGTGATCTTCACCACGACTTTGTGCCCTGTAACCGCCCCCATATCCTTTCCCTGAGGGATAAAAATATCCTGATTCAGCTTCTGGTTATCCGGCAGCACGAACCCATAGCTTCTATTCTTCTGGTAGTATCCGATAATCGTCTTATTGGCCCGCTCCAGAATCCGCAGAATTGTCCCTTCCGGCCGCCTGCCCTTTGTGCCGGCCTCCTCTGTCACCACCTGAACTTTGTCTCCGTTCATGGCGCCGGCTGTCTTTTCCCCGGGGATAAACACATCCTGTTCCTGTCCTTCTATGGTTACAAAGCCAAATCCTCTTGCATGGCCCGTAAAGATCCCCACTCTGGCAAAATCCTGGGCCCTGCCGTACTTGCCCTTTTTGGATATGCCGATTTTCCCTTCCTCCAAAAGGATGTCCAGAACCTTTTTCAGCTCTTCCCTTCTGGCCTTGGGAATGTCCAGAAACACGGCCAGTTCTTTTAGCTTCATGGGAACATATGTTTTTTCATCAAACATCTGAACCAGCAGTTCTTTCTGTTCTTTCAATAAATCATCCGCCATTTTTCCTCCTTATAATGACAAAAACACCCTTGTTGCCAAGAGTGTCTGCTTTGCTGTATCTTTACCAGATGATGTTCAGCACCAGCGCCAGCACCAAAACCGCCGCGGCTGCGAACTTGGTAAATTTCTCCAGAGTACCTTCCATGGAACGGCCTTTGTTCTTGCCCCAGTAGCTGTCTGCCATGCCGCTGATGGAGCCTAATCCGGAAGACTTTCCCTCCTGCAGCAGTACAATAACGGTAAGAGCGATACATATAAGAACAAACACAATGGTTAAAATCGTTTTCAGCATGCCAATTTACACCTCCTATAGTCAAACACCAGTATCATAGCATACTTTCCATGGAAAGACAAGGGAATTTTCTCTTTTTCCCGGTATTTTCCGGGCATTGGACGGCAAATCCTTCCGGTTTTATGCCCTTACATCCTCCCAGATTCTCAACAGCTGATTATACTTTGCCACCCTGTCGCTTCTGCAGGGAGCTCCTGTTTTTATCTGCCCTGCATTGACTGCCACTGCAATATCCGCAATAATGGCATCCTCCGTCTCCCCGGAACGATGGGAGATCACCGTGGCAAAACCTGCCTCCTTGGCCATGCGTATGGCTTCCAGGCTTTCTGTCAGAGTTCCAATCTGGTTCACTTTGACCAAAATGGCATTGCCGGCTCCCAGCTTGATCCCTTTTTCCAGCCGCTTTGTGTTGGTCACAAACAGATCGTCTCCCACCAGCTGAACCTTGTGCCCTAAAGTCTTGGTCAGAAGCTGCCACCCTTCCCAGTCCTCCTCCCACAGCCCGTCCTCAATGGAAATAATCGGGAACCCTTCTGTAAGCCGTCTGTAATACTCTACCATTTCCTCTGCGTTGCGCTCAACCTTGATTCCGCTCATCTTGCTTTCTCCCGGAAATACGTACATCCCGCTGGCCTCGTCATAAAGCTCGCTGGAGGCAGCGTCAATGGCGATTCCTACCTGAGTCCCCGGCTGAAAGCCGCTTAAGCTGATGGCGTCCACCAAATAGGACAGCACCTCTTCCGTATTCTTAAGGTTCGGGGCAAATCCCCCTTCATCCCCCACTGCGGTTACGTAATTGTTGGTTTTTAAAAGGTTTTTCAGGGTTTGGTAGATCTCTGCGCACATCTGCAACCCTTCTCCAAAGTCCGCCGCACCCACAGGCATGATCATAAACTCCTGCAGATCCACCGTATTGTCCGCATGGACTCCCCCATTTAAAATATTCATCATGGGAACCGGCATCTTTGTCCCATAGATCCCTCCCAGATAGCGGTACAGCGGAACCTCCAGCGCGGCGGCGGCGGCCCTTGCCACTGCCATGGAAACCCCTAAAATGGCGTTGGCACCCAGTTTTGATTTGTTGTCTGTCCCATCGGCTTCCCGCAGAATCCGGTCAATCTTCTTCTGGTTCAGCGCGTTTTCAAATGCCACTGCCTCTGAAAGCACCGTATTTACATGTTCTACTGCCTTTCTCACGCCTTTTCCATGATAGCGGGGTCCGCCGTCCCGCAGCTCCACTGCCTCAAACTTCCCTGTAGACGCACCGGAAGGAACCGCTGCCCTGCCCACTGCCCCGCCGTCCAGCATTACCTCTACCTCCACAGTAGGGTTTCCCCTGGAATCCAGGATTTCCCTTCCTTTAACTCCTGCAATCTCATACTTTTCGAACATAAAAAATGGCCTCCTTACATGGAAATGATTGTCTTGTCAGTTATTATAAGCATGGCCACTTTTTACGGAATTATACTCCATTTTCCGCAGATCGCCTGTGCTTAGGCGAGTTACGGCAAAAGGCAGCGATTTGGCCGCTGCCTTGGTTTATTTCTGTAACTTCTTTTTATTCTGCTGCCGCAGCACTGTGTCCGGCGATTCTGCCGAATGTAAACACATCCGCCTCCGCATTGCCGCCCAGACGGTTGCCTGCATGGATTCCTCCGGTTACCTCTCCGGCTGCCCACAGCCCGGCAATGGCCTTGCCGTCTGTATCCAGAACGCTTGCGTCCGTATCAATGACAATGCCGCCCATGGTATGGTGCAGGGAAGCCTTCCTTGGGGTAATGCAGATACCCAGGTCAGGATTGGCATCTACAGCCTCCAGATCAATGCTTCCGGAAATTACCTCTTTGCCGAAATCATCGTCTTTCTGAGCCTTTACATAGCCGTTGTAGGTCTCGATCACTTCCCGCAGCTGCTCCTCCGTGAAAGCAGGCGCATTTCCTCCGATGGCTTCCTTCGTAGCCTCAGCCGCCTCTGCCAGGGTAGCGCCATACCAGATCTGGTTTGTCTCCCACATGGTCTTAACATCCTTGCCAAAACAGGTATCTTCCATGGCAGCGCCCTTGCACACTCCGTCATCGTCACCGTGGCCTGCATAGATAATGTAGAACACGCCGTTATCAAGAGCCAGGGAAGCCTTCGTCAGCACGTCTCTTTCCGCATACTCGTTTACAAAACGCTTTCCGTTTCCGTCAATCCAGATCTGCTCCGAAGCGTCTCCCCAGATACCGTCAGACAAAGTACCCTTAAGAGGCGAGGAGGACGGCATCATCTGCGCAATCTCCATCCCCGTCACGTCAGCTCCCACTTCGGTTGCCATAAGGATTCCGTCACCGGTATTGGTACCTACGTTGGTAGTCAGGGTGTGGTCAGACAGGTTGTCGCCCCAGTACTTGTCATACTCTTTTACCATAGGCGCATTGGCACAGTAGCCGCCGCTGGCCAGGATCACGCCTTTGGACGTATTCACCGTAATCTTAGTTCCGTCCGCCTTCTGGGCCTGGGCTCCCACAACCTTTCCGCTATCATCCGTAGTCAGGGAAACTGCAGCCGTCTCCGTGTAAATGGTGACTCCCGCGTCTTTTGCCGCTTTCTCAAGGGCATCTATAAGCGGTTTGTCCGCAGACACGGCATGGGTTCTCGGCCACATGGCTCCCAGCACGGTAAACACCGTGTCAGAGGCATCTGCCCCGGTCTTTGCATCAATGCCGATGGTATCCATCCATTTAAATGCATCCAGAGAGTTCTCTGCCAGCGTCCTGGCCATGTCAATGTCAGATGCAACCCAGGTTCCGTCATTCAGCTCACGAAGGCCGCCTACATAAATATGCCACATATGTAAGGTATTAGAATCAAACCCAGGCATGTCAACCCCAGGCTCCTTCCCCTCATTAGCTGCGTAAAATGCTTTGATCTCGCTTTGCAGCGTGGTAAGGACTTCCTTCCACTCTGGGAATTCATCCAGTTTCAGCGCCGGGTCCGCCGGATCTAAAGCCAGATAACCGTCCATGGTATTTTTCTGCGCCGGAGTCAAAATCATGCCAGCCTGGGCCTCCGGGTCCACAGTATTATAGCCGCCGCCTGCCATCATGGTATTGCCGCCCAAAAAGGAGCTTTTTTCCACCAAAATAACGTTGGAACCTTCCTGAGCCGCCGTAATGGCTGCCGAAAGGCCGGCTCCGCCGCCGCCCACTACCAGAATGTCCGTATCCCAGGTTTCATCCTGGCCTGCCTGGGCATGATATTCATTGGCATCCAAAGCCGCCATGTCAAGTCCTGCGGCCTGGGCTGCTTCGCTGGCAGCCCGCATCAGGGCATTGCTGGCAAAGGTAGCCCCTGTTACCGCATCCAGCTTCGTAGTCTGATGCTCCACAATCTGGGCGGGAATCCGATCAAAGACAACCGCCGTCAGGCTGGGTGTCTCGTGATTCTCGGTCACTGTCACGTCCGTAATGACTCCGTTCTCCACCGTCAGATCCACAGATACCGTCCCCTGCATGCCTGCGGAAGAGCCGGAAAATGTTCCGGACACGCCGCTTTTTGTTGTCTCCTTGGCTTCCTCTGTTCCAGCAGTTTCCGCCGCTGTTGTGGCTTCCGCCGTCGTGCTCTCTGCTGCCGACATGCCTTCTGTCTGGCCTGATGAACATGCCATAAGGCTGACAGCCATCGCCGCTGCCAGGCTGCAGGAAAAAATTTGTTTTCTCATAACCTCTTTCTCCTTTTTATTTTTTACCTTTCGGTATAAATAGTTTAAACCTGTAAGCGGCTTACAGGTCAATAGAAAAAAAGCAAATTTTGTTAATTTTTTATCGAAAACAGATTCCCAAGGCAAAGCAGTGCACCCGCCTTCCGTTCCGGGTATATCCCAGGTACATCCTGCCTACTGCATCCCCAAACAGTTCCACTCCCCTTCTGCGGGCCTCCTGAAAAATCGGCTCCAGATCAGATCGTGTTAAATGAAACGGATTTTCTTTCTCCAGCCAGATGGTAAGGCGCTCCGCCCCGGCAATCTCAAAGCCTGCCCCCTGCATATCAATGCCGCATTTCACCCGGTTCTCCTCCAAAATGCCAAGTCCCGCCTGAACGTCATAGCAAGTATCCGCAAACAGGTTTTCTTCAGGGATCTTCAAAGCTACATAGGAAAATGGCAGATGTTCGGCCAGAGTCTCTGCGATCCTGGCCGTCCTGTCATCTGGTTTCTCCTTTGTGCCGAAAGTCCATACTTCATAATTTTTCTGCAGCTTAAATGTTTCAACCCTGGTCTGGCCTTCCTTTATATCCATAAAGTATTCCTTCATCTGATGCAGCCTTTCAAGCCGCATCTGCTCCAGGGCAATCTGCCGTTCCACCTCCAGAATGTGCTGAAGCAGCCAGTCATTGATGTCTTTTAAGCGGCAGTCAGAATTAATTCCTGCGGCCTGGCTGACGCTCATGTCAAAACTGCGGAACATAAGGGCATTATAAATGTCCAGGGCATCCATCATGTCGTATTCCCGGTAATTATTCCCGTCCTGCCGTTTCCCTGATATTATCCCGTTCCGGTCATAGTAGCGGACTTTGCTTGCAGGTATTCCTAATCTGGCGGAAAATTCATGTACTTTCATGGCGAAACGTCTCCTCTTTTCTATCATATATACTGATAAAGCCTGTAAAGAGTATATACGTTTCTGTCAGAAATCTCAATATGGCCAGCAAACTATGCCATGTAACCTACTCTTCCAGCACATGGGCATATCGCTGGGCCAGTTCATAAGCCCGCTGCCTGGTAGATTCCATAAGGGAGATGGTGTACTCAATGCTCTCGCTGGAACCTCCGGCGGACTTTTTAGCCGCCTCCATGGCCTGACTGTCACGCTCCTTCATCCACGCCCGCTCCTCCTTCACCAGCTCCTCCGACTCCTCCTGATCCAGCCTGTCCAAAATGGCGTTGTAGATGTCATTCAGCTCGCTATCCCACAATTTCAGCTCGCTGGACGCAGCCGACTTTACCGAACCGTTCATATCCGCCCCGGTCTGGCTCTCCTTATTCTTCTGAATCTGGCTGTCCAGATCCTGAAGCCGTTTCACATAGTAGGACCGGGACTCCTCAGGAGCCATGTCAGCCGCCCCGTCTTCCTCAAAGGCCGCCTCCGCAGCTTCAGCCAAGCCGCCTGTCTTTGCAGAAGAGGCGGCGGCTGACTTATTCTTGCTGGAAATCGGCGCAGCCTCTTCCTCCGGCCCGCCGCCCTCTATATCCTGAAGCGGCTCCAAGGCATAAGCTTCCTGGCTTTCCCCCAGGTCCCAGGGCTGAACGTCTGGCTGCCGTCTGGAGGCCCCATCTGTCAAAGCGGCCTCCCCGCCTGCCGCCATAAAAGGCTCTTCCTGCAAAGCTTCCTTTGTAACCTCCCGCCCCGCCGCCCCATCCATGGCGGCCGCCGTAACCTGCGGCGTCAAATCCATGCTGCCGGTGCTGTTCTTTTCTATAAAATTATGAATGCCTGCAGTGATCATCATTCCAATAAGCACAAGAGCTGCCAGTGAAATCATGACTCCTCTATTCTTCATGAGATCATTCCTTTATTTTGTGATAAACCTAACATATCACAATCCGGCCTTAAATGGAATACACATACAGAATTAGTAATATATTGTAAGATTTACTTAAATAATTTCCCTCCTATCTGTCCCACTTATCACACAATGCATGAATCTGATCCGCAAATCTGGCCAGGTCTTTGTTGGCTCCGCCCTCATTGTGAAGGATAACCCTGGCAAGCCGCTCGCCTGCAGCCACAAGGCGGGCAAATATAGAATCAGCCCGTTTTCTGGCCGGGGTAACCTTGGCAACGGGGATACCTTCTGTCTGCGTAACCCATTGTCCCTCTGCCAGGTCAAACACCGAACCGCTGAAAGGCGCCGAAGCCGTCAGCCCCATCTCCCTTGTCAGCCGTTCTGCAAACACGTCGCATACCGCGTCATCGCCGTGAACCGCAAACACCATCTGAGGTTTCTTTTTAAAAGCCCCGATCCATTTCAGCAGCCCGTGGACATCCGCATGGCTGCTTAACCCATGTATCATCTCAATGTGGGCCCTGACGTCGATCGTCTCGCCAAACAGCTTCACCGTCTTCGCCCCGTCAATCAGGCTGCGCCCCAATGTGGCCTCCGCCTGATAACCTGCAAACACAATGGTGCTTTCCGGGTACCACAGGTTATGTTTCAAATGGTGGCGGATTCGGCCAGCGTCACACATGCCGGAAGCAGAGATAATCACTTTGGGGTTAGGAGTAAAGTTAATGGCCTTAGAGTCCTCGCTGGTAATCGAAAGCTTCAGCCCATGGAAATCAATGGGATTAACCCCCTGCCTTACAAGCTCCCTGGTTTCATCGTCAAAGCACTGAAGAAGGTTCTTTTTAAAAATATTCGTGGCCTCAACGGCAAGAGGGCTGTCCACATAAACCTCAAATCCCTCATGGCCGAAGATCATGTGCCCTTCTTTAATCTTTTTAATAAAATAGAGAAGCTCCTGGGTGCGCCCCACGGCAAAAGCAGGGATCACCACATTGCCGCCCCGGTCTAAGGTAGTCTGGATAATGCGGGCCAAATCGTCAATATGGCCCATAACCGCATCATGCTCCCTGTCACCGTAAGTGCACTCCATAACCACATAATCTGCTTCCTCTATATAATCCGGGTCCCGGGTCAGCGGTTTATTGGTATTGCCGATATCGCCGGAGAACACGATCTTTTTCTCCACATCCCCCTCATGGCACCACACTTCAATGGAAGCCGACCCCAGCAGATGGCCTGCATCCGTAAAGCGGATGGTAATATCGTCATTCAGCTTTATAATCTCCCCATAGTCAAATGTAGTCAGATGGCTTAAAGCCCCCTGGGCATCTTCCATGGTGTACAGCGGGGTTACCTCCGGGTTTCCGGCCCGGCGCGCCTTCCGGTTTTTCCACTCTGCCTCCATCTCCTGTATGTGGGCGGAATCCCGCAGCATAATCTGGCACAGATCCCCGGTGGCGCAGGTAGTCACGATCTCCCCCCGGAATCCTCTTGCGTACAGAAGCGGAATGCACCCTGCATGGTCGATATGGGCATGGGTCAGGAGAACATAATCCAAATCCCCGCAGTCCACAGGCAATTCTGCATTTTCATAGCGGTTGATCCCCTGCTCCATCCCATAATCCACCACCAGCCTGGTATCCCCGCACTCAAGGTAATGGCAGCTCCCTGTCACTTCATGGTCCGCTCCGATGAACATTAATTTCATGTCGTACCTCCTTTGTTTTTGACCACAAACCACTGGCAGGCCCCTGCCCCCTTCCCTAAAAATATAGCGATACCCCGCCTTTTGGCACCACGCTTTGATTATCTCAGCCGCTGTAGTTTGTGTATAATAGTTATATTGGTAAAATTTCCAGATTTTAATAGTTCTATCTTACCATATTTCTGTCAATATTGCAACAATAAGCAAAGTATTTCCCATTTTCACTTTCAAGCCAATGATTGTTTAGACATGAACCTATTCAAACCTGACAATCTCTTTCTTAAGCCTTTTCATAATTTTCTTCTCCAGCCTGGATATATAAGACTGGGAGATCCCAAGCAGATCCGCCACTTCCTTCTGAGTCATCTCTTCCCCGTCCTCATTGGTCAGCCCATACCTTAGCTCCACGATCTTTCTTTCCCTTGGACTAAGCCTGCTGATGGCCAGGTTCAGAAGGTCTTTTTCTGTCTCATACTCCAGATCCCGGTAGATCACGTCCTCATCCGTCCCCAAAATGTCCGATAAAAGCAGCTCGTTCCCGTCCCAGTCCACATTCAGCGGCTCGTCAATGGATACCTCCATTTTTGTCTTGTTATTTCTTCTTAAATACATAAGTATCTCATTTTCAATACACCTGGACGCATAAGTGGCCAGCTTAATGTTCTTCCCCGGATTAAATGTGTTGATCGCTTTGATCAGCCCAATGGTTCCAATGGAGATCAGATCCTCCACCCCTACGCTGGTATTGTCAAATTTCTTTGCTATGTACACCACCAGACGGAGGTTGTGCTCAATAAGCGCGGACTTTGCCTCCTCCGCCTCCTGGGTTCCCAGCTTTTCAATGTATCTTGCCTCTTCCTCGTTGTCCAAAGGCGCCGGCAGAATATCCGCGCCGCCGATATAGTGCACCTCTCCCTCCCGCTGAAACAGCATGGTCCTGAAACTGGGCACTGTCTTAAATTGAAAACGATTTGGTATGGATACTTTAATGACCACTTGCAATTCCTCCTTCTTTTTCCTCCCTGATGGTTGTCTCCCCATAAAGCAGCACCTGATATCCTCCTTTTTTAGAAAGGCCGTAAGGCGCTTTTGCTATCCACGGGGCATCAATCCTGATTTTGCCGCCGCTATGCATAATCTCCATTCTCTCAATCCTGATTCCTTCCATTACACCATAGGGATTCCCGACGGTGTGGTAAGGAATCATCGCTCTCTCCCCTTTAGAATCCTGAAACAGGCAAAAGACCTGCTGTGCCACAATGTGCACGCCCTGCCTGCTGCCCGGTTCTGTCAGGCAGTTTCCCGTGTCCAGGTATCCCACGGCTTCCGCCCTCACCCTGCCGTCCGTCAGAACCAGGGGGTAAAGGTTCCGCCTCTCCCTGCGCACCTCGTCCCCAAACTGCCAGATCCCCAGAACCAGAAAAAAAGTGCCTGCTGCCAAAAACACCCATAAAAGCATAGGCATCACATAAGCGCTTTCCCCTGAAAGAACCTTCAAAAAATAAAATCCCGCTCTGGTGCAGCGCAGTATAAGCTCCATGGTCCCGCCAGCCGCAATTGCCAGGATGAAAAGGGTACCTGTCTCCTTTACAAGTTCCCTCCAGCCTGACCACCCAAAGGCAGCCAGAATCATCAAAAGGGCAAAGCCAAAAGAGAAAGCAGCAAAAAAACCCCCTGGGATTTGGGGGCAGAACATCTCCAAACACCCAAAAAGCCCTCCCAGAACCGCCCCAATCCCAAGGCGCCTGTATGAAGCCGCTTTCTTCAAAATCCTTTTCAGGAGTATGAGCAGAAGCAGATCCATAAAAAAATTCACGAAAAATACAATGTCTATGTACAGGTCAAGATCCACGCACCTGTTCTCACCTCCTGCCTTGCAGGCCTATTATAAAAAATTATGACGGAAAAATTTGTCAAAACCAGGAAAATGACAAAGAAAATTTATCGGGGGAAAAAAACAGAAAACGACACTGAGATAATGCAGCCGCATAAAATCAAACGCCATTAAATCAAAAGATGCCGCAGAGCGCCCGGGCTTCTCCCATGGCTCTGTGGCATCTTTTTTGAACACTGTATTTTGCGGCCTAAAACCTGTCCGGTTCCTACCGCCTGTTATTATTATTCCTCAAAAAGTCCGGTATGCTGATATCCTTCACATTCACGTTAGGCCTGTAAGGCGTTCCAGGCTGCGGCGGCACCTGGTTCGGCCCGGGCTGCTGCCCGCCCATTCCCATGCCGCCCTGCTGAGGAGGCATCTGTCTCTGATTTCCCCCCGGCACAGTGCGCAAAGGCGGCTGCCCCTGAGGCGCAGCAGGCCTGCCTGTATTATAGCCCTGGTTCACCGGAGCTGCCGCCGCTGCCTCCGACTGGGCTTTCTGCCGGTTGTAAGAATTAAATCCTGACATGGCTCCTGACACATTGGTTGCCGCTGACGGCACGTGTCCGTCCAGGCCGGTGGCGATAACCGTAATAACGGCCTCGTCCTGGGCGCTTTCATCGTACATGGCGCCGAAAATAATATTGGCTTCCTCCCCTGCCAGCTCCTGTACATAGCTTGCGGCCTCATTGGCTTCAATAAGGCTGATATCTCCTGAGATATTGATAATCACATGGGAGGCTCCCTCGATGGTAGTCTCCAAAAGCGGGCTGGATACCGCCTGTTTTACGGCTTCCACCGCCTTTTCGTCTCCTTTTGCCCTGCCGATGCCGATGTGGGCGATTCCCTTGTCAATCATAACGGTCTGGACATCCGCAAAGTCCAGATTAATAAGGCCCGGCACATTGATCAAATCCGTAATTCCCTGAACGGCCTGCTGAAGAACCTCGTCAGCCTTTTTCAGGGCATCCGGCATGGTAGTCCTGCGATCCACGATCTCCAAAAGCTTGTCATTGGGAATAACGATCAGAGTATCCACGCTTTCTTTCAGGCGCTCGATCCCCTGAAGGGCATTGGTCATCCGGGTTCTGGCCTCAAACTTAAAGGGCTTTGTCACCACGCCTACCGTAAGAATGCCCATGTCTTTGGCAATCCTGGCCACTACAGGGGCAGCCCCCGTTCCGGTGCCGCCGCCCATGCCGCAGGTGACAAACACCATGTCAGCTCCCTTAAGGGCCTGTGCCAGTTCCTCGGAACTTTCCTCAGCTGCCTTCTCGCCGATATCCGGTCTTGCGCCTGCTCCCAGTCCTTTGGTAAGCTTCTCGCCGATCTGCATGGCAGTGGGGGCTTTGCAGAAGCCAAGGGCCTGCTTGTCCGTATTGACTCCGATAAATTCAACTCCCGCAATGTTCTCGTCAATCATGCGGTTCACCGCATTATTTCCTGCGCCGCCTACGCCTACCACTATGATCCGTGCCGTATTCTCGGCCTCGTTTATCTTAATCTCTAACAAGATACTTCCTCCTTCAACCTATCGATAATCTCTGCTTTTCCCTATGTAAATCCCTGATGTCTTCTTTGCAGACGCAAGCAGCCCATCTGCCTTTGGACAGGATATACCCTTGCCTTTTCTTTTGGGGCATCCCGCAGCACGCTTCCCGTACAAATGCGCTGCCGCAAAAAAGGGATGCATCCATAGCCTGTCCCGCCTGGGCATAATCAAACCTACCTAATACTATATTTTATTTCCCCTAAAATATCAACTGTTTTTTTCAACTTTTTAGGAGTTCTTCTTGAAGGTATACGCCATCTGATTATTGGATGGGTCATATGTATCCAGATACAGCGTTCCCTTAAGCCCGTCCAGCTCCGGCATCATGTTTGACAGCCTCAAAATTTTTCCGTCAATATTGGATTTATCTCCCAAAACCACCTCCAAATCATCCATATAAAGCGTGGCATCCCCCTTTCCGTCATACTGTATTCTGTTGACTTTCAGATCATAGGTGGACAAAACCTGGGTTAAAATCAGGATCTGCCCAAAAATATCTTCGTCTGCCACAGGAAGCGGCTTGTGCAGCACGATCTGCCCGTATTCCAGCCCTGCGATCCTGGGGATGCCTTCCACCTCCTCATTGGTGCTCTCCACAATTATGCCGTCCTTGTCAAAGTACATGCAGCTGCTCATATAGGTTACATAACCTACCACGCTCTTCTCGTGAACAATGATTTCCACTTCAAAAGGTCCGCGGAACACCAGCTGATAGTCTTCCACAAAGGGAATCTGCTGATGTTCCACAAGCTTATCCTTTCCATAGCAGTACAGCGTGTTTCTGTCCGTCTTGGTTTTAAAGATCATATCCACCAGTTCCTGGCTGGTGTACCGGTTGTTGCCGCTTACTGTCACTTGCCGTATTGTTAATGACATGGCAGCGATTCCAAGAGCAAGCCCTACGGCCGCAACCCACAAAAGGGCAGCCCTGGGCCTTTTCATTTTAAAATTTCTCATGATTCTCTCCGTATACTGCCCCCCAGATTCTGTAAATCCCGGCAGATGTCTTCATATCCCCGCAAGATATGGTGACAGTCCGTAATTCTGGTTTCTCCATCTGCCCTGAGCCCTGCAACCACCAGAGCCGCACCGCCTCGCAGGTCGCAGGCTTTCACTGCCGTTCCTTTTAAAGAACCTTTTCCTGTAATGCGGGCTTCGCTTCCTTCTATTATAATCTCTGCGCCCATTTTATGCAATTGTTTTGCAGTGGCAAATCTTCCCTCAAATACCGTTTCCTTCAAGCGCCCTTTTCCATTTCCAACAGCCAAAAGCACCATGGCCATAGACTGCAAATCTGTGGGAAATCCAGGATAGGGGCTGGTGGTAATAAAAATGCCTTTGGGCCGTCTTTCCATTTTTATTTCTGTCACATCCCCGGTTACCCGGATGTCCGCCCCCATATGCTGCATGGTATCCAAAACGCATCCAAGGTGCTGGGGGCTTCCCCTGCGAAAGGCAGCCTCTCCGCCTGCCGCCATGACCGCTGAGAGGTAGGTTCCCGTTACAATCCGATCTCCCGGAACCTGGTACTCCGTATCATGCAGCTCATCTGTCCCCCGTATGGTCAGGATCGAGGTCCCGATTCCCTCTATATCCGCCCCCATGGCACAAAGCAGCCCGCACAGCGCATCAATCTCCGGTTCCATGGCCGCGCCCTTTAGGATCGTGGTTCCCTTGGCTTTTACTGCTGCCAGAATCACGTTTTCCGTGGCTCCCACGCTGGGATAGGAAAGCGTAATCTCTGCACCCCTAAGCCCCCGGGTCCTGGCAATGATCATTTCATCTTTCTCCGCAATCTCTGCACCCATGTGCCTAAGGGCCGCCAGATGCAGGTCAATTGGCCTGCTTCCGATGGAACATCCCCCGGGATAATAGGCCTCGCCTTCCATGCATCTTCCAAGAAGGGCGCCTAAAACCACTATTGACGACCGCATGGCCTTTCCGCTTTCCCTGGGGATTCTGGCTGTCTTTATATGCCTGGCGTCAATAACCAGCGTGTGCCCATTCCGGCTGCAGGCACAGCCCATAGACTCCAATATCCCCATCATACAGAAAACGTCCTGTATTATGGGGACATATTTCAATACTGTAGTGCCTTTATGAAGCAGTGCGGCTGCCATCATAGGCAGCGCAGCGTTTTTTGATCCCTGAATCTCGATCTCACCTTTTAGCGGACAGTAACCCTGGACTACAATCGCAGACAACCTGTTCCCTCCTTGGGTTTCCTATATACTATCCTATGTAAATTCTGCATGTCTGTTGCACGTCTTTCCCCATGCATTCCGCCGTTTTTCCAATGCTGGCCCTCACCCTACCGTTCCAATTTTATCTGGTTAGACACGCTGAGCACCATGCCCATCTCAATCATCAAAAACAGCACGGAGGTGCCTCCGTAACTGATAAAAGGCAGCGTGATCCCTGTGTTGGGGATCGTATTGGTAACCACCGCAATGTTCAGAATCACCTGAATGGCAATATGAGCCATGACTCCCACCACAAGCAGCGCCCCGAACAAATCCGGCGCATTGCCGGCAATCAGCAGAAACCTGTATATCATAAACACAAAAAGAAAGATAACAAGACACGCCCCAAAAAGCCCCAGTTCCTCACAGATAATGGAAAATATCATATCGTTCTGGGATTCCGGAACAAACCCCAGCTTCTGAATGCTCTCCCCCAGGCCTTTTCCAAAGAGCCCTCCCGATCCGATGGCATAAAGGCCCTGCAGCACCTGGTAGCCGCCTGTGGAGGGATACGCCTCCGGATTCAGCCACACATTGATCCGGTTTAACTGATAGGGCTTTAAAATTTTCATGGCTGTCAGCGCATGGCCGATAGGCCCTGCAAATATAAGTATCAAAGCTGCCGCCAGCACGCATAAGGCATAGGGCAGCCTTTTCTTGCTGGCTACAAACATCATGACAAATCCGATGCCTGCAATAATTATTCCGGAGCTTAGGTTGTTGGCGGCTACGATTCCCGCCAGCGGAACCACGATGAGCACCGCCCTTGCCACCCCGGCAATCCTGTCCACATCCCTTCCGATCCTGGTAATGAGAACAGCCATGGCTACAATAACCGTAATTTTAACCAGTTCCGTAGGCTGAAAGCTTAATGGCCCCACTCCAAGCCACCTCTTTTTACCGTTAACCTCCCTCCCAAACAGGCTTACCGCGATCATAAGCCCCCAGGATACCAGAATAGCCAGCTGGGAAAACCTGGCATACCAATGATAATCCATTTTGGAAATCAGAATCATAAGGAAAAATCCGCCCAGGGCAATGATTGCCTGCCTGGTCATAAAGTATCCTGCATTTCCTTCATAATTGATCTGCGCCATGTAGGAGCTGCTGCTGTATATCATGACTAATCCAAAAATCGTAAGAAACACGACGGTGAACAGAAGGCTGTAATCATAAAACCGCCTTACTTTCTTCTTCTTTTTTTTGGGCAAAACAGCCTCCTTCCTACCAGCCCTTTCCTATGCTGCCTTCAAAGCCAACTCTTACAATCTGCCCTGTGTTATCCTGGCTGGCAATTGCTTTTCTTTTGGCCGGCGGCTTTTTAGAAGGTTGACAGCCATCACAGATTTCTGACGCACTCTTTGAAAATCCTTCCCCGCTCCTCATAATTGCGGAACATCCCCCAGCTTGCGCAGGCCGGGGAAAGCAGGACGTAATCTCCCATGTTGGCATAAGAGGCGCACACCCTTACGGCCTCGGACATATCCTCTGCATACATGATGTCCGTAAAGCCGTGTTCTTTTGCACACTCTGCAATTTTATCCCTGGTCTGGCCTATAAGCACCAGGTATTTAACCCGCCCTTCAAACTCTTCCACCCAGTCATCATACTTTGCCTCTTTGTCGTATCCCCCGGCAATGAGCAGGATGGGCCCGGGCATGGCTCGGATGGCCTGAATCGCCGCATCCGGGTTCGTCCCCTTCGAGTCATTGTAATACTTCACTCCTGAGCGTTCCAGCACAAACTCGATCCGATGCTCCACTGCCTTAAATGCCTTTACCGTGCGCCGTATCCGGTCAATGGACACTCCCATGGCGGAACTGATGGCAATTGCCGCCATTACATTTTCATAATTATGCCGCCCTAGCAGCTTTAATTCCTTTACATTTACAATATCGCTGATGCGGCCATTGTGGGCAAAGCAGATCATATCTCCGTCCAGATAGTACCCTTCGGCCAGGGCTGTCCGGGAACTGAAGAAAATCACTTTGCATCTGCGCTGTTCATTTTCCGGCGAACCGAAGGCCCGCAGAACCGGATCATCATAATTTAAGACGCAGATGTCCTGGGCTTCCTGGTTCATGGTAATGCTTTCTTTCACTGCAATGTAATTTTCCATGGTATGATGGCGGTTCAGATGATCCGGAGTAATATTCAAAATGGCGCTGACATCAGGCCTGAAATCCATGATGGTTTCCAGCTGGAAGCTGGACACTTCCGCCACGGTAACGCTGGTATCTTTCGTCTCCAAAGCTATCTGCGTATAGGGAATGCCGATATTCCCCACCACATATACGTCTTCATACTTAGACTTCATGATCTCCCCCACCAGAGCCGTGGTGGTGGTCTTTCCATTGGTCCCGGTAATAGCCGCCAAACGCCCTCTGGAGCACTGATATGCCAGTTGAATTTCCCCCCAGATGGGAATCCGTGCGGCGTCAAGCATTGCCACAAATGGGGCCTCCAGAGAAATACCCGGGCTGATGATGCACAGCTCTACTCCTGCCAAATCCTGCCGCTCCAGTTCCCCCAGCAAAATGGTAATCTTCGCATCCTCTTCAAACTCACTTCTTATCTTCTGTGCATCCAGGCCGGCGTTCCCGTCATAAAGGATCACCTCGCCGCCTTTATCCAGAAGAAGTCTTGCGGACGAGATCCCGCTGATCCCTGTTCCCGCCACCAGCACTTTCTGACTCCGGCTCATATTCCTTCCTCCTACAATCCTAAGTACGCTATTAAGCAAAGAATGGCTGTGATAATGGAAAATACTGCCACCACCCGGGTCTCTGACCATCCGCACAGCTCAAAGTGGTGATGGATGGGAGCCATTTTAAAGACCCTTTTTCCCCCTGTCTTTTTAAAATATGTCACCTGAATGATAACCGACAATACTTCCACCAGATAGATCAGCCCGATAATAGGAATAAACAGCGGAATCTGCATCATGCAGGCGCTGGAAGCCACAAATCCCCCCAAAGCCAGAGAGCCTGTATCCCCCATGAATACCTTGGCCGGATATACGTTAAACAGCAGAAACCCTAAAAGGCTTCCCACCACGGCTCCGGTTATGGGACTGATTCCGCTTTTCTCCCCCAGGGCGATAATGGTCAGAAACGTGGCCACCAGTATGGTAACGCTGGTGCACAGCCCATCCAGGCCGTCGGTAAAGTTTACTCCGTTGTCTGTCCCAAGCATGACCACAAACACAAAAGGCACATATAAAATCCCGAAGTTCAGGAAATATCCTCTGTCAAATCCTCCTGTGAAAGGAATCAAGGCGGCTGTTCCCACCTCCCCGGAATTTACCAGATAGTAAGTAAATACTCCTGTAATGACGATCTGCCCCAGAAGCTTCTGCTTTGGGTTCAGCCCTTCTGAGCGTTTCATGACAATCTTAATATAATCGTCCAGAAAGCCAATAATGCCAAATCCCACAGTGACAAACAGCACCGGGATCATCTTGGGGTAATCCCTCAGGTAAAACATGGATGTAATAATAATGCTTCCCAAAATAATCAGGCCGCCCATTGTAGGCGTTCCCGCTTTTTTTAAATGGGTCTGGGGGCCGTCGTCCCGGACCTGCTGCCCAAATTTCAGCTTGTGCAGAAAGGGAATCACAATGGGGCACAGGACAGCGCTGATTGCAAAAGCGATGATAATCGCAAGTATGGTTTCGTTAATCATATTGCACCTCAAATTCTTATGTATACCCAAAGGGCACACCTTACCTTCAGAGCCCTCAGGAGCGGGGCACTTCGTGCCGAAAGGTATACCCCAAGGGCATCCCCTATTTTAGCTCCTTCGGAGCGGGGCACTTCGTGCCGAAAGGTATACCCAAGGGCATCCCTTATTTCAGCTCCTTCGGAGCGGGGCACTTCGTGCCAAAAGGTATACCCAAGGGCATCCCTTATTTTAGCTCCTTCGGAGCGGGGCACTTCGTGCCAAAAGGTATGCTTTCATAGTATACGTCTTTTTGCGGGAATAATCAACCAAAGTTCCCGAAGCCTGAAGCAGTTTCTTCCACCTCTGCTTCTATTCCCAGATATGGCAAAATATTTTTAAACAGGTCTGCAATAACCGGAGCCGCAATGGTTCCTCCGTAGTAAATTCCCACCGGCTCGTCAATGGTAATCAGCGCAATAACCTGAGGATTGTCTGCAGGGGCAAACCCCAGGAAGCTTGATATGTATTTTTTCAAGCTTCTGGGCAGCTTCTCCGAGGTAGCGGTCTTTCCTCCGATGCGGTAGCCGGGAAGGCAGGCTTTCTTTCCGCCGCCCTGGGCCACCACCTGTTCCAAAGCGTACCGCATGGTTTCGCTGGTTTCCTTTGACACGATGCCCTCCCTGACCGGATAGGAAAATTTCCGGATATTGGTACCGTCTGGAGAGGCTGCCTGTATGCCGAAATGGGGCGTCACCCGGTTTCCCCCGTTTACAATGGATGCTGCCGTGGTGATCAGCTGCAGCGGCGTAATCTGAAAAGACTGTCCGAAAGACACGGTAGCCAGTTCCACAAGGCCCATATTTTCTTTCTTATGCATGATGGTGGACGCTTCTCCCGGAAGGTCGATGCCTGTCTTTCCAAAAAGGCCAAACTGGGTGAAATAGTGATAGTACTGATCAACCCCCAGCCTCTGCCCCACATCAATAAAAACCGGGTTGCAGGAATTCATAACGGCCTGGAGAAATGTCTCCGCGCCGTGGCCGCCTACTTTGTGGCACCGGATTCTTCTGTCTTCCACCACCCGGAACCCGGGACAGGAGAATTTGTCGTCAAGTTTTACCACCCCGGCTTCCAGCCCGGCCGCCGCCGTAATAATCTTAAAGGTAGAACCAGGCTCATACGTATCGTTTATGCTTGGGTTCCTCCACATCTGGTTCAGGAGATCCTGCTTTGACGCCGCCGTCCCCTCCTCAGGTTCCACATTCAGGGTAAACGGATCATTTAAGTCAAACTCCGGCACATTGACCATGGCAAGGATCTCCCCGTTCTGAGGGTTCATGACAATCATGGAAACCCTTTTTGCCCCCTTCTCTTCCATAACCTTATATGCTGCCTGCTGGGCATAAGTCTGGATATTTACGTCCAGGCTGATGGTCAGATCCGAACCTGGCACAGGCTCTACCCTGTCCTCAAAAGCATTTTCAATCTCCACCCCCGCAGCATCCGCCTGCGTCAGTATTAAGCCGTTGGTACCCTTAAGCCATTCCTCATACACCACCTCCAGGCCTATGATTCCCTGGTTGTCTCCCCCTGTAAATCCTAAAACCTTGGAGGCAAGACTGCCCATGGGATAATATCTCTTATAATCTTCATCTACCTTAACGCCGTCCAGCCGGCAGCTCCTTATCTGATCCCCCAGTTCCTTATCCACATTGGTAGCTACGATCTCCCTGGCGCTGTACTTTTCCGCCTTCTTGCGCACCTCATCCTCAGGAAGCCCAAGGGCCTGGGACAAGGTTTCCACCACTTTCTCCCTGTCCGTAATCTGATTGTGTATCACAGATATGGTGCATACCGTCCGGTTCGTGGCAATTACCGTGCCGTTCCGATCCAGGATCTGCCCTCTGGCCGCCTTAATGGTCCTCTCCCTCTGATGGAGATCCTCTGCCATCTGGGTGTAATGTTCCGATCGAAAAATCATCAGGTACACCAGCCGGCCCATAAGGCCAGCCATGAGAAGGCAGGAAATCACCCACACTATGGTCATTTTTCCTCTGTGATGGGACTTGGTTTGAATCATGGACATTCACCAGGCAGGAACATTGGTATAATATATGAAGCTGTTTTTAAAATATGCCTTATCCTGCAGGGGCCGCCCTTGTCGCGTCTTCTGCCCCGGTCCTTCCGGAACCTGCCGCCCTTTGGCTCTCTCCGGTTCCTGCAGTCTGCGGCGTTCCTCCCGTCCCTCCGGCTCCTGATGTCTCAGCTGTTCCACCCGTCCCGGTTCCCGGCCCCTGGGTTGTCCCGCCGGCTCCTGATGCCTGAGTGTCTGCTCCCGCCGTGTTTCCGTCTTCCTGGGTAGCTCCTGTACGGCTCTCGCCCTCCGCCCCTTCCCGGGTCTGGGCAGCGGAAGTCTCCTCAGACGAAAGAGTCTCCGGCTGGCTCTCCTCCCCGGCGGGCAGATACGGCAGATCCGTCAGAATCGTGGAGCCGTCCTCCGCGGTTTCCGCCGGAGGAGCATTCTCATCTGTCTCGTAGGTAGGCTTTTCAGGTTCTTCAGGGTTTTCCTCCCCTTCAATCTGGTTAACCCCCTCATTTTCCAGCATTTCCTCCTGAGTAAGGCCGCTGTCCTCATCATCCGTTTCCGGGAATACATTTAAATAAGGAAGAATATCCCCCATAACCTGAGAAAATACCCGGCTTGCATAGGAACTGCTGTCCTGCCTTTCCACGTTTGGCTCGTCAATGACCACGTATACCAGCACCTGAGGGCGATCCGCCGGGGCGAAGCCGCAGAAAGACACCACATAGTCCTCTTTATTCCGCCCGACCTTCTCGGCGGTGCCTGTCTTCCCGCCTACCTCATATCCCTCTACCTGGGCGGCTTTTCCTGTCCCCTCTGCCACGGTGCGCCTTAGGGCTTCCCGCATAAACCTGCTGGTTGCATCCGACACGGTTTCCCGCACCAGAACCCCGTCATTTTTGCTGATAACAGCGCCGTTTTCATTGATAACCTGCTTTACCACATGGGGCTCATAGTAAGAACCGCCGTTAATCACCGATGCAAAGGCCGCCGCCATCTGCACCATGGTACAGTTAAAATTCTGGCCGAAGGCATTGGTTGCAAGGCTGGCAAGGTCCATATTTTCCACGCGGTACACCAAAGGCGCGGCATCCGCCTCTCCCGGCAGGTCGATTCCCGTCTTAAAGCCAAGGTTAAACAGATCCTGATATTTTTTAAATGTCTTTCTTCCCTCCATAGACGCCATCTGCATCATGGCGTCATTGCAGGACACGATAATGGTTTCCTCCACTGACAATTCGCCGTGCCCGCCCTTGGAATAGGCAGTGCATCGAATCTTATGAGGCTCTATATATTCATAGCCGTCGCAGTTAAAATATGTGTTGGTCTGGAACACGTTCTCCTCCAGCCCCGTAGCCACCGTAAGAACCTTGGCCGGGGAACCGGGTTCAAAGGTATCACTGACGCAGAAGTTCCTCCACATCTGGCTTAAGGCAGCCACTTTCTCCTCATCGCTCATGGCATCGATCTCTTCCTGGCTGTAGCTTTCGCTTAAATCCCTGGGATTATTCAGGTCATATTTAGAATTATCTGCCATAGCCAGGATCTCTCCGTTGTTGGGGTTCATCACCAGAATACCGATATGCCTGCTGCCAGGATCTGCCTTCCACTGCTCAATCCGCTTCTCCACCAGCTGCTGAATGTAAATATCAATGGTAGACACTACCATGCTTCCGTTCTGGGCCGGCTTGATCACCGTCTCCATATTGGAATCGTCGTTTAAATAACCGTATTCCCGGCCGTTGACGCCGATCAGGGTACTGTCATAATACTGTTCAATGCCTCCGTTGCCCACGCTTCCGTCGCCGGAGGTAAAGCCGATAATGCCGCAGGCCAGAGAGCCGTAGGGATACACCCTTTTGTACTCGTCCTCAAACCAGACTCCCTTGATCCTCTTGCTGTCTCCGTTCTGGGCATTTGCCTCATTGACGGATTTCTGCAGGGCTTCAAACTGCTCTTTTTTTTCATAGGTCATCCTTCTCTCGTACCGCAGATACATGGAATCCCTGTGGTCCAGAAGAGTCTCCAAAAGTTCTGTCCTGTCATAGCCGAACACCTCCACCAGGGCATTTACCGTGGGATCAAGGTATAGATCCTCATGGCTGTAGATCTGATCCGGGTCCAGTATCAGATTGTAAACCTTATCGCTGGTAGCCAGAAAAGTGCCGTTTCTGTCCACGATGTCACCTCTTCGGTAAGGGATGGTGCGGCTGTCGTAGGTGGAGCGCTGGGACAGCACCACTCTGGTATACTCTTCGTTATTTTCCTTAACGATCCGGTACAGAACCAGGATTAATGCAAACAAAGCCAGCAAAATCACGCAAACCGTGAACGCCAGCTTTTTCTGCATATAGGGCACAAACAAAGGCCCCTGGGAATGAGGCTGTCTGCCCTTCCCATCTGGCCTCTGATGTCTCTGTTTCTTTTTAGTAGGTCGGGATGTCTTCATACTGTCTTACAAACTCGCTTTCCGTCTGATGATACATGCGCACCTGGCTCTTGCCTGCATAAACCATGCCCAGTTCCTCTGTAGCTACCTTATATACATGGTCCAGATCCACGGAAGTGTTGATCCTGGTCTGCAGAGTGTCATTTTCCGCCCTCAGGGAGTCCAGCTGCTTTTCCAGGGACTTGATGCGATCCATACGCCTGGTCATGGTTGTCTGCACCTGAAGGTAATTGATGCAGATAAACAGCGTACAGCATGAAGCCGCTACAAGCATAATCAGATAAGGCAGGTCAATCCGCAGAGCCTTCTGCTGATTTCTTCTTACCTGGTAATTCACCTTCCGGCGTTTTTCCTGGCCGGTCTTTTTTTCCTGAGGCAGTGCATGCTCTTCCATCTTTCGAACCGCAGTTCCATGAATATATGCCTGGCCGGCCTGGGCGCCTTTCTGTCTATCTGCCGGCCTGCGGGATTTGGATGAAGCATGTGCCCTCTGGGAAGTCCTGTTTCCTGATGCCATACGCAACACTCCTTTCTATACTGCAAATCTAAAGTGTCTGGTTATTTCTTCTCAAAAATCCTTAATTTAGAGCTTTTGGATCGTTTATTTTTCAATAACTCCTCCTGGCTGGGAACAATCGGCTTTTTCGTTATGATCCGGCCCCTGCTTTTGCGTCCGCACACACATACCGGAAAATCCGGCGGGCAGATGCAGGGGTTTTCATTTTCCCGGAATCGGTTCTTTACGATCCTGTCCTCAAGAGAATGAAAGGTAATAATGCACAGCCTTCCCCCCGGATTCAGCAGGTCAATCATCATGTCAATGGAATTCTCCAGCACTTCCAATTCATGATTCACCTCAATCCGCAGCGCCTGGAACGTCCGCTTGGAGGGATGTCCTCCCACAGCACGCATTTTAGCGGGTATGGCTGCCTTTATGATCTCCGTCAATTCCCCCGTGGTCTTTACAGGGCTTTTCTCTCGCGCCTTTACAATGTGCCTGGCAATATTCTTGGCAAATTTATCCTGGCCGTAGTCCCGGATAACCCGGTAAAGCTCTGCTTCCCCATACTCATTTACGATGTCGGCAGCTGTTATGGGGCCGTTTTTATCCATCCTCATATCCAGGGGCGCGTCCTCCCTGTAAGTAAACCCCCTCTCAGGGGTGTCCAGCTGGTAGGACGACACTCCCAGATCCAGGCAGATTCCGTCCACTCCCGAAATGAGGAGCGCCTCCAATACCTGCCTCATATGCTCATAGTTGCTTTTTACAATGGTAACTTTATCTTTATATTCCTTTAGGCGGTCTGCAGCAGCCTGTATGGCGTCCTCATCCTGGTCAATGCCAATAAGCCTGCCCTTTTCTCCCAGGCTTTGGCACACCAGGAGAGCGTGGCCTCCTCCCCCCAGCGTCCCGTCCACGTAGATGCCGTCAGGCCTGACGCTTAAGCCGTCCACGGTTTCATGGAGAAGCACTGACTGATGTTCAAATATCATATTCCAAGCCCTTCCATGCTTTCTGCAATCTCATCCACGTCATCATACACATTGGCCGAGATCCAGGACTCCTTGCTCCAGATTTCAATCCGGTTTCCCACTCCCACCATCACCGCCTCTTTCTCAATTTTTGCAAATTCCCTCAGCACGGCAGGAAGAAGTATCCTTCCCTGCTTGTCTACCTCGCACTGGGAGGCGCCGGCCAGGAAAAAGCGGGTGATCTTACGGGCATTGGCGTTGGTCAGCGGCAGATTCTTCAGCTTTTCTTCCAGGATCTTCCATTCGGTGTTTTCATACACGAAAAGGCAGCCGTCCAGACCCTTCGTAACCACGAATTCATCTCCTAGCTGCTCCCGGAACTTGGAGGGAACAATCAAGCGTCCCTTTGCATCCACCGTATGATTGTATTCACCCATGAACATATGCAATCACCTGCTGTTACTCTCTATTGCCACATATCAACCACTTTACGCCACTTTATACCACTTCTCACCACTTGTACTTTGATTTTAGTACAAAACAGGTGAAATAGCAAGGGCATTTTGAAAAGTGGGACAAAAAAAGAACGACCGTTTTCGTTGCAAACAGCCGTTCTCTTCATCGATCACTCTTATATTCTCAATATCCAGATTCAATATACTGCTCAATGAGGCGATCCAGTTGCACACTATTTTTGTAAATTTCCTCATAAGCATATTTCTCATCAATACTCTTATCCAGAACAAGTCTGGCAGCCTCAATCCTCTTAACTAATTCGTCTTTTGAATACTCCATGTTGTTTCTCCTCTCTTGTGTCTGCCCTCTTTGTTTTCGCCGACGTTTATTCGCCTTAAGAGGTTATGCCTATTTTTTGCTTTCATTATTAATTTTAACCTTAAACGGGCCAAAAAGCAATTTGTTTTAATCGACATATTGCTCCATTTTTCGACATTTTGCCCCAGGAAGGTCGAAACAGCGTCCTACGGTTTCGCCAAAGCTTTTACGCCACATTTTCCTCTTTTATTTCTCTTCCTTCTATGATATTCTATTATGAGTATTTTACTTCATTTTTAATATAAGCATTTACAGATAAGGAAGGTAAACACATGAAATTAGGTATCGTGGGCCTGCCCAACGTAGGCAAAAGTACATTATTTAACTCTCTCACCAAGGCCGGTGCCGAATCCGCCAACTATCCGTTCTGCACCATTGACCCGAATATCGGCGTGGTGCCGGTTCCAGACCGGCGGCTGAAGCTTCTTGGAGATTTCTATCATTCCAAAAAAGTGACTCCTGCAGTTATTGAGTTTGTGGACATTGCAGGCCTTGTTAAAGGAGCTTCCAAGGGCGAGGGCCTTGGCAATCAGTTTCTGTCCAACATCCGGGAGGTTGACGCCATCGTCCATGTCGTGCGCTGCTTTGAGGACTCCAACGTGATCCATGTAGACGGCAGCGTAAACCCACTGAGGGACATTGAGACGATTGATCTGGAACTGATCTTCTCTGATATGGAGATTCTGGAGCGCCGCATTGCCAAGACCTCCAAAAGCGCTTTCAATGATAAATCCCTGGCAAAGGAAGTGGAAATTCTAAAATCCCTGAAAGCCCACCTGGAGGAGGGGAAGCTGGCGCGGACTTTCCCATGTTCCGATGATGATGAAGAAGCTTTTGTATCCTCCTTAAACCTTCTTACCTGGAAGCCGGTGATTTTTGCCGCCAATGTGGGGGAGGACGATCTTCCTGACGACGGCGCCTCCAATGAGCATGTTCAGGCCGTAAGGAATTTTGCCTCCCAAAGCGGTTCCCAGGTGTTTGTGATCTGCGCCCAGATTGAGCAGGAGATCGCCGAACTGGACGAAGAGGAAAAGGCCATGTTTTTGGAAGATCTGGGACTTAAGGAGTCTGGCCTGGAAAAGCTTATTGCTGCCAGCTACAGCCTGCTGGGGCTTTTAAGCTTCCTCACTTCCGGGGAGGACGAAACCAGGGCCTGGACTATTAAAGTGGGGACAAAAGCCCCTCAGGCTGCAGGTAAGATCCATTCTGATTTTGAAAGGGGCTTTATCCGGGCCGAGGTGGTTCATTACCAGGATCTTTTAGACTGCGGCGCCTATTCCGCCGCCAGAGACAAAGGCCTTATCCGGCTGGAGGGAAAAGACTACGTGGTCCAGGACGGAGATGTGATTTTGTTCCGGTTTAATGTCTAAGAAACCGTGGAATAAGGTGCAGAGTCTTGTATAACCGTTAAGCCAATTTCCATTTTGCCCAAGCATAAAAATTTCCCTTGCCATCTGGTTGTGAAAACTATATAATAACCATGAGGTGAAAACATGAAATCAAATGAAGAGCTGCTTCGGGAAATTTTTGCCAGGCTGGACAGCCTTGACTATGTAAAGCCGGAGCAAATCCCTGATATACCGCTGTACATGGATCAGCTGACCACGTTCATGGACGAGCGGCTGGAAAAATCAAAGCGCTACCCGGAAGACAAGGTTCTTACAAAAACCATGATCAACAATTATGCCAAAAACAACCTGCTTCCGCCCCCAAATAAGAAAAAGTATACCAAGGAGCACACGCTCCTGCTTATTTTTATCTACTACTTTAAAAACATGCTGTCTTTTCATGACATTGAGGCGCTGTTTGCCCCCATTACGGAGGAACATTTCGCTGTCAGCGAAGAGAAGGCCGGGGTTCATCCAGATCCGTTTTCTCCGGATGGGGACTTGTCAGGCTGGTCGCTGGAGGACATTTACCGGGAGATCTTCTCCCTGGAAAAAGAGCAGATGAAGCGGTTAAAAGAAGATTTGCTGAAAAAATTCCGCTCTTCCATGAAGACCTTCTCCCTGGAAAAAGACGCTGACTGCTGCGGCCCTGCCTCCGGACTGCAGAAAACCCCCTGTATCCCTGCCGGAAAGGACTGCGCAAAACCGGATTCCGGCTCCAAAGGCAAGGACAGCCAGGATTATCTCCGGCTTTTTTCCTTTATCTGCGCGCTGGGATTTGACGTGTATCTAAAAAAACAGATAATGGAATTCTTAATTGACAATATTCGGGAAGAATACCCGCCAAACGGAAAAAAAAAGAAATAGCGCCAGCTATTTCTTTTTTTCGTTTCTTCTCTATGACTGCTCCGGTTTTGCCTTCCCGTCGAGCCTGGCGAATACCATGTCATACCCGTCATTGCCATAATTCAGAGAGCGGTTCACCCGGCTGATCGTGGCTGTGGAGGCCCCGGTTTTCTCCGCAATCTCCAAATAGGTCTTTTTCTTCCGCAGCATTCTGGCCACCTCGTACCGCTGTGAAAGCGAAAGCAGTTCATTCACTGTGCACACATCCTCAAAAAAGGAATAGCACTCTTCCGGATTCTCCAGCGTCAAAATGGCCTGGAACAGATGATCCACTGCCTCTGTTTTAATCTTTTTGTTCATTTCCATGTTCCCCTTTTTGAACTCGCTGCAGGCCATCCCAGCCGTCACGGCAGCCTGCCTTAAAATTCTCTCATATTCCTGACTGGATGGCCGTCAGCCTTGTGGGTAATATTTTAGCACACTAAATTTATAAAGTCCATACTTTCCTCAGAAAGAAAGCATAAACTTTTCCACGACATGTGCGACTCCATCCTCATTGTTGGACAAAGTTATATAATCCGCCGCCTGTCGAACCGGCAGAACCCCGTTTTCCATGGCAACCCCCAGTCCGGCAAACCGGATCATGGACAGATCATTGTACCCGTCTCCGCAGGCAATCATCTCCTCCCTCTTGTACCCGGTCCTCTCCAAAAACCGCTCCAGGGAGTTGGCCTTGTCAATCCCCTTTGGCAGAACCTCCAGATAGTAAGGGTCTGAGCGGTAGACGCTGTAATGTTTCCCCAGAGCCGCCTTCACCTTAGGTTCTATGGTGACCAGATAATCCCCGTCGTCAGTCAGGATGAACTTTGGAACCGGAAACGTAACGTACCGCTTCATTTCCTCCAGATCGCGGATCTCCGTTACCTCCATATGGCAGACTCTGGATTCCAGGGCGATGTACTGGTAGGCAGCGTCGCTGGCGACGATCCTGCCGCCTTCATAGGTGATAATGTCCACCCGATGTTCCAGAGCCAGGTCTATGACCCTGCTGTTAATCTCCGCCGGAAGCTGGCGGCTGAAAACAATCTCTCCTGTTTTGCAGCTGACAATCATGCCGCCGTTAAAAGACAGAATGTATCCGCCATATTCCTTAAGGTTCAGCTCTTCAGCCAGAGGCATAACTCCGGGAGTGGGCCGCCCTGAAGCCAGCACCACGATTTTCCCCCTGTCCTGCGCCTTCATAAGCGCTTCCTTTGTCCTTGGCGTTATAACCTTGTCTCTGTTAGTCAAAGTTCCGTCCAGATCCAGCACGATAATTTTGTAATCCATCCTTGGTACCCCTCCCCAATGTTCTTTCTTAAGTCTATCACATCATCCTGTCTTTATAAAGAGATTTATAAATTTTTCATTTCTGCCGCATTTCTGCAAAAAGACCGCCTAGCCGGCGGCAGCCGGCTTTGGCGGTCTTTTTGCAAGGCATGCCCCCTTCAATGAAGAGGCGCTTTTTTCATTCTCCAGATAATGCGTCCACCGTTTCCTGGTGGACCAGCTTCTTTGTCTGGAACAGGTTTAAATAAAAATGGTACAGCAGATCCGTGATGACTAGAACCGGGAACTGAGGTGATATGAGATTGCCGCTGTCAAGGCCTTCCATCACCGGGATTAAAACGTGTTCATCCACGAATTCGTACTTCCTGCGGTTCCCGGTAATGAATACGGTTCTGGCTCCCCTCTGGTGGGACTGCCTTAGCGTAAACAGGACCTCCTTCTTCGCCCCGCTTATAGAAATGCCTATGACAAGATTTTCCCCATCCTGAAAAACCGCCCGCATCTTCATGATATCGCTCTGGTCGCTGGCTTCAATGGGAATGCCCACCCGGGTCAGCCTGCGCTTCATCTCTTCCGCCGCCAGGCCGGAGCTTCCGATCCCCACGGCAAAGATATGCTTCGCCCTGCTCATATGGCCAACGATCCGCTCAATCTGCCCCTCATCAATCTTCTTGGTTATGTTATGCAGAATATCGCTGTAGTATTTGATCACGGTGGAGGAAGACACGGATATATAGTCTTTTCCATGAAAAAGCTGCTGATACTGGTACACGAACTCACGATATCCCGGATATCCCATCTTCTTGGCGAACCGGGAGAGAGAAGCCTCTGACACGTACAGGCGCTCCTTCATGGCCCTGATGGAAAAATCATCATTGATCTTATTTGCGATCAGATAGTCGGCAATGATCTGCTCAACTTTTGTAAAGCTTTCATATTTTTCAACAATAGCAGGGATCACTTCCTCAATAAGCATAGCCTTCCCCCTCGTCATGTCTGCCGGCAGTTACCTTTACCTTCCGCACTTAGGCTCTTTAATCCTGTTTTAGTCCTCCACGCCCAGGATGTCATTGATAGCGCTCTTATAGTGGATCGCTTTTGCTCCGTAAATGGCCTGAATGCCGCCGTCAATCTCCAGAACTGCCGTAGCTCCAAGCTGCTTTAGCCGCTGCTTATCTACATCCGCCGCAGACTTGACACTGACCCTCAGCCTTGTGATACAGGCGTCCACATCCTCTACGTTCTCTTTGCCGCCCAGCGCCACAAGGATCTCCTGAGCTTCCTGGGCAAGAGAAGACTTGGTGACGGCTTTCGGCTCTCTGTCTTCGTCTGCCGTCTCGTCCTCATCGCGGCCCGGTGTCAGGATGTTGAACTTTAAGATGGCAAACTTAAACACGAAGTAGTACAGGCATGACCACAGGGCGCCAACGGGAATCAAATATATCCAGTGGCTCTTCTCATTGCCCTGCAGCATTCCGAACAGGAAAAAGTCGATAAAGCCTCCGGAAAACGTGTTTCCAATACGGATGCTGAGAAGATCCGCCACCAGAAATGACAGGCCGTCAAAAAAAGCGTGGATCACATACATGATCGGCGACACGAACAGGAACATATATTCCAGCGGCTCCGTAATTCCGGTCAGAAACGAGGTCAGGGCAACGCCGAAGAACAATCCCGCAAATTTTTTCCTGTTTTCTTTTTTAACACAGTGATACATGGCCAAAGCTGCGCCGGGAAGGCCGAACATCATAGTGGCAAAGCGCCCTGCGAAATATTTGGTTCCCTCTGTAAACAAGCCTGTATGAGCCGCGTCTGCCAGCTGGGCGAAAAAAATCTTCTGTGCGCCCACAATGATCTCTCCGGCAACAGTTTCCACCCCTCCCAGCTCCGTATACCAGAACATGGGGTAGATCATATGGTGCAGTCCCACCGCTCCGCAAAGCCGCATCAGGAAACCATAGAAAAACGTACCAATGGGGCCTGTGGCCGCAATTCCGTTTCCAGCAAGAATCAGAACGCTCTGAATCGGAGGCCAGATCACGTAAAAAACAGCGCCCACAAAGATAGCCACAATAGACGTGACAATGGGGACAAAACGGGAACCGCCGAAAAATCCCAGGGCCTGGGGAAGCTGTATCCCCTGATACTTGTTGTGCAGCATAACAGCAACCCCGCCCATGGCCAAAGCGCCCACCACGCCTGTGTCAATAGCCGAACCTTCCGGATTAAAAATGGACAGCATGGAAGCCGTGGTTCCGGTCATGATCAAAAAACCGACCACGCCGGCCAGAGCCGCAACACCTTTATCCTTGTTGGCCAGGCCGATGCACAAGCCGATGCACAAAAGCATAGGCAGATTGCCGAACACCACATTGCCCGCCGCAGACATGATTTTGAAAATCACCTGCAGGAAATATACATCCAGTATGGGATAGGCAGCAATGGTAGCTTCACTGCTTAGTGCCCCTCCTATTCCCAACAGCAGACCAGCCGCCGGCAGCAAGGCGATGGGCAGCATAAAAGATTTTCCTATCCTCTGTAACTTTTTAAACATGGCTTTACCTCCTGCTATTTATTAAACCAGTGCTTTTACAAAACGTGCCGTAATCTGCTGCGGGCGCGTGATCGCACCTCCTACAACTGCGCTGTAAACGCCGCAGTCTGTAAACACCCGTTTCAATTCCTCCGGGGTTTTAATCTTTCCCTCCGCAATTACCGGAACATGCAGTTCATCCACGCATCTCTTCAGCAGATCGAAATTCGGGCCGTCTATGGCTTCCGAGTAGGGGGTATAGCCGCAGAGTGTGGTGGAAACAATGTCAAAGCCGTCCTTTTCCGCCTGCCGGCACTCTTCAAAAGTCGAACAGTCCGCCATAGCCAGCCGGCCGTTTTCATGAATCATCTCTACCAGCGTTGTGGTCTTCTCGCCATCAGGCCGTCTCCTGGCAGTGGCATCCAATGCGATGATCTCGCATCTGGTTTCCAAAAGCTCTTCAATTTCCTTTTTCGTAGGTGTAATATAGATATCGCTGTCTGGATACTGCCGCTTTACGATCCCGATCACAGGCAGATCCACCGCCTTTTCGATCTCCAGAATGTCCTCCTTGGACTGAGCCCGAATCCCTGCTGCGCCTCCCTCTTTGGCAGCCGCGGCCATTCTGCCCATGATCCGGCTGGAATGCAGCGGCTCTCCCGGAAGCGCCTGGCACGAAACAATCAACTTTCCTTTTAACTGATCTAGCATTATGATTTCCTCCGCCTATTTTATTTTAAACAATACGTCCTTCTTTTCCCGGCATTCTGTCACGCCGCTGTACTCCAGCTCACAGTCCATAGGTTCTGTCACCACCAGGATAGAGACTGAATCGTATCCCTCCTGCTCAATCAGCTTCAGATCCGCCTCCAGCAGCAGGTCCCCCTTTTTAACGGCATCGCCGTCCCCCACCAATGGGTGAAAGCCTTTTCCCTGCAGCTTTACCGTATCAATTCCGATGTGGAGGATCAGATCCGCCCCATCCTTACTCTTTATGCCAACAGCATGCATGGTCGGAAAAACCATGGTAACCACGCCGTCCACCGGGCTGTAAAACTTTCCGTCCTTTGACCGAATGGCGATCCCTTTCCCCAAAAGCCCTTTTGAAAATGCCTCATCCTCTACCTGGTCCAGCATCATCGTCTGGCCGGAAGTGAATGCATACACACAATTGGCTTTGCCGTTGTTAAACCATCCCATTGTTGCCTTCCTCCTTAAAAAGTCTCAGTGTATCTAGATCACTTATTGCTCATTATACCCAATTCTTTTCGATTTTCAATAGTTCGAAAATATTTGGATTTTCCTTTCATTATTTTTTAATTTTCTCCGATTTTTACTCTAATTTTTGAAAATTATTTCAAAATAATATAGATATTCTTCTGCTTCCCTGTAACAAAAAAAGAGCCCGGCATCAACCGGACTCTTTTTTATTCATTTTCAAAAAATCAGTGGCTGCTTACTTATGGGTATAGCCAAAGAAGAAATAACCTAATGGCGTATAGTACATCCCCTTAATGCTCTCATCCAGCATATATTTCTGGGTGTAGAAATAGATAGGAGCATGAACATTGTCAGCGCCCATAAGGAGGTCTTCAGCGTCATGGAATGCTTTCATGCGCTCTTCCTGAACGGAAGTAGCCTTTGCTGCATCAATGAATGCGTCGTATTCCTTGTTAGAGTACTGGGCGTCATTGTTCCCGCCGTCTGTGTACCACATATCCAGGAATGAGCAGGGATCATTGTAGTCTGCAATCCATCCGTTGCGTGCAATCTGGTAGTCGCCGTCTTTACGTGTCTGCAGGAATACGTTCCAGTCCTGGTTGTTCAGGGTTACGTTAACATTCAAAACCGTCTGCCACATATTCTGCAAAGCTTCGCCAATGGCTTTATGCCTGTCATCTGTATTGTACATATACTCAACCGTAGGGAATCCCTCTCCGTTGGGATAGCCGGCCTCTGCCAGAAGAGCTCTTGCCTCCTCGCAGTTTTTCTCATAGTCTGCCGCGTCTACGCTGTAATACTCGCCGCCTACAGTACGGAAGTCATCTCCGCTTGAACCTTGTGCGTCATAAACGCCGGAGGGGACAAAACCTGTAGCCGGAACTTCTCCGGTCTGAGTCACGTTCTCAACAATATAGTTACGGTCAATTGCCAGGGAGAATGCCTTGCGGATCAGCGGATTGGAGAAGATTTCATCCTCTGTGTTGAAGCACACATAATACGTGCCGATATAGTCTGCAATCTCCAGCTCGCCGGAAGCCAGGTAATTGGCAATCTCGTCTGTGGGAACTTCCTCAATAAACTGCAGCTCGCCGCTCTTGTAAGCCGCCAGCATGGCGTTTGCGTCATCAAGCAGGGTAAAGCGGATAGTTTCCGGCCCCAGCTTCTCATAGTCATAATACTCTGTATTCTTTTCCGCCAGAATGTAGGCATTGTGGGACCACTCTTTCATCTTGTACGGCCCGTTTCCAATATAGGATGCCGCATCATAGGTCCACTCGTCATTTCCCTCTGTCATGTCCTGACGCACCGGGAACGTGGACGGGAACGCCATAATCTCTTCAAAATACGGGCAGTCGTAGGACAGTACGATCTCCAGCGTCTTGTCATCAATCGCTTTGATTCCCAGAGTGTCTGGAGAAGCCTCCCCTGACGCAACAGCTGCGTATCCCTGAACCATATCGATCATGTAGCAGTAGTCTGCTGCAGTCTCCGGGTTGGCCAGACGCTTCCAGCTGTATTCAAAATCGCCGGCAGTCACATCCTTGCCGTCAGACCACTTGATGCCTTCCCGCATTTTTAAGGTATAAGTTACTGTGCCGTCGTCATTTACCACCTTCTCCCAGGACTCTGCCTGTCCTGGAGCCAGCATGGCATTGCCCTCACCGTCGTCTACCCATTTGATCAGTCCCTCAAACATGTGATTGATCATAATTGCACCGTCAACCGCACTGTTCAGAGCCGGGTCAATGGTCTGGGGCTCGGAAGCCAGGCATACGGCAATATTGAACCCGTCTGATTCAGCCGCCGCTGCAGTTGTCTCTTCCTCTGCTTTGCTTTCCGCTGCTGTCGTGTCCGCAGCAGTTGTATCTGCTGCCGCCGCAGTCGTGGTTTCCGCAGTACTTCCGCCACCGCCGCAGGCGGCCAGAGACACTGCCATGGCAGAAGCCAGAACCATAGACAATACTTTCTTTGTCTTTCTCATAATACATTCCTCCTTTTTGATTTTGAACGTTCCGTAAAAAGCCTGAAACGCCCTCTGCTGCAGCCTTAGGGCTGACAGCGCTTTGCGCATTTGCATCGCTGCGCATTTGTATCCTGATTTCTATCTATACGCCTGTTTTTCAGGCGGGGATACCTTTGTGGACCATTTTCATTTCGTTAAACCGAATTATGCCTTGGAGCGGGCAGTTATAGTTATTATTCCAGTAACCCCTCCATGCCGTTTTTTCGACACCTCCATAAATGAAGGGGGTACTATGAACCCTCCGGGGGATGCACACAAAATGTCAAAAACGGGCATTTTGGCGCCGTACGGTCAGCGCAGCATATGCGCAGACCTACCGTGAAGATTCGTTACTTTCATAGTAAATGGCACGCCGCCCAGTGGCCTGTCTCATGTTCCTTAAACACCGGCGTCTCCTGGCTGCACCGCTCTGTGGCATAGGGACACCTGGTATGGAAACGGCATCCGCTGGGGGGATTCATAGGGCTGGGAATATCCCCCTCCAGCACGATCCGCTGCCTGGTGCGGCTAAGCTGGGGGTCCGGCACGGGAACTGCGGACAAAAGCGTCTTTGTATATGGGTGGATCGGGTTCCGGTTCAGCTCATAGCTCTCTCCCAGCTCTACCATGGAGCCAAGGTACATGACTCCGATCCTGCTGGATATATGCCGCACAACGGAAAGATCATGGGCAATAAACAGATAGGTCAGTCCCATTTCCTGCTGCATATCCTCCAGCATATTTACCACCTGAGACTGAATTGATACATCCAAAGCGGAAATAGGCTCATCACACACAATAAACTCCGGTTTCACCGCCAAGGCCCTTGCAATCCCCACTCTCTGCTGCTGTCCTCCTGAAAACTCGTGGGGATACCGGTTGGCATGCTCCGTGTTCAGCCCCACCTTCCCCAAAAGCTCCTTGATCATGTCAGCCCTGTCGCCTTTGCTGGCCGCCAGTTTGTGGATGTCAATGGCCTCCCCGATGATCTCTCCCACTGTCATGCGGGGGTCCAGGGAAGCGGACGGGTCCTGGAAAATAATCTGCATCTTCCGGCGGTAAGGCAGCATGTTAACGGAAACTGCCTTGCCCAGGGGCTTGCCGCTGTCCCCCAGAGGGTTGTCATACAGCACATTGCCGTCATATACGATCTTTCCCCCTGTAGGCTCATACAGCCGCAGCACCGTCCGGCCCAGCGTTGTCTTGCCGCAGCCTGACTCGCCTACCAGCCCCAGAGTTTCTCCCTTTCGGATAAAGAAAGATACATCCTGCACTGCCTGGACCCCTGGTCCCTTTACGCCCTTAACGGGGAAATATTTTCTCAGCTTTGTAACTTCAAGGAGATTTTTCTCATTGCTCATTTCCATTCTCCTCCCTGCTGTCTGATTTCTTATTTAAATACTCCTGAACCCTCAGCCAGCAGGCCGAGCGGTGGTTCTCCCCTACTTCCACGTAGGGAGGCATCTTTTTCAGGCAGATTTTCATGCAGTGCTCGCACCTGGGAGCAAACGGGCATCCCTCCGGCGGATTCAGCATATCCACAGGCGTGCCCTCTATGGGAATCAGCCGCTCATAGCTGTCTGCGTCCACCCGGGGCATGGACCGCAAAAGCCCCAGGGTATAAGGATGGGCCGCCTTGTAGAAAATGTCATCCACCGGTCCCTGCTCAACGATCTTTCCCGCATACATCACGGACACTTTGTCACAGATATCCGCCACCACACCCAGGTTGTGGGTAATGAAAATGATTCCCATCTTGGTCTTCTTCTGCAGATCCTTCATCAATTCCAGGATCTGAGCCTGTATGGTCACGTCCAGCGCCGTGGTAGGCTCGTCGGCAATAAGAAGCTGCGGATGGCAGATAAGCCCCATGGCAATCATGACTCTCTGCCTCATGCCGCCGGAAAACTCGTGGGGATACTGTTTCATCCGTTTCTCCACATTGTTGATGCCTACCATCTCCATCATCTCCATGGCCCGCTTTTCGGCGTCCTCTTTGGAGATCTCCTTATCATGAGCCCGCAGGGCTTCCACCAGCTGGTTGCCGATGGTATATACCGGGTTCAGGCATGTCATGGGATTCTGGAAAATCATGGCAACTTTGCTGCCTCTGAACGCTGTCATCTCATCCTTGGAAAATTTCAGCACGTCCTGTCCCTCAAAGGTAATGGAACCGCCTACAACCTTGCCCGGGGACTGCAGAAGCCCCATGATGGAGTAGGCTTCCTGGCTCTTGCCGGAGCCGGACTCTCCCACCACGCCCATGACCTCGCCGTAATTCAAATCATAGGATATGCCGCCTACAGCCTTTACCTCGCCTGCCGGCGTAAAGAAAGAGACGTGCAGGTCTTTTACTTCCAGCAATTTCTGATTATCTTTTTCCTCTGCCATAACAGTCTCCCTTCTCCTATTTCTTAAGTTTCGGGTCCAGGGCATCCCGAAGCCCGTCGCCAAACAAATTAAATGCCAGAATCATAATGCTCAGTACCATGGACGGAATTACCAGGCGGTACGTGTAAGTATACATGCCGCTTAAAGCGTCTGTGGCCATGGAGCCAAGGCTGGGCAGAGGCGCTGAGACGCCCACTCCCAGGTAGGATAAGAATGACTCCAGGAAAATAGCCGACGGTATCTGCAGACAGGTAGTTACCACGATCTGGCCGATACAGTTGGGAATCAGATGCCTGCGGATAATCCGCCCTCCCGACGCTCCCAAAGCCCTTGCTGCGGTCACGTACTCCTGCTGCTTCAGCTGCAGTACCTGGCCCCGGATAATACGGCTCATGGTCACCCAGTACAGCACTCCAAAGGCAATAAACATGGAGATCAGGTTGGGCCCCAGCACGGCCACAAAAGACTTAAGAGGCCCGCTTCCCGTATTGACGTATTCCGTCAGAATCGGTTTCAATGCCGTGGCGATCAAAAGCACTACCAGCATCTCCGGCACGGAGTAGATGACCTCCACAATCCTCTGCATCACTGCATCCACCCTGCCGCCGCAGTAACCAGATATGGCCCCGTAGGTAGCGCCGATGCACAAAACCAGGATGGCAGCGCAGATGCCCACGCTCATGGACACCCTGGCTCCATACATGACGCGGACCAGAATATCCCTGCCGTACATATCCGTGCCGAATATATGGGGAAACACCTTTTCCCCTGCTGCTTTTCGCTCCAGCTCCGCCGTCGAGTAGCCAAACAGCTTTTTCTTAATCCCCAGCTCCTTTAAAATCTCGTCCGGGTCAACCGCCTCTTCCTGGCTGGCGCTCTGAGTGTTCACCTTGGCCTGAGCCCGCAGCTTGGCAATGTCCACGCTGCTTAATTTTTCCCCCTTCGCCTCGGCTTCTGCCTGAGCCTGGGCAATGATGTCGTCAACACTCATGGTTTCTGTCTGAGTCCTGGCCGCAATCTCCGCCTCCAGCCGCTTCTGATCCTCCAGGGCATAGTGGAAGGGGTGAAGGTTCTCAGCCCCTCTGTTAAACTCCTCATACCCGTAGGGCACCAGGTAGGGCCCTGCAAATGCAAACAGCACCAGAAAAATGATGACGCCCAAAGCCACCATGGCCACTGTATTCATTTTCAGCCGCCGCCATGCATCTTTCCAATAGGAAACGCTTTGGCGGTCCTGAATAAAATCTTCCTTCTCCGACTGGGAAGCCCGCTCAAAATCGCCGGCCTCCAGGCTGCTCCAATCCAGAATGTTCTCAATATCCGGCTGAAGCGTTACCGGGCACCGCTTCATCTTCTTTTCGTTTGCCATCCTTACTCCCCTCCCTTTGTCAGATTGATTCTCGGGTCGGCAATCTTATATAAAATATCCACTACCATATTCATAAGAATAATAAAGCTGGCAAGAAATACGGTGGTTCCCATGATTACCGGGTAATCCCTGTTCTGGATTGACTGAACGAAATACCGCCCAAGGCCCGGAATGGAAAATACGCTTTCCACCACAAAGCCGCCGCACAGGGTAAATGCCACCTGAGGCCCCAGATACGTGATGACCGGAATCAAAGCGTTTCTCAATGCATGCTTAAAAATAATCTTGCTGTTTTTCAGTCCCTTTGCCCTGGCTGTCTTGATAAATTCCTGGTTCAGGGAATCCAGCATGGCGGATCTGGTCTGCCTGGCCGTATAGCACATGGGATAAAAACCCAGGGCAAAGCACGGAAGCACATAGGTCCGCCATCCCGCCGATGCGTCGAAAATCGTGGGGAATATTTTCATAGAAGCAATCCCCCCGGCAAATGCAACCAAAAGAATTGATGCCACCACGAAGCTGGGCATGGAGATCCCCAGGGTACACACCACTCTTAAAATGCTGTCTGTAAGTTTTCCCCGCTTAAATGCCGCAAGGCACCCAAGGGGCACTCCCACCAGCACGGCCCAGCACAAGGCTATGGCCCCGACTTTTGCAGAAACAGGAAACATCTCTCCGATAATGCTCAAAACCGCCCGGTTTTTCTGCATCTTTAAAGATACGCCAAAATCACCCTTCAACAGATTTTGAAGGTACTTCAGAAGCTGAATGTGTACCGGCTTATCCATGCCGTACTTGGCATTTAACGCCGCCAGAGTCGCCTCAGAAGGCGCTTTCTCGCTGAGCCAAGGGCTTCCCGGCACTGCATTCATCAGAAGAAATGTGAGACAGGTAACCAGAAATATGGTTACAAGCGCCATCCCAAGCCTTTTTGCTACATACTTACCCATTATGATCACCCTTACTTTTGTTATGCTGCGCATGAATCTGCAAACGATTTCAGGCAAAGCGCTGCACTGCTTTCCCCTGAACCCACTTTGCCTTATTAACACGCTGACATCTAGTTTAGTTATATTTTTACCATTAGTCAAGTGTTTTTGACCATTTTCGTCATTCTGATGCCTACATTTGTTTTTTATAGGGAAACATACCACAAATTGCCTTAAGAAATTGGTGTGTGTCTCTGTCTGACGGCGCCGGCAAGAACTGCCTGTCTGAATCTTTCATACGTTAGTTTACAGCCTCCCTGCTTCCCCTGCAAGTGATTTTGCCATCCAAAACAAGCACCATTTTCATGGATTGTCAATATCATAACGTAATAGAAAATCTATACAGGAGCATTCTATGAAAAAAATATATGCACTTACTCTGGCAGCCGCTGTCTCTGTCATTTCCCTTTCTGGCTGCCAGTCCTCCTCCGCCTCTTCCGGAAAACTTACCCCTGTCACATTAAATGAAGTGGCCCACTCTATTTTTTATGCGCCCCAGTATGCTGCCATTGAACTGGGATATTTTGAGGAAGAAGGACTTGACCTGACCCTGGTAAACGGGGCCGGGGCCGATAAGGTAATGACTGCGCTGGTATCCGGCGATGCTGACATCGGCTTCATGGGTTCTGAAGCCAGCATTTACACCTACGCCGGAGGCGCTGAGGACTATGCTGTCAACTTTGCCCAGCTGACCCAGCGGGCAGGCAATTTCCTTGTGGCAAGGCAGCCTGTAAAAGATTTCAATTGGGAAATGGTAAAAGGGACAAAAGTTCTGGGCGGAAGGGCAGGCGGAATGCCCCAGATGGTATTTGAGTATATTCTGAAGAAAAACGGCATTGATCCCAAAGCCGACGTATCCATTGATCAGAGCATCAGCTTTGGCCTTACCGCCGCTGCCTTTACCAGCAGCGATGCTGACTACACCGTGGAATTTGAGCCTTTTGCCACCGGCCTGGAGCTGGAAGGGAGCGGGTATGTGGTAGCTTCCCTTGGAACCGACTCCGGATATGTGCCTTACACTGCCTACAGCGCCAAGAAAAGCTATATCCAGTCCAACCCGGAGATTATCCAGAAGTTTACCAATGCCATCCAGAAAGGCATTGAGTACGTCAACTCCCACTCAGCCCAGGAGGTTGCCAAAACCATTGCCCCTCAGTTTAAGGAGACGCCTTTAGAAAACATCACGAAGATTGTAGAACGGTATAAATCCCAGGACACCTGGAAAGAAGATACGATATTTGAGAAAGAAAGCTTTGACCTTCTTCAGAACATCCTGGAAGAAGCCGGAGAACTGCCTGCCAGGGTTCCCTATGAAGATTTAGTGACCACGGAGTTTTCCAAAAAAGCGGCAAATTAAGACAGCAGATCCAGATAAAGATGCCGCTGCTATGTCAGAGCGCAAGCCATAAGCCCCTCTCCTGCCCGGATTCACATAGATATCCATGCAGGTCCCATCCCTTTGCGAAATGATCCACTGCATCAAGGCAGGAGAGGGCAGGACTAGGCAAACGCAGAATCCGCTTATTATGCTGCATAAAACATTCCGGCGCCAAGCCTTTAATAAGCAGACAATATCATGATATTAAGCGAATCCTGCTTTTGCCCAAGGGAAGGCATGTCCCGGCAGGGTGAATTTTGCCATGGAGAAGAAACCCGTCTTTTGGGGTTCTTCGGAATGTCCGGCAAACCTGAGCCCTGACGGAACATGCCTTCCCTCGGGCCTGCGATCCCCCCGCCTTAACACCTCCCCCTTTTAAGCCCTAAGCTCAATCCCCATGCCGCGCAGTCCATGAAGGATCTTCTCCATTACCTTATTTACCTCTTTGTCTTCCAGAGTTCTGTCTCCTGCCCTGAAGGTGATGGAATAGGCCACAGACTTATGGCCTGCCAGAATCTGCGCCCCCTCGTAAATGTCAAACAGCTTATAGCTCTCCAGAATCCTGCCGCCCCGCTGTTCAATAACATCCTCAATCTGCCCCACCATAATGGATTTCGGAACTACCATGCTGATATCTCTGGTTACCGACGGATATTTTGCAAGGCCTGTGTATTTCCTGTCATACGTGGTGCAGTCAAGAAGCTGCGGCATGTCCAGAACGACAATGTATGCCTTCTCTCCAATCTTATAATTGTCCGCCACGTCCGGATGGACTTCTCCCAAGTATCCCACGGTCTTTCCGTCATATATGATATTGGCCTGGCGTCCTGGATGGAGCCACGGTTTTTGGGCCTGGGGATCATAGTGAGGCTTTCTGCTCATTCCCACTTTGTCGAAAAACTCTTCCGCCACGCCTTTCATGTCGAAGAAATCCACTTCCCCATAGGCCCCCAGGACAAACTGCATCCTTTCGTCCGGAAGCTCTGTAAGGGGAAGCGCTTTAGGCAGATAGATGTTGGCCAGCTCATACAGGCGGACATTCTTATTTCTCCTGTTATAATTGGTGGACAGGGAATTGAGCATTCCGTGAAGAGGCGTAGTCCTCATGATGCTGAAGTCCTCTCCCAGAGGGTTGGATATTTCAATAGCCTGGCGCAGGGGAGAATCTGTCTCCATCAGCAGTTTGTCAAAAACCTTAGGACTTTCAAAGGAATAGGTCATACTCTCGTGGAATCCGCAAAATTCTGCAATCTCCCTGGCAGTCTGTTCTACCCTCAGCTTGTAAGGAAGGCCTCCCATGGTAGCTTCCCCTGACGGCAGCGTTGTGGGGATATTGTCATATCCATAGAATCTTGCCACTTCCTCAGCAATGTCCGCCGGGCGCTCCAGATCCTGGCGGAAGGTAGGCGCAATAACCTGGCTGGACTCCGCGTCAAAGCCCAGTTCCAGCCTGGAAAAGTACTCCAGCATATCTTGCCTGTCAATGTCTGTACCCAGCAGTTTATTAATCTGCTCTGCATGGAACGGAATCCTTCTCTCCTGCCGCTTCTCAGGGTAGATGTCAATCATGCCGCCGACCACTTCCCCGGCTCCCAGTTCCTCTACCAGCTGGCAGGCGCGGTCAATGGCCGCCTGGGCATTGTTAGGGTCAAGGCCTTTTTCGAATTTGCCTGACGCATCGGTCCTAAGGCCGATCTTTTTGGCTGACAGACGGATATTCGGCCCGTCAAAGCAGGCGGCCTCGAATACCATGGTCTTCACGTCATCTGTGATCTTGGAGTTTTCACCGCCCATGATCCCGGCAACGCCTACCTCTTTCTCCCCGTCATTGATCATAAGAACCGTATGGTCAAGGTTTCTTACCTGACCGTCCAAAGTCTGGAACGTATCCCCGTCCTTTGCACATTTTACGATGATCTCATGGCCGGCAATCAGATCATAGTCATAGGCGTGCATTGGCTGGCCATACTCTTCCATAACGTAGTTGGTAATATCCACCAGATTGTTAATTGGCCGGATGCCGCTTGCCGCCAGACGCCTCTGCATCCATTCCGGCGACGGGGCCAGTTTAATGTTCTTTACCATACGGGCGCAATAGCGGGGACATAATTTTTTGTCTTCCACTGATACTTTCAGATAATCGTGAATATCCTCGCTGTTGCCTGTAGGCGCAATGACAGGCGCAGTAAACTTCTTATGGAAGGTAGCTGCCGCCTCCCTGGCAATGCCTACCACGCTGTAACAATCCACCCGGTTGGAGGTTATTTCATACTCAAATACCGTGTCATGAAGTCCCAGAACCTCCACCGCGTCCGCCCCCACGGGAGTATCCTCCGGCAGAATATAGATTCCGCTTTCAGGAGCCAAAGGATACATGTCCCTGGAGGAGCCCAGCTCCTCAATGGAGCACATCATGCCGTTTGACTCTATTCCCCGCAGTTTTCCTTTTTTAATTTTGATCCCATCTTCCGGAAGAGGGCCTCCGTCATGGCCCCCCGCCACTTTTCCTCCGTCCAGTACTACCGGGACTTTGTCGCCCTCTTTTACGTTAGGCGCACCGGTAACGATCTGTATGGTTTCCGTGCCGATATCTACCTGGCAGACAATCAGTTTGTCCGCGTCAGGATGCCGCTCAATCTTTTCAATCCGGCCTACGACGATTTTCTCCAGGTTCTTATCCAGACGCTCATAGCCTTCCACTTTGGTGCCTGACAGTGTCATGGCATCTGTGTACTCCTGGGGCGTCACGTCCAGATCCGGAACATATGCCTTAATCCATGATAATGCTGTGTTCATAACTTCTTTACTCCTTCTTTCATATTCCCTCTGTCTTACTGCACTGGGATTAAAACTGTTTTAAAAATCTCACATCGTTTTCGTACAAAAGCCTCATATCATCGATCTCATATTTCAGCAGGGCAATCCGCTCCAGCCCCACTCCAAATGCAAATCCGGTATATTTCTCTGGATCAATTTTACACATTTCCAAAACATGGGGGTGAACCATGCCGCAGCCCAGGATCTCGATCCATCCCGTCCCTTTGCAGAAACGGCACCCCTTTCCCCCGCATTTAAAGCAGCTGACATCCATCTCTGCGCTCGGTTCCGTAAAGGGGAAATGGTGAGGGCGGAACTTTACCTTGGTTTCCTCCCCAAACAGTTCCCTGGCAAATTCAGCCAGCGTGCCCTTTAAATCGGCGAACGTAATATTCTTATCAATTACCAGTCCCTCCACCTGGTGGAAGGATGGGGAATGGGTGGCGTCTACCTCATCGGATCGGAACACCCGTCCCGGAGAAATCATGCGGATAGGCAGCCTGCCTTTTTCCATGGTGCGTGCCTGAACCGGGGAAGTCTGGGTCCTTAAAACGATTTCTTTATTAATATAGAAAGTATCCTGCTCATCTTTGGCAGGATGGCCCTCCGGAATATTTAGCTTGGTGAAGTTGTACTCATCATATTCAATCTCCGGTCCCTCCACCACCTCATACCCCATTCCAGTGAAAATCCGCTCCAGCTCCTCCAGCGCTATGGTATTGGGATGGCGGTGCCCCACATTTGCCTTCTTTGCAGGAAGAGTCACGTCAATGACCTCCGCTTTCATCTGGGCCTCTCTCGCCTTCTTTGCCAGGGCCTGCCTTGTTTCCTCCAGCTTGGCTTCAATCATTTCCCTGGCCTCATTTACCATCTGCCCTACTTTTGGGCGGTCTTCAGGAGCCACGGTTTTCATGCCTTTTAGAACACTGGTCAGCTCCCCCTTTTTTCCAAGATATGCCACGCGGATCTCATTTAACCGCTCCAGGGCCTCGGAAGCTTCAATCTGTCTGACAGCTTCCTCTTTAATCTTCTCCAACTGATCTTTCATGCTGCTTTTGCTCCTTTTCCTTTCCTTATAATGGGCGGCTGGCCGGATGCAGAAAATCCGTTTTCAAAAATAAAAAAGCGTGCGTCTTGACGCACACTCGCGCCAGAGCGCGGCTGCGGCCATTTTCCTTTGCGCGGAGTGCGCATCCTCGCGGAGCGTTTTTATTTCATAGGACCCAATTTCCTATGAAATAAAAAAATCCCTTCGACAAGCGAAGGGACGGAATTCACCGCGGTACCACCCTGATTTCCGTATTATGATAATATACGGACACTCTCATGCGTAACGTGCATCAAACGTCACAGCCTACTGTATGCCTGTTTAAAGGCAGGTTCAACTGTGCGGCTCCGGCGGGAACTTCGGCGGCTTACAGAAACTGAAAGGAACTTGCAGCCGGTGATTCCTTCTCTCTGACAGACATATAAGCCTCTACTAACGCCTTCACAGCCTTTCTTTTTGAAACCTTATGGTACATTTTAGCATATTTCATTTAAATGTCAACCACTATTTTCTCTCATAGAAAGCATTTGGGCCGCCCG
>CAMUJH010000002.1 GCA_947089145.1 uncultured Hungatella sp. | reverse complement strand
GGCGTGAAGGTCAAAGTGCAGAAGACGCAGATCGCTTTTTCCAACAGACGTCAGTTTGCTTTCGTTTCTTTCCTGCCGGTGCAAAAAGCGAAGGAGCGGCCGAAGGTTTATATTGTGGTGACTTTTGGGCTGGGATACCGTTTGGAGTCCCCGCGTGTAGATGCGGCGGTGGAGCCGTACCCCGGACGTTTTACCCACCATGTCCTGGTTTCCGGGACTGGGGAGGTCGATGATGAGCTGATGGGATGGGTGAAGGAGGCGGCTGTCTTTTCAGCCGGCAAGCGCTGAATGGAACCGCTGTTTTTTAAGCGGCGATACGGGCAGACAGCGGAGCGCTTGCGGGCGGTTTGTGCCAGCAGACCGGAATATGCCGGGGATCAGGGTTGTCGGAAATATGGAGCAGGGGGTGTATTTTATGGGAAATGAGAAGATATATCAAATGGATTTTTCAAAGGTCTATCATCTGCTTTTAAATAAGGCGGAGAGGAAGGGGCGGACAAGGCAGGAGGTTGACCAGGTGATCCGCTGGCTTACAGGGTACAGCCAGCCGGAACTGGAGGGGATGCTGGAAAGGCCGATGCCTTATGGGGATTTCTTCCGGGATGCCCCAAAACCCAATGAAAACAGGAGGTTGATCAAGGGCGTGGTCTGTGGTGTCAGAGTGGAGGAAATTGAAGATCCTCTGATGCGGGAGATCCGTTATCTGGACAAGCTGGTTGACGAGCTTGCCAGAGGAAAGTCCATGGATAAGATACTGCGTAAATAAAAGGCGGCATATGGGGCTGTCATGGGGCATCTCTTCGGAGGTGCCTTTCTTTTGTGTTCCGCGATATTTTCATGGGGTTCAATGGGAGTGCGTTGACAGTGAGACGTTCCGGGGATTTTGGCTTTTGGCAGTGGATGGCACAGCAGCTTCCATTCCACGAAACTCAAAGCCGGACAGACCAGACAGGTAAAACAAACCTTTCATAACTTAACGTCCATACTGGTAAGGGGACGCACCAAAATGATACAACATGCTAAAAACTATAGCATAAAAATATTTTATATTTACATGCCAATACGATTTTATGTTCCGCCTTAAATATAATGAATAAAAATTCTGCTTTTTGAATTGTAAAAACTATGGTATATTATATATAAATCCAAATTTGAAGATTTGAATGGGAGCGCTAAAATGACAACTTTTTATTTTATACGTCACGGCGAAATGGATACCACTATGGCTGGCAGATAGCGTCACATATGAATATTTGTCTGACGAAGAGGCCGAGAAAAATTATAGATACCTGACAGAAAATAACGGGTGCCATCCGACGGGGAACATGTGTGTATGGGAATCTGCCGACCAAATGAAAAAACGTGTTATGTCGGTGTTGGAACGATATAGAAATTATAGTCTGGTTATTGTTGTGTGTCATGGAACATTGATGCAATATGTGTTGGAAATAGGCCATCCTCAACATGGTCAAATCGCAAAATTCATATTATAAAGAGAACGAGTGATCACTTCCAGTTTGTCGGGAAGTTGTAACAAACATAAAATTTGAATTTGGGGAAGGTAAAATAATGAAACGAGAATTGGGAATCGCAAGATGTGGACTTGCTTGTTGTCTGTGTTCCGAAAATGTAAAATGCAATGGCTGTTATTCGGATAACTGTCCTGATTATGCCCAATGCGAAAATAGAAAATGCTCCATCGAAAAGGGATTCCTAGGCTGTTATGCTTGTGAAAAGGATTGCAAAAGGGGATTACTGGACAAAATCAAGCCATATGGTTTTACATTGTTTATAAAAAGATATGGGATAGAGAAACTTCTTGACTGTCTTGAAGAAAATGAAAAAAGAGGAATCCTATATCATCGTAAAGGAATTATTGGCGATTATGATGATTTTGAAGATGTGGAAAAGCTGATTGAATTTATTAAGACCGGAAAACGATGATATATTAGAAATATTAATTGGAATTTGATAAGGAGCGAAAAGAAAAATGTGTGAAGAATGTTACTCTGAAGAAAATAGAATAACGCCATTACTAAATCCCTTGGAATGCTTAGAAAACCACACTCAATATATTTGTGGAACTTGTGGACGTTGCATTTGTATTGAATATGATCAAAACAGAGGATTACAAAGATGGAATTTTCCTTTTAAGTCATTGGAAATTGCAAAACTTTATTTGCGAACAGCCGATTATACAACGAATAGTTCATGTGGTATTTATGAGATAGAGAACAGTAAAGGCAGAGTATCTTATAAAATATTCGCCGGGAATGAGGATTTACATCTATTCTTGAAAAAGAATAAAGACAAGAAATGCAAACAAATGACACCTGTGTTTAATATTGGAGAGTATAAAGAATATCCACATACAGAAGTACGAAAATTGACTTCTGATGAAATAAAACAATATATGAGCGAACGCTAAATTCCAATTTGCTGAAAGGTTAGAAAACTGAAAACCGACGGTTAAAGAAATAGGGGGAAACCATGGCGGAATTAACATCTATGATGAATATTGGTAAGGAGATGGCAAAGAAGCTGGATTCCGTGGGGATTGGTTCGGCGGAGGAATTGATCCGTCTGGGAGCGGAGCAGGCTTTCCTGAAGGTGAAGGGAAGGTATCCGAATGTCTGCCTGGTTCATTTGTATGCGCTGGAGGGTGCGGTCTGTAATGTGGAGTTCAACAGTCTTTCTGAGAGCAGGAAAACTGAGTTGAAGGAGTTCAGCGATTTTTTGAAGGGCTGACGGCGGGAATGAATTTTCAAACACGCTCTAGTACATCATTGCATTAATTCCTAAGCAATAGTACTCGCTCTCTACGCCAGGAGCACGTCTGCGAAGCTAGATGTAGGGTCCACTACACCGTCGCTTCGCAGACGCACACCTGACGCAGATATCAAGCACTATTACTCAGTTATTAATGCAATGATGTACTAGATGGAAAATATGACAGGGATGTATTAATATCAGCGATTAAGCAGGCGGATAAGACATAGGAAAGAGGTGGCATGTAATGAGCGATATAATGGAATTTGGGAGCAGAGATGAATTTAGAAAATGGCTCTATGATAACTGCCTTTCAAGTGCCGGTATTTGGGTTTTGTTTGGCAAGGCTGGCGGACCGAAAACAATAAAGGCGGGAGAAGCGCTGGAAGAAGCGCTCTGCTTTGGATGGATTGACGGCCAGATGGAAAAGATTGACGAGAAAACTTATAAAAAGTATTTTTCGATGCGCAGGGAGAAAAGCAAGTGGTCGGACAAAAACAAGGAATTAGCCAAAAGGCTTGAAGAGCAGGGGCGTATGACTGATCATGGCAGAAAGAAAATAGAGGATGCCAAAAAGAACGGCCAATGGGATGCGGTAAATCCGCTGGCGGTTATTACGGAAGAGCAGATTGCACAGCTTTCTGCGATATTGGAAAGCTATGAGCCAGCCTACACAAATTTTCAGGCGATGCCTTTATCGGTGAAGAAAACTTATACAAGGGCGTTCTTTGATGCAAAGACGGACGCAGGACGGGAAAAAAGGATTGCGTGGATGGTGGATAGACTTAACAAAAATCTAAAACCTATGTAACCGGTCAGAGAAGCATAAGAAATTTAATGAGCAACTTAAAAAACTGCATGGGGAATTGTCCGAAAATCGAATTCTATAAAAAGCGAGAGTTTCAGCCCTGCTTATCTCTGGAGGATGAGCGGGGCTGCTGTTTTTTGAAGTTTGTGTTGCTTTTGCATTGTGAGATGGGGAAAAATGAACTATAATAGTATCCAGATAACGAAAATCGAAAGGCAGTCTCTGCTAAAGCATATGTAGATAATTCTACCATTGCAAGAGTGGTTAAAGGGATGACCGAAAAGAATCATAAAAGGATTTTCGTAAATATATTGTCAAAGGGGGAACTTGTAGGTGAATCAGAACTTTTATAATGAAATAGGAAATATATTGCTTTCTGCAAGAAACAAGGTTTAGCAGACTGCTAATTTTGCAATGGTGGAAGCATATTGGAATATTGGCAAATCCATTATAGAAGAGCAGGGCGGAATATGGCGCAGGACTTCTGAAAGAACTTTCCAAGCAGATGACGCATGATTTTGGAAAAGGATTTACTGTTGCAAATTTGAAAAACATGCGGCAGTTTTATTTGACATTTCCAAATGGCTACGCACTGCGTAGCGAATTGAGTTGGACGCACTATCGCCTTTTGATGCGTGTGGAAAATGACAATGCAAGGGAATTTTATATGCAGGAAGCAGTAAAATCCGGGTGGAGTACCAGACAGCTTGAACGTCAGATAAATACTTTTTTCTATGAAAGGCTGTTGTCCAGTAAAAATAAAGAAAAGGTTGCTGCTGAGATTCAGACATCAGAAGCAGTGAAAACGCCCGAAGATATTATCCGTGACCCTTATGTACTTGAATTTCTTGGGTTGAATCCGAATGATGACTTCTATGAGAGCGACTTGGAACAGGCTTTAATTACCCACTTGCAGAAGTTTCTGTTAGAACTTGGCAGAGGATTTTCCTTTGTCGCCAGACAGAAGAGAATCACCTTTGATGGACGCCATTTCTGGATTGACCTTGTATTTTATAATTATATCTTGAAGTGTTTTGTACTGATTGATTTAAAAGTCGGAGACTTAACCCATCAAGACTTAGGTCAGATGCAGATGTATGTTCATTACTATGAGCGGGAACTGATGAATGAGGGAGACAATCCGCCGATTGGAATTGTGTTGTGTGCGGATAAGAGCGAATCGGTGGTTAGGTTTACATTACCAGAGAATGAGACACAGATTTTTGCATCGAAGTATAAATTATATTTGCCGAGTGAGGAAGAGCTGTTACAGGAATTAAGGCGGGAATATCAGGTGTTGGAGAATGGTAAGATTAAAAAAATTGAAGACATGGAAGTGGATTGATTTATACGACAAGTATTAGGAGAGAGCTAAGAGTATACTTCCCGAAAGAGCGGTAAAATCAAAAAAGCCCACAAGCGGCAAAACCGCTTGTGGACCGGATTTTCTGGCGGAGAGTGTGGGATTCGAACCCACGTGCCCTGTAAAGGACAACTGCATTTCGAGTGCAGCTCGTTATGACCGCTTCGATAACTCTCCGTGTCATATCTGCAGCATCAGCCCCCTAAAGACCTCTGGAAAACGGAGAGAGCTGATGGAGAGAACTAAGGTGATTTCAGTTATAAATAATACCGCAAAAACCCCGAAAAATCAAGGGCTTCTGGAGAAGTGTCTTCAAAGCGGTCACTCGTTTTCGAGTGCGCCGTGTTACGGCCGCTTTGCTACGTCTCCTAATATGTGCCAGCCATTGTATTATACACGAAAAAACTCGTTTTGAACAGTGGCTGGCATAAATTTTTTTATGATTATCCTATGGCCCATGACTGTTCAGGCTGTCTTGCTATGCCATAATATCAAGCCCACCCAGATCCACCCCGGAAAAGTCTCCGGACATGAGGTCACCGCTGATTTCTGTCAGCGAGGACAGATCCTGCGCAGGCGATGATGCGCTTAACATGGAGGAAACCGTTTCATTCACAGCCGTCTTCCCGTCTTGTGCCAGCTCCTTTAAAGCATATTCCTTTTCCTCTCTGTGGCGTTTCTTCCTTCTGGCCTCCAATTCCTGGCGGATCTGTTTCTCTTTCTCCAGCTCCTCTTTCTTTGCAGCCTTTTTTGCCTGCTCTTCCATGCGCTCCTCTTTTGCCAAGTGTTTCAGCTTCTTCTGAATGCGCTTGATCAGTTTTTCCATGCGCTTAATCTGCTGTGCGTATTTTTTTGCATCCTTGCCCTCGCTGACCATGGCGCCCATCTTCAGATCAGCCAAAGCCCTCATGGCTTTTGAGAAGACCTGCTGGACATCCATCAGGGTTTCGGAGCGGGCCAGCATGGCGGCAAGCTCCCCTACGGAATTTTTGGGCCCTGAGGATGCCATTTTAAGAGATGAATCGGGATCTGCCTCTTTGGCGGCTGAGGAAGTCCTTGTTTTGGAGTCCGGGCCTGCTTTTGAGGGAGAGGCCAGAGAGGCGTCCAAAGCATCGGTGCCTGCTGTATTCCGGGATTTGGCAGCCGTATCTGCTTTCTGCCTGCTGCTCTGGCCGGATCTGGAAGCGGGGGATGCAGTATGGGCGGTCTGCCAGTTTGCTGCAGTAACTTTCATAAATCTTGCCCTCCTTTCTTGAGACTCTGCTTTTATAAAGCTCAAAAAAATACCTTTTATATTACGTATATCGGCAGAATCCGAAAAAAGAAAATAACAAGATATGTGATTGTGAAAATTTTGTGAACGGGGAATTGAGAAATTATGGATCTAATGATATACTGGAAAAAGATCTGATATTTGGAGGAACAGTCATGTTGTTTTTTGGAAAAAGGCGCAGAACTGAAGAAGATAATCTTGCAATTATGAAGCTGGAAACAGGATTGAAGGAAGTGAAAGAAAATCTGCAGAATGTTTTCAGCCAGAATGTAAAAGAAGCAGAGGCCATGGAACAATGGAGGGAGCTGGCGCAGGGGGCGGCAGAACAGATTGAGAGTCTGACAAAGAGGCAGCAGGAGCTTGAACGGCAGATACGCCGCCAGTCAGACTCTTTTGAGGATTTGCTGGAGGAGATTCAGGATGAGCGCAGCCATGAGGAAAGGCTGAGACAGGAAAGACGGGAGAACAGTCAGAAGGAACAGGCCCTTCTTTCGCTTATTATGTGCTGCAGAGAGCAGATGGAACTGTTAGAAAGGCAGATTCAGGGAGATGGTTCCATGACAGGGGAAAAACTGGAGGCATGGCAGCAGCAATTTTGCACCATGGCTAAGGAGAGGGCAAAGCTTATGCGTCCCTGCGGTTTGGAAGAGGTGGGGTGCCAGGGGGAAACGGTGGATTATGAAATTCATGAGGTTCTGTCTGCAGTAGGGACAGAAAACGGTGAAAAGGCAGGCACTGTAGCGCAGGTGTATTCCAGCGGCTTTATACAGGGAGGCCGTGTAATAAGAAAAGCCAGGGTTGCGGCTTACAGGCTGAATAACAGTGAGGACAGCCTGCCGGCGTCAGGCGGCTGATTCGTGATAGAAACAAAATTTTAATAAAACCGCAGAGGAGAAAATTTCAGGATGGAGAATACAAATACAGGCAGTATTATCGGTATTGACCTTGGAACAGCTACCACGGAGGCAGCAATTTTTAAAGACGGAAAAGTAGAGATGATATGCGGGTTTTCCGGCAGTATCGTGACGCCCTCAGCCGTAGGAGTGGATGAATCCGGCAATCTGGTTGTGGGGGACAAGGCAAAGGCGCAGTTTGTTTTGGCGCCGGAACGGACAGCCATTGAGGTAAAGCGGAAGATGGGAACAAAAGAAAAAATCGCTATGGGGCGCCAGTCATTTTCGCCGGTGGAACTGTCAGCCATGCTTTTGGAATATGTGAAGAGGTATGCTTCTCAGTATTTGAACGAGGATATTAACCGGGCGGTTATTTCCGTGCCGGCTTATTTTGATGATATACAGCGTCAGGACGTGGTGGAAGCGGGAAAAAGGGCCGGCTTCGAAGTAGAGCGGATTATCAATGAGCCTACGGCGGCAGCGTTAAGTTATGGCATTGATCATCTGGAAGAGGAAAGCAATATCCTTATTTATGACTTGGGAGGCGGGACGTTTGACGTGACGCTTCTGGAGTTGTTTGAGGGGGTTTTGGAGGTAAAAGCCAGCAGCGGCGACAATCAGCTGGGAGGAAAGGATTTTGACGAGCGGCTTGTGAGATGGCTTCGCAGCCGTTTTGAGGAGAAACATGGGATAAGCCTGGAGGGAAATATCCATGCCATGGCCAGGCTGAAGGAGCAGGCGGAAAAATGTAAGACAGCCTTGAGCAGCTCAGAGGAGGAAACCATTCGGATTCCGTTTCTGGCGGAAAAGGACGGGGTGCCTCTGGCATTGGAGGAGACAATAACCCGCAGCCAGTTTGAAGAGCTTATAGGCGATCTGATCCGCCGGACCCATGACCCTATCCAAGTGGTTCTCCATGACGGAAAAATAGAGAAAGAGGATTTGGATCTGGTGCTTTTGGTGGGAGGCTCCACCAGGGTGCCTTTGGTTTCCAGGGATTTAGAGGAATTTCTCGGAACCCAGCCTAAAGGGGAAATTGATCCGGATTACAGTGTCGCCATGGGCGCTGCGATTCAGGCAGGAATTATTGCAGGAACCGTTGATACGGATAACAGCATCATTATGACGGATGTGAATCCCTATACTCTTGGAATCCGGACCCTCAGCGATTACAGCGACGATTATATGAGCGTGATCATTCCCAGGAATGTGACGATTCCCGTGACCAGGCACCAGGTTTACTATACTGCGGCGCCGGGGCAGAGTGCGGCGGAGATAGAAATTTACCAGGGAGAATCCAGAACTGCTTCCAGAAACCATCTTTTAGGAAAATTTACCGTAGATGGGATTCCTGCGGCGCCGGCAGGGGAAGAATCTGTTGACGTATCATTTTCCTACAATCAAAACGGGATGCTGGGGGTATCCGCCACTCTGGTGAGCACAGGAAAAGAGATGTCCATATCCATTGATATGATGGGAGCGAAAGAGGAGCGGACGGATGTTACCCAATGGAAGGCATCGCCCTTTGCAGGAGATTACAGAGGGACTGTGCGGCGTGCAGAAAAGATTATGAAGCAGCTGGGGCAGGAGACGGGAGAGAGCCAGGATGAAGCTGCCCGGGAATTAGAGGATCTGATCTATCAGATAAAAAAGGCTGTTATGGAAGAAGATCTGGACGAGGCTGACTATCTGGAGGAAGAGATCAGGACATTGATGGAGGAACTATAGATGGATTTCTATGAGGTGCTTGGAGTCCCCCGGGATGCGGATCAGAAGACCATAAAAAGGGCATATTTTAAACTGGTACGTCAGTATACGCCGGAGAAAGAGCCAGAGCGGTTTCAGCAGATCCGGGAAGCTTATGAGAATTTGACAGCCAATGAAGGCCAGAAAGCCGAAAACAGTTTGAAACTGGAGTTTCCCGCAGATCCAATGGGCGGCTGGCTGCGGGAACGGCTTATGAAGCAGATGAGCGCTCATGATTATGGGGAAGCTTTAAAGACTGCCGAAGACGGGCTGATGCATTATGGAGAGATGGAAGGATTTCTCTATTTTGCGGCATTATGTCAGGCGCATTTGGGAAAGACGGGAAAGGCGGTTAAAAATTTTGAACGGCTGACAAAGCTGTTTCCTGACAACGATAGGCATGCCAGGGCGCTTGCCATGGCTTATTACAGCCGGGGATACGGAAAGAAGGCTTATGAGGCATTTGGGAAATGCTACAATAAGGGATGCAGGGATTACGAATTCCTGGATATGTATGCCATGTGCTGCAGGGACAGAGGGAAGACGGAGCAATGCATGGCTGTCCTTAAGGAAGCCAGTGGGATTCTGGAGAAATGTCCAAGAGACAATATCTTTGAGCTTCTGGACAACTACGGAGGCCGGGTGTGTATGGCGGTATCCAGAGGGGATGATTCTTTTACGGAAGCTGCCAGGGATTTTGAAGGCTTTCTTGAGAGAAACCGGACTTATGTGAGAGAGTATGAACCGGACATCTGGCATATTTTCATGAACCTTGTATATGAATGCGGCAAGCCCTCCAGGGATTCTGTAATCGGGAAGCTGATACAGACAGCAGAAGAAATCCTTATGCCGGAAAATCGGAAAGAGGCCAGCGAGTTCAGGGATAAATGGAATTGTGTGAAATCAGAGCGGGAATATTGGCGCATGAAAAGTGATAAACGGCTGTCAGAGGTGATGAAGGAGTCGTATAACGCATTTTGCAGCGAACATGAAGATGCTGCCATAGCCCGCTTTGTGCAGAGGGATTTACAGCTCTGCATATTGGAGGAGTATCCGAAGATTAACAGGGAGCTTGACATTGTAAAAGAGGAATATCCCCTTTTTTGGGAGAACCTGAAAGATTTTGTGTACACGCTGGAGCATACTTCGGATTTGGAACGGCTGCGGCAGCAGTACCAGAAGGACTATGACAGGCGGGAAAAATATATTTCAGGGGGACTATATTATGACTGGTATCCCCATCGGCGTCCGGCTGCAGAAAAGGTGCAGTGGAGCGGGGAAGAGGGAACGTATACCAGGACTCAGCCGAAGATTGGACGAAACGATCCGTGTCCCTGCGGAAGCGGGAAAAAATACAAGAATTGCTGCGGAAAAAAATGAAACCGATAATTTGACGGAAAGAATGGTGATGCTTTATGAAAAAGGAAATCGGGATAGCAAAAAATGTAGATATGATCCAGGGGCCTATTTTTAAGTCCCTGGTCTTATTTGCCCTGCCTCTTTTGGGTTCCAACATTTTTCAGCAGCTTTATAACACGGTGGATACCATGATAGTGGGAAACTATCTGGGTGATGCATCTCTGGCCGCCATAGGCGTCTGCACCCCTGTTTACGAACTCCTGGTGGGATTTGCCCTTGGAATCGGCAATGGGCTGGCCATTGTGACAGCCAGAAGCTTTGGCTCGGGAGATATGGAGGAATTGAAAAAGTCTGTGGCCAGTTCCATGGTCATCGGACTGCTTTCCTCTCTTGCAATTACGCTTATAGGCCATCTGAGCCTTTATCCGCTGCTGAAGGTGCTTAATACGCCGCCGGAGATCATTGACGAGGCATACGGCTACATATCCACTGTGACTTTGTTTGTGCTGGTAATGTTTGCCTATAATCTCTGTGCGGGGCTTCTTCGCTCTATCGGCAACAGCTTTATGCCGCTGGTGTTTTTGATCATTTCCTCCTGTATTAATATTGGGCTGGATATCCTGTTTATTACCAGACTGAACATGGGGGTAAAGGGGGCTGCAGTGGCTACGGTCATATCTCAGGGCATATCCGCCGTGCTCTGCGTGCTTTATATTTTAAAGAGAAGCAGGATTCTGGTGCCGGAGCGAAGACATTTTCAGGCGGACAGGGAACTGTATAAGGAACTGGTGGGACAAGGCTTTTCCATGGGGTTTATGAGCAGCATTGTGTCCGCAGGATCGGTGATTCTTCAGTATGGCATCAACGGCCTGGGCTATCTGGTGATCGCAGCCCACACGGCAGCCAGAAAGCTGTATATGTTCTGCAGCATGCCGGTTATAACCATGGGGATGGCATTCAGCACCTTTGTATCGCAGAATAAGGGGGCTGACAAAGGTGACAGGATACGCCGGGGAATCCGGTATGTAAGCGTTTACGATGCAGCTGTGACCGCTGTGGTAGCCGTGCTGATGGTGTTTTGGGCCCCTTCTCTGGTAAGATGGATTTCCGGCTCCACAGAGGCAGCGGTTCTGGAAAACGGGGCAAGGTACCTGCTTATTGTCTCTCCCTTTTATGTGGTTTTAGGGGTTCTGATTGCTACCAGATGTGCGCTGCAGGGGCTGGGGCAGAAACTTCTGCCGCTGGTTTCCAGCATTATTGAATTTTTTGGAAAAATTATTTTTGTGGTGGTGTTTATACCCAGATTTCAGTATATGGCAGTGATTCTCTGCGAGCCTGTCATCTGGTGCGTGATGACGGCTCAGCTGGTGTATACGTTTTATCATGACAGCTATATAAAATCGTTTAGAAAAACATAAGCAGGACTGCCTTATAGTTTTCAGGCATTAAGAGATTTGAAAGGTTATGCGATGCGGAGCACTGCAGAAGGGAGGAAGATAACAATGGAGAAGCAGGCCGGCAATGAAAAGACAGGTCTGGTGCTGGAAGGCGGCGGTATGCGTGGGATTTATACGGCAGGGGTTCTGGACGTGTTTCTGGAACACAATATTTCTTTTGACGGAGTGATAGGAGTATCGGCGGGAGCTATTCACGGCTGTTCCTATGTGTCAGGACAGATGGGGCGCAGCATCCGATACTATAAGAAGTACTGCCAAGATAAGCGCTTTATGAGCCTTTATAATATGATAAAGACAGGAGATATTGTGGATGAGCAGTTTTGCTACCATGAACTGCCGGAGAACCTCGATCCTTATGACTATGAAGCCTTTGGGAAGTCAGATATAAAGTACTATGTGACCTGCAGCAATGTGGATACAGGGAAGGCGGAATATTTACAAATTACGGATATGAAAAGACAGATTGACCTGCTGCGGGCATCGGCATCTTTGCCCTATGTATCCCGGATTGTGGAGACGGAAGGAAAGAGGATGCTGGACGGCGGATGCACAGACAGCATACCAGTGCATGCCTTTATGAAAATGGGATACGGACGGAACGTGGTGGTGCTGACGCGGCGCAGAGATTATGTGAAGGAGCCGGAATACGGGATGCTGGCTGGCCTGTATTACCGGAAATATCCAAAGTTTGCCGCAGCTCTGAAAAAACGCCATAAATCGTACAATAATGCTAGAAAACTGATCCGGCGGCTGGAGGAGGAGGGAAAGGCATTTGTTATCAGCCCTACAGAGGAATTAAGCATGGGGCGCACCTGCCATGACCCGGAGGAGATTCAGCGGGTATACGATATGGGAAGAAAGGACGCCATACGGAACCTGGGGAATCTGGAGGTGTTTTTGGAACAAAGAGCGATGTGACGGCAGCCGCAGTGCAGATGAGACGGCATAAAAGGTTTCGTCCCCCATTACCTGGAGGACGAAACCTTTTTCAATCAACACACGGTGTTCGAAACGGAGAGCAGCTGAATTATAAGGTAATCAGTTCATAATCCCTGCTGCCGAAGCCTAATTCAGCAGCAGCCTCTACGGTGTGGATTCCGTTTCTGGACTCAATTCTTTCAATCAGGTGGCCTTTGCCAGGATCGTCGCTGGAATATACCAGATCCAGGCAGGCCTGATCCAGGGCAATGGGATCTAAGGACGCCAGAATGCCGATGTCCCCAATCTTCGGGTCTTCGGCTACGGCACAGCAGTCACAGTCAACAGACATATTGCGCATAATGTTAATAAATGCCATCTTGCCGTCAAAGTATTCTACAATGGACTTAGCTGCATCGGCCATGGATTCCAGGAAGGAGTCATGGTCTGAGTTCCAGAAATCTTCCGGTACTCCCACGCCGTGGATGTAGGCTTTTCCGTGAGAGGAGGCGATGCCGATGGAGATGTTCTTCAGCGCGCCGCCGAAGCCGCCCATGGGGTGGCCTTTAAAATGGGACAGTACCAGCATGGAGTCATAGTTGGACAGATGGCTTCCAACATAATTTTTCTGAATCTTCTTTCCGCCGTCAATGGACAGTTCCAGCTCCCCTTCCTCATCCATAATATCCACCGGGGCAATATCTGTCCAGCCGTGAAGCTTCATGGTTTCCCAATGGGCCTTTGTGGTGTCCCGCTTCCCTTCATAAGCAGTATTGCACTCTACAATAGTCCCCTTTACACGGTCAATAACAGGTTTTAGAAACGGAGGGCGGATGAAATTCTGGTTTCCCACTTCGCCGGAATGAAGTTTTACCGCCACTTTTCCTGGGAGAGAAATGCCCAAAGCCTCGTACAGTTGAACGACCGCTTCACTGGTAAGAGTTTTTGTGAAATAAACTTTAGATTTTGCCATACTTTGTAGCCTCCTGTTCTTAAAATTCCTCCAACTGGGGGAACTACCACTGTCTTGCGGAAATTCCGGTGAATAAAGCACCGGCTGTCTACGCAAGGCAGCATTAGTTTGTTTATCCAGTATATAGGATAAAGTCAGGTTTAGGTCAAGCATGATTTTGCGAAAGTTTACGGGGCTGGCGATACCAAATCATCCAAAGAACCGAACCGGTACCCCATTTCCTCCCACTTGGTTAGAAGTTCATCTAATATTTCCCCATTGGTTTTGGAAGTACTGTGGAGGAGAACCACTGCCCCGGGATGGATGCGTCCCAGAAGCTTTTTGAAGGCATCCTCTTTTGAAGGCTGTTTGTCTTCATACCAGTCCACATAGGCCAGGCTCCAGAAAAAGGTGTGATATCCCAGATCTTTTGCCATCTGCAGATTTGATTCGCTGTATTTTCCCTGGGGCGGGCGGTAATATTTTTTCATAGGCTGTCCTGTTACCTGCTGATACAGCGCTTCCAGATCCTGCAGTTCTTTGGAAAATGACTGAGGGGTGGAAATTTTGGACATATCCGGATGATGATATGTGTGATTTCCCACATTGTGGCCTTCGGATACCATTCGCTTTACCAGATCCGGACTGGTTTCCAGGTAATTCCCTACCAGGAAAAACGTGGCCGTGGCCTGATGCTTTTTCAGTGCGTCCAGAATCGCAGGGGTATTGCCGTTTTCATATCCTGCGTCAAAAGTCAGGTAGATGACTTTTTCATCAGTCTGATTTATATAGTAGGCATTAAACTGTTTCAGATATTCCGCCGGGGCGTTGGCAACCGGAGGCTTCCCCTCCTGCTGGAAGCTTAGCCCCCAGTTTCCGTCGGCGGAGGCGCTTACCGTAATAAACGGATACTGTTCCCCGATTCTGGCGGCGCTGTCTCCAAGACAGAAGCATAAGGCAGCCAGGAATACCAGTTCCACAGTTTTTTTTATGTAAAAGGACAGAGTTTTCATAAAAAACTCCCAAAATTGTTTTGTAAAAGCATATGAGTTTCTACTTGCAAAAATGCTGGAATGTGATAAACTTAGGACTCTGTAGCATGAAGAAACCATTGAAGCTGGATGTCCCGGGCAGAAGAAGAGGGGGCATCCTGCATGACAAAGCAAACCCCTATGGGCCCGGTTGGGGACGCGATGCCGCCCAGGAAGGCCTGGCGGGCACATTGGGCATAGCTGAATGCATGCCGCCTGATGGGCGGCGGGTTTTTAAAGTGAGGGAGGAAATGAATTATGGCTGGAAAGGCAACGAAAGATATGACCAGCGGGTCGCCTATGAAACTGATTCTTGGCTTTCTGGTACCTATGCTGTTCGGGCTTCTGTTTCAGCAGTTTTACAGTATGATGGATACCATCATCGTAGGAAAATATCTGGGGGTTCAGGCGCTGGCGTCTGTAGGCTCCACAGGTTCCATTAACTTTATGATAATCGGCTTCTGTATGGGAATCTGCAGCGGTTTCGCCATTCCCGTGGCTCAGAAGTTCGGCGAGAAGAATGATACGGCCCTGCGCAGGTACGTGGCCAACAGCGCATATCTGGCGGCTGGATTTGCAGCAGTCATGACAGTGGCCGTGTGCCTTTTGTGCAGAAATATTCTGGTGCTGATGAAGACGCCAGAGGACATTATGGGTGGGGCCTATGCCTATATTTTTGTGATTTTTTTAGGAATACCCGTAACCTATCTTTACAATATGCTGTCAGGCATTATCCGATCAATGGGAGACAGCACCACGCCCCTTTATTTTCTGCTGATATCTTCCGTGCTGAATGTGGCCCTGGATTTATTTACCATTGTGGTTCTGGGCATGGGGGTATCAGGTGCGGCTTGGGCTACAGTGATCTCCCAGGCAGTGTCAGGTGTTTTGTGCCTGCTGTACATGAAAAAGAAATTTACCATTCTGAAGATGGAGAAGGACGAGATGAAGCCTGATCTGAATGCCATGAAGACCCTCTGCAATATGGGAATCCCCATGGGGCTTCAGTATTCCATTACAGCCATTGGAAGCGTGGTAATACAGACGGCAGTAAACACTCTTGGCTCTGTGGCAGTGGCATCCGTAACCGCAGGCAGCAAAGTCAGCATGTTTTTCTGCTGCCCGTTTGACGCCATGGGAGCTACCATGGCAACTTACGGGGGACAGAATATGGGAGCAAGGCGGCTCGACCGGATCGGACAGGGGATGAGAGACTGCATTCTGCTGGGGGCGATTTATGCAGCAGGCGCATTTATGATCCTGTATCTGTTCAGCGATACCATTGCCCTACTGTTTGTGGACGCCAAAGAAACGGAAATCCTTGCCAATGCCAGAAGATTTTTGCTGACCAATTCTGCCATGTATTTCCCTCTGGCCCTTGTGAATATTGTGCGTTTCATGATTCAGGGGCTGGGATTTTCCAAGCTGGCTATTGTAGCAGGGGTCTGCGAGATGGCGGCAAGATCTCTGGTAGGCTTCTGCCTGGTTCCCGTTTTCGGATATGCAGGGGCATGCCTGGCCAACCCGGCAGCGTGGATTGCCGCTGATCTGTTCTTGATTCCAGCCTATTTCCACGTTATAAGGCGGCTGCAGAAAATGATGCCGGGGGCAGTAAGTCCGGGGGAGGAAAGGCAGGCAGAGACTTTGGGGAACCTAAAAGGAAAGAGACAGAAAAGCTTTCATGCGCTGGGGTGAGAAGCCTTACCGCAGCCTGGACTATGAACTTAAGAAGCAGTTTGGCAAAAAGGTCTATAAGCTGGCACTGGACGGGGGAATGACCTGCCCCAACCGGGACGGCACTCTGGGAACAGGGGGATGTATTTTCTGCAGCCAGGGCGGTTCCGGGGACTTTGCGGCAGCGTCCGGCGGCTGTGAAAATGTATGGCAGCAGATTGAAAAAGCCAGGCGGCAGGTGGCCGGCAAAATTGGAAGCGAAGGGCCGTTTATTGCCTATTTTCAGTCTTATACCAACACCTACGCACCGACCGGATATTTGGAGCAGCTGTTTTCGAAAGCCATAGGGCATCCGCTGGTGGCCGGACTGTCTGTGGGAACAAGGCCGGACTGCCTGCCTGAGGATACGGTAAGACTTTTGGGAAAGCTGAATCAGAGAAAGTCGGTGTGGGTGGAACTGGGGCTTCAGACGATTCATGAAAGAACGGCTCAGTTCATTGGCAGAGGCTATAAACTGCCTGTATTTGAGGATGCATACAGAAGGCTGAAGGAAGAGGGGATTACCGTGGTGGTCCATGTGATCCTGGGCCTTCCGGGGGAGAACAGGGAAATGATGCTTGAGACTGTTGACTATCTTGGACGGATTCCGGCAGACGGAATAAAACTGCAGCTGCTTCATATACTGAAAGGAACCAGGCTGGCCTCGGTGTATGAGACAGAGCCTTTCCCGGTTCTCTCCCTGGAGGAATATACAGACCTGGTGGTGGAAGCCATAGCCCGCCTTCCCCAGTCCGTGGTAATTCACCGTATCAGCGGCGACGGCCCTAAAGCCCTGCTTGTGGAACCGCTTTGGAGCGGCAACAAACGTCTGGTTCTCAATACCATCGCGAAAAAGTTTCGTGAAAATGGCTTGTATCAGGGGATTTTTCATGGAAAATACGTGCAAAACAGCGTATTTTAGCAGGTTAGGTTGACAAATCGTAAAAACTGGTCTATACTTCAACCATTGCAAATTGACAAAATTGAGACAGACAGCGAGGATTAGGATAAAATATATTGAAAATCAAAACAAGTATTTCAGGAGGATTATGAGATGGCAAGACCTAAAAAAGTAGCAGAGGAGCCGTTGGCAGCAGAGGCAACAGAGATCAAAGAGACAGCGGCTAAGAAGACGACAGCCAGAAAGACGGCAGCTAAGAAAACAGAGGCCGTAAAGGAAGAGGCAGATAAGGCCGAGGCGCCTAAGAAAACCGCTGCAAAAAAGAGCGCGGCTAAGAAGGCCGAGGAGCCGGAGATGTCGGTAACCATTCAGTTCGGCGGCAGGAATATTGCTGCAAAGGATGTGATGGAAGCGGCAAAGAAGGCTTACACGGAAGCGAATCCTGACGGGGTGATTGAGTCTATGGATGTTTATATCAAACCGGAGGAGAATGTTGCATATTATGCGGTTAATGGGAAAGGCTCTGAGGATTACAAGATCCAGCTGTAAGGAGGATTTAGAAGCCCGGGGCGGAATATGAAGAGTGCTTTGAGAGGAATCTCAGGGCATTTTTTGTTTTTGCAGGAAAATCCTAAGCTTATCTCATGATATCCGGATGCCTGGAGAAATCATGGACAGACAGGCAGCAACATGATAAACTGGTTCCAGGGAATTAAAACTATAAAAACAAATGAGAACAGGGAGGTCAATGTATATGGTTTATGACGGAGCGCTTTGGATTGGAGAGGATCGGGGGGAGAAGCTCTGCATCCATCCGGGGATGGCCAATCGCCATGGCCTGATTGCAGGGGCTACGGGAACCGGCAAGACGGTCACCCTTAAGGTTATGGCGGAATCGTTCAGCGATATGGGAGTGCCGGTTTTTCTGGCGGATGTTAAAGGAGACTTGGCAGGGATGTGCCGCCCGGGGGAGGACAGGCCGGAGATAAGAGAAAGGGCAGAGTCTCTGGGGCTGAAGGAAACAGGATTTGAATATCAAGGCTATCCCGTATGCTTTTGGGACATTTTTGCAGAAAAGGGGCTTCCTCTGCGGACCACGATTTCCGAGATGGGGCCTACTCTTTTATCACGGCTTATGGGGCTTACAGACACACAGGCTGATGTGCTGACCATTGTGTTCAGGATTGCGGACGAGGAGGGCCTGCTGCTTTTGGATACCAAGGATCTCAGGTCCATGCTTCAGTATGTCTCGGAAAATAATAAGGAATATGCTTCCATGTACGGCAGTCTTCCAAGACAGAGCATAAACAGCATCCTGAGGAATCTGGCGGCTTTGGAGGAACAGGGGGCTGACCGGTTCTTCGGAGAGCCGGCACTGGATATCCGGGACTGGTTCCGACAGGGTTTTCAGGGAAAGGGCATGGTTAACATACTTCACAGCGAAAGCCTGATTCACAATGCAAAGATGTATTCTACGTTTATGCTTTGGATGATGTCAGAGCTGTTTGAGGTTCTTCCGGAAGCCGGGGAGTGTGCAAAACCAAAGATGGTATTCTTTTTTGATGAGGCTCATCTGCTGTTTGATGACGCGCCAAAGGTGCTGATGCAGAAGCTGGAGCAGGTGGTGAAGCTGGTGCGCTCAAAGGGGGTGGGGATTTATTTTATTACCCAGAGCCCTAAAGACATTCCTGACGGGATCTTAGGCCAGCTGGGCAATAAGATCCAGCACAGCCTTCACGCCTACACGCCTGCGGAGCAGAAGGCTGTCAGGGCGGCAGCGGACTCTTTCAGGGTTAACCCGGAGTTTGATACCAGAAAGGCCATAGGGGAGCTGGGAATCGGGGAAGCCTTAATATCCTTCCTTGACAAGGACGGTATCCCTTCGGTGGTAAGACGTGCCAGGATTCTTCCGCCTCAAAGCCTTATGGGCCCCATTGACCTGGCCGAGAGAAAGACTGAGATCGAAAACCAGGTTCTTTTCGCCAAATACGGAACCCCAGTTGACAGGGATTCTGCTTATGAATTTTTCCAGAGGAAATTAAAACGGCAGGAGGCTGAGGAGAAGCAGCAACAAGAGCTGGAGGCCAGGAGGAAAGAGGAGGAAAAGGCAGCCAGGGAAGCGGCAAAGGAGCAGCAGAGGCAGGAAAAGGAACTGGCCAGGGAGGCGGAGCAGAAGGCCCGCAGGGAAGAGAGAGAGGTTCAGCAGAAAGAGCGGGCCAGGAAAAGGGCCGTTTCCAGCGTGGGCAAATCCGCCGCCGGAACCATTGGCCGGGAAGTGGGGAACGAGATTGGCAAAAATATCGGAGGCAGCTTTGGCAAAAGGCTGGGCGGCAACATAGGGGCTGCCATGGGAAGAGGTATTTTTGGCACCTTGTTTGGGAAGTAGGCCGTATGGGGCAGCAGGCCCGGCCTTCAATCTTCCTGCTTTGAAGCTCCGTTGCCCATAAGGGTCAGCATATCGTGCATATCAATGGTCAGGTTCTTCATCTCCGTCCTTGTTTCAGGAATGTAATGTTCCAGAATGGGAAGAAGGATAAGGGCCGTGACGCCGGTGGTAAAACCTCCGTTGTACAGAATAAGGCCGCCATGGAGTGCGCTGGTGGAGGTACATAAGGAGGCGCACATAAATCCGGCGGCAATGCCGGCACGGATTCCGTAGCGTCCCACAATGGGGCACAGCCCTGTGGCAAAGGCGGCGCTGGTAATGTAGCCCTGGGTGGAAAGGGACCAGGGAACCTCTGCGCCTGTGGCGGTGCACACCAGAACCACTACCAGGGACAAAAGCTGATAGCCGAAGAGAAGAGGCCATACGTTTTTGGGGTGCTGCCCCATGGCGGTGAACGTCAGGGCGGCAAAGACAACGCCGACGGTAGGGCCGGTGAAGCCGGAGCCTTCCGTAAAATGAATAATCAGGTTTAAATACAAAAGAAACAGGCTTCCGTGGCAGGCAATGTTAATCAGGCACAAAGGCATGCCGTATTTGTCGGCAAAGTCGCTGGAGTACCCCGTATCTTTTATCAGATGGCCGAATCCGCGGAAGCTTTTGCCGTTAAGAAGCCAGCCTGCAGCCAGACATACGAGGAAGACCGACAAAAAGAACAGATTGGCAAATGCGCCGTAGGAATGGCCGAACCGGGCATAGACGGCATTTTCATGCGCTATGCTGCCATGACTGTGAAAGCCCATGGTGCGGTAGAGGAAGTTAAAGAGGAAAAAGCCCAGCATTCCCACTGCAAGACCGCCGTTAAACAAAGTGTATCCCTTGTGCCAGGCATGAGCCCCTGGCAGGATGGCGGGAATGAGGAAGCCCAGCATAAGGCTGAATGCGATGGTCAGGATAACGCCGGACAGGGTCAGATGCACTTCTCCCAGCACAAAATGGCTCTGGGTGTAGCGGAACATCAGCTCGCTGATAAAGGGGCCGAAGCTGGTGGCAAACATACAGATGTGGAGATTCTTTTTATAGTCCAGCCTTCGGCAGCGCAGGTACAAGAACGTGGCCAGAAAAGGAGGCCACATATTGAAAAAGTTCAGGCCGTAAAAGCAGTGGGCCACTACCAGAAAATAGCCGGCCAGAGTATTGGCCCGGGAGGGGCCTTTGAGAAAGGCCATAAAGAGAAAGCAGGCCAGACCGCAGGCGGAAGCGTTTAACATGGTGCTGGCCAGGCCGCCTAAGGCAAAGTAGTCGGTGACAAGAGGGCAGGGGGAGATCATAATAAGATACCAGTTGCTAAAAACCTGTCCCCATTCCCCGGTATAGACAGCAGCCGCCAGTGCGGCAGGGAGAAGGGAAAGGGAAAAGCCCAGGGCGATTCCGTTAATAATATTGCTGTTGCTGACAATGATTTTTTTCATAGTAATGTTACCTGAATGATCCTTTGTGTGGCAGGTGAAAGGCTACGTGGAATAGTATAGCATCCAACAGGGCAGCGGGCAATCGGTTTTTGGAAAGGACGCCTTTATGAGCCCGGCAGGACTTTTATAGAAAATGGAGAACAGGAAATAAACGAGGGACAGTGTGATGGCTGATAATGAAATCTTCAAAGCCGCAGTAAGGCAGGACGGGAAAGCAGAGCTGCCGGAGGCGTTTCTCACAAAGATGAAAACGCTTTTGGGAGACGAATACACCGCATTTTTGGAAAGTTATGGAACAGAGCGGACCCAGGGGATGCGTCTGAACCCTTTAAAAGTAAAGGACATGGAAGAAAGACAGAAAATTATAGAGCGGTTTGGGCTTAAAAAGATACCATGGACCCGGGACGGATATTATTACAGCAAAGAGTTTAAACCAGGCAGGCACTGCTGGCATGATGCAGGGGCTTATTATATTCAGGAACCCAGTGCCATGGCAGTGGCAGAGCATGTTGACGCAAAGCCTGGAGACAGGATCTTAGATCTATGCGCAGCTCCGGGAGGAAAGACTGCCCAGATTGCCGGGCAGCTTTTGGGCCAGGGGCTTTTAGTGAGCAATGAGATCCATCCGGCAAGGGCCAGGATTTTATCTCAGAACGTGGAACGGATGGGAATCACCAACGGGGTGGTGGCAAACGAGGACGCAAAAACCCTGGCAGGGCGGTTTCCCTGTTTTTTTGACAGGATTGTGGTGGATGCTCCATGCTCCGGAGAGGGGATGTTCCGAAAGGATGAAAACGCGAGAAACCAGTGGAGCCTGGAAAATGTAGCCATGTGCGCAGCGAGACAGGCAGAGATTCTGGACTATGCGGGGGCTATGCTCCGGCCAGGAGGAAGACTGGTGTATTCCACCTGTACCTTTTCTCCGGAAGAAAATGAGGGAAGCATCGCCGGATTTTTGGAACGGAACCCGGAGTTTTCGGTGGAAAGTCCGGCGGTCTGGGATAACTTTGACAGAGGTAAGCCCCAGTGGGTGAGATCCGGGCCGGGAGAGCTGGCGTATACCGTTCGCATATGGCCTCATCACACTGACGGGGAGGGACATTATCTGGCAGTTTTGAGAAAAAGCGGGCAGGCAGCGGATGGCAGGGCCAGGAAGACAAAGAAGCCTCCTTATGTAAAAGACAGGCAGGTAAAAGAAATCTGGAGGGATTTCTGCGCAGATACCCTGACAGAGGAGGGGGCCAGGCTGTTTTGCGGGGAAGCAGAGGAACGGCTGGTTCTTTTTGGAGAACAGCTGTATCTGATTCCCAGCGAGATGCCGGACTATGCCGGGCTTCGGATTTTGAGGGCAGGGCTGCATCTGGGAGCAGTGAAGAAGAAGCGTTTTGAACCGTCTCACGGCCTGGCCCTCTGCCTGAAAAAAGAGCAGGTGAAGCGATGGCAGGCATGGGATGCAGAGGGAAGCAAGATCAGGGCTTATGTGCAGGGAGAAACCCTGGAGGCGCCAGGCGGCAGCGGCTGGGTGGTGATGGCGGCGGATGATTTTTCCATAGGCTGGGCAAAGCAGGCAGGCGGCCTCCTGAAAAATCATTATCCCAAAGGGCTTCGGCATGGATGATCCAAAATAAACATCATATCTTTGGGAAGCGGCGCGTGAAAGGCAAGGGCCTGCCCTGTGAGCGGGTGGACAAATGCCAGGCTGTGGGAGTGAAGGGCCTGCCGGGATATGAGGGACATATCCGGATTGTAGAGAAAGTCTCCTATAAGCGGAAACCCTATGTGCTCCATATGGACACGGATCTGGTGGGTCCTCCCTGTTTCCAGGGCCAGACTTACAAGAGAGCAGTCATAAAAAGGATTGTAGAACACAAGTCGGAACCGGGTGCAGGCGTAATCTCCGTTCTCAAAATCTACGCACCGCTTAATGGCGGAGCCCTCTGCCCGGGCAATGGGAGCTGTGATGACGCCTTCTGGCAAAACCGCCCCCCTGGCTATGGCCAGATATCGGCGGCGGATGGAACGGTTTTTAACCATTTCCGATAAAAGCGCGCCGCTTAAAGCATGGCGGGCCAGGATCAGAAGTCCGGAAGTATCCCTGTCCAGACGGTTAATGGCCCGATACACAAAATTTTCTCCTTTCTGCTGGAAATACCATGCCATGCCGTTGGCAAGGGTGCGGTCAAAATGACCCTGGGAAGGGTGAATAGGAAGTCCTGCCGGCTTATTGACAACCAGCAGGTCTTCATCTTCATAGACAATATCCAGATCCATGGCGGTAGGGACAATATGGGGGGAACTCTCAGCCTCTTCCAGGGAAAGAGTCAGTACATCGCCGGGCCGGAGGATATAATTTGCCGGCACGGGTACATCATTTGCCAGAATCCCTGCCGGTGACTTTTTCAGCCGGATCAGCAGATGCCTGGAGAATCCTCTGCATTTTAAATACTGGGCCACAGACTGGCCGTTTTCGCTTAATGTAATAGGATAGGTCAATATTTTTTTCATATATTAATTTTATCATGGGGTCTGGACATTGACAAGTGGCATGGGAGTTGTATAAAATAGAGGGAGTTGCCAAATCTGAGCTTGCCGGGGGAACAAAAAGAATACGGATGACTGAATAGACTGCAGAGTTGCGCTGAGGGAGGGGAGAACATGGAACGACAGATAATATTCCACGTCCTGGGAATCCAGGAAACGAAAGACGAAAACATAATACGGGACGCATACAGAACCCTTTTAAAGAATACCAATCCAGAGGATGACCCAGAGGGCTTTAAAAGACTGCGGGAAGCTTATGAGGGCGCTCTGCAGTTTTCCAGACAGCCCAAGGAGCAGGGAGAAGAGGAAAAAGAGAAGACGGACATTGAGCTGTGGGTGGATCGGGCGGACAAGGTTTACCGCAATATCCTGCAGAGAAACAGCGCTGCCAAGTGGCAGGAGATTTTGTCAGATCCGGTCTGCGAAGATTTGGATACGTCACTGGAGGCAAGGGAAGCCTTTCTGGTGTATCTGATGGATCATATATACCTTCCTCACGAAATCTGGGAACTGGCGGACAGGCAGTTCCAGATTGTGGAGGACAGGGAAAGCATCCTGCAGAAATTCCCCAAGGATTTTCTGGATTACGCCGTTTACTATATTCAGCATGATTCTTTTATTGATTACGGGCTGTTCCGGATAACAGATGAGGAGCAGATGGATGCAGATGCCTACATCCGCAATTACCTTGACATTAAGCGCCAGATTGACCGGGGCGACAAGGAGGGGATTCTGGAGAAGCTTGACCAACTGGAGGCTTTCGGAGTCTACCATCCTTATGCGGATGCAGAGCGCCTGCGGCTCTGGTCACTGGCCGGGGAATCCTGGCGGGAGGACACGGCTTTAGAGGACGGGAAGAAACGGGACAGCCTTCCTGCCCTGGTCCGGCAGGCCCAGGACTTAACCGACCGGCTTTTAAGGGAATATGAAAACGATTCGTACATCCTTTTGTACTGCGGAGAGGCCCGCTGGGCGGCAGGCAGGAAAGAGGAGGCATACCGGATATGGAAAACAATCCTCAAGGATAATCCCAGCCACTATACAGCGAAATACGGGGCGGCCAGATACCTGATTCTGAAGGGAGAGTACGAGGAAGCCAAGGAGCTGATGATGGATCTTCTAAATGCGGACGGAAGGGATGAAGCCGTTTTAGAGGACATGAGGAAGACCAACGAGGCTCTCATTGCCCGATATAAGGAATCCATTGCAAGGCCGGACATTGAGGACAGCATAAGATGTAAAGATACGGTGGAACTTGGATGGTGCCTGTTCCAAAATGAATATATGGAAGAGGCTATAGAATTAATAACGGATTTTGTGCCGGACGAAGAGCAGACATACTCCTATGAGAACTTAACCGGCCGCCTTTTATACCGGGCCGAAAGGTACGAGGAGGCTTTGCCGCACCTGGAGAGGTGGCTGGAGCTAATACGGGCTACGAAAGACGATGGAAGCGATGAAAACAAGAAGCGCATTTCCCGGGAATACCGGGCCTGCCATATTTTAAGCGGCTGCTGCTTCGAATTAAAGAGGCAGGAGGAGGCGCTGAACTATGTGGAGATGGCCATAGAGACGGCGGAGGAGTTTTCTGATAAGCAGGCATGCATGCAGTACAAGGCTTTCCTGCTTTTTGAGGATAAGCGGTATAAAGACAGCATTGACGTATGTGACGCCATCCTGGCCCGGGACGAGGGGTATTTTCCGGCGGTTATCCAGCGGCAGGAAGCTGCCTATGAGATGAAGAACGGGCAGCAGGTGGTGGATGACTACTACAGGGCCATCCGGATCTACCCAGGGTATTACAAGCCTTATCTGCTGGCCGTGGAGGCATTTTTCTACAGCAACCAGTTTTCGGATGCCTTAGGGGTTTTAGACAGGGCAAGGGAGAACCAGGTGGAATTCAGCGCCAATATGAAGCTTTATGAGGTGAAGGTGCTGAGGAACCTGGCAGAAAAAAGAGAAGATCGGGAGAAACCCTTTGCCATTGCAGAGGAGCTTCTGAAAGCCTTGGAGAATCCGGACGGCGAGATGGATATTGAGGATAAATCCGAGGTAGAGTATGAGATTGCCCTGCTGTACTGGGATGACAATGATATTGACAAGGCCCTAAAACATCTTCAGAAGGCCATTGACCAGAACCCGGACCGCATGCAGTACCGCATGATTCGGGGACACATTTACCTGGATAAGAAAGAGTATAAGATGGCTCTGGCCGAATATAAAGAGGCGGAGAGCGTTTACGGCTCCACGCCGGCCCTCCATTACAACTGCGGGCTGTGTCAGGAAGAGCTTGGCATGAAGGTCCTTGCCATGGAGGAATTTGAGAAGTCGCTTCAATGCCAGGAAGGCTACCGGGATGCCAATGAAAAGCTGGCGGACTATTATAAAGAAAGATATACAACCGCCTATGATCCTGCAGACTTTGAGAAGGCTATGGGCTACATAGACAATCAGCTTAAAGTGAAGGAAAGCTGCTATTACCTGGTGGAAAAGGGCAGGCTCTTTATGAGCGCTTACCGCCTGGAGGAAGCCATCCGTGAATTTGAGAAGGCTCTTGGCCACGAACCGGACGATTGGGCTTCCCACAACAACATGGGATGCTGCTATAAATACCTGGGACAGTTTGAAAAGGCCATAGAATGCCTGGAAAAGGCGGCGCAGTGCATGGGGGAGGGAAAAAGCGTTCTCCCTTACAGCAACATGGCGGACTGCTATGAAGCCCTGGGAGATTATGAAAAAGCTATCTGGTGCTATAAAAAGGATCTGGAGATGTTTCCGGATCGAAAGGCCTTCCGAAAGGAGATCGGGCTTCTGTATCAATATATGGGCGATTACGACAATGCGCTGAAGTATTTTCAGCTGGAACCCGATCTGGACGATTACTACGAAAATGTTGCCATGATACAGTATCTTCAGGGAAAGAAGCGGGAGGCCATAAAGACTTATGTCAAGGGAATCAACAAGGCGTCTAAAGAGAATAAGACCAGCCGGATGTGCGATCTGGCATATTTTTACAAAGACATCTTAGGTGATTTCAGGAAGGCGGAAGGGTATTATAAGAGGGCGCTGGCAGCCGCCTTAACAGAGGATGACCGCAGGGAGACGGAGTGGAAGCTGGCTTATCTGTATTTCCGCATGGGAAAGAAACAGGATGCAAGGCTCCATGCGGCCAAATCCCTGGAGCATTTTAAAAAATCTGACAGCGGAACAGAAGAAAACTACCTGCAGTACTATTCTTTCGGCCCGGCCCGGCTGATGCGGTTTGGCTGGCTGTATATCTGTCTTGGGGAGACGGATAAAGGCCTTGAGATGCTTGAGAATATGACCCGGTGGAAACGGTGCCGCCAGTGCCGGCATAAAGCGTGTTATGAGGGCTATCAGCATCTGGGCATGTATTATGAGGCCAAAGGGGATCGGGAGAAAGCCTGTGAATACTATACAAAGGCGCAGGAATTTAACAACCATGAGATTGCAATAACCATTGCTTTAAAGAGGGTACAGAAAATATGATAATAGGAATTGATTTGGGAACGACCAACAGCCTGGCAGCCTATTTTACTGAGGAAGGGCCGAAGATCATTCCCAACAGACTTGGAAAGAACCTGACGCCTTCTATTGTCAGCATTGACCAGGAGCAGCAGGTGTATGTGGGAGAGCTGGCTGCGGAGCGGATGCTTTTGTATCCGGACAGCGCTGCCAGCGTGTTTAAGAGGGATATGGGAAGCAAAAAGCAGTTTAAGCTTCTTAACAAAACATTTCTGGCGGAGGAATTGTCTTCCCTGGTACTCCGGGCCTTAAAGGAGGATGCGGAGGCTTATCTGGGGGAGGAGGTAACGGAGGCGGTTATCAGCGTTCCTGCCTATTTTGACGATGCCAGGAGAAGAGCTACCAAGAGGGCAGGGGAGCTGGCAGGGCTTAAGGTAGAGCGGATTATCAGCGAGCCTACGGCTGCGGCCATTGCCTACGGCCTGTATCAAAGCCAGGCACAGGCCAGGTTTTTGGTGTTTGACTTAGGCGGCGGAACCTTTGATGTGTCCATTTTGGAACTGTATGACACGATCTTGGAAGTACGGGCTGTGGCAGGGGACAATTTCCTTGGAGGCGAGGACTTTACGGCAGTGCTGGAAACCATGTTTTTTGAGAAACACTATAAACTGGACCGCCTGTCTCTTGACGAGAAGACCCTGCGCCATATTCACAGGCAGGCAGAACTGTGCAAGCTGGACTTCTCCGATAAACGGGTGTCTAAGATGAGCTGCAAGGTGGGGGAGGAGATCTATGAGCTGGAAGTGGAGCTTCCCAAGTATGAAGAGGCGTGCGGCGATCTTCTGGAGCGGATACGCAGGCCGGTGAAAAGGAGCCTGTCAGACGCCCATATCCGTCTGTCGGATATTGACAAAGTGGTGCTGGTAGGCGGGGCTACCAAGAGTCCGGTGATCCGGCGTTTTGTCAGCAGGCTTTTTAAGATGCTTCCTGATACCAACATTAATCCCGATGAGGCAGTGGCCCTGGGTGCTGCCGTCCAGGGAGCCATGAAGGAGAGGAAGGATGCTATCAGAGAGGTGATCCTGACAGATGTATGCCCCTTTACCCTGGGGACTGAGGTGGTGCGGGAGTGGGAGAACCATGAGTTTGAAAACGGAGTGTTCTGCCCGATTATTGACAGAAATACGGTGATTCCGGCCAGCCGGACAGAGCGGCTTTATACGGTGCGGGATAATCAGGACAAGATCCGCATTAACGTTTTACAGGGGGAAAGCCGGTTTGCGGCCAATAATCTGTCTCTTGGGGAGCTTCTCATTGACATTCCGCCTGCCAAGGCAGGGGAGGAGTCTGTGGACGTAACCTATACTTATGATATAAATTCTATTTTAGAGGTTGAGGTAAAGGTTACCTCCACGGAACAAGTGATGAAGAAGGTGTTTCTGGGACGGGACGTGGACATGACGGAGGAAGAGATTGAGGAGCGGTTAAAGACCCTGTCATACCTTAAGATTCATCCCAGGGACAGGGAGGAGAACAAATATCTGCTTCTGCGGGGAGAACGGGTTTACGAGGAAAGCCTTGGAGATGACCGGCTGTTTGTGGAGCGGGCTATCCGGAAATTTGAACAGGCCCTGAACACCTATGACCAGGGGATTATTGAGGAGGCAAAAGAGGAATTTAAGAGATTTCTGGAGATGATGGAGGAGTAATCCATGCTGAATGAAGAACTTTATGAGGAGTTGGAGCATGAATTTACCAAGTGCCGCATAGACGAGGAAGTGGAGGACGTGCTTCTGGAGCTGGCGGAGGCCTTGGCAGACACGGGAATCACAGGCAGGGAGATCTCCGTTAAGGAACAGGCGGGCCACGCCAGGCTTGTGGCCTGGGGCGTCTGCGAAGAAGGAGAGGACGGAGAAGAGCCGGCAGTGTTTATCAGGACTCTGGCCATTAACGGAAGGGAATTTGAGATCGAGGATTATCTGCTGTAGGAAGGCCGGAAAGCTGCTTTGGGCTTTCCGGAATGCCTGACTTAAGAGAAATTAAAAAAGAGCAAAGCCGTCCTGGCTTTGCTCTTTTTGGCAAAGGCTCCCATGCAGGGTTACTCCTTCATTTTATCAATGTCTGTCAGATTGACGCCTGCAACCTGAAGGATTGCCTTTAGAGCAAGATACTCGTCTTTTAACTTGGCATACGTTTCAACGGCATGTTCTTTTTTGGCTAAAAACATATACTTCTGGATTTTTTTGAAGTCGTCAATAGCGGTTTTCGTAATTTCAAGATCATTTGCCATAAAGCAGTCCGCCTCCTTTTTTATCTGAAATTTAGCAGTGTTAATGGCATTCTGATTTTATTATAATGGATGGATAAAATGGTGTAAAGCCTTATTTCCCCTTTTCCTTGCCTGTAAAATGGCCTACAATGGAATCCGGTTTCAGGAAGCTGGCCCGCTTAATGCTGTCCATGCCGTATTTTGCGCGGATAGAGTCAATGGCTTTTTCCATCTGCTCCAGTTTATCGTTTCTCTCGGTGTCAAAAAGATTCAGCTGAACAAACGCTTCATCCGAGATTTTCGTGGCCCGCACTCCTATGAGGCGCACCGGCGTCAGATCCCAGAAATCCCGGAGAAGCCGGCAGGCGGTTTCGTAAAGCACCGTGGAGGAATCTGTAGGCGTCTTTAACATAGCCTGGTGGGAAAAGCTTCTGAACTTCCAGTCTTTCAGCTCCACGCAGACACAGCCGGACAGGACATGGTTTCTGCGAAGCCTGGTTCCTACGGTTTCGCACAGGGACAGAAGCACCTGGAAGGCAGTGTCATAGTCATCTACGTCCCGGGACAGGGTGGTGCTGTTGCCGTACCCCTTGTTCACGGGCTCTTTTTCTTCTACAGGGTCATCATCCACGCCGTTGGCATAGCGGTGTATCTGGACGGCATATTTCTCTCCCAGGTGGAATTTTAAGGTCTGCAGGTCAAAGTGGGCTAAGTCGTAAATGGTGTGGATTCCCAGGGAATGCATGGCTTTTTCTGCGGAACTGCCTACAAGGAATAAATCGGAAACAGGAAGGGGCCACATCTTGGAAGGGATTTCATGGTTCCACAGAGTGTGGCATAAGTCCGGCTTCTGAAAGTCCGAGGCCATTTTGGCCAGAAGCTTGTTGGAGGCAATGCCCACATTTACCGTAAATCCAAGCTCTCTTTTCACCCGCTCCCGAATCTGGTCGGCAACGGCTTTGGGCTCTCCGAACAGATGGATCGTAGCCGTCATATCCAGGAACGCCTCGTCAATGCTGAATTTTTCCATATCCGGCGTGTATTCTTCAAGCAGGCCCACAAGGCTTTCGGAATACTCCCTGTAGACATCAAAACGGGAGGGGACGCAGGTAAGGGAAGGACATTTTTTCAGGGCCTGGGCTATGGGCTCCCCGGTGACAATGCCGAAAGCCTTGGCCGGGGTGGACTTGGCGAGAACCACCCCGTGCCTCGTCTTCTGATCGCCGCCTACAATGGAAGGGACAGTGCGGAGATCCAGGGCGGACGGATCTTTCTTTAAACGGTATACGGACTCCCAGCTTAGAAATGCGGAATTTACGTCAATGTGGAAAATAATTCTCGTTGAAGAAGATGGAAACGGCGTCATATGGTTCCTCCGTACGGCTTTTGGTGCGCCCGGAATGTACTGCATCTGCTTTTCGCAGCGTTTCGGGGCGCTTTTTCGGCAGCTAAATAGAGTATAGCAGAATATATGTTCGGATGCAATGGGGAATAAATGAAAGGCAGCCGAATAGGATAGATAATAATGTTCGGAGCTGTCTGCCCATGAACGCAAAAATATATCCATATAAATATGCAGCAGCAGTACTGTGTGCAGTAACCCTGTCTTTTTACGCATTCCTTTCTCCTGCCATGGCTCAGGAAGAGGAAAAATCCCCTGAATTAAAGCTTAATTCCCAGTCTGCGGTGTTAATGGACGCTGCCACAGGCCGGGTGCTTTACGGCAAGGAGGAGGAACTGATCCGCCCCATGGCAAGCACCACAAAGATTATGACCTGTATCCTGGCGCTGGAAAACGGCAGCGTCGAGGATGAGGTAACCGTGTCTTCCTATGCCGCAAGCCAGCCAAAAGTTCACCTGGGGGCGCCGGCAGGCCGCAGATTCCGGCTGGGGGATATTCTCCATTCCCTTATGCTGGAATCCCACAATGACAGCGCCGTTATGGTGGCTGAACATATAGCCGGAAGCACGGAAGAATTTGCGGCCATGATGAACAAAAAGGCCAGGGAAATCGGATGCGAAAATACCTGGTTCATTACTCCCAACGGTCTGGATGCCAAAGAGGCGGCAGAAGACGGAACCATAAAGATTCACGGCACCACAGCCAGGGATCTGGCGGCTATTATGAGCTACTGTACCTGGAAATCTCCCAAAAGCCAGGAATTTCTGGCCATAACCCAGGCCCAGAACCACTATTTTACGGACCTGGACGGAAAAGGCAGCTACTCCTGCATAAACCATAATGCGCTTCTTACCATGATGGACGGAGTGCTGTCAGGGAAAACCGGTTTTACAGGAGGAGCAGGGTACTGCTATGTGGGAGCCATGGAAGATGAAGGGAGAAAATATGTCATAGCACTTTTAGGCTGCGGGTGGCCGCCTCACAAGACCTACAAGTGGAACGATGCAAGAAGGCTGCTCCAGTACGGGCTGGAACACTATACAAATGAGCCGCTGCCAGAAGCGCCAGTGCTAAAGCCTGTATCCGTTGCAGACGGAGTTCCTTCTGACGGCCGCATCGGCCATGAGGCAGCCGTAACACTTAAGGCGCAGCCCGGAAACGGGGAGAAGGCCCCCCAGGTGCTTGTGAAGCAGGGGGAGAAGGTGAAAGTGAGCCTGTCAGTGCCAAAAGTGCTCCCTGCGCCTGTAAAAGCAGGGCAGCAGGTGGGAAAGCTTCTATACAGCCTGGACGGGGGCGTGATTTATTCCGAGCCGGTATATGCAGCGGAAACAGTGGAAAAAATGGATCTGTGGTGGTGCGCAAAACAGACAGGTGCATTATTTTTACAATAATCTCCAAGTTCCACTTGAAAATTCCCATTTTTCGGTATACAATATAATCGGCAGAAATTTGGATTTACTGGCCTGGATTTGTTAAATTTCAGACAATTCAGCCGAACTATTTTATAATGGAGGACAGCAAAATGAGTAATTCAGCACAAACATCAGCAAGCGGCCGGATTCATGCGCTGCTTGATGAGAACAGTTTTGTTGAAGTCGGTGCTTATGTGACAGCAAGAAGCACGGATTTTAACATGACAAGCAAGGAAACACCTGCTGATGGTGTGGTAACCGGATATGGAACCATCGACGGCTGCCTTGTGTATGTGTACAGCCAGGATGCGGCCGTTATGGGAGGCTCCATGGGCGAGATGCACGCAAAGAAGATCTCCAATGTTTATGGCATGGCCATGAAGATGGGGGCTCCGGTTATCGGACTGGTGGACTGCGCCGGTCTGCGTCTTCAGGAGGCTACGGATGCGCTCCACGGATTTGGAGAGCTGTTTTATAATCAGACCATGGCCTCTGGAGTAATTCCGCAGATTTCAGCCATATTCGGCACTTGCGGCGGCGGCATGGCAGTATCTTCTGCCATTGCGGATTTTACCTTCATGGAAGGAAAGAAAGCCAAATTATTTGTAAACTCGCCCAATGCCATTGATGACAACTATGCAGACAAGTGCGACACGGCATCAGCTGCCTATCAGAGCGAGATGGCAGGCACCGTGGACTTTACAGGCGACGAGGCGGAGGTCATTGACCGTATCCGCTCCCTGATATCAATTCTTCCGTCTAACAACGAGGAGGATATGTCTTACGAGCCCTGCAGCGATGATTTAAACAGAGCGTGCGAAGGGCTGGAAAATTGTGTGGAGGACACAGGCCTGGCTCTGGCGGCCATATCTGACAACAATTTCTTTATGGAGATGAAAAAGGATTATGCGCCGTCCATGCTTACCGGATTTATCCGTTTAAACGGCAATACCGTAGGCTGCGTGGCAAACCGCAGCGCCGTATACGGGGAGGACGGGGAAAAGGCGGCGGAGTTTGCCCCTGTGCTCAATGCAAAGGGATGCAGGAAAGCGGCGGAGTTTGTAAACTTCTGCGATGCGTTTAACATTCCCCTGCTGACTCTGGTAAATGTAACCGGCTATAAAGCTGACAAATGCAATGAGAAGACCCTGGCCCAGTCAGCGGCCAAGCTGACCTATGCATTTGCCAATGCCAGCGTTCCCAAGGTAACGGTTATTGTGGGTCAGGCATACGGAACCGCCTACCTGACCATGGCAAGCAAATCCATCGGGGCGGACATGGTCTATGCGTGGCCGGATGCAGCCATCGGCATGATGGACGCGGCTGCGGCAGCCAAGATTATGTACGCTGACGAGATAAAGGAGTCTGACAACGCCGCCCGGCTTATCAGCGAGAAGGCGGCAGAGTACCGTCAGATTCAGTCCAGTGCCCTGGCAGCGGCAAAAAGAGGGTATGTTGATGACATTATTCAGGCCCGGGATACCAGAAAGCGGGTGATTGCGGCGCTGGAAATGTTGTTCACAAAGAGAGAGGATCGTCCATCCAAAAAGCATGGCACGGTTTAATAATGAGGTGACAGGCATATGAAACAGTTTAAAAAACAGGTATTATTGGTGCTTGCTATGGCAGCCTGCCTTTTTGCTCTGACAGCCTGCACGGCCGAGCCGGAGAAGACCAACATCGATCGGGCCGAAGCTGAGAGCCTTCAGTCCGGCGCCCAGAGCATTATGGAAACATTTGTGGCTGTGCCCGATGCCAATCTGGCCGAGTATATTGAAAGGTACCGGGAAAACGACATGGAGGCCCAGGCATCAGGGCTGGAGAGCTATTTAAGCGTAAAAGATGACTTGGGAGCCTATGTCTCTACGGGAGAGGGAACCGCCATAAAAGGGGAGGACGGTTATACGATTACCCTTAATACGGTTTTCGAAAAGAGGACATGTGAGTTTGTCCTTACACTGGATAAGCGGATGGAAAACATTACTTCCATGTCCTTTAACCCGGCCTATACCATGGGAGAGAACATGACAAAGGCGGCTCTCAACACGCTTATGGGCATGGGAACCGTGTTTGCGGTGCTGATATTCATCAGCTGGCTTATAAGCTGCTTCAAATATATCCGCAGATTTGAGGACAAGATGAAGAAGGCCCCGGCCCCTGTCCCTGTAAAGACAAAGCCGGCAGCCCCGGCCCCGGTTTTTGCGGCCCAGGAGAATCTTGCGGATGATCTGGAACTGGTGGCGGTTATTACGGCAGCCATCGCAGCATATGAAGACGCCCCTGCAGACGGCCTTGTGGTACGTTCCATCAGGCGCGCGCCAGGGGGAAGCTGGAAAAAAGCAGGTAACATAAGAGCATAATCAATCAGGAGGATTAATATCATGAAAAATTATACGATCACAGTAAATGGCAACGTTTATGAAGTAACCGTTGAAGAGGGCGCTTCTGCAGGAGCAGCTTCTGCGCCGAAGGCGGCTCCCGCTCCAAAGGCAGCTCCCGCAGCAGCGCCAAAGGCAGCAGCTCCTGCAGGGGCTCAGGGCTCTGTGACGGTTACGGCCCCCATGCCGGGCAAGATTCTGGGAATCAAGGCGCAGGCAGGCCAGGCAGTGGCCAAGGGCGAGGCGATTATTGTTCTGGAAGCCATGAAGATGGAGAATGAGATTGTGGCTCCTTCCGACGGAACCATTGCCACCATTGAAGTGGCGGTCGGCGATTCTGTAGAGGCAGGCCAGACTTTGGCTACTTTAAACTAGGACTCTGCAGAATATAAGAGCAGATTCCGGATGGAGGGATTGACATGGAATATATTACAAGTACATTGGGGAATCTTCTTCAGCAGACAGCATTTCTGAACCTGACAGGGGGAAATCTGATTATGATCGGCGTGGCCTGCGTCTTTTTGTACCTGGCCATTAAAAAAGGCTTCGAGCCCCTTTTGCTGGTTCCCATTGCCTTTGGCATGCTGCTTGTTAATATCTACCCGGATATTATGGAAGACGGAGGGCTTCTTCACTACTTCTTTTTGCTGGATGAGTGGAGCATTCTTCCTTCCCTGATTTTTATGGGCGTTGGGGCCATGACCGACTTTGGCCCTCTGATTGCCAATCCGAAAAGCTTTCTTTTAGGTGCGGCGGCCCAGTTTGGCATCTATACTGCTTATTTTATGGCGATTTTTATGGGCTTTAATGATAAGGCGGCTGCGGCCATCTCCATCATCGGCGGAGCAGACGGGCCTACTTCTATTTTCCTGGCCGGAAAGCTGGGGCAGACAGGTCTGATGGGGCCTATTGCCGTGGCAGCTTATTCCTATATGGCTCTGGTGCCCATTATCCAGCCGCCTATTATGAAGTTCTTTACCACGGATCAGGAGCGGAGGATCAAGATGGAGCAGCTTCGCCCGGTTTCCAAGCTGGAAAAGATCCTTTTCCCCATTATCGTTACCATTGTGGTGTGTCTGATTCTGCCGTCTACGGCCCCTCTTGTAGGCATGCTGATGCTGGGCAACCTGTTTAAGGAGTCTGGTGTTGTGGGACAGCTGGCAGAGACGGCTTCCAATGCCATGATGTACATCGTGGTTATCCTTCTGGGCACTTCTGTAGGCGCTACTACCAGCGCAGAAGCATTTCTGAACTGGGATACCATCAAGATCGTTGCCCTTGGCCTTATTGCCTTTGCTGTAGGCACTGCGGCAGGCGTGCTGTTCGGCAAGCTGATGTGCAAGGTTACAGGCGGCAAGGTGAATCCTCTTATCGGTTCAGCCGGAGTGTCGGCAGTGCCTATGGCAGCCCGCGTATCCCAGAAGGTGGGAGCGGAGGCCGATCCGACCAACTTCCTGCTGATGCATGCCATGGGACCTAACGTAGCAGGCGTTATCGGCACTGCTGTGGCAGCCGGTACTTTCATGGCCATCTTTGGCGTAAAATAATTGAATTTATATTGAGAATACTTTGGAGGTAATATAATGGCAGTGACAGAAAAGAAACCGGTCAAGATTGTAGAAACAGTCCTCCGTGACGCTCATCAATCTTTAATCGCCACCAGAATGAGCACGGAGAAGATGCTGCCCATCGTTGACAAGATGGACAAGATAGGTTACTATGCCGTAGAGTGCTGGGGCGGAGCCACCTTTGACGCATCCCTCCGCTTCCTGAAAGAAGATCCGTGGGTAAGGCTGAGAAAGCTGAGAGACGGCTTTAAAAATACCAAGCTTCAGATGCTGTTCAGAGGCCAGAACATTCTGGGGTATAACCACTATGCAGATGACGTGGTGGAATACTTTGTACAGAAATCCGTATCAAACGGCATTGATATCATCCGTATTTTTGACTGCTTAAATGACCTTCGGAATCTGGAGACTGCAGTAAAGGCAGCCAACAAGGAGAAGGCCCATGCCCAGATTGCATTATGCTATACCCTGGGCGATGCGTACACCATGGATTACTGGAGGGATATAGCCAGGAGGATCGAGGACATGGGTGCGGATTCCATCTGCATCAAGGACATGGCAGGCCTTCTGACCCCCTATGCGGCAGAGGAGCTGGTAACAGCCTTAAAGAGTTCTACAAATCTCCCCATTGACCTGCATACCCACTATACTTCCGGCGTTGCTTCCATGACTTACTTAAAGGCGGTGGAGGCAGGCTGCGACATTATTGATACCGCCATGTCTCCTCTGGCTCTGGGTACCAGCCAGCCGGCTACAGAGGTTATGGTAGAAGCCTTCAGGGGCACAGGCTATGACACTGGCCTTGATCAGGTGAAGCTGGCGGAGATTGCGGATTACTTTGCGCCTATCCGCGAGGAGGCTTTAAAAAGCGGCCTGTTAAATCCCAAGGTGCTGGGCGTTAACATTAAGACGCTCCAATACCAGGTGCCTGGCGGAATGCTTTCAAACCTGGTTTCCCAGTTAAAGGAAGCCGGCCAGGAAGACAAGTACCGGGAAGTTCTGGAGGAGATCCCCAGGGTAAGAAAAGACTTCGGCGAGCCGCCTTTAGTAACCCCGTCCTCCCAGATTGTGGGAACCCAGGCGGTTATGAACGTTATCGGCGGACAGCGCTATAAGATGGTTCCAAAGGAATCTAAAAAGATCATGCTGGGTGAGTTCGGCCAGACTGTAAAGCCATTTAACCCGGAAGTACAGAAGAAGATCATCGGCGACGAGACTCCCATTACCTGCCGTCCGGCTGATCTGATTCCGCCTCAGCTTCCCCAGTTTGAAAAAGAATGCGCCCAGTGGAAACAGCAGGAAGAGGATGTGCTGTCCTATGCGCTGTTCCCCAAGGTTGCAGAAGAATTCTTTAAATACAGGGAAGCACAGCAGACAAAGATCGACGCTGCAGTGGCAGATACAACCAATAAGGCGTACCCGGTATAAAAAAATATCCAGGCAGTTTTGTGATTTTGCCTGAGAGAAGCCATATTCTGACAGGGGATTTATGCCTGAGAGAAGAACCCCGCTTTTGGAGTCCTTTGAAACGTCTGGCAAATCTGAACCGTGACAGGATATGGCTTTTCTTTGGCTTGCGGCAGCTTTTGCCGGCTGCGGTGCAACTTTGCACTGACAAAATAACCTTTACGATCTTACTAATTTAATTAACTTTTACTTACAATTCTGATTCAAACCCATGAACTTTGTGTGTTTTGGTTGACATATGACCCAAATTATCCTTATAATGGCAGTAATGTCTGCGCAAGGAAAAGGTTATTAGGAGAAAAACCAATGAGAAAACGAATATTCAAACAGGGACTGGCAGCAGTGCTGGTCCTGTTTATGACTATAAATTACGCAGGAAATTACCTGGGCCGATCCCCGGTGGTCAGTCTGGCCGATACGGCTACAGTAACCGCTACCAGCCTTAATGTAAGGAGCGGACCCGGAACTGCGAATCAGTCTGTGGGAAAGCTGGCGTATGGTTCGTCTGTCAACGTGTTGAGCCAGACCACAGGCAGCGACGGGAAAGTGTGGTATCAGATTCAGTTTACCAACAGGGGAGCCCAGGCTACAGGTTACGTGCGTTCCGACTATATTAAGTTTCCCACCGCATACCAGTCAGACGGAAATTTTGAACAGTATCTGTCCAACCAGGGATTTCCAGAAAGCTATAAACCGGGGCTGAGGCAGCTTCACGCAGAATACCCCAATTGGGTATTTACGGCCCAGCATACCAATCTGGACTGGAATGATGTCATTAATAATGAAAGCGTGGTTGGGAGGAACCTGGTGCCGGGAAGCAGCCCTACCTCCTGGAAATCCATGGAGGCGGGGGCTTATAACTGGGAGACTAATACCTGGCCCTCCTTTGACAGCGGTTCCTGGGTGGCAGCTTCCAGAGAAATTATCAGCTACTACATGGACCCAAGAAATTTTCTAAACGAAAAGTATGTTTTTCAGTTTCTCCGGCATAAATATAACAGTAATATCCATACCATAGACGGAATAAAAAGCATGGTGCAGGGTACATTTCTGGATAACAGCGCCAGCGTCAGCGGCACTGGAACTGGAACCACATCCGGGACAAACGGTCCGGGAACCACATCGGGGACAAACGGTCCGGGAACCACTTCACCGGGGATAAACGGCCCGGGAACCACCTCGTCCGGAACAAACGGCCCGGGAACCACATCGGGGACAGACGGTCCCGGCACACCTTCTGCGGGCCAGCCGTCGTCGGGCAATGCAGGCGGCGCAAACTCCGGGGGCACTGTCAGCGCAGGCCCCGGCACTTCGTCAGGGGGCAGCCAGGACAGGGTACAGCCTGGAGTCAGCCCGTCTTCAGGAGGCGGCGTATCCGGGTCTTCCGCTGCACCAGGCAGTTCGGGAACTTCTGGTTCAGGAAATAAGACTCAGGGCAGCGCAGGCCCCGGCACTTCGTCAGGAGGCAGCCAGGACAGGGTACAGCCCGGAGTCAGTCCTTCTTCAAACGGCGGCGGGGCTCCGGCGTCAGGGGGGAATTCCAACGTGAGCCTCCAGGCTCCCAGCGCTTCCCTTAACAGACGGGATACCATACGGGTAGGGACAGCCATAGGTCCGGGGATGAGCGCAGGGCCTGGAGGAAGTTCCTCCCAGTCAGGAGGTACATATTCGGCTCCTACGGCATCTTATGCGGAGATCATCATGAATGCCGCGGCCCGATCCGGAGTTAACCCTTATGTTCTGACAGCCATGATTCTGCAGGAACAGGGCACTCAGGGAAGCAGAGGGGTGTCAGGGACAGTTGCCGGATATGAAGGCTATTACAACTTCTTTAATATAGAAGCATATAAGTCCGGCACCATGGAGGCCGTTGAGAGGGGGCTGTGGTTTGCATCTCAGTCCGGAAGCTATGAGCGGCCCTGGAACAGCGTAGACAAGGCGATCCAGGGCGGAGCCATGTACTATGGCGCAACCTATGTGGATGCAGGACAAGATACCTTCTATTTAAAAAAATTTAATGTTCAGGGAAGCAATCTATATAAACACCAGTACATGACCAATGTACAGGCGGCGGCTTCCGAGGGTGCAAAACTGGAGCAGGCCTACAGCAGCCAGCTAAAACAGCTGGCCTTGGAATTTAAAATTCCTGTTTACAAAAACATGCCCAATGATCTGTGTGCGCAGCCTACTTCAGACAGCAGCCCCAACAATAAACTCTCCAGCTTAAGCGTAGACGGCTATTCACTGACGCCTACCTTCAGCAGGGATGTTACATCTTACAACGTGATTGTAAGTCCGACCGTGGGATCGGTCACTGTGCGGGCAGCGGCATCGGATTCCAATGCAGTAGTTACGGGAACCGGCACCATACAGCTGCAAAGCGGCAATACGGATATTACGATTCAGGTAAAAGCACAGAACGGAACAGTTTCCTACTATGTGATTCATGTGGTGCGTCAGAACAGCACTTCAAACGGAGGAACTGCGTCAGACGGCACTGGGCCGGGAGGGCCGGGAGCCGGAAGCGCCAGCCCGGGGGGCCAGGCTCCTGATTCGGGAGTTTCCATCCAGATCATAACCGGCGGACCTGAACAGAGCACTGACGGATCGGGAACCAGCGGCTCAGGACCTGGAGGAAGCAATGTGACAATAATCCGATAAAAAGAAGACAGGAGACGATATGGGCAGAGTTAAGAAAATCCTTGGAGGAGCTGCGGCGGTTTCTCTGATAAGTTTAGCCATATTCTTTCAGGCTTTGGCAGCCGGGGAGGAAGAGGCTTTGCTGACCGATCCGGTACCCCTAAGAGATTATGAGATGGAAATAATGGTGATTTCCCCTCAGGAAGGGGCAGAGGTGCCGGAAGGCTTTGTGCCATGCTCCCTTACCATTGACGACCGAGATGTCCCAGGGTGGGTATGGGAAGATGACCAGATCCCTGAATATTGTATTTTCTATGGTATGAATGAGAATGGGGAAAGCAGCTACTACCGTTATGATCTGACAGAGAATACGCTTCAGAGATATTTCCATGATCCTGCCGGCGCTGAAGAGTATAAGGAAAAATATATTGCCACGGCCATGGAATATAATGCTTTGCTTCATGACTACGAGATCCGTTTCTGGATCATCATAATTCTTACTGCGGTCATTGTCATCTTGCTTATTCGTGAGGTGCGCCGGGGCGGCGCCCGAAACAGAAAAACCGCGGCAAACGGCACGGGACCGGAAGGAGAAAGCCCTGACCCGGAGGGAGGGGCTTCTGATTCCGGAATTTCTATCCGGCTTACAGCCGACAGCCCTGAACAGAGTGCCGATGGTTCAGAGGCCGGCGGTGCGCAGGACGGGGAAGAAACGTGACGATAATCTGATAAGGAGAAGACAGGAGATAATATGAGTAGAGTAAAGAAAATCCTTGGAGGGGCCGCAATGGTTTCTCTGATAAGTCTGGCCATGTCCTTTCAGGCTTTGGCGGCCAGGATTGCATTTTCCGATCCCTCTGCGGAGGCGGGAAGCGAGGTAACGGTCAACATGAAGATCAGCGCTGCAGGCGATGAGACGATTAACAGCTCAAATGTGATGCTGTCCTATGACGCGTCGGCACTGCAGTTTATAGAGGGAACAGGGGCTACAGGCGACGCGGGTTCCATCCGTGTAGCCGGGGAAGCCCAGGGAGGCAATTATTCGGAACTGGCTTTTACGCTGAAGTTTAAGGCGCTAAAGCCAGGAACCACCACGATTTCCGTCAGCACTCAGGAAGTGTATGACCGAAACGGACAGCTGGTTAATGTTGCCCAGGAGGGCAGCTCTGCGGTTACCATAACAGGGGAGGCAGCCGCTGCCAACGGCGCCCTTTTGTCAGACCTGCAGATCTCTCCGGGAACGCTCTCGCCGGCTTTCTCTCCGGAGACGGAGAACTACACGGCCATAGTCGGCGGTGACGTGGATACGCTTACAGTCAGCGCTCCGGCGGCGGATGCAAGTTCCAGCGTATCGGTATCGGGAAATGAGGGGCTGCAGCTGGGAGACAATGAGGTTGTGTGTACCGTAACTGCCGCTGACGGGCAGACCAGGACTTACCGGATCAAGGTTACAAAGGTGGAGGGAGATCCGGGAGATTCGGTTCCGCTGGCGGATCAGGTATCCTTAAAAACTTACGAGAGAGACATAACGGTGATTTCCGCCCAGGAAGGGATGGAAGTGCCGGAAGGGTTTGTGCAGTGTTCCATTACCATTGACGGCCAGGCGGTTCAGGGGTGGATATGGGGCGAGGATGAGAACCCTGAATTTTGTATTTTTTATGCCATTAATGAAAGCGGAGAAAGCGGCTACTACCGTTACGACCTGACAGAGAAGACCCTTCAGAGATATTTCCATGATCCTGCCGGAGGCGGAGAATTTGAGGAGAAGTATAACGCCACGGCCACGGAATACAATTCTCTGCTTCACGATTATGAGATCCGTTTTTGGATCATCATAGGTCTTATTGCGGTTATTGTTATATTGCTTATTGTTCTCATCATACTTGTTCTTGGAAGACGCAGCAGAGATGATTTTATGGAGAAGAGGGATGATGAAGACGACGGGTGGGACGTGGACCCCAGGGAAAGGCGCACAAGACTGACAAAGGAAGAGCAGTACATGCGCGGGCTTGAGGAGGAGGAAGAAGAGGCCCGGCAGGAGGATGATTATTCTTTTGCCAGAAGGGTAGAACCTGATGATGACAGTTATGCAGGTTACCCCATGAGGGCAGGTTACCAGGGTGAAAATACAGGCTCCGGAAGAGGCGGGCAGACACAGGGCAGCAAAGGTCCCAGAGGAGCAGGTTCCCAGAGAGCCATGTCCCAGCCAGGCATGGGAAACAGGGGCGGCAGTCCGGCCGGAGGAGCCAGAGGGGGCAGCCGCATAAGCGGAGGGCCTGAGCAGCGCCATGGCGGGCCTGTTTCGGGAGGCACCAGGGCGATTCCCGTAAATGAAGTGCGGGGGGCAGCGTCCCCGGGCAGCAAAACTTCCAGAGGCGCTACGGGGCGCAATACCGCCGTCAGAGACAGGACGGAGGCTGCAAGAAGCAGCGGAAGAGTTTCACAGACAGGAAGAAACGGCCAGGCCAGGCATCAGACGGACGGGGATGACGACTTTGAAGTAATTGATTTAGAGTAACGTGTATGCAGGGGCGGCCTAAAGGGGGCTGCCCCTGTTACTGTTGCCTTGCCGGAATACCTGGGGTGGCAAAGATTTCTACTTGACGAATTCCCTGTAATGTTATAAGATTGCTATAACAGATATAACGAAAGATGGTGGATAGATGATTCTAAGCATTGATTTTAACAGTGACGAGGCTTTTTACATACAGCTTCGTAACCAGATTATCATTGGGATTGCCACGGGACGGATTCGGGAAGGAGATTCTTTGCCGTCTGTGCGGCAGCTGGCGGATAATATCAGCATCAATATGCATACAGTAAATAAAGCCTACTCTGTGTTAAAGCAGGAGGGGTTTGTAAAGCTTGACCGGAGGAAAGGCGCCATTATCTCCCTGGATGTAGATAAACAGAGAGGGCTGGAAGAGATGAAAGAGGAAATTGCAGTTGCCATGGCCAAGGGTATCTGCAAAGGCATCAGGCGGGAGGAGGTTCACCGGCTGGTAGATGAGATTTATGAAGTGTTTGCCAATTGGGAAGAGAACTGATGCGCCCTGGGGAGCATATGGAAAAGCAGGGAGGTTTTGGGGTATCTATAAAGAATGATGGAGGATTGTTATGTTATGTGAAAGGTGCAAGATCCGTGAAGCGAATATTCAATATACAGAAGTGATCAACGGGGTAAAGACAGAGCATAATTTCTGCGCCCAGTGTGCCAAAGAGATGGACTTCGGCCCTTATTCCGCTATTTTTGACGGAGAATTTCCATTAGCTCAGCTTTTGTCAGGGCTGCTTGGCAGTGAATGGCCGGTTCAGAAGAAAGACAGGCTGTCCCAGATTACCTGTCCCACCTGCGGCACGTCCTACGAGGAATTTGTAAAGAACAGCTGTTTCGGGTGTGCGGACTGTTACACCATGTTTGACCTGCTGATTCATGACAATATTAAGCAGCTTCAGGGCAGTGACAGCCACATGGGAAAGCACCCTGCCTATCAGGAGACGTTAAGCGGCAGCAAAGCCCAGGCGGCGGCAGTGGCCAAAGAGGAGACAGAGCAGACCAAGAGCACGAAGGAGCAGCAGATCCGCGCCTGGGACAGGAAGCTTAAAGAGGCCCTAAGGACAGAGGATTATGAGAATGCGGCAGTGTACCGGGATAAAATCCGGGCGCTGCGGGAAGGGAAGGAAGCCGATGCTTAAGTGGTTTGAACAGGTACAGGACGGCGGCAGCAATATTGTATGCAGCAAAGTGCGCCTGGCACGCAACTGGTCGGAATATGTGTTTCCGTCCAAACTTTCCGACGAGGACAGCAGAGAGATGCTGAACCGGCTGCATGAGGGCCTTCGGGATCTGGGAGATTTGGACGGACGGGATTACGAGTCTGCCTATTTGGATGAGCTAAACGAACTGGACAGGAGAGCCCTTAAAGAAAGGCGGATTCTCAATGCTTCCATTCTGGAGAGAAAAGCACCTATGTCCATTCTGATTACCAGGGAGGAGGACATCAGCCTGGTATTAAACGGGTCGGATCACATTCGGATTCAGGTTTGGGCGCCGGGGCTTCATCTGGCAGAGGCATTAAAGACTGCGGATCAGGTAGATGACTATGTCAATGCCAGGTTTTCCTATGCATTTGACGACAAGTACGGATATCTTACGTCTTATCCCACTAACGTGGGCACAGGATTAAGGGCCACGGCCATTGTCCATCTGCCTACCCTGTCCATGGGGAAGAAATTCCCGGCCATGCTGAATGACATGGGGAGAATCGGCGTCAGCATCCGGGGAGTTTACGGGGAGGGAAGGGAGAACTACGGAGCCCTCTACGAGATTTCCAATCAGAAGACCATGGGAAGGACAGAGAAGGAGCTGACGGACCTGGTGGCCAAGGTGGCTGCCCAGCTGGACGAACAGGAGAAGCAGATTCGGGAAATGGGCTTTGCCAGCCATCGCCTGGAGATGGAGGATGAGGTATATAAATCCTATGGCGTTTTAAGGTATGCCAGAAGGCTTTCCATGAAAGACGCCATGACATTTTTATCCCAGATTATGAGCGGCATTGCCGACGGCCTTGTAAAGCTTAAGGAGCCCTGTCCGGTGTTCAGGCTGATGCTTGGAATCCAGACAGCCAATCTGCAGAAGCTTTCTGACCGCCCTCTTGACAAGGGGGAGCTGGATGTGGCCAGGGCAGCTTATTTAAGAAGCGAGCTGCCGGATCTGATATAGTTTTAAGGGCTGTACTAGTACATCATTGCATTAATTCCTAAGCAATAGTACTCGCTCTCTGCGCCAGGAGCACGTCTGCGAAGCTAGATGTAGGGTCCACTACACCGTCGCTTCGCAGACGCACACCTGACGCAGATATCAAGCACGCTCTAGGCTCTATCCGGCCATGGGGCATGATGCCCGGAAAAATCAAGGAGGAATCTTATATGATAGATCGTTTCACTGCAAAAGCCAGGGAAGCTATTGGCCTGGCAGTAGATGCGGCGGAGACATTGGGCCATAACTATGTGGGCACGGAACATTTGCTCATCGGCCTTTTACAGGAAGGCACCGGGGTGGCTGCCCGGGTTCTGGACGAATGCGGCGTCAAAGTAGAAAAGGTAATGGAACTGGTAAGCCAGCTGATTACCCCAAACCAGACGGTGCGGACAGCGGAGCAGAATACCTATACGCCCAGCGCCAGAAGGGTGATTGAAAACAGCTACCGGGAAGCAGTAAGATTTAAGGCTCCCCTGATCGGCACGGAGCATATTCTGATCGCCATTATCCGGGAGAATGACTGCGTGGCTTCCAGGCTTTTGAATACCATGGGCATCAGCATTCAGCGGCTGTATGTGGATCTCCTTTCTGCCATGGGGGAGGATGCGGCTGCAGGACGAGATGACATTGCGGCAGGAAAAGGGCCCAAGGGGAAGGCGGCTACGCCGGCATTGGATCGGTACAGCAGGGACTTAACGGCTTTGGCCAGAGAGGGAAAGCTGGACCCGGTTATCGGAAGGGAGACGGAGATCCAGCGGGTGGTTCAGATTTTAAGCCGCCGGACCAAGAATAACCCCTGTCTGATCGGAGAGACGGGAGTTGGAAAAACTGCGGTGGTGGAAGGGCTGGCGCAGATGATTGCGGCAGGCAGCATACCGGAAACCATTGCCAACAAGAGAGTTGTGACGCTGGATCTTTCAGGCATGGTGGCAGGGTCAAAATACCGGGGCGAATTTGAGGAGCGCATCAAGCGGGTTTTGGCAGAGGTCATGGAGGACGGGGAAGTCCTTCTGTTCATTGATGAGATTCACACCATAATCGGGGCGGGAGGCGCAGAGGGAGCTCTGGATGCTTCCAACATTTTAAAGCCGTCTCTGGCAAGAGGGGAGCTGCAGCTTATCGGGGCGACTACCATAGAGGAATACCGCAAATATATTGAGAAGGATTCCGCCTTGGAGCGGAGATTCCAGCCAGTGACCGTGGAGGAGCCGTCAGAGGACGAGGCGTATGAGATTCTGAAAGGGCTGAGAGGCCGTTATGAGAACCACCACGGCGTAAGCATAACGGATGAAGCTTTAAGGGCGGCGGTAAAATTGTCAGCCCGCTATATTAATGACAGATTTCTGCCGGATAAAGCCATTGATTTAATAGATGAGGCATCGTCTAAGCTTCGGCTGACTAATTTCGTTGAGCCGGCTCAGATTAAGGAGCTGGAACAGGAGATAGGGGCTCTGGAGAAGCAGAAAGAGGCAGCCATTAAGGCCGAGGCGTATGAGAAAGCCGGGGACATAAAAAAGAAGCAACAGAAGAAGCGGGAAAAAATAGAGAAAGTGCGGGACAAATGGCAGAAGGAAAAGGTAAGCCGCAAACTGGTTGTGGGGGAAAACGAGATTGCCGACGTGGTTTCCGGCTGGACCAGAATCCCGGTTAAGAAGCTGGAGGAGGAGGAATCGGAACGGCTTAAGAAGCTGGAGAGTATTCTTCATGAGCGGGTTGTGGGACAGGACGAGGCGGTTACTGCAGTAGCCAAAGCCATCCGCCGCGGGAGAGTGGGACTTAAGGACCCCAGGCGCCCGATTGGCTCTTTCTTGTTCCTCGGGCCTACGGGAGTCGGGAAAACGGAGCTGTGCAAGGCGCTGGCCGAAGCCATGTTCGGCACGGAAAGCGCCCTGATACGAGTTGATATGTCGGAATACATGGAGAAGCACAGCGTTTCAAAGATGATTGGCTCTCCGCCAGGATATGTAGGGTATGACGAAGGAGGGCAGTTAAGCGAGAAAGTCCGCAGAAATCCATACTCTGTTGTGTTGTTTGACGAGATTGAGAAAGCCCACCCGGATGTATTTAACATTCTTCTCCAGGTTTTGGATGACGGCCATGTAACGGACGCACAGGGGAGAAAGATTGATTTTAAGAACACCATATTGATCATGACCTCCAACGCAGGGGCGGAAAGCATTATTTCCCCGAAACGCCTGGGGTTTACGTCTGTGGATGATGAACAGGAAAATTACCGGTTCATGAAGGATCGGGTTATGGAAGAAGTCAAAAGGATCTTTAAGCCGGAGTTTATAAACCGGATCGATGAGGTCATGGTGTTCCACCCACTGAATAAGGAAAACATGAAAGAGATTGTTTCCATTATGCTGAAAACCATCAACAAGCGTACCAGGCAGCAGATGGGCATTACCCTTCACGTGACGGAAGAAAGCCGGGAATACCTTATTGAAAAGGGATATGACGCCAAATACGGAGCGCGCCCTCTGCGCAGGACGATCCAGAGCATGGTGGAGGATAAGCTGGCCGAGGAGATCCTAGACGGCGCAGTGAAGGAAGGCGACCAAGTAGAGGTGGCAAAGGGAGAAGACGGCCTTTTGTTTACCGCCAGAGAATTGCAAATGCAGGGGTAGAGTATCGCCCTTACAGCCTTCCGGGGCACCTATGCTTTGACATCACTGTCCTGAACGGATATGGGCGAAGCATGCCGCTGGGAGGCAGAAAGATAAGTATTATTAAAATACCAGGAGGAAGAGTTATGTCAGTGATTCAGGAGTTGGTTCGTTCCGAGGCAGACGGAAGCATTAGTTTTGGAAACCACAAATTGGAGAAAAAGGCAAAGAAGGACAATTTTGAGCACTGCGGAGATCTGTACAAGGTCAAAACGTATTGCGAGATCACCAAACTGGAGCGCAACGGGATGTTTGTGTATGAATCGGTTCCGGGGACAGCTGTCAGTGAATTTGTGGCGGCTGACTGGGGCGTGGAGTTTCTGGTGGAAGGGGACAAGGATGTACAGATCACGGTTCAGCTGGAAGACGATACAGAATACGGAGTCACTGTAGATGGAATGTCTGCGGGAAATATGGCTACAAATATGGGCGGGAAATTAAATGTCAGCGTGGAACTGAATGAGGGAAGCGCTGTAAAAGTGAGAATTGAGAAAAGGCAGTAGGCAAACGGCTGCTTTGTGGACAGCTGTAAAAGGGGCGATGAAAATCGGCCCTTTTATGGCGTCGGGAGGAAGAACCATTTGTTTTATAACGAAGAGGAATATTTGTCGGGTTCCTGGGGCGGCTGGAAGGGAGAGAACAAGGATATATGGCAAAAGCAAAAACAACCGCGTTTTTCTGCAAAGAGTGCGGATATGAGTCTGCAAAGTGGATGGGGCAGTGCCCGGCCTGCAGGGAGTGGAATACCATGGTGGAGGAGCCAGTGGGGAAAAAGGGCGCCTCTGCCCCGACAGGGCGGCAGGCCCCCCTTTTAAAAAGCCGGCCTGCCAGGCTGTCAGAGATTTCCATTGAGGAGAAAGACCGGGTAACTACCGGTTACGGGGAGCTGGATCGGGTTTTAGGAGGCGGCGTGGTGGCAGGCTCTCTGGTGCTGGTAGGCGGAGATCCGGGTATCGGAAAGTCCACGCTGCTTTTGCAGGTGTGCGGCAATCTGGCGGCGTCCGGACAAAAGGTTCTTTACATATCCGGGGAGGAATCTTTAAAGCAGATCAAGCTTAGGGCTAACCGGATCGGAACCATGACCGGGGATTTGAAGTTTCAGTGCGAAACCAGCCTGGATCATATTCGGGACACGATTATTGAGGAGAAGCCGGACGTGGTAATCATTGATTCGATTCAGACCATGTACCGGGAAGAGATCTCCTCGGCGCCGGGCAGTGTCAGCCAGGTGCGGGAGTCTACCGGCCTGCTGATGCAGATTGCCAAGGGGGAAGGCGTCACGATTTTTATTGTAGGCCATGTGACCAAGGAAGGCGTGGTAGCAGGCCCAAGGGTGCTGGAGCACATGGTGGATACGGTTTTGTACTTTGAGGGGGATCGCCATGCCTCTTACCGGATTCTGCGGGGAGTAAAAAACCGTTTTGGCTCTACCAATGAGATAGGGGTTTTTGAGATGCAGGAGCAGGGGCTGACGGAAGTGGAAAATCCTTCGGAGTTTATGCTGGAGGGAAGGCCCCAGGGGGCTTCGGGAGCAGTGGTGGCCTGCGCCATGGAGGGAACCAGGCCCATTCTTCTGGAAGTTCAGGCACTGGTAACCCAGAGCAACCTGGGGATTCCCAGGCGGACGGCGGCGGGAACGGATTACAACCGGGTAAATCTTCTGATGGCGGTTCTGGAAAAGCGCTGCCATTACGAAATGTCCAGGTATGACGCCTACGTAAATATTGCAGGGGGGATGAAGATGAATGAGCCTGCCCTGGATTTGTCTATCATCATGGCTCTTGTGTCCAGCTTAAAAGACAGGGCGGTAGACGAAAAGACCATCGTATTCGGCGAAGTAGGGCTTTCCGGCGAGGTGCGGGCAGTGTCTATGGCAGAACAGAGGGTTAACGAGGCGGTGAAGCTGGGGTTTGAGGCATGCATGCTGCCTCAGATCTGCCTGGATAAGATGAAACATACAGGGAAAATCCGCCTGATCGGGGTGAGAACTGTCAGAGAAGCCATTGCACAGCTTAAGTGACAGGAAGAAAAAGGAAAATACAAAAAAGGGCGGCATAACATATAAGAAAAGCCGGAGGATACGTATGAGAGCAGCAGATATGCATTGCGATACGATTTACGAGATTTATAAGAACCATAAAGCCGGAGGAGATATGTCCATCCGGTCAAACTGCCTTCACCTGGATTTGGAGAAGATGGCAAAAGGAGGGTATGGCCTTCAGAATTTTGCCATGTTTGTCCATCTGGGCAAAGAAGAAAGGCCCTTTGAATGCGCCATGAAGATGATCGACACCTTCTACCAGGAGATGGAAGCCAACGCGGATCTGATAGGCGTGGTGAGGACTTATGAAGATATAGAGAAAAACTGGAAAGAGGGCCGTATGTCAGCCATGCTGACCCTGGAGGAAGGGGGCGCATGCCTGGGAAGCACAGCCTGCCTGCGTGATTTTTACCGGGTGGGAGTGAGGATGATGACCCTTACCTGGAATTTCCCTAATGAGCTGGCCTGCCCAAACCGGATTGTGACAGAGGGGCCTGAAAAAGGCTGCTATGCGGATACGGAGCATGGGCTGACAGAGAGAGGCTTTGAATTTTTGGAGGAGATGGAGCGGCTGGGCATGATTATTGATATTTCCCATCTGGGAGATGCAGGAATCCGGGATGTTTTTTCCCACACTGTGCGGCCCTTTGTAGCCAGCCACTCCAATGCCAGAGCCCTGGCAGGCCATCCAAGGAACCTGACAGATGATATGATCCGCCAGCTGGGACTGAGAGGCGGAGTCGCAGGAATCAATTACTGCCCGGCTTTTTTGCATGACTGGAAAGAGGGGGAGGAGAAAATGAGCCGGGCAGAGGACATGGTCCGCCATATGCGCCATATGGCGAATGTGGGAGGCATAGGCTGCGTAGGCCTGGGGTCTGACTTTGACGGGATTGTGGGAAATCTGGAGATTTTTGACGGAAGCAGACTGCCTGTTTTGGAGGCGGAGATGAAAAGACAAGGATTTTCTGCATCAGAGATCGAGGCTGTATTTTATGGAAATGTGCTGCGGGTATACAGAGACATCTTGTCTTAGAATGGGTCTGCGGCAGGTCACTTTATCACGTTGAATTTATGGGAATTTAAAGCATCATAGGATTGACGCCCGACAGATTTTGTAGTATGATATCTCCTGAACTTAAAAATCAAACATCAGCAAGGGAGAAAAGTATATGAAAAAATCAGGAAAAGTACTTTCAATGATTCTTGCCGGAGCCATGGCCCTGTCAGTGGCAGGCTGTTCCGGTTCAAATTCAGGAAATGAGACTACAGCTGCCCAGGCAGGGGACAGCGGCACAAAGACATCTGTAGAAAGCGGTTCCTCTGAAGGCGGGACTTACAAGGTGGGTATCTGCCAGCTGGTACAGCATGATGCTTTGGATGCGGCCACCAAGGGCTTTATGGATGCGCTGAAGGAAGAACTGGGGGACGGGGTTGTCTTTGACGAGCAGAATGCCCAGGGCGATTCCAACACCTGCTCTACGATTATCAACAACTTTGTGTCTGCTGACGTAGATCTGATCCTGGCCAATGCAACGCCGGCTCTGCAGGCGGCACAGGCAGGGACCAATGAGATTCCGATTCTGGGCACGTCTGTTACAGAGTACGGCGTAGCTCTTGGAATCGACAACTTTAACGGAACCGTAGGCGGAAACATCTCCGGAACATCTGACCTGGCTCCTCTTGACGAGCAGGCCGCCATGCTTCACGAGCTGTTTCCTGATGCAAAGAAAGTAGGGCTTTTGTACTGTTCCGCTGAGGCCAATTCCCAGTATCAGGTAGACACGGTGAAGGCGGCTCTGGAAGGGTACGGATATACCTGCGAGTACTACTCCTTCTCGGATTCCAATGATCTCTCCACCATCTGTACCAAAGCTGCCGACGAGAGCGACGTTATTTATGTGCCTACGGACAACACTGCCGCTGCGGCTACGGAGATTATCGACAACATCTGCAGGCCGGCAAATGTTCCGATTATTGCAGGCGAGGAGGGCATGTGCGCAGGATGCGGCGTTGCCACGCTGTCTATCAGCTACTATGACCTGGGTGTGGGAACCGGCAGGATGGCTGCAAAGATTCTGAAGGGCGAGGCTGACATTTCCCAGATGCCCATTGAGTATGCGCCGCAGTTTACCAAAAAGTATAACAAGACCATCTGCGATTCTCTGGGAATTGAGATTCCGGACGGATTTGAGGCCATTGAAGAGTAAAGTCATATTTGGCTGTACAGAATATAAGTGAGTAAAAGCAGCGGGAAGGAAAACGCCTTCTCGCTGCGCTTTTCCAAATTGGATTACCATGGATAGCGGACTAGGAGAATGATTATGGAGATTATAAGCTTGATAAATGCTTTGCCAGGAGCAGCGGCCCAGGGACTGATCTGGGGGATTATGGCCATTGGTGTGTATATTACATACCGTATCCTGGATATTGCGGATCTGACTGTGGACGGTTCCATGTGTACCGGCGGAGCAGTGTGCATTATGATGATGCTAAGCGGATACAGAGTGTGGGTTTCTATGGCTGCTGCACTTGCAGCCGGTATGATTGCCGGGCTTGTAACCGGGCTTTTTCATACATTTATGGGGATACCGGCGATTCTGTCCGGCATTCTGACGCAGCTTGGGCTGTGGTCTGTGAATTTGAAAATAATGGGAAAGGCGAATCAGGCCATTAACGTGGATAAGTTTCCACTGCTGGTGTCTCTGCGCTTTATTAAAAACGTGCCTTTCTTTAAAAATACAATCTTAATCGTGGCAGCCATCACCGTGGTTCTCATTGGGATTTTGTACTGGTTTTTCGGTACGGAGCTGGGATGCTCCCTGCGGGCGACAGGCTGCAATGACAAGATGGCCAGGGCCCAGGGGATCAACACGGATCTGGGAAGGGTGCTGGGCTTAATGCTGTCCAATGGGCTGGTGGCCTTTGCCGGTGCGCTGCTTACCCAGTATCAGGGATTTGCGGATATTAATATGGGTCGGGGCGCCATTGTTATCGGCCTGGCCGCAGTGATTATCGGGGAGGCGGTGTTCGGAAAGATATTTAAAAATTTTGGCTTTAAGCTGCTTGCAGTGTCTTTTGGCTCTATTATCTATTATCTGGTGCTTCAGGTGGTGATCTGGAGAGGCATTGACACGGATCTGCTGAAGCTTTTGTCAGCCCTTGTGGTGGCCGTATTCCTTGCTATCCCTGTGTGGCAGGAACGGTATTTTAAAGGCGCTGCAAAAAAGTGGCCGGCTGGTGCAAAAAACGGCGGCCAGGGGAATGGAGGAAAATCCTGATGCTGGAAGTTAAAAATATTTCAAAAACATTTAATGCGGGAACCGTAAATGAAAAGCAGGCGTTAAAAGGTTTAAGCCTTACGTTAAATGACGGGGACTTTGTTACGGTTATCGGCGGAAACGGCGCAGGAAAGTCCACGCTTCTCAACGCCATCGCCGGAACCTGGAAAGTGGATGAAGGGAACATCGTCATTGACGGGGTGGATGTAACCAAATATCCGGAGCACAAGCGGGCAGCGTTTCTGGGACGGGTGTTCCAGGACCCTATGAACGGGACGGCTGCCACAATGGGGATTGAAGAGAACCTGGCCCTTGCCTTGCGGCGGGGGGATAAAAGAACTCTGAAAAAGGGGATTGTATCAGGGGAAAGGCGGCTTTACCGCGATATGCTGGCAAAGCTGGGCTTAGGGCTGGAAAACCGGCTGACCAGCAAGGTGGGGCTGCTTTCCGGCGGCCAGAGGCAGGCTTTGACTCTTCTCATGGCAACCTTGAAGAAGCCGAAGCTGCTGCTTCTGGATGAGCATACGGCGGCTCTGGACCCTAAGACGGCAGCTAAGGTTTTGGAAACTACGGAGAACATTGTAAACCAGGATCACCTGACAACGCTGATGATTACCCACAACATGAAAGATGCCATCCATATCGGAAACCGGCTGATTATGATGAATAACGGACAGATCATTTATGATGTGGCCGGGGAGGAGAAGAAGAACCTTAAGGTGGAGGATCTGCTTCGGAAGTTTGCCCAGGCAAGCGGGGAAGAATTTGCCAATGACAGAATGCTGCTGGCCAATTAAGGGATTTCATCGCTCAGATCTGATTCAGAAATCCGGTGATAAAAGGAAGCCCTGCGCCTATGGACGCAAGATTTAAGTCATGGCAGCCTGGGATAAGCCGGATAGCCTGTTGGGAGAGAGGGCAGAAGCGCTGGACAAGGCTGGCCAGCAGAGAGAAATCTTCGTCTGTCATCCAGGTGTTTATAAGCCCGCCGATGATCACGTCACAGTCAATGACATGGCGGATGTTGGCTATGGCCATGGCCAGGTGCTCCAGATAGGAATTCCAGACAGAGACTTCCTCTTCTTTGCGGCAGCGCAGCCGCTTAAAAAACAGATCCAATTCCATACCGGCCATTTTTTTCAGGCTGTCTGCGGAGCAGTATGCTTCCAGGCAGCCGTTTTTGCCGCAGTAACACGGTCTTCCTCCAGGAATCAGGCAGATGTGCTCCATGGTACCGCTCATAAGCGCAGTTCCCCTGTATATGGCGCCGTTTAACACAATGGCTCCGCCCAGATTCCGGTTTAGTGACAAATAGACAGCATGGGAAATGTGTCCCTGATGCATTAGCTCCGCACAGGCAGAAGCCTCGGAATCGTGGATCAGAAGGCAGGGGACGCCCAGATGCCGGCCAAACTGACTGGCAGCAAGGCCGGTACAGTCCAGGATTTTGCCATATATGACCTTCTGCCCGTCTGCAGATACCAGCCCCTGGATGGCAATGCCAAGCCCTAAAATCCTGGAGGCTTCCAAGGGCAGGGAGTCTATAAAAGACTGTACGGCGGAAACCATGGCCTGAAAATAGGAGGAGGCATTGGAGAAAGGAAGGCTGATCTGGGTTTGATCAATAACGGTTCCATAAAGATCAATGGCGCAGACCCGGACAAATTCTTTTAAAATTTCCGCCCCCACAGCGATACGGGCAAGGGCATTGCAGGTAAGGAGCTGGGCTTTGCGGCCGCCGGTGGAATCCTTAAAACCAGCCTTTTCAATAAGCTGTTCCTGCTCTAGCTCCGATAAGTTCTGTGAGAGGGTGGGCAGGCTCATTTGAAGAGCGGCGGCCAGTTCCGGGCGGGATGCGCCGTGTGACTGATAGATGTATTGATACACATTGCTGCGGTTTTGCCTCTTCAATTCGTGAGAGGTAAGGGTTTGTTTTTCCATGAGCACAGATTCTCCTTTTATATGCCAATGCCAGACTACTTTTACAAAAGTATTTTCTTTAACATTGCTTTAAGGAACTGTAACATTTGGCACCAGGAATGTCAATTCCTATGGCAAAGGAAAAGGGCGGCAACCAGTTTTTCGGCAATATTCATAAAAAACAAAAGAATAATCAGCAAATATGTACATTGCAGAATGCATAAGGATTGTGGTAGCATAAGATTACAAAACTTATATAAAATAATTTTATAAAAGTGATTTTAAAAACAATCGTGAAAGAGAGGTAAGGACATGAAGGGAAGTTTCTTTGTAGGTGCAGACCGGGATGCAAAATTTGAGGTGCGTGAGATGACATTTGCCCCCCTTGGCCCTAAGGAGGTGCTGGTGAACAATAAGGCATGCGGCATCTGCGGTACGGACGTACATATTTATCACGGGGAGAAAGGCTCCGCCGACGTGACTCCTCCCGTGGTATTGGGACATGAGTTTGCCGGCGTGGTAGTGGAAGTGGGCGCCCAGGTGACCAGCGTAAAGCCGGGAGATCATGTGGCTCTGGACCCCAACATGTACTGCGGCCAGTGTATGCCCTGCCGCATGGGCAAGAAACAGGAGTGCAGGCATCTGTATGCCCTGGGCGTCAATGTAAACGGCGGCTTTGCAGAGTACGCCGTGTGCCCGGAGACTCAGTGCTTTAAGGTAAGTGAGGATATCTCTTTTGACGAGGCAGCCATGGCGGAACCTTTGGCCTGTGTGGTACACGGCATTGATCAGGCTCAGATTCGGCCGGGGCAGGCTGTGCTTGTCATCGGCGGCGGGACTATCGGGCTGATGATGGTGCAGATGGCCCGGCTTTGCGGAGCATCTTCCGTTATTTTAAGCGAGCCTGTGGAGATGCGCCGTAAGATCGGCATGGAAGTGGGGGCGGACGCAGCCATTGACCCTACTTGCGAGAATGTGCCCCAGCGGATTAAGGAGATCTGCGGAAGGGATGGGGCGGATGTGGTGATTGAGTGCGTGGGCAGGCCTTTTGCAGTGGAGCAGGCGTTTTCAGCGGCAGGCTTTGGAGCCACGATCCTGCTGTTCTCCGTGCCGGGAGTAGATGCCACAGTACCTCTTCCGCTGTTTGACGTGTATAAGAAGGAACTGCGCATTGTAGGGTCCATGATCAATCCGGATACGCACCAGAGAGCGGTAAATCTTATTAACAGCAGACGGCTGGAACTGAAGAAGCTGATTACCCACGTGTATGACCTGGAACATATGGACGAGGCGATCCATATGCAGATGAGCGCGGAATCCATAAAGGTGGTAGTGCATCCGTAATGTATCCTTAAATGGCCTGGGGATATCTGAACGGTTGCGGATTTCCATGAATTTGCCTATTTAAAATGCACAAATTACTTGTAAAATTCAGAAATTTTTAGTAAAATGTTCTTATGGGCAAAAATTAATGTACAGGAGGAATGTTTATGAACGTGTATGGAACCAAGCAAATCCGTAACGTCGTGTTACTAGGCCATGGCGGTGCAGGTAAGACGACCCTGGTGGAATCCATGGCACTGGTGACCGGCGTTACCAAGAGAATGGGTAATGTAGTGGACGGCTCCACCATCAGTGATTATGATAAGGAAGAGATCAAGAGACAGTTTTCCATCTCCACCTCCCTGGTGCCGCTGGAATTTCAGGGTGAGGAAGGACCGATCAAAGTTAATCTTTTGGACACTCCCGGGTACTTCGATTTCGTAGGCGAAGTAGAGGAGGCCATCAGCGTTGCCGATGCCGCAGTTATTGTGGTGAACTGCAAAGCCGGCATTGAAGTGGGAACGGAGAAAGCGTGGGAGCTTTGTGACAAGTTTAACCTTCCCCGCATCATTTTTGTGACCAATATGGACGACGATCATGCCAGCTTCCGCGAGCTGATCCTGAAGCTGGAAACCAGATTCGGCAGAAAGATTGCGCCGTTCCATCTGCCGATCCGTGAGAATGAGAAGTTTGTTGGATTTGTTAACGTGGTAAAGATGAAAGGAAGAAGGTTTACCACCAACAGTGATTACGAAGAATGCGAGATTCCTGAGTACTCCAAAAAGAACCTGGATATCTGCCGGGGGGCCTTGGTGGAAGCGGTTGCCGAAACCAGCGAGGAGTACATGGAGCGGTATTTCTCCGGCGAGGAATTTACATATGAGGAGATCTCCGCTGCTCTTAGGGAACATGTGATAGATGGAAGCATTGTGCCGGTTATGCTGGGTTCAGGCATTAACTGCCAGGGAGCCAGAATGCTCCTTCAGGGTATTGACCGCTATTTCCCGTCCCCGGATCATTTTGAGTGCATCGGTGTGGACGTGTCTACCGGCGAGCGGTTTGTGGCTAAGTATGATGACGGCGTTTCACTGTCCATGAGAGTATTTAAGACCATTGTGGACCCGTTTATCGGAAAATACTCCCTGGTAAAGGTATGTACCGGAACTTTGAAGCCGGATTCCTCTTCCTACAATGTAAACAAGGACACAGAAGAAAAGATCGGAAAAGTATACACCCTGAGAGGCAAGGAGCAGATGGAACTGAAAGAGCTTCGGGCCGGCGATATCGGCGCAGTGGCCAAGTTAAGCGTAACCCAGACAGGGGACACGCTGGCAGTCAGGACGGCTCCGATTGTGTACCACAAGCCTCAGATTTCCACTCCCTATACCTATATGCGGTATAAGACCAAGACAAAAGGCGATGATGACAAGGTGGCCACGGCTCTTGCCAAGCTGATGGACGAGGATCAGACACTGAAAGTAGTAGGCGACAAGGAGAACCGCCAGACGCTGATCTACGGCATCGGCGATCAGCAGCTGGATGTGGTTGTCAGCAAGCTTTCCTCCAGATATAAAGTGGAGATTGAGTTAAGCAAGCCTAAATTCGCTTTCCGCGAGACGATCCGCAAGAAAGTGGAGGCACAGGGCAAGTATAAGAAGCAGACAGGAGGACATGGCCAGTACGGCGATGTGAAGATGTCCTTTGAACCGTCAGGGGATCTGGAGACGCCTTACGTGTTTGAGGAGCAGGTGTTCGGCGGAGCCGTTCCCAGGAACTACTTCCCGGCTGTGGAGAAAGGCATTCAGGAAAGCGTCCTGAAAGGGCCGCTGGCTTCCTATCCGGTAGTAGGGTTAAAGACCGTGCTGCTGGACGGTTCCTACCATCCGGTGGATTCCTCGGAGATGGCCTTTAAGATGGCTGCCAGCCTGGCATTTAAGAAGGCATTCATGGAAGCCAACCCTGTTCTTCTGGAGCCTATTGCATCCATGAAGGTGACAGTGCCGGATAAGTTTACCGGAGACGTTATGGGTGATCTCAACAGAAGAAGAGGCCGGGTTCTGGGAATGAATTCGGATCATCACGGGAAACAGATCATTGAGGCGGACGTTCCCATGTCAGAACTGTTCGGATATAATACGGATCTGAGATCCATGACCGGCGGCATCGGCGTTTACGAGTATGAATTCAGCCGGTATGAGCAGGCTCCCGGTGATGTTCAGAAGAAGGAAGTGGAAGCCAGGGCCGCCCAGGGGGATAATGCAGACTGACGGGCTGAACGGATTTGGATTTCAGATCGGTTAAAGGACAGAGGATTTTTGGGAGCCGGTGCCGGCCGGAAGGCCGGCACTGGCTCCCTTTTATACCAGACGGCGCTGCTCCAGGCATGGGGCAAAAGCAGAGTTCGCTTAACTGCTATGACGTTGGGAGTGGACAGTAACCAAACTTCAGAAAGTCTGCTGCAGCAATAAAAAGTACTTGCATTTTTATTTCTTCAATGCTAAAATCAAAAAGACTCATGGATGTGAGAACAATTTTATATTGGGGAGCTTGTGTGCCAGGCTGAGAGGAAATTAAGAATTTCGACCCATGAACCTGATTTGGATAATGCCAACGTAGGGAAACACCTTGTACCTTTATGGACTGCCGTTATCCGTGCAGTCTTTTTATTTTATAAAAAAGCGTGTGTCAAGACACACATTTGCGACGGAGCGAAGAGTTAGGAGCGCAGGCTGCAGGCAGTGTTTTAACTTTCAGGCATTTTGTGAATCATGTCTTTTGAGCCATATTATTCAGGATGAACAATGCCAGGAGGAGAAAAACATGAAGAGAAGGAAAACAGCAGTATTGATAGCAGCGGCGGCAGTTTCCGCAGCCGTTCTTGGGTGTTCCGGGCAGGGCGCCGACAAAGGCGCCAGGAATTCAGGAGCCAAGACAGAGACGGCAGGGGAGATCAAAGAAGATGCAGAAAAGGAAGAGGCAGCAAAGGACGGCGCGGCAAAGGACAATGACAGGACGGGAGAAGACAGTGAAAAAGCCGGGGAGACAGCTGATCTGCAGGATGTGACCGTAATACTGGACTATGTGGCCAACACCAACCATACAGGGATGTATGTGGCCCTGGATCAAGGGTACTATGAGGAAGAGGGGCTGAATGTAAAAATAATTGAGCCTACAGAAGGGGCGACGGCTACCCTGATTGCCGTGGGAAAAGGTGATTTCGGCATCAGCTACCAGGAAGACGTGACGGTTGCCCTGACTTCAGAAGATCCGCTGCCCATTAAGGCTATTGCAGCCGTTATCCAGCACAACACATCGGGATTCGCCACGTATGAGGGCAAACATATTCAGTCGCCTAAGGATTTTGAGGGGAAGACCTATGCCGGCTGGGGAGGCCCGGGAGAAGAGGCGGTGCTGAAGGCAGTCATGACGCAGGCAGGAGGTGACTTTTCCAAACTGAACATGGTGATATCCGACGGCTCCGGATTTGAGGCGTTAAGGGACAAGGCGGATATCATGTGGTTTTTTGAGGCGTGGGACAACGTGAAGTGCCAGCTCAATGACTTCCCCATTGAATACACGCCGGTACGGGATCTGGATCAAAGGCTTGACTATTACACGCCGGTGATCATTGCCAATGAAAAGACGCTGGAGGAAAGGCCGGAAATGGTTAAGAAATTTCTGGCGGCTACAGAAAAGGGATATGAATATGCCATTGCCGACCCCACAGGCAGCGCCGAAATCCTTCAGAAGTATGCACCGGATTATTCTTTGGAAATGCTGACCATGTCCCAGACGTATCTGGCCTCCAAATATAAGGAGGACAGCCCAAAATGGGGCGTGATGAAAGATGAGGTGTGGGATAATTACACCGGATTCATGGAAGAGTATGGGGTTATTGATAAGGTGATACCGGCCAGCCAGTGCTATACTAACGAATTCCTGCCCTGATCCCCAAACAGAAGTTTGCTGGTAAGCATTGACAAACAGGCTAAGATCGTGTAGAATACATAAAGCTGAAAAACAGCAAAAAAGGAGAAAAGCTCTGAGATTATATGCTCAGGGTTTTTTCTGTACAAGGGAGAGGGGAAGATATGGATGAGAAGAGAAAAAAACTGCTGCTGCGTATTCTGTGGATGATTGGGGCTAATATGATCCTGGGCATGGGCATAGCCCTGCTTCGTCTGTCCAGTTTCGGGACAGATCCGTTTACCTGCATGAACCTGGGGGTCAGCAGCCACCTGCCCATTAGCTTTGCCGTGTATCAGATGTGCTTTAATGTATTGCTGTTTATCCCGGTATTTATCCTGGACAGGAAAAGCTTTGGCATAGGCGCTTTGACCAACATGCTGCTTTTAGGGTATTTTGTGGAATTCTTTATGTTTGTGTTTTCAATGTTAGGGCTTACCATTGAAGGCCTGACAGGGAATCTGATCATGCGGATCGCGACTCTTGTCTTGGGAGTTTTGGTGGTATGCTTCGGGGTTGCCCTTTATATGGCCTGCGATCTGGGGGCTGCGCCTTACGACAGGCTTCCTGTCATAGTTGAAACCTATTCTCACGGGAAGGTTAAATATAAATGGGCAAGAGTAGGGCAGGACGTCATCAGTGCAGCCATAGGGCTGGCAACCGGCAGCGTCGTCGGGGTGGGAACCGTGATCGTGGCTTTGTTTACAGGCCCTATTGTCAGTTTTTTCAGAGAGACTGTTGTTGCAGGGATTATGAAAAATCTTTCATAGAATGTGACAGGAATCACCTGCAAAATCAAAATGACAGAAAGGACAGAATGATTCAGATATGATAAATGAGCGGCTGTACGGCATTTTAACGGATTCATTTATGAAAATTCTGCTGCCTGGGCTGACGGCTACCATTCCCCTGACAATCATTTCATTTTCAGTGGCCATGGTAATTGCAGTGGCTATGGCACTGATACAGTTTGCCAATGTGAAAGTACTAAAGGAACTGGCCAGGTTTTACATTTGGGTGATCAGGGGAACGCCGCTTTTGGTGCAGCTGTACGTAATATTTTTCGGGCTGCCAAGCCTTGGGATAGTACTGGACCCGTTTCCGTCGGCAGTGATTGTGTTTTCCATTAATGAAGGCGCCTATGGGGCGGAGATCATCAGGGCTGCCCTGGAGTCGGTGCCCAAGGGGCAGCTGGAGGCAGGATACTGCGCAGGCATGTCTTATCTGCAGACCATGAGAAGGATTATTCTGCCTCAGGCATTGAGGACGGCATTTCCTTCCCTGTCCAATTCTCTTATCGCCATGGTAAAAGATACTTCTCTGGCTGCCAACATTACCGTGACGGAAATGTTTATGGCTACCCAGCGGATTGTGGCCAGGACGTACGAGCCCTTGGCTTTGTATATAGAGGTGGGCGTGATCTATCTGATGTTTTCCACCGTGCTTACATGGCTGCAGCGGGTGGGGGAGAAGAAGCTGGATTTTTACGGGTACAACAGGAGGTAGCCTATGCTTGAAGTGAGGGATGTGAGGAAATCTTTTGGGAAGCTGGAAGTTTTAAGCGGAATTGACCTGAAAGTGGAAAAAGGCGACGTGGTGGCCATACTGGGCTCCAGCGGGTCCGGAAAGACCACTCTCTTGCGGTGCATGAATTTTCTGGAAACGGCAGATAATGGAACCATGGTGTTTGACGGGGAGACGTTCCAGATGGAGCACATCTCCAAAAAGGAGATTGGCAGGATACGCAAGAAGACAGCCTTTGTGTTTCAGAATTTCAATCTTTTTGCCAACAAGACAGCGCTGCAGAACGTGACAGAGGGCCTTATTGTGGCAAGGAAGATGCCAAAAGCCCAGGCGGAGGAGATTGGAAAGAAAGCGATAGAAAAGGTGGGGCTGGGTGACAGAAAAAGCCACTATCCCCACCAGCTGTCAGGAGGACAGCAGCAGAGGGTGGCCATTGCCAGGGCACTGGCAGCGGACCCGGAGATTATCTTTTTCGATGAGCCTACGTCAGCCCTTGATCCGGAGCTTATCGGGGAAGTCCTGGAAGTAATGAAGGAACTGGCCCAGGAAGGCATGACCATGCTGGTAGTGACTCACGAGATGAATTTTGCCAGAAACGTTTCCACAAAGGTGGTGTTTATGGAGCACGGCAAGATCGTGGAGGAGGGCAGCTCCAGAGAGTTTTTCCAGAATCCCAAAGAGGAAAGGACCAGGGAATTTCTGCGGATGGCTGACAGAGCCAGAGGATAGAAGGCGGTTAAACGGCAGATTTAAAAAATTTGAAGGAGTGTAAGAAAATGAAGAAGAAGATCGGTGTAATACTGGCGGCAGCCATGATGACGGCAGCGGTAGGACTGTCTGCATGTTCAGGCAAGGGAGGAGAGACTCAGGCCGGCAGCAGCCAGGCAGATCAAAGCGCGGCAGCAGATACCGGGGAAACGGAACAATCTGAGAAGGGGGAGGAAGCAGGCCAGGGCGGAAATGACCAGCTGGCGCAGATCCGGCAGAAGGGGGAGCTGATCGTGGCCATGGAGGGAACCTGGTCCCCCTGGACATTTCATGACGAAGACGATAATCTGGTAGGGTATGATGTGGAGGTGGCCCAGCTGATTGCCGATAAGCTGGGCGTGAAGGTGACTTTTGTGGAAGGAGAGTGGGACGGACTGTTTGCCGGCCTGGACGCAGGGCGGTATGACCTTGTGATTAACGGCGTTGAAGTGACGGACGAGAGGCGGGAAAAATACGATTTTTCCGAACCTTACGGATATATCCGCACGGCTGTCATAGTGGACGGACAGAATACGGATATTCAGACCTTTGAGGATCTGAAAGGGAAGAAAACAGCCAATACCATCTCAAGCACCTATGCGGAGCTGGCAGAAAGCTACGGGGCGCAGGTTACAGGCGTTGATGACCTGAACCAGACGTTTGAACTGCTGAACACAGGACGGATTGACGCTACCTTAAATGCGGAGCTGACATTTTATGACTATATTAATGCTCACCCGGAGAAAAATATTAAGATTGCAGTACTGACAGATGACGCTTCCCTGGTATGCATTCCCATGAGGAAAGGCGCGGAGTCTGAAAGCCTTCGGGAGGCTGTAAACAAAGCCATTGACGAGATCAGGGAGTCAGGGGAACTGGCCAAATTGTCGGATAAATATTTTGGCAATGATATTTCCCAGGAACCGAAGAAGGCCGATTAAGGTCAGCAGGCAGAAGAGACGCGGAGGAATCCGGCTTTTGCTGCAGAGTGCATAAGCTGGAATGATAAAAGACACATGAAAAAGGCGGATCTGCAAAATATGCGGATCTGCCTTTTTCATGTGTGGTAAAAAGCTGCTTTGCAAAATCCGGCAGCAGCCCGCCGGGTTATTCTCCCATTTTCCAGGTTACCAGACCACACGCAGCGGCAAGCCCAAGACCTAAAAGGATCTGTCCCGCTCCGGGAAACGATGACTGGCTTAAGGCTCCGGTGTTGTAGAAAATGGCAAAGGGTGAGGCAAGGATCAGGCCAAAGATGGCACAATAGGTCTGGATGCCGAATTTTTCAAACAGGAATGTAATCAGCTTGGCAATCAGGAAAATTCCCAGAAGCACTCCTGCGCCGAAGGGCATAAGCAGGGCAAACCCGTGGGCCAGACCAGATGCATCCAGCGCTTTCAGCGCATCCAGGAAGGACTTGATGGTGTTAATAACGCCGTAGTAATAGCCCAGTATCATCATCACCAGAGAACCGCTGACGCCGGGAACCACCATGGTAGCTGAGGCGATGACTCCCACAAAAAACAGGGAGATCATAGTGCCCGGGGTGACGGCAAAGGTTTTAAGGACTTCATCTTCTGCATTCATCATAGGGAGAAAAACAGCCACGGCAAACAGAATGGCAAAGGCGACAATGCCGGACAGCCCGATCTTTGACGGTCCCTTTGCCAGCTCTTTTTTCAGGGAACCATAGAGAACCGGGATTCCTCCCAGTATCAGCCCTACAAATGCCATACAGGTAACAAAGGTGTGGCGGCTTAAAAGGTATTCGATGGCATAGGTAAAGGCCACAATGCCGATGCCGCAGCCAAGAACAATGGGGAGAAGGGCGGTGATGCTTTTTTTGGGATGCTTTAAAAGGCCGGAGACAGAGCCGATAAGTTTGTCATAAATGCCCAGGGAGACAGCCATGGTCCCGCCGCTGACTCCGGGGATAATGTTGGCAATGCCTATAAGCATGCCCTTTATGGTATCCATGAAAAATGTCATATGTGATCCTCTTTTCTGTTCAGATTTCTATTTTATTTATGCAGTCCCTTTTTTGATCCTGAGATTTTCCAAATAAGGGAGCTCAGGAAAAAGGCGCATGCAGGCTGTAATTACTAATTATAGAGTTGGCGGCATGGATTTGTCAACAGGCAGCTTGGAATCCTCAATTAAGACAATGTTAAAATATGCCATGTTTCCTGTAAAAACAGGAGCGGATTACGTCACTGTGTCCACCTTTTTGCTTAGGAAAAGCAGATAGAATAAAAATGCCTTTATGGGGGGATAATCCCGGAAAAAGACGGATGCCAAAGAGGAAAGGAACGATAGGAATGTGGTCAATAGCTATCTGCGACGATAACAAAGAGGACTGCCATGAGCTGGGGGAACTGCTGGATGTTTACTGCCAGGAGAAAAAGGTTGCCATGGAGTGGGAATTGTTTTATGACGGGATTTCGCTGTACAGGGAGATGAGTCTTGGAAAGCGGTATGACCTGATTTTCCTGGATGTCCTTATGCTTGAAATGGATGGAATCAGGCTGGGAGAAGAAATACGCACGCAGCTGAACAATGAAGAGGTGGAACTTGTCTATATGTCCTACGGGCTCAGGGATGCAGAAGCAGTTATGGAGAACCGCCCTATGAAATTTCTGCGAAAGCCCTTTCGCAGAAAACGGGTATTCTACATTGTGGATTATGCCAGAAGACTGGGGTTTTGCTGCGGACAGCAATTTCTCTTTCAGAAAAACAATGTATATTATCAGGTTCCCTACGGGGAAATCCTCTATTTTCAGAGCTGCGGGAGAAAAGTGGAGATTCATATGATCAATGAAAACAGCGAATTCTACGGAAAGCTGTCAGATATCCTTGAAAGAGGGCTTCCGAAACAATTCGTTCAGATCCATCAATCTTATATTGTTAATAAAGACTTTATTGCAGAGTTTAAGGCGGATCGGGTTTACTTAAGGGGGGAGAAGGGATATTTTTCCATCAGCAGGACTTTTCGCAGGTCAGCAGTAATGCGCTTAAAGAAACTTTTTGACGGCAGAATTTGACTGGCATGGGACGGAATTTGACATTGGACGAATAGAAGGAAATTTTTGTGCTATGATAGGTTCAGGCATTGCGCAGGATAAAAAGGATATGGAAATTCCCTCTTTTCCATATTCTCTGCCAAGGCCGAAAGTCCGGAATCAGGGGTTTTCCGGACTTTTTTAGACGGAAAGATTTTTATTGATTTTTCACGGCCCGTTGTGTACAATGTAGGGAAACGAAAAAAGGTTAGATGCGAGGAGGATAACATATGAGCCGGAAACAATCGCTTGACACAATCTGTATTCAGGGAGGATGGCAGCCGAAAAACGGGGAGCCCAGGGTGCTGCCTGTATATCAGAGCACCACTTTTAAATATGAAACCAGCCAGCAGATGGGGCGCCTGTTTGATTTGGAGGAGGACGGATATTTTTACACCAGGCTGGCCAACCCTACCAATGACGCGGTGGCGGATAAGATCTGCAGGCTGGAAGGCGGAGCGGCCGCCATGCTGACCTCTTCCGGGCAGGCGGCCAACATGTACGCAGTTTTAAATATCTGCTCCGCCGGGGATCACATTGTCAGTGCGGCTACCATTTACGGTGGGACTTCCAACCTGTTTACGGTAACATTAAAACGGTTTGGGATCGAGTGCACCCTGGTCGATCCGGATGCGCCGAAAGAAGAGCTGGAGAAGGCGTTTAGGGATAACACGAAAGCGGTATTCGGGGAAACCATTGCAAACCCGGCCCTGGTAGTATTGGATCTGGAGAAATTTGCGGATCTGGCCCACAGGCACGGAGTGCCGTTTATTGTGGACAATACCTTTGCCACGCCTGTTAACTGCCGGCCCTTTGAATGGGGGGCTGACATTGTTACCCACTCCACGACGAAATATATGGACGGACATGCCATGGCTGTAGGCGGCTGCATTGTTGACAGCGGGAATTTTGACTGGGAGGCCCATAAGGAGAAGTTTCCCGGCCTGACAACGCCGGATGACTCTTACCATGGAGTCATTTACACGGAAAAGTTTGGAAAGGGAGCGTACATTACCAAAGCCACGGCCCAGCTGATGCGGGATATGGGTTCCATCCAGTCGCCTCAGAACGCGTTTCTTCTGAACGTAGGCCTGGAGACGCTGCATCTGAGGATGCCCAGGCACTGTGAGAACGCGCTGAAGGTGGCAAAATACTTAAAATCCAGGGAGGATGTGGCGTGGGTTAAGTATCCGGGACTGGAAGGAGACAAATACTATGACCTGGCTATGAAATATATGCCAAACGGAACCTGCGGGGTGATCTCCTTCGGCTTAAAAGGCGGCAGAGCGGCGGCAGCGGAATTTATGGATAAGCTGAAGCTGGCAGCCATTGTGACCCATGTGGCGGATGCCAGGACTTCAGTGCTCCATCCGGCCAGCCATACCCACAGACAGTTAAGCGATGAACAGCTGGTGGAGGCAGGGGTTGATCCGGCCTTGATTCGGTTCAGCGTGGGAATCGAGGCCGCTGACGATATTATTGCGGATATTGAGCAGGCTCTTGCTTAGAGGATGTAAAACTTCTTTTGTCTGCCATGAGAGTATCTTGTATGGTATTTTGTAGAGGATTTTGATATGATATGAATTAAGCAGATACCGTCTGCCCAATTTGACTTGGAGGTGCGCTCATGGCAGAAAGCCAGAATATTGAATGGAAAGAATCATGGCGGGATGAATATCTGAAATGGATATGCGGATTTGCCAATGCACAGGGCGGAAAAATTTATATTGGCATACTCAAACTTCCCACACCAGTTGGTGTGCTGAACTCGGGTGTTGGGAAGAGAGGTAGCCTTTAGGCTACGTGAATTGTTAAGGCAGGGCTGTGATGCCCATGGGATAAAAATATTGGAAGGAAGCATTCAGCCGGATCATGTACATATGATGCTGTCATGCCCGACGAATCTTTCGCCAAGTGAGATTATGCAGTATTTAAAAGGAAGATCCTCTAAGATGCTGCAAGAGGAGTATCCGAATTTGAAATTCAAACCACAATCGTTTGTAGCAAGACTACTGGGATTGTGGCTTTTTAGTATGTCGTATTGTGACTTATAATCCGTTGCCTCAAAATCACGGCTAAAATATAATGTTTTTGGAGGTATTTGTTGAAATGCAGAAGGAATTTGGAATGGCAATAAAAAAATTGCGAGAAGAAACAGGGTTAAGTCAAGAGAAATTTGCATCATCCATTTGCATGGATCGAACGTATTATGCGTCTGTGGAAGCCGGAAAAAGAAATATTTCTCTTCAGAATATTTGCAAGATTGCAGAGGGATTTGGGTTGTCGGTTTCGGCTCTTTTTGTCGTTGCAGAAAATTATAGCAAATGAGGAGGTAGTGGAATGAACTATATAGGAAACATAAAAAAATCGGGTCTTACAATTTATGATTTTATAAGTAAAGATGATAAGGATTTGTATATTCCAATGAATGAACTGGAAAGTATTCTTGATAATGGGATGAGAGGTTTCTCTGTTGCCGGATTAGCCCTTAGAACCCGTTCGAAAGTTGTTAAGAGTGAAATATGTAAAGTTTTGGGGTATCCGGTACCGCCATCATTTAAGAAAACACAGCCACGTTTTATAGGGCAGAATTTTGATACATATATTCAAGAAACTTTGAATGTTCAAATATGGAATGAGCCAGTTGACCCAGAGAGAAGATATGTTTTTTTAAGAGTTAATGAGGAAAAGGTTATTAGTCGTGTTAAGGTTATTACAGGAGCGGAACTAATAAAATACGATAGGACGGGAACACTAACACAAAAGTATCAGGCAACGATGATTACAAGAAACGCATCAATGTTATTTTCAAAAAATGACACTTCGAGAATTGATAAGTGGGCAACAGATGACGAAAGTGTATTGGTTGATGTTGATCCCAATAGTATGCCTAAAAGGAATCAATTATTAAGAATTGCTTCGGTGTATGCAAAATTGCTGCCAATGGTAGGAAAATCAATAAATTATCTTGATGCAGTTCAGGAACGAAATCGTGGCGCTGAATTACATAAGATGATTTGTGAACATTTAGGATATTCGAAATATGAGGATGATGGTTCATATCCTGATTTGGTAAATCAGTTAATTGAAATAAAGTTACAGACATCACCAACAATTGATCTAGGGTTACACTCACCAGAAGATGGGGCAGATGTTGTTGTGGTTTCGGGAACAACATTTAAAAGCGAAGATATTAGATATGTTGTTTTTGAGGGTGAAGTTAATCACGATAAGATTCTTCTGAAATATTTGTATTTAGTTAATGGAAGAGATTTTACAGAAGCATTTCCTTTGTTTAAAGGAAGAGGGACAAATGCAAAATTGCAGTTGCCCCTTCCGAGCGATTTTTTTGATTAACTAGTACAGCGTTGCCTAAATAGCAGGTGCTGTATTCGCTGTTATTTAGGCAATGCTCTAGGCTGTTATAAACATTTGCTCAGTTAATTTGTTAATACTGTTCATATAGCGGGTTGTTTCAGTTTCAGAGCATCCCGCTATTATTTTTTTAACGAGGTCGATGGCTTCTCTAGCTTCATCAGTATTTGGATTAGGAATTGGAAACTGCTCAACATATTGAGTCATGTAACGTCTCTTTCCGGAATAGAGCTTTGTATTGAATTTGGCATCATAATATTTTTCGATAAAGGAGCTATTAACGACAGCAAGTGCTAAATATATAGTATCTTCAAAAACAGAAGAATCTATATCAATCCAATAACAGTCCCCATTAACAATAGCACCAGTTTCGTCTAACCAAAACTCTGGTTTTTCGGATATGTCGCGGAAAACGATTTTTCTGTTTTTCCATGAGTCTGGATTTTGAGGAACCCATATTTCGTACCAATTTCGGTTTGCCTTAATTACATAATTTCTTCCGGCTAGCTGTTCATAATGTTGTTCTAAATAGGATTTGCTTTCTGGATAATCTTCTATATTATATGCCATTTTTTTCCCATTTACGGTAGTATGAGTATATAGTACTTTCCAAGTGGTCTTTCTTTTAGCAACAATTTGTCCGGCGTCTCTGTGTGTTATGAGCGGACGGAGTAATTCAATGTTTGCTTTTTCACCAGTCCAATCATCTCCTATAAATACGTTGTCGGCTGTTGTTTTTATACCAACTCTTATTTTTCCAAGGTCGGAAAGATGAAGCCAAGTATTTGACTCGACAGTTGTTAGCCATTTTTTCCTTTCATTGGATGCGATTACCCATAATGCACCTTTTGAAACATCATGAAGGTGTCCTTGACAATAGTCAAAAATTCTACCGTCTTCTAGGCTATATCGACCTTCTTTACTTATGCCATCAAAAATTGAAACTATTGGTGAGAAGGGTGAAACGCTATCCTTGCTTTCATATATTGAAGTAAAATTGACTTTTTGGGGGGTTGTAGTACGCCCGTTTGAAAAAATAATAATGCATGGTAAAACAGACGCATTGAATAATTTTGTGTCCCCCAAATCCACTATGGAATGAATTTTATAATTATCAATCATAAAATCTCTAACAGAGGAGCCTGATTTGATTGTAAAAAATTTGTTTGAAGTAATATAACCGGAGATCCCATCAGCGGATAATATTTTTTTCATATAGAGAAGAAAAGCATAATATATATCAATTCTCCCTGACAAATTCATCTTGTTGGAAATTTCTTGAGCTTTGTCAGCCCCCATTATTTGTGTTCGTATATAAGGAGGGTTGGCAATTATATAATTATACTTTTTATCTATATTATCAATTGACTCAAGAAAATCTTTTGCAATAATTGAAACATTAGCAAAAGGAAATTGCTGCTTTATAAAAAGTTCAGTTTTAGTAGCCACGGCTGTATCAGTTTCGTAGCCATCAATATTGATAAGAATTTCTGTGTTAATTTCTAGTATTTTTGATACCATTGAGAGAATTAATTCTCCTTCTCCTATGGCTGGGTCGAGAATATTAACCTCTTTGGCTTTTTTCAAATCGAATTGACCATACTTTATCATTTCTGAAGCAAGAAAATCTGCCATTTCAATAGGGGTATAGATTACGCCATTTGATTTTTCCTTTGATTCGTTTTTGTATCTCATATATGCATTCCTCTCGTAAGGCTATAAATGATTTGATTATTTGAAGGGTTTTAATACCCGTGGGGGAGTATTATCTCTGTAACTTTTTATCCTAATGACCGCCGCCCCCTCACACGCAAATTTCCGCGAATTAGCGCAGGGGGATGCTTATCCCGACAGCAACGGCGGTATCGCATATCATTTCATAAAATATACCACAATCAAATGAAGCACAGCAGTATATATTTTATAAATGTTTCGCATGAAAGTTATGTTTTTGATGTATTTTTCTTCTGTTTTTGGGCGTTTTCTATGCGTTTTCTGCGCCTGAATTCACGCTGGTTTTTAGCATTCCGCGCCTTCTGGCAGTCCGGTTTATCACAGTATTCCTGCCTGCCATTCCTTCTTATAAGGAAGTCGCCACAGTGGCGGCAGCATATCATGATCCCTTCCGAACGTTCATCGGGCTGTCCCTTATTTTCCGGGGCAGGGTCTTCCGAGATCATTCTCGCAAGTGTGAACCACGCTATATCAAACACAGAGTCTGCGTCCGCCGAAAATTCAATGCGGTTTGTTTTCGGATTCACTTTCACTCGCATATTGAAATCGGGGATGCGCTCAATTAGCTTGTCGAGCAGTTCCCCATAATTATCATAAGACTCTTCTGTAAACTGGTAATCCGGCGGCTGTTTTTCCGGGTGGCTCTTTTGAGATTCAGCATAGAGTGCCGTTTCTTTCACAAGATTTCCGCCAGCCGGACTCAAGTCAATATCCGTCATACTGCGGATCTTCTTGAAACTTTCAAAGAAGGGGAACCCTTCAAAATATTTTCCTTCTTTATACAAACTGCAGGCAGCGTCTTCATCAGCAACGCATACCCCCTCCAGCGCTTCATAATAGAGGGCGGTGGTATACAGCTTTTCCAGATCTTTCATAAAGTCATTGATTGAAAAAATGCCGTCGCGTGCTGCCAGTTCTGCATCATATCCCGTGATATCAAAATCTTCTTCGGTAAGTTCCCGGTATACAAAATCAATGCGATAGGGATGCATGTTTTCCTTGCACCACTGGATGATCAGCTGGTCATATGGGATTTTGTTACCCCAGTCATCTATCTGTCTGGCAAGGTTGCACAGGCTGACAAGGAGCCCTTTGCCGGACAGGGAATCATCGGTGGGAAAGGCAGGTTCATATCCGGGCCTGCATACCGGAAAAGCACAGTATTCCTCGTTGTCAATGGCAAGCATATAGTCTTTATATCGGAAAGGGTGGTAGATGAGCTGCCCCACACCGCCTATTTCCTTTTGCCTCAGAATATCTGTGGATCTGTCCGCTTTTGACGGAACATAATCCCCGTTCCAATTATATGGCATATCCTTCTCTCCATATTGTTACATAGTAACCGTAAGCGTAAGCGTCATGAATTAGATTTCGGTTACATTATATCGAAAAATACCCTTGAAAACAATAGAGAACAGATAAATTATTCAAAATCTGTTATGCACCTAATACGGAAACGGAAGAATTTTTATGGAGAAGATCACAATGAGTGTACAGGAATTATCGGCACAAATGGGAATCAGTCTACCGAAAGCACATGAACAGGTCAAAATGCCCGGTTTTCCGATTATAAGGGTCGGGACAAGGATACTGATCCCGGTTGAGGCTTACAGGGAGTGGCTGTTTAAAAATGCGGTAAATGATCAATGACAGATGCAGATAAAACGGGAGGAGGTGAGGATGTGGACGGGATTACCAGAGATGAATTGAAGCAGAAAAAGATATGGCTTTTGTGGAACTATATGTCGGGTAAAAATGGGAAGATCACCAAAGTTCCCTTCTCAGCCTATGGCGGGGCAACAGGTACGGATGAGAAATATAGGAGCACATGGGCGGCTTATGATGAAGCCTGTGCCGCCATGCAGAAGTGCGGTGCATCCAGGCTTGGGTTCAATGTGCCGGAGGGCGTGTGCTTTCTGGATGTTGACCATAAGGATATGGCAGACCCGCTGTTACAGAAACTCCTTAAAAGGCACAATTCCTATGTGGAACTGTCTCCCAGCAGTAACGGCATTCATATCCTTGGAACCTGTGATGCAAAGAAACTCCCCATTATTTATGACGAGAAGAAACAGCGGAATATACTGAGTAGCGAGTATTATCAGAAAAATTCTGCGATGCCATCCCGCCGGAAAAGCAGGATAAAAAATTTCTGGATAAGATGTATGCCGAACGGGACGGTATTGTCCATAAGGCTGTAAAAGCATTGCAGACAGTGATCGCAAACGGCTACAGGTTTTCCGAGCCGGGAAGCGTATCGGCGGCAAGGAAAAAGTACCAGATGGAGAATGACACGGTCATCAGCTTTTTGAACAATGTATGTGCAGACGTGAAAACGGAAAGATCACTGATTCCTGTACTACGGGAAAGGTCTATAAAGTGTATAAGGAATGGTGCCGGGATAACAACAACGGTTTTGCCAAGACCTATGAGGAGTTCCGTACAGATAAAGAATCTGCTTCGAAATTATAGTTAGGAAATATGAAACTGCCGGAGCAATCCGAAAACAGTTGCATTTTTACCGAGATGGTTATATAATACCCCTGTGAAAACAAGATAGGTCTTCGGGGCGGAGTGAAATTCTCCACCGGCGGTAAAAGTCCGCGAGCCGCATTGCGGTTGATTTGGTGCAATTCCAAAACCGACAGTATAGTCTGGATGAGAGAAGAGATGATACGTTTTATGGAACAAGCGGATTCTGCAGATGACTGCCCCGGATATCACTGGATATTCGGGGCTTTTTAGCTTTTGGATAACTGCAGGCACTGTCTTGCGGGAATGAATTTTCAAACACGCTCCAGAGCCAAAAGAAAGATAACAGGCGATAATGCCGCAGGAGAGGATGGGAAGATGGATACGAAGAAACTGTTTCAGGTAAAGAATGTGGTGCTGATGGGAATGTTCGGGGCTATTGGCGGAGTGCTGATGCTGTTTGAATTTCCGCTGCCGTTTATTGCGCCGTCGTTTTACGGGCTGGATCTAAGCGAGATCCCGGTCCTGGTGGGGACTTTTGCCATGGGGCCTTTGGCAGGCGTTATTACGGAGGTGGTGAAGATCCTGGTGAAGCTGGTGCTAAAGCCTACCTCCACAGGCTTTGTTGGGGAATTTGCCAATATCTGCATTGGCTGCGCCCTGATTCTGCCGGCAGGGCTTATTTATAAGTTCAGGAAAACCAAGAAAGGCGCAATTGCCGGCATGGCGGTGGGGACTGTCTGTATGGCTACTGTAGGTGCGGTGCTGAATGCGGTGGTAATGCTTCCGTTCTATTCTAACTTTATGCCTCTGGAGTCTATTTTAGAGGCGGGAGCCGCCATAAATCCGGCCATTGGCAGCGTGTGGACTTTTGTCCTTTTTGCCGTGGCGCCGTTTAACCTGGTAAAGGGGGCGCTGGTATCCCTGATAACGGCGCTGGTGTACAAGAGGATCAGCGTGATCATCCATAGATAGGGAAAAATAAACAGGAGATGCCTTCCTGCTTGTCATTGTCCGGATTTTGAGTTAAAATAAACGGATACTGACAAGCAAGGAGGCATTTTTATATATGAAGGAATACCAAAGAAAACTGAGGGGACTGCTGCGGATCGTATTTGGACGGACGGCTTATGTGGTACTGTTTCTTCTGATACAGATTGGCATCTTATTCAGCGTTATCAAATGGCTCAGCGAATACTCCCTCTATTTTTATGCGGGATTTATTCTGCTCGGGGGAGTTACCTGTATTTATATTATTAATGAAAGAGATAATCCCAGCTTTAAGCTGGGATGGATCATTCCTGTTCTGGCGTTCCCGGTGTTTGGCGTACTGTTTTATATTCTGACAAAAGTGGATTGGGGAAGCCGGTTTATTACTGACAGGGCAAACAGGCTTGTAAAAGAGACGGCAGATTATCTGAGACAGGATAATAGGGTGGAGGAGAGGCTTTGCGGCGAAGACATGCGGGCAGGCAGCCTGGCCGGGTATGTGTCCAGGTGGGGCGGATTTCCGGTATATGACAATACCAGCGTCACCTATTTTCCAAGCGGGGAGAAGAAATTTGAGCGGCTGAAGGAAGAACTCCGCCAGGCGAAAGAGTTTATTTTTCTGGAATATTTTATTGTTGAGCGGGGCGTTATGTGGGATTCCATTCTGGAGATTCTGGAACAGAAGGCAAAGGAGGGCGTTGAGGTCCGGTTTATGTATGACGGAATGTGCTCCCTGATGCTGCTTCCCTACAAGTATCCGAAGCAGATGGAGAAGAAGGGTATCCACTGCCATGCGTTTTCGCCCATAAAGCCCATGCTGTCTACGGTTCATAATAACCGGGATCACAGGAAGATCGTGGTCATTGACGGCCACACGGCTTTTACAGGAGGCGTGAACCTGGCAGACGAGTATATTAATGTGCGGAAACGATTCGGATACTGGAAAGACACGGCGGTGATGCTGAAAGGGGATGCGGTAAAAAGCTTTACAATCATGTTTCTGCAGATGTGGAATATCTGGGAACGGACGCAGATATCCTGTGAAAAGTATCTGAGAGACACAAAGGGTTCCATGGGAAGGGAGCCGGGGGGAGAAGGGTTTGTAATGCCTTACGGGGACTCGCCTCTGGATCATGAGCCGGTGGGAAAATATGTGTATATGGATATTCTCAGTCAGGCGAAAACATATGTACATATTATGACGCCTTATCTGATACTGGATGATGAAACCCTCAATGCCCTGGTGTTTGCCGCAAAGAGAGGAGTGGAGGTGGTGATTATCATGCCTCATATTCCGGATAAAAAGTATGCCTTCTTCCTGGCCCATACGTATTATCAGGAGCTTTTGGACGGCGGGGTGAAGATCTATGAGTATACGCCGGGATTTGTCCATGCCAAAGTGTTTGTCAGCGATGATGAGAAGGCGGTGGTGGGAACCATTAACCTGGATTTCAGAAGCCTGTACCATCATTTTGAGTGTGCAGCCTATATATACCGGAATCCGGCAGTGGCTGACGTGGAAAGAGATTTTAAGGCAACTCTGGACAAATGCATGGAGATTACAGAAGAAACCTGCAGGGCGTATCCGTTTTACCAGAAGCTGGCAGGGCAGGGGCTGCGCCTGATTGCCCCGCTGATGTAAAGCTTGAGGAAACCGTAACATAAATTCCCGTTTCTAAGGGGAAGTGCTTCTTGTATTTCCCGAAAACCTATGCTATAATGCTAAATTGAAGTGTAACGCCCAGCGGACAAGGCGGTTCACATATAGATTAAGGAGGAACCCATAACATGAGTTTACAGGTAGAGAATTTAGAGAAGAACATGGCGAAGCTTACCATAGAGGCTCCGGCCGAGCAGTTTGAAGATGCGATCAAGAAAGCATATGACAAAAATAAGGGACGTTTCTCCATTCCCGGATTCCGCAAGGGCAAAGCTCCCCTTGCCATGGTCGAAAAGATGTATGGCCTGGAGATGCTTTATGAGGATGCTGCAAACATCGTCATGGATGCCACATACGGGGATGCCATGGACGAAAGCGGGCTGGATATTGTTTCCAGGCCGGAGGTAGATATTGTTCAGATCGGAAAAGGCAAGCCGTTTATCTATACTGCCACAGTGGCTGTGAAGCCGGAGGTGACTTTGGGCGAGTACAAGGGCATCGAGGTGGAGAGAGCCAAGGCGGAAGTGACGGACGAAGACGTGGAGAGGGAATTAAAGAGGGTCCAGAACCAGAATGCCAGGATGCTTGCCGTGGAAGACAGGCCGGTGGCAGATGGCGACGAGACGGTAATTGACTTTGAGGGCTTTGTGGACGGCAAGACCTTTGACGGCGGCAAGGCTGAGGGCTATGAGCTGAAGATCGGTTCCCATACGTTTATTGACACGTTTGAAGAGCAGCTTATCGGAAAGAATATCGGGGAGGAGTGCGAAGTAAACGTAACGTTCCCCGAGGAGTACCATGCCAAGGAAGTGGCAGGGAAACCGGCTATGTTTAAGGTTACGGTGAAAGAGATAAAGGAGAAGGAGCTTCCTGAGTTAAACGATGAGTTTGCCGAGGAAGTTTCCGATTTTGAGACTCTGGATGAATACAAGACCGATATCAGGGCGAAACTGTTAGAGACTAAGGAAAGACAGGCAGCCACAGAGAATGAGAACCGGGTAGTGGACAAGGTAGTTGAAAATGCTGCCATGGACATCCCGGAGCCCATGGTGGAAGCCCAGGTTCAGACCATGATCAATGATTCCGCCCGCAGGATGCAGAGCCAGGGCATGTCTTTAAGCCAGTACATGCAGTATACCGGCATGACCGTGGAGACGCTGAAAAACCAGACAAGGCCTCAGGCCGAGAGAAGCATCCGCACCAGACTGGTTCTGGAGGCAGTGGTAAAGGCGGAAAACATTCAGGTATCTGAGGAAAGACTGGAGGAAGAGATTCAGAAAATGGCCAAGACCTATGCCATGGAGGCAGATCAGGTAAGGGCGCGCATGGGTCAGGCAGGCTTGGATCAGATGAAGGAAGACCTGGCAGTTCAGGAAGCCGTTGACTTTTTGGTGGCAGAGGCTAAATTAGTATAAGCCAAGGAAGAGCATTCCAGAGAGCCGCTTCCTGATGATTCTTTTTGTGATTGTTTCGATAGGGGAAAATGCGTCATAGACGCATTTTCTGTTTACAGGAAGGCTTTCGGGATGCATTTTGCCTGCATTATGAAAAATGCCGGGGACGGTTTTCCGGCAGCGTTTTGAAGAAACTGCGGGAACATAATTTCTAAAAAACCAGCCGCAGGAATAGGATGAAAAGTAAGATGCGGCTAAGACTGGAGGGAGCAGAGATGAGTTTAGTACCATATGTCATTGAACAGACCAGCAGAGGGGAACGTTCCTATGATATCTATTCGCGCCTTTTAAAGGAGAGGATCATCTTTTTGGGTGAGGAGGTTAACGATGTAACTGCAAGCCTTGTGGTGGCGCAGCTGCTGTTTCTGGAGTCAGAAGATCCTACCAAGGATATAAACCTGTATATTAACAGCCCCGGCGGGTCCGTGACGGCTGGAATGGCAATCTACGATACGATGAACTACATTAAATGCGACGTGTCCACGGTGTGCATGGGCATGGCAGCCAGCATGGGCGCATTCCTCCTGTCAGGCGGCGCCAAAGGGAAACGGTTTGCCCTCCCCAATGCGGAGGTGATGATTCATCAGCCTTCAGGCGGCGCCAAGGGACAGGCAACAGAGATTCAGATTGCCGCAGAGAATATTTTAAAGACGAGAAAGAAGCTGAACGAGATTCTGGCTGCCAATACGGGTCAGCCTATTGAGGTCATTGAGCGGGACACGGAGCGGGATAATTACATGAGCGCCCAGGAAGCCAAGGAGTACGGGCTTATTGACGGGATACTTGAGAAACATTAACAGTTGGGAAAACTATCATACAGTTAACGGGGAGCAACAGAGAATATGATTAGGAATCGAGGTGGAAATATGCCGGGCAGGATGGAGGACAAAATCCGCTGCTCTTTCTGCGGAAAAACCCAGGACCAGGTGAGAAAGCTCATCGCAGGCTCTAACAATGTCTTTATCTGCGACGAGTGCATTGACTTGTGCGCAGAGATTCTGGAGGAAGAGCTGGACGGCCAGGAGCAGGTCAGCGAAGAATTCGGGGAGATCAACCTGTTAAAGCCAAAGGAAGTTAAGAAGTTTCTGGACGAATACGTAATCGGGCAGGATCAGGCAAAAAAGGTACTGTCTGTGGCGGTTTATAACCATTATAAGAGGATTACTTCCAGAAAGAACATGGATATAGATGTGCAGAAGAGCAATATTCTTCTGCTGGGGCCTACAGGCTCCGGCAAGACGTATCTGGCTCAGACTCTGGCGAAGATTCTCAATGTGCCTTTTGCCATTGCCGACGCCACGGCGCTGACAGAGGCGGGATATGTAGGCGAAGACGTGGAGAACATTCTTTTGAAGCTGATTCAGGCGGCTGACTATGATATCCATAAGGCAGAGTACGGGATTATCTATATTGATGAGATTGACAAGATTACCAAAAAGTCGGAAAACGTATCCATTACCAGAGACGTGTCCGGTGAGGGCGTTCAGCAGGCGCTTTTGAAAATTCTGGAGGGAACCGTGGCAAGCGTCCCGCCTCAGGGAGGAAGAAAGCATCCCCACCAGGAGCTGCTGCAGATTGATACTACCAATATTCTGTTTATCTGCGGAGGCGCTTTCGACGGCTTGGAGAAAATCATTGAGAACCGGACCAGCAAAGGTTCCATTGGCTTTAATGCGGAGGTTGTGGATAAAAAGTCAACCGATATTGATAAGCTTTTGAAGCAGGTGGAGCCTCAGGATCTGATTAAGTTCGGTCTGATTCCGGAGTTTATCGGCCGTGTGCCCATAACGGTATCGCTGGAGCTTTTGTCTGAGGATGCGCTGCTTCGAATCCTGAGAGAGCCGAAAAATGCCCTGGTAAAGCAGTATCAGAAGCTGTTTGAGATGGATGATGTGAAACTGGAGTTTCAGGAGGATGCCCTGCGGGCCATGGCAAAGCTGGCAATGGAGCGCAAGACGGGAGCCAGAGGGCTGCGGTCCATTATGGAAGCTACCATGATGGATCTGATGTATGAAGTGCCTTCTGACAATACTATAGGCATCTGCACCATTACCAAAGACGTGGTGGAAAAGTCCGGGGAACCGGAGCTTGTTTACCGGGATATGGCAGTGCCTAAGAAGACTTTAGGCCAACGATTTAAGAAAGACAGGCCGGGAGAGATCGCATAGACGCGGACTGGGGAACAGGATGGGAGCTTCTGCTCCCATTTTCTTTACTTTAAAGATCCCGCCGCCGATTAAATGGCATGCCATGCAGGCTTACTTAAATCATCAGAAAGCTGTGTCCGGTAAACAGTAACCATTATACAGAGAAAGAGGGAATCAGGATGGGAGAGAATATGAAGATTATTCCTGTCATTGCTTTGAGGGGAATGACAATACTTCCCAACTCCACAAGATATTTTGACATCAGCAGGAAAAAATCCATTGCTGCCCTGGAGGCCGCCATGGTTACGGATCAGAAGCTTTTTCTGGTTGGCCAGAAGTCGCCGGATGTGACGGACCCGTCCCAGGAGGAACTGTGGGAGATGGGGACCATTGCGGAGGTAAGGCAGCTGATAAAACTGCCTGGCGGCATTATCAGGGTTATGGTGGAGGGAATGGAGAGAGCGCAGCTTTTGGAACTGACTCCAACGGAATCCATGCTTACAGGCGACGTGGAGTCAGCGCCCTTGAAAAAGGATATGCCGGATGCCATGGCCAGGGAAGCCATGATGCGGGTGCTGAAGGACAAGCTGTCTGAATACGGAGAACAAAATCCCAAAATAGCCAGGGAGAAGCTGCCGGATCTTATGATGCTGCAGGAACTGGGGCAGCTTATGACTCAGATCGCCAATGAGATTCCGTGGGACTGCACGGTGAGCCAGGAGATTCTGGAGGCGGATTCTGAGAGCGAGATGTATGAGATTCTGGTGCGCCGCCTGATGATTGAGATTGAGGTGGGAAAGATTAAGCAGGAATTTCAGGGAAAAGTCAGGGCTCAGATTGACAAGAACCAGAAAGACTATGTTCTTCGGGAGCAGATGCGGGTTATCCGGAAAGAACTGGGTGAAGACAGCGTGTCTGATGATGCGGACGAATACCTGGAAAAAACGGGGAAGCTGAAGGCGGATAAGGAGACAAAGGAAAAGCTTTCAAAAGAAATAGAGCGCCTTCGAACTATGCAGTCCAACAGCCAGGAGGCCAGCGTGCTGCGCACTTATATTGAGACGCTTCTGGAACTGCCCTGGAAAAAATATTCCAGAGATAATAACGACATCATTCATGCCGGGAAAATCCTGGAGGAGGATCACTATGGTTTGGAGAAAGTGAAAGAGAGGGTTCTGGAATATCTGGCGGTCAGGACTCTGACAAAGGAAAGCAGCGGGCCTGTTTTATGCCTGGTAGGGCCTCCTGGAACAGGCAAGACATCCATCGCCCGTTCAGTGGCAAGGGCGATGGGGAAAAAATACGTGCGCATCAGCCTGGGGGGCGTACGGGATGAGGCGGAAATCCGGGGACATCGGAAGACATATGTTGGGGCCATGCCGGGCCGTCTGGCAGAAGGACTGCGCCAGGCAGGCGTCGGCAACCCGTTAATGCTTCTGGATGAGATAGACAAGGTCAGCAGCGACTATAAGGGAGACGTCTCGTCAGCTCTTCTTGAAGTGCTGGATGGGGAACAGAACGTAAAATTCAGGGATCACTATGTGGAAACCCCCATTGATCTGTCAAAAGTTCTGTTTATTGCCACAGCAAACACTACTCAGACCATACCGGCGCCTCTTTTGGACCGAATGGAGATTATTGAGGTCAGCAGCTACACGGAAAACGAAAAATTCCATATTGCCAGACAGTATCTGATAAAGAAGCAATTGGAAAAAAACGGGTTAAAGGAGGAGAACCTGTCTATCAGCGATGACGCATTGAGGAAGATTATCCATAATTACACCAGGGAAGCCGGAGTGAGGAACCTGGAACGGCGTATCGGCGACATCTGCAGGAAGGCAGCCAGAAAATATCTGGAATCTAAGGAACTGGGCCTTCAGGTAACGGAATCTGATCTGGAAGAGTATCTGGGAAAAGAAAAAATCTCTTTTGAGGATGCCAACGAGGAGGATCAGGTGGGCATAGCCAGGGGACTGGCCTGGACCAGCGCAGGCGGAGATACCCTGCAGATCGAGGTGAATCTGATGCCTGGGAAAGGGGAACTTCTCATGACAGGGAAAATGGGCGACGTGATGAAAGAGTCTGCCAGGATTGCCCTTACTTATGTGCGCTCTATCTGTCCAGATTATCAGGTTCCAGAGGATTTTTTTGAGAATCATGACATCCATCTGCATATACCGGAGGGAGCCGTGCCAAAAGACGGCCCTTCTGCGGGGATCACCATGGCTACAGCCATGCTGTCGGCAGTGACAGATAAGCCGGTAGACGCCAAGACGGCTATGACCGGGGAGGTTACCCTGAGAGGAAGGGTGCTGCCTATCGGCGGGCTGAAGGAGAAGGTGCTGGCAGCCAAAATGGCGCGGATAAAAAAGGTTCTTGTGCCGGAGAAAAACAGGCCTGACATAGGGGAATTGTCAGAGGAGATCACAGAGGGGCTGGATATTGTCTATGTAAAGGAGATGTCCCAGGTGCTGGAGGAGGCGTTAAGTAAAATATGATTATTAAAAGCGCAGAACTTGAGACGGTATGCGGGATTACCAGTGTCCTGCCTGCAAACCTTCACCCGGAGTTTGCATTTGCCGGAAAGTCCAATGTGGGCAAGTCCTCTTTAATCAACGGGCTTATGAACCGCAAATCCCTGGCCCGCACGTCGTCCCAGCCGGGAAAGACTCAGACCATTAATTTTTACCATGTCAATGACCAGGTCTATCTTGTGGATCTTCCTGGGTACGGGTATGCAAAGGTGTCCGTGGAGGCAAAGGAAAAGTGGGGGAAAATGATTGAGCGGTATCTGAAAAAATCAAAGATGCTGAAAGCAGTATTTCTTTTGGTGGATATCCGCCACGAGCCGTCTAAGAATGACAAGACCATGTATGACTGGGTGGTGTACAATGGCTTCCGGCCTATTGTGATTGCCACGAAACTGGACAAGATCAACCGAAGCCAGGTTCAAAAGCACATAAAGATGGTGAAAACCGGCTTAGGGATGAAGAAAGATGATATTCTGATTCCGTTTTCCGCCCAGACCAAGCAGGGACGGGAGGAGATATGGGATCTGATGGAAAGCATGATGGGGGAAGCGCTAGAGAGTGTTTGAAAATTGCCTGGAATTATGCAGGGAGGAAGGAGCATTTTATTTATGGAAGAAAATGAGAAGATACTGCTGTTTGAAAAGATGCCCATACCAAAAGCCATAGCCAAGCTGGCCGTACCTACCATTTTAAGTTCCCTGGTTATGGTGATTTACAACCTGGCGGACACGTATTTTGTGGGAATGCTCAATGATTCAGTGCAGAATGCGGCAGTGACTTTGGCATATCCGGTGCTGCTGGCTTTTAATGCGGTAAACAACCTGTTCGGCGTGGGAACTTCCAGCATGATGAGCCGCGCGCTGGGCCGGAAAGATTATGAGACTGTAAAAAGGAGTTCCGCATTTGGATTCTACTGTTCCCTGATCAGCGGCGTGATTTTTTCTTTTTTATGCACCGTGTTTAAGGCGCCTCTTTTAACTACCCTGGGGGCGGATGAGGTAACAAGGGCTGCCACAGACAGTTACATGTTTTGGACAGTTACCTGCGGAGCGGCGCCTTCTATTTTAAATGTTGTCCTGGCTTACATGGTGCGTTCTGAGGGCGCATCCCTCCATGCCAGCATTGGCACCATGAGCGGATGTATTCTGAATATGATTCTGGACCCTGTTTTTATTCTGCCTTGGGGACTTAACATGGGGGCGGCAGGGGCAGGCCTTGCAACCTTTTTGTCCAACTGCTTTGCCTGCGGGTATTTCTTTGTGCTTCTGTATGTGAAGAGAAAAAATACCTTTGTGAGCATCAGCCCGGCAAAATTCGGGTTTGAGCGGTTTATTGTTCTGGGCGTGTGCGCAGTGGGAATTCCGGCATCCATTCAGAATCTTCTCAATGTAACAGGCATGACCATTCTAAACAATTTTACTTCCTCTTACGGCGCCGACGCGGTGGCTTCCATGGGAATTGCCCAAAAGATCAACACGGTGCCGTTCCAGATTGCCCTTGGCTTTTCCCAGGGAATCATGCCTTTAGTCAGCTATACTTATGCCAGCGGAAATCACAAGAGGATGAAAGATACCGTACTGTTTGCCATAAAATTAATGCTTCCGGCCATGGTTGCGGTGACAGTGGGGTATTTTATATGGGCAGGAAATCTGATTGCCCTGTTTATGGACAATGAAGCCATCATTGCCTACGGAACCAGATTTTTAAGGGCTATGTGCCTGGCACAGCCGCTGATTTATATGGATTTTCTGGCAGTGGGCGTGTTCCAGGCTTTGGGGCTGGGAAAGAATGCCCTGATATTTGCCATTATGAGGAAAATCATCCTGGAAATTCCGGCCCTGTTTATCCTTAACTATGTTTATCCCCTGTACGGCCTGGCTTATGCCCAGCCGGTGGCTGAACTGGTGCTGACCATTGCGGCCGTGGTAATGCTTAAGCGGATATTTGAGAGAAACCAAAACGGGATGAAAGCGGCTGACTGAGGCAGGGCCAGTGGAATACGGCTTTTAAGCCAAATAAAATCGTAAGGGAAATGAAAGTGGAAAAAACAGTAAGACTGTGTTAAAATTGGAGACAGCATTTATTCGATTTTCAGGAGGAAGCTATGGAAGAGAAAAAGAAGATCATATTAACCGGAGACAGGCCTACAGGCAGGCTTCATGTGGGGCATTATGCAGGCTCGTTAAAGCGGCGGGTTGAACTGCAGGAGTCGGGAGAATTTGAAGATATGTTTATTATGATTGCAGATGCCCAAGCGCTGACGGACAACGCAGACAATCCGGAGAAGGTCCGGCAGAATATTATCCAGGTAGCTCTTGACTATCTTTCCTGCGGGCTTGATCCTGCGAAGACCACGCTGTTTATTCAGTCCCAGATTCCAGAGCTGACAGAACTGACATTTTACTATATGAATCTGGTAACCGTGTCCAGGCTGCAGCGGAATCCTACGGTAAAGAATGAGATCAAGATGCGCGGGTTTGAGACAAGCATTCCAGTGGGATTTTTCGCTTACCCCATAAGCCAGGCGTCGGATATTACTGCGTTTAAGGCTACCACCGTGCCGGTGGGGGAGGATCAGCTTCCCATGATTGAACAGACCAGGGAGATTGTCAGAAGCTTTAACCATATTTACGGCGAGGTCTTGGTGGAGCCGGATGCGCTGATCCCCGACAACAAGGCATGTCTGCGGCTGCCGGGCATTGACGGCAAGGCGAAAATGAGCAAGTCTTTGAATAACTGCATCTACCTGTCTGACACGGAGGAAGAGGTTAAGAAGAAGGTTATGAGCATGTTTACAGACCCCAATCATCTTCGCGTGCAGGACCCGGGATGCGTGGAGGGGAATCCGGTGTTTATCTATCTGGATGCGTTCTGCAATGACGGACATTTCGAAAAATTCTGGCCCGAGTACAAAAACCTTGATGAGCTTAAAGGGCATTATACCAGAGGCGGCCTGGGAGACGTAAAGGTTAAGAAGTTTTTAAATCAGGTGCTGCAGGAGGAACTGACCCCTATCCGTGCCAGAAGAAAAGAGTACGAGAAGAATATTCCGGAGGTTTACCGCATTTTGAAAGAGGGAAGCATTAAGGCCCGGAAAGTGGCGGCACAGACTCTGGCCGATGTGAAGGCAGCCATGAAGATCAATTATTTTGATGATGAAGAGCTGATACAGAGCCAGGCGCAGCGTTTTTCGGAAGGGAGCCTGACAGAGTAAGCCTCCACGCGGCCGGCTAACGGACAAAACCTTAAGGAGAAAAAACATAAAAATGAGACAATGGAGAAAAGCGGCAGGGCTGGCTCTGATCCTGTGCCTTGCCATGGGCGCTCCGGCCCAGGCAGCCACTGGAGGGCCGGGAGCCCCCAGCCAGACGGTTAATGGAAACCAGGTGACAAAACCGGAGATCCAGGCAGAGGGAGCGGTGGTCATAGATGCTTCCACAGGGAATGTTCTGTATGGGAAAAACGAAAGGGAGCGTTTTTATCCGGCCAGCATCACCAAACTGATGACAGCCATGCTGGTTTTGGAGCGGGCTGATTTAAATGACACGGTAACCTTTTCCAAAACCGCCACTACCAATTTAGAGGCAGGAGCCGTATCCCTGAACCTGACAGAGGGGGACAGGCTGACTGTGGAGCAGTGCCTTTATGCCCTTCTTTTAAAGTCAGCCAACGAGGTGGGAAACGGCCTGGCGGAACATGTATCGGGAAGCATAAGCGGCTTTGCGCAGCTGATGAACCAGAAAGCGGCAGAGCTAGGCTGTACAGGGACTCATTTTGCCAATCCTCACGGGCTTAATGACAGCAATCACTATACGACGCCTTATGATATGGCCTTAATCGGGAGAGCGGCTTTACAGAATGAGACTCTGTGCAGGATCACGACTACAGTCAGCTATCAGCTTCCGGCTACCAAGAATGCAGGGGCAAAGACCATAACCATGGGGCATAAGATGGTGTACCCCAATGACTCCAGGTATTATGAGGGGATTATCGGGGGAAAAACAGGCTACACTTCCCTGGCAGGCAATACCCTGGTAACCGGGGTTCAGAGAAACGGGGTCCGGCTCATTGCCGTGGTGATGAAAAGCAAATCAACCCACTATACGGATACCAAGGCGCTGCTGGATTACGGATTTGCGGTTATGGAAGCACAGGCAGGGGGAACTGAGGTTTTGGACAGCGACACATCAGGCCCAAGCGCCGGGGCTGTGACATCAGGCCCGGGAGACGGGACCGCTTCCTCCAACACATCGCCGTCAGCCGGTCCGGGAGCAGAGGAAAACAGGGGTCCGGGATCAAACCAGTCCCCGACCGGTGCAGCTTCCGCATGGTTCAAAGACGAAAAAGGATGGTATTACATAAAACAGGACGGAAGCCGGGCGGCAGGCCAATGGCTGAACCTGGATGGGACAGAATACTGGATTGACAGCGACGGATATATGGCTACAGGATGGCGGCAGTTTACCAACGGGGCTTGGTACTATTTCCGCTCCAGCGGAGCTATGGCCGCTGATTACTGGGTGGAGGATCGCGGCAAATGGTTTTATCTAGGGAGCCAGGGAGCGATGCTTGTGAGCACCCGGACGCCGGACGGATATGAGCTGGGGGCTGACGGAGCATGGATACCGTAAGGGAAACGCAAGGGGAGCTTGACTGCGGGACGTGGGCAACAGCAAAGGGAATGTCTGAAAATAAGACGGATTAGACATATGGAAAGGGGGCTGCTGCATGGAAGGCTGGAATTAAAGTGCAGCAGCCCTTTTTGGATGCTTACATAAAAACAGGTTAAACATCAAGCGGCATCAGAGGTTCCGGGTTATCGCTGATATGATTGTCATACATTTCCGGTATAGGAAAGGCGTATTCACTGTTGTCCATTCGAAATTCCATGACTTCTTCTACAGAACATTTGAGAATGGTACACAATACGCCAATGGTGTGGGTGGAAACATACTGGTTGTTTTTCAGGCGATTGATCTGACCGGAGCTGAAGCCATAGTACTTGATAAGCCGGTATTGGCTGATGTGTTTTTTCTTCATGGTTTTCCACAATGGGTCGTAGATAATCATTTGTAATCCCCCTTCTTAAATCTATTTAAACCCTGTCTGATGTCATAAGTATATTGTCCATAATTGGAATATAATGGAAGAAATGGTAATAGCAGGGGGAACGAAAGGCCGCTGGAATCATAACTTGACGGAAAAAGGAAGAAGCGTGTATGATACAAGACAGGAGATGAGAGAATGAAAGAAAAGCTATATACCATAGAGCTTCATGACGCTTTAACATCAGAAGATGAGTGCCCTTTTTGCTGGTTGGAAAGAAAACTGGAGCAGGAGGCCATTGAGTTTGTCCTGGGGTCTTCCTACATGGAAAGCGATATGCGTGATAAGACAGACAGAGCAGGATTCTGCCGCTGCCACACCAAAGCCATGTTTGATTACGGAAATAATCTGGGCAATGCGTGGATTTTTAAAACCAGGCTTACATGGATGCGGCAGCAGCTGAAAAAGCAGATGGACGGGTTTTCCCCTCAGCCGGCGGCCCTGTTTGGAAAAAGGAAGAAGGACGGCGAAGAATGTTCATTAACCGGCTGGATACGGCAGGAAGAAACTCACTGCTATGTGTGCAGAAGGGTGAAAGAGACTTATGACAGAGTGCTGGACACGTTTATTTATCAGATAAAGCATGAAAAGGAATTTCTGGATTTGGTAATGAAGTCCAAGGGGTTCTGCATCCATCACTTCGGGGATCTGGTACAGGTGTGTGACAGGGAGCTGGGAAAGAAGGAAAAGGAGCAGGTGTTTCCTCTGCTGTTTCAGCAGATGGACAGGGAGCTTGTGCGGGTGCAGGAAGATATTGACTGGCTGATTGAGAAGTATGACTATCAAAATCAGGACAAAGACTGGAAGAATTCCCAGGATGCGGTGCAGCGAACCATGCAGAAAATCATTGGAGGACATCCGGCAGATCCCGTGTTCAGAAGTCAGAAATAGAGGTATAGTTTTGCATTCCAGGAGAATACTACCTTTATAAAACCAAATAAAGGAGGTAGTTTGCAATGCAGAATTTAAAAGACAGCGAGACAGTGAAGAACCTTATGCGGGCTTTTGCCGGGGAGAGCCAGGCCAGGAACCGCTATACGTTTGCGGCAGGGATCGCCAGACAGGAGAAGCTGCCGGTTATTGAGGCGGTATTCCAGTTTACGGCAAAGCAGGAAAAGGAGCATGCGGAGATTTTTTATAACTATATGAAGGAACTGTCAGGAGAAACCATTCATATTGACGGCGGGTATCCGATAAATATTTCCCAAAAAACTTTGGATCTGTTAAGAGCTGCCAGACATAATGAGTATGAGGAGCATGACACAGTATACAAGGCTTTCGGAGATAAGGCCAATGAGGAAGGCTTCCAGGAGATTGGCAGGGTGTTTCACCAGATTGCAGCCATTGAGAAGATACATGGAGACAGATTTGAATTGTTTGCGGATCTTCTGGAGCAGAACAAGCTGTTTGCGGCAGACGCGGCAACAGGCTGGATGTGCCTGAACTGCGGCCATGTGCTGACCGGAACCCAGGCGCCGGCCGTTTGCCCGGTTTGCCGGCACGAGCAGGGATATTTTATCAGGCTGGAACTGGCGCCTTATACGCAGATGTAGTTTTTCATTTCAAAAAGGGTTTACGTATGGAGCGGCTTATGTGGAAATTAATAGCGGCGGCAGGGGCAACGGCGGCAGGATGCTGTCTTTGCTCCTTCTATGAAAGAAAGAATTTTGTTACGGATATCTATGAACTGACGTCAGAGAAGGTAACCAGGGAGCGGACATTTGTGTTTTTGTCGGATCTTCATGATAACACCTTTGGCCAGGGGCAGAGAAAGCTTTTGGAGGCAATTGATAAAGTAAGGCCCTGCGCAGTGCTGGTGGGGGGAGACATGATGGTTGTGAAAAAAAGGGCGGACTTGGAAACCGCCCTGTTTTTGGTGGGAAAGCTGGCAGAACAATACCCGGTGTATTATGGAAACGGCAACCATGAAAGCCGCATGGACAGGAAACGCTATCTGTACGGTGACAGGTATGATACGTTTGTAAGCGAGCTTAAAAAAAGGGGCGTGTGCCATCTGTCAGATGAAAGTGCGGAGCTTGATCAGGAAGTGCGCATCAGCGGGCTGGATATCCAGAGAAAATATTATGATAAACGTATCTCTGCGGACAAGATGGATGTGTCTTACATAGACAGGCAGCTGGGGAAGGCGTCCAAAGACAAATACCAGATTCTTTTGGCCCATTCGCCGCTTTTTTATAGAACTTACGGAGCGTGGGGAGCGGACTTGACGCTGTGCGGGCATTTTCATGGAGGAACCATACGGATTCCAGGACTTGGAGGGCTTATGACGCCTCAGCTTCATTTTTTTCAGGAAAGCTGCGGAGGGCATCTGAAGGCGGCGGGAAAAGACGTGGTAGTCAGCAGAGGGCTGGGGACCCATTCCATTAATGTAAGGATTAATAACCGGGCGGAGCTGGTGGCAGTGAAGATAAAGCCCCGGGGATTTACAGAAACGGGGATGTCTGATATACTTTGTTAAGCGGAATCTGCTGCCCAAAGAGGCCGGACGTTTTCAGAAGGCATAAGGGAAGGTGCGGATATGCCGCTGCAGAACAAGATCAGGAGGCGGGATCATGGCGGGAATTTCCTATAAACTGGATAATTTTGAGGGGCCGTTGGACCTTCTGCTTCACCTGATTGAGAAGAACAAGGTAAGCATTTATGATATTCCCATTGTACTGATTACAGAGCAGTATCTGGACTACGTAAGCCATATGGAGACAGAGGATCTGAATGTAGTCAGCGAGTTTCTGGTAATGGCGGCGACATTAATTGATATTAAGTCAAGGATGCTTCTTCCGGCAGAGGTAAATGAGGAAGGCCAGGAGGAAGATCCCAGGGCAGAACTGGTGGCCCGGCTTTTGGAGTACAAGATGTACAAATGCATGGCCATGGAGCTTTTGGAACTGGAGCAGGGGGCCGGGAAACATTTGTATAAGCCTTCCACCATACCGGAGGAGGTGGCAAAGTATGAGCCGCCCCTAAATCTGGATGAACTTTTGGGAGACTTGAACCTGGCCAGGCTCCAGGCGGTTTTTGAGTCGGTTATGAAAAGAAGGGCAGACAAGATAGACCCTATCCGCAGCAGGTTCGGAACCATAAAGCGGGAGCCCATAAGCCTGGAAACCAGAATCGGCACGGTGATGGACTACGCCAGGAGCCACAGGACATTCAGCTTCCGGCAGCTTTTGGAACGGCAGGGCGACAGGCTGGAAGTGGTGGTCACTTTTCTGGCCGTTCTGGAACTGATGAAGATGGGGAAGATCTATCTGACCCAGGAGGAACTGTTTGATGATATGAACATAGAGACTCTGGAGCAGGAAGGGGAGAGCGGGGAGCTTGATCTGGAAGGGCTTGAGGATTTTGAAGGGTAAAGACAAGGATGAGGGAAAGAAACCACGGGACGGACAGAAGCGCTGCACAAGCCGGGGAAGCGGCGGCTGCAGAGGAAGGCCGGCATTCAGAGAAAAAAACAGGCGGGGAAGCTCTGACAGGGCAGCAGGAACATAAGACAGGAACCGAAAAGGCGAAAGCATCTGGCCAAAAGCGGGAAAAGCAGAAGCGGGATAAGAGGCAGGAGGCCATTGTGGAGGCAGTGCTGTTTACGATGGGGGAATCCGTGGAGCTTCGGCAGCTGGCAGCGGCCATTGAGGGAAATGAGAGCGAGGCCAGACAGGCGGTGGAGAATTTAAAGCAGCGATATGACAAGGAGAAAAGAGGAATCCAGATTATTGAACTGGACGGATGCTATCAGATGTGCACCAGGGTGGAGTACTATGAGAATCTCATCCATGTGGCAGCCACGCCGAAAAAGCATATGCTCACCGATGTTGTTCTGGAGACGCTCTCCATTATTGCCTATAAACAGCCGGTGACAAAGCTGGAAATTGAAAAGATCAGAGGCGTAAAATCAGACCATGCGGTGAACCGCCTGGTGGAATACAATCTGGTCCAGGAGGTGGGCCGCCTGGATGCGCCTGGGCGGCCGGCGCTGTTTGCCACCACGGAGGAATTTCTGAGAAGGTTTGGAATCGGTTCCAGGGAAGAGCTTCCTGACATGGACCCGGTTCAGGCGGAAGAACTCCGCAACGAGGTGGAAGAGGAACTAAATCTTCATATGGAGGAAGAGAATCATTTGGATTAAAGTGAGGAGGATGGTCATGAAGAAGTCAGTGGGAATCGTTACAGACAGTCACAGCGGCATTTCCCAGGAGGAGGCGGCAAGACTTGGGATCATGGTGCTGCCTATGCCGTTTTACATAGATGGTCAGTGCTACTATGAGGATGTGACTCTGTCAAGGGAAGAATTTTTCCGGAAGCTGGATTCAGGCGCGGAGATCACCACCTCCCAGCCTTCCCCAGCCGAGGTGATGAAGCTGTGGGATCAGGCGCTGGAGAAATATCATGAGATTGCATATATGCCGATCAGCAGCGGCCTCAGCGGTTCCTGTGCCACTGCGGCCGCCATGGCCCAGGAGGAACCGTATGAAGGGCGGGTGTTTGTGGTGGATCACGGGCGGGTATCCACGCCCCTGCACCGGCTGATTTTAGACACGATGGAACTGATTGAAGAAGGGCATGGCGCAGAGGAGATAAAGCACATGGTGGAGGACTCCAGAGAAGATATGGAGATTTACATAGGGGTGGATACTCTGGAGCACTTAAAGAGGGGAGGAAGGATCACTGCGGCCGCGGCTCTTTTGGGAACCGTGCTTAATATAAAGCCGGTATTAAAGCTGGATGTGGGTGTCCTGGATTCCTTTAAAAAATGCCGCGGATTTATGAAGGCGAAAAAAACCATGATTGAGGCCATGGGCCATGATATGGATACCAGATTCAGGGAGCAGAAAGAAAAGGGGGAGCTGTATCTCTTGGCAGCATCCAGCGCGTCTGAGGAGGAAACGAGGCAGTGGGTAAAGGAGATCCAGGAGGCATTTCCCGGAATGGACGTTATGTGTGACAATTTGTCCCTGGGCGTATCCTGCCATACAGGCCAGGGGGCTTTGGGCATCGGATGCGCCTGCAGGCCCAGGAGGAAGGTATGAGACTTTTTTTGACAAGCAGCCCCTGCAGCCCTTATCCTCAGAAGGACGGACAGACACGCTACGGCTATAGTGAGGAAAACGGGTTTTTAAAGCGGTTCAAAGAAGGGTGGGAGCCGGGATGCAGCTGCCTGATGGTAAGCGCAGATCCCAATGACTTCAGCCATAATGATAAGATGCAGCAGGAATTTAAGGAATTTTTTGACTTCAGCCAGATCCCTGTGTCCCGACTAATTCTGTGTGATGAAAGGAACCGGAGGGAACTGCCCCGGTATCTTGAACAGTGCAGGCTGATGATTCTGGCAGGAGGCCATGTTCCCACCCAGAATAGGTTTTTTGAAAGGATTGGCCTGAAGAAGCTGATGGAGGGATATAAGGGAACGGTTATGGGCATCAGCGCCGGAACCATGAACTGCGCCGGGACGGTGTATGCGCAGCCGGAGCTTGAAGGAGAGTCGGTGAATCCGGAGTATAAAAGGTTCCTGCCGGGACTGGGGCTGACAGATCTTATGATCCTTCCCCATTACCAGGATGTAAAAAGCCATATGCTGGACGGAAGACGGCTGATGGAGGATATAACATACCCGGACAGCATGGGCCGCACGTTTTATGCCCTGGTAGACAGAAGCTATGTCCTTGCCCAGGACGGGCAGGAGATCCTTTACGGGGAAGCTTACCGGATTAAGGATGGGAATATAGAAAAAATATGCGAAAAGGGAGCGTGCGCGGCGCTTTCCCATTAACAGAAGCCTGTTCTGCGGGATGCAGGGCAGGCTTTTATTATAGGACGGACTCTTTTTATGCGGGTGAGAAAAAATGGTTGCAATATACCCCCATAGGGTATATAATAAGCGTATGGCATAGATATGGCGGAGGTAAGATAGCATATGGAAAATAAGCAGACACAGGAAGACGGGTGCCAATGCTGCCACAAGACCAAGGAGCGCTCTGATAAAGAATATAAGGATCTGATTCACCGCCTGAACCGGATTGAGGGGCAGATACGGGGAATCAGGGGAATGGTGGAAAAGGATGCCTATTGTCCCGAAATTCTGGTTCAGGTAGCCGCTGCCAACGCAGCTCTCAACAGCTTTAATAAAGTGCTTCTGGCAAATCATATAAGAACCTGCGTGGCCAGGGATATAAGGGAGGGGAAAGAAGAGACAATTGATGAGCTGGTGGCAACGCTGCAGAAATTGATGAAATAGAAAAAGGAGATCAAGAAGGCAAAAGGCAAATTATGGGAGATCTGGTAATTATTCTAATCGTATCTGTTGGTTTGTTTTTCGGTGTCCGGGCAACGATAAAACATATGAAAGGCCAGGGCGGCTGCTGCGGAGGAGGGAAGGTTCCCAAGGCGGCCAGAAAGACGCTTAAGGGAAAGAACATAGGGAAGAAAGTTATTTCCATTGAGGGAATGCACTGCCAAAACTGCAAAAACAGCGTGGAGAGACAGTTAAACCGGATCGACGGCGCAGCGGCAGAAGTGAATTTAAAGAAAAGGACAGCCACAGTCTCCATGGAACGGATGGTCAGTGACGAGGAACTGAAGGCGGCAGTGGAGAAGGCGGGATTTGCGGTGACAGGCATTCAGGCAATAGGATGACTGAATATAGAGATAGAGGAGGCAGAGATGAAACAGTATACAGTAACAGGCATGAGCTGCGCAGCGTGCAGCGCCCGGGTAGAGAAGGCGGTGGGAAAGGTGTCAGGGGTGGACTCCTGCTCCGTAAGCCTGCTGACCAATTCTATGGCAGTTGAGGGGGATGTCCCGCCGGAAGCCGTTATTGCGGCCGTGGAGGAGGCCGGATACGGAGCTTCCGTAAAAGGCGCCCAGGGGCAAGACAAGGGGGCGTCAGGAAGCTTAGACAGAGAAGATATGCTGAAAGACAGGGAGACTCCTGTTCTGAAGCAGAGACTTGTGTGGTCTTTGGGATTTCTGATTGTGCTTATGTACATTTCCATGGGGCATATGATGTGGAGCTGGCCGGTTCCCGCTTTTCTGGAGGGCAACCACATAGCCATGGGGCTTCTGCAGCTCCATTTGACGGTGATCATTATGGTAATCAACCAGAAATTTTTTATAAACGGCTTTAAAAGCCTGCTTCACGGGGCGCCCAATATGGATACCCTGGTTGCATTAGGGTCCGGGGCTTCCTTTGTGTACAGCTCTTATGCATTGTTTGCCATGTCTGATGCCCAGGTAAGAGGGGACATGGAGGGAGTCATGGCCTATATGCATGAGTTCTACTTTGAATCGGCGGCCATGATACTGACCCTGATCACTGTGGGGAAAATGCTGGAGGCCCGTTCCAAGGGAAGGACTACAGATGCGCTGAAAAGTCTGATGAAGCTGGCTCCCAAAACGGCGGTAGTCATAAAAGACGGGACAGAGACAGAGATCCCGGTGGAGCAGGTGGCAAAAGGCGACATTTTTGTAGTGCGGCCCGGGGAGAATATTCCGGTAGACGGCGTAGTGCTGGAGGGAAGCAGCGCGGTCAACGAGTCGGCCCTTACAGGGGAGAGCATTCCCGTGGACAAGGCGGCAGGAGACAGGGTGTCAGCCGCCACGGTAAACCAGTCAGGCTTTATCCGCTGTGAAGCCACGAGAGTGGGGGAAGACACTACCTTGTCCCAGATTATCCAGATGGTAAGCGATGCGGCTGCCACAAAGGCGCCTATTGCCAAGGTGGCGGATAAAGTGTCCGGCGTGTTCGTTCCCACAGTTATTGCCATTGCCGCCATTACTCTGGCCGCCTGGCTTCTGGCCGGACAGAGCATCGGGTTTGCCCTGGCACGGGGAATTTCCGTGCTGGTTATCAGCTGCCCCTGTGCATTGGGCCTGGCTACGCCGGTTGCCATCATGGTGGGAAACGGCATGGGCGCCAAAAGCGGAATCCTGTTTAAGACGGCAGTGTCTCTGGAAGAAGCGGGAAAGGTGCAGGTGGTGGCCCTTGACAAAACAGGAACCATTACAAGCGGAGAGCCCAAGGTGACAGACATGGTGCCGGCCCCCGGGGTTTCAAAAGAAGAGCTTCTGAGAGATGCCTACTGGCTTGAAAAGAAAAGCGAGCATCCTCTGGCCAGGGCCGTCCTTCTAAAGGCGGAAGAGCAGGGGATGGAGAGCCGGGAGGTTACGGACTTTAAAGCCCTTCCGGGAAACGGGCTGACTGCCCGCATAGAGGAAAGCAGGCTTGCAGGCGGCAACCTGAAATTTATAAGCAGCCATGCAGACGTTCCGGCAGAGGTGCAGAGACAGTCTGAGCGCCTGGCAGAAGAGGGGAAGACTCCTCTGTTTTTCAGCAGAGACGGAAAGCTTACGGGAATTATCGCCGTGGCGGACGTGATTAAGGAGGACAGTCCCCGGGCAGTAAAAGAACTGCAGAACATGGGAATCCATGTGGTCATGCTGACCGGCGACAATGAGAGGACAGCCAGAGCCATCGGAAAGCAGGCAGGGGTTGACCAGGTAATCGCCGGAGTGCTGCCGGAAGGAAAGGAGAGCGTCATCCGCTCCCTGAAGAAAAAAGGCAAAGTGGCCATGGTGGGAGACGGGATCAATGACGCTCCGGCTCTTACCAGGGCAGACATCGGCATCGCCATCGGGGCAGGTACGGATATTGCCATTGATGCGGCTGACATTGTTCTGATGAAGAGCCGGCTGCGGGATGTGCCTGCTGCTGTCCGCTTAAGCCACGCAACCCTGAGAAATATCCATGAGAATCTGTTCTGGGCGTTTTTCTACAATGTGGTGGGGATTCCCTTGGCAGCCGGATTGTGGTATCCTATATTCGGATGGAAGCTAAACCCTATGTTTGGGGCAGCGGCTATGAGCCTGTCCAGTTTCTGCGTGGTGACAAATGCCCTAAGGCTGAATCTGTTCCGCATCCACGATGCGGGAAAAGATAAAAAAATAATAACAAAGAAAATGGAGGAACTGACCATGGAAAAGACCATGAAAATCGAGGGAATGATGTGCGGGCACTGTGAGGCAAGGGTGAAGAAATGTCTGGAGGCTCTGCCCGAAGTGACGGAGGCCGTTGTAAGCCATGAGGCGGGAACGGCAGTGGTTACTTTAAACGGCGACGTTTCTGATGACGTGCTGAAAAAAACCGTGGAGGAGCAGGACTACAAGGTAGTATCGGTTCAGTAACAGGACGCTGGAAGTATATTTAAACTGCGGCAAGGAAGAAAATCCGGAGGCCAGATGTGAAAACATAGGGTTTCCGGATTTTTTTCCAATGGGGCCGCAGTTGGATGCCGGAGAAATTCAGAAGCTGTTTACAGCGCATATCTGGTATGGTAGAATTGAGTGGAAACTAACAGCAAAGGCCAACAGGAGAGGGTAATATGTCATGGAAACGATACAGATAAAATATTTTACGGATAAAATTGACAAGCTGGCTTACATCGGAGGAAAATCCGATTGGATTGATCTGCGCGCCGCTGAGGATGTGGAGCTTAAAGCCGGGCAGTTTCGGATGATTCCTTTGGGAGTAGCCATGAAACTGCCAAAGGGGTATGAAGCCCATATTGTACCGAGAAGTTCTACATTCAAAAATTTCGGAATCATCCAGACAAACCATATGGGGGTTATTGACGAGACATACTGCGGCAGCAATGATCAGTGGCATTTTCCGGCCTATGCTCTCAGGGATACCGTCATTCATGCAAATGACAGAATATGCCAGTTCCGGATTATGGAGCACCAGCCCCAGGTGAGTTTTGAACAGACAGAGGAGCTGTCAGACCGGGACAGAGGCGGCCTGGGAAGTACGGGCACAAATTAGTGTGACGAGGCAGCAATAAAAACCGGCTGCATAAGGGCATATGGAAGTTATGCCAGATGGGAAAAACATAAAAGGAGCATAGAGCCTATGGGATATCAGAAGTACGGCAAAGGACGGGGCCGCAGAGACGGGGCCGGACAGAGAGGAAGAATATGCACGGCGGCAGAGATGAAAGCGGTTCGCCGTATCATCATTTTGTGTCTTTTTGCGGCTCTTATGGTGACAGGGGGCTGCAGTGACAGGGAAAAAGAAAAGCAGGAGCTTCGCCTGCAGGGCATCGAACAGCTGGACGCAGGGAATTATGAGGCGGCTATAGAGGCTTTTGAGGGGGCTTTGTCTCTCTCGTCTAAGGTAGTAGGCGAATTTGAACTGGATATTTTAAAGTACAGAGCAGAGGCAGAATACAAGGCAGGGGATTACGGTGCGGCCGCATACACTTACGGCGTTCTTATGCAGGTGGATCAGGAGCGAAACGAATACAGGACGCGCATCTGCAGACTGCAGATATTGGCAGGGCAGCTTGACGATGCCGTGGAAGAATATAAGAAGTTGTATGAGGCCGCGCCAAAAGACGGGGAGACAACCCAGATACTTTTGTCTCTGGGCCAGGCTCTGACAGATCAGGACAGAGCTGACCAGGCCATAGAGCTGTATCAGCAGGCGGTGAATGACGGAATGGAGAACGGGGAAATTTATAACCGCATGGCAGTCTGCCAGTTGGAGGCGGGAGATCTGGATCTGGCAATCCAATATCTGGAACAGGGCGTGGAGACAGGGGATCAGTCGGTCATGGCAAGCCTGTTTTTAAACCAGGCGGCCGCCTATGAAAGGAAACTTGATTTTCAGAAGGCGCTGTCCATTCTCCAGCAGTATGCAGCGGCTTATGGAGCTGATGAAGAGATTCAGAAGGAGATCGATTTTTTAAAGTCCAGATAACAAAATCAGGACAGACAGGAAGGAGTTTTTGTGGCGGAATTAATTGAATTAAAAGAAATGCAGGAGCGGGTTATTCTCTTTGCCGTAAGCCTGGAGGACGGCAGCGACACGAAAGAGAGCCTGGACGAGCTGGAAGAACTGGTTAAGACCGCAGGGGCGGAGGTGGTTGGCAGGGTTATTCAGAACCGGGAGAAGATCCATCCGGGAACGTATCTGGGGAAAGGGAAGGTTGACCAGCTTAAGGAATTGATGTGGGAACAGGATGCCACGGGAGTGGTGTGTGATGACGAATTGTCCCCGGCTCAGCTTAAGAACCTGGAAGACGCGCTGGAAACCAAGGTGATGGACAGAACCATGGTGATCCTTGATATATTTGCAGCTAGAGCCAGGACCCGGGAGGGCAAGCTTCAGGTGGAGCTGGCTCAGCTGAAATACCGGGCAGCCAGGCTGGTGGGGCTCCGAAGCTCCCTGTCCAGGCTGGGAGGAGGAATCGGCACCAGAGGACCGGGAGAGAAAAAGCTGGAGATGGACCGCCGCCTGATCCATGAGCGCATCGGCCAGCTGAAAGCAGAGCTTAAGGAGGTGGAGTGCCACAGGCAGGTACAGCGCAGGCAGAGAGAGCGGGCCCATGTGAAGTCGGCGGCCATTGTGGGGTATACCAATGCAGGGAAATCCACCCTTTTAAATTATTTGACCAATGCAGGGATTCTGGCGGAGGATAAGCTTTTTGCCACCCTGGACCCTACTACCAGAAACCTGCTGCTGCCGGGAGGCCAGAGCATTCTGCTGACAGACACGGTGGGATTTATCCGCAAGCTTCCCCACCATTTGATTGAGGCGTTTAAAAGTACGCTGGAGGAGGCCAGGTACAGCGATATTATCCTTCATGTGGCGGACTGCTCCAATCCCCAGATGGATATGCAGATATACACGGTCTACAATACATTAAAGCAGCTGGAAGTGACGGACAAAACAGTGGTAACTGTCTTTAATAAGATTGACCGGATGGAGGGAGAGATAATCTTAAAAGATATGTCTGCGGACTACCAGGTTAAACTGTCGGCAAAGACAGGGCAGGGAGTGGATAAGCTTTTGGAGACTCTGGAAACCATATTGAGGAATGACAGAATCTATCTGGAAAAGGTATATGGCTACGGGGAAGCAGGGAAGATCCAGGCCATTCGCAAATTCGGAGAACTTTTGGCCGAGGAGTATCAGGAAGAAGGCATACTGGTGAAGGCCTATGTTCCGGCGGAACTTTACGGGCAGGTAGTATAACAGGTGTTACAGTTCACGGGGCGGGGAAAACCGGATGAAAACAGGCGTCAAGCTTGCTTGTAAGACTGTTTTCATCCGGTTTTCCCCATCGGGCGAACGCCCGATGCTTCTTGTTCGGCGTAGCCGGACAAGAAGATGCCCCCGTGAACAGTAACTAACAGGCAATTGGAACAGAAGATATTGTACTTTTCTTTGTCTGCTGTTATAATAGAGGACATGCCCGCAAGGGGGCGGCTTTAGGCAGCTTTAGACAGCGGGATCGATCAATACAGAAGGGCAAAGGAGATAAGCGGTGGAACGAGAAAAATTTTCATCCAGGCTGGGGTTCATCCTCATATCGGCGGGATGTGCCATCGGTCTTGGAAACGTGTGGAGATTCCCTTACATTGTGGGACAGTACGGAGGGGCGGCTTTTGTGCTGATATACCTTTTGTTTCTCCTGGTTTTAGGACTGCCGGTGGTAGTCATGGAATTTGCGGTGGGAAGGGCCAGCCAAAAAAGTGCGGCGCTGTCCTTCGAGGTGCTGGAGCCAAAGGGAAGCAGATGGCATTTGGGAAAGCCCATAGCCATTGCAGGCAATTATCTGCTGATGATGTTTTACACTACCGTGGCAGGGTGGATGCTTTTGTACTTTATGAAGATGCTTATGGGTGACTTTACAGGCCTGGCGGCTGATCAGGTGGCAGCAGAGTTCGGCGGCATGCTGTCCGATCCCATTCTCATGATGGCCATGATGATCATTGTAGTGCTTTTGGGATTTGCGGTCTGCGGCATGGGGCTGAAAAACGGCGTTGAGAAGATCACCAAATGGATGATGGTGTGCCTGCTTCTTCTGATGGTGGTACTGGCAGGAAATTCCATGCTCATAGAAGGCGGAAGCACCGGTTTGGAATTTTATCTGAAGCCCGACTTTTCAAAAGTAAAAGAGGCTGGAATCGGGGAGGCGGTGTTTGCGGCTCTGGGCCAGTCTTTCTTTACTTTAAGCATCGGCATCGGCGCCCTGGCTATTTTCGGAAGCTATATCGGCAAGGAAAAGAGGCTGGCCGGGGAGGCGGTAAGCGTGCTGTGCCTGGATACCCTGGTAGCATTTATGGCAGGACTGATTATTTTCCCGGCCTGCTTCGCCTACGGCATCGAGCCGGACGCAGGGCCCTCGCTGATTTTTATTACCCTGCCCAATGTGTTCAACCATATGCCGGGCGGGCGCATCTGGGGAAGCCTTTTCTTTTTGTTTATGTCATTTGCCGCCATGTCCACAGTGATCGCAGTGTTTCAGAACATTGTGTCATTTGCCACGGATCTGACAGGATGCACCGTGAAAAAGGCGGTAGTGTGCAATGTAATCGTTATGATCATTCTGTCGGCGCCCTGTGTTTTGGGATTTAACGTGTGGAGCGGATTTATGCCTCTGGGGGAAGGCACGGGAGTGCTGGATCTGGAGGACTTTCTGGTGAGCAATAACCTGCTTCCCATCGGAAGCCTTCTGTACCTTCTGTTCTGTACCAGCAGATACGGATGGGGATTTGAGAATTTTCTGAACGAAGCCAATGCAGGGACAGGAATGAAATTTCCCAAATGGGCTAAGGGATATGTAAGCTGGGTCCTTCCGGTAGTCATTCTGGTAATCTTTTTGCAGGGGTACTGGGCAAAGTTTGCAGGATAGGATAACATGAGGACAAATGCACCGGGGAATTCTGCTGCAGGGACAGCAGGCTGGGTTCCCCGGTGCAATACATAGGGGAGAGGAAGTATTTGGCAGGCGGAAGGCATTTTCTGCCATAACAGGAAACAAACATGAAACATTATGAGATAGATATGTGTACAGGATCTCTGTGGAAGAAGATCCTGTTTTTCAGCGTGCCGCTGATGTTTTCCAACATCCTGCAGGTTGTTTTTAACATTTCAGATGTGGCGGTGGTGGGAAAGTTTGCCGGCCCCATTGCCTTGGGAGCAGTGGGTTCTACCACCATTCTGGTTACTTTATCTACAGGGCTTCTGCTGGGGCTGGCAAGCGGCGTAAGCGCATTGACAGCCCTTTATATCGGAGCCAGGGATCATGAGGGAGTGAAGTCTACGGTTCACACGGCGGCGCTTCTGATGGCCTTTTTTGGTGCCGCCATTATGATTTTGGGACTTGCAGCAGCCGGAGGGATTCTGGCTGCCATGCACACAAAGGATGAGCTTATAAAAGATGCAGTGGTTTATCTGCGGATCTATCTGCTGGGAACCCCTGCTCTGGCCATGTTCAATCTGGGCAATGCGGTGTTAAGCGCCGCAGGGGATACCAGAAGGCCCTTGCTTTATCTCACCTTCGCCGGAGCGGTCAATGTGGCGCTGAACCTGTTTTTTGTCATTGTGTGCCATATGGGGGCAGCCGGGGTGGCCGTTGCCAGCATTATTTCCCAGTATATCTCGGCGGGCTTGGTCATCAGGCTCTTGATGACCTGTCAGGAAACGTTTGCGCTGCGCCTTGACTGCCTGAAATTGGACAGGGATAAAATGAGGCGGATTTTAAAAATCGGAATTCCCTCAGCTCTTCAGTATGCGCTGTTTGCAGTGGCAAACCTGTTTGTCCAGGCCAGCGTCAATTCGTTTGACCATGTGATGGTGGAGGGAAACTCGGCTGCTGCCAATACCGACCCTCTGGTATATGACATGATGGCAGCTTTCTACACGGCCTGTACCAGCTTTATTGCCCAGAACCTGGGGGCAAAGAAACGGGAGCGGATGTTAAAGAGCTTTTCTATCTGCATGCTCTATTCTTTTGTGCTGGGGCTGGCGCTGGGAGTGGGGATTTATGTGCTGCGGTATCCGTTTTTATCTATGTTTACCAATGAAAGGGCTGTGGTGGAGGCAGGGATTAAACGTATCTCTGTCATGGCCCTGTCTTACTGCATCAGCGCATTTATGGACTGTACCATTGCAGCGTCCCGAGGGCTGGGAAAGACCATTGTCCCTATGCTGATTGTGACAGCAGGTTCAACCATATTCCGGCTTTTGTGGATCTGGACTGTGTTTGCCCATTTCAGGACCATAGAATCACTGTATCTTCTGTATGTTTTTTCGTGGATCATCACAGGAGCTGCAGAACTTGTATATTTTGTACGGATTTTTAAGTCGCCGGAACTTTCCAGGCAGTTGGAATGATACAGGAAAAGGCGGACTCCTTTAAATCAGGGAGTCCACCTTTTCGCATACTAAGCGTATGTATTCGCCCAGTCCGGTTTCTTTGCATCCCACAATATAGTGGTTGCACCGGTTTACCGGAATCAGGATCTTGTAGGCCTTGCTGGAGCCGATGGCCTGGGCAATGGCCGGAGTGATCTCGCCTAACAGCGCGTCAGCAAAAACGATGCCGATAGGGCCGATTATGATGTCAGAGTCACGGGCATTGACAATGCAGGGATTCTCTCCCGTGGCGCCGTAGTCTGCGCCGGCTTTTACCATGGAAGCGGTGGCGGTGCTGTTTGTGCCGATGGCGTACAGTTCCAGATCCGGGTGGCGTTTTTTCAGCTGTTCGATGACCGTCCGGCCCATTTTGCCGCCCTGTCCGTCGATAATGGTGATTTTCATAGGCTGTCCTCTTTTCCGTTTTTGCGAAGTGTCTTTATTGCATTAGATGGAGTTTATTGTACCGGATAGAGGCCGGCGTGTCAAGACGGCGCATTGCGGGGCAAAGGCCCACGGGCATATAAGAAAATGATTTTATTTTCATCATAGGTGTGGTAGAATGGAACCGTTATGAGGAAGGAGGGAACGAATGTGCGGGTAAACAGTACTTATCTATGCATTGCAAATACTCCATGCAAAGTCTTTTAGAGCAGGATTGCATGGAGAAAGGAGCATAGGAACTGCTCTTGGACTTTGCAGATTTCAATAAATTTTTATTTGAAAAGGAGCAAAGTCTATGAAAAATTTTAAAGAAAATATGAAAAGCTTGCGGGAAATGAGGACGTTTCTGCTGCTTTGGCTGACTCAGTCTTTTTCCGGATTGGGCAGTGCCATGACAAGCTATGCGCTGGTAATCTGGTCTTATTCCCAGAAAGGTTCTGCGCTGATGACAGCGCTTTTGATGGTTAGCTCCTATGCGCCCTATGTGGTGTTCAGCATTTTTGCGGGGGCCTTAAGCGACAGGTGGAACAAAAAGATCACCATGCTGGCATGTGACTCCATAGCTGCGCTGACCACAGTGGCGATGCTGCTTTGGCTGCGGAGAGGAACCCTGGGGCTTGGGCATCTTTACCTGCTGAATACGGTAAACGGCCTGATGAACACAATACAGCAGCCGGCGTCAGAGGTGGCTACCACAAGAGTGCTGCCGAAGAAGTATTACCAGCGGGTGGGAGGGCTGAAATACTTTGCCTCCTCCCTTAATACCATTCTGACGCCTGTTATTGCCACTGCGGTTTTAGGGCTTGCGGGCATGGGGGCAGTGGTGGCCTTTGATCTGTTTACCTTTGGCACCGCCTTTTTAACCCTGATATTTTTTATCCGGATTCCGGAAGACAGGGAGGATGCAGGCGGAAAGGAGAAGCTGCTTGCCTCGGCTAGGAAGGGCATTGCATTTTTAAAGGAGGAGCAGGGGATTCTTAATCTGATCCTGTTTTTGGCGGCAATCAATCTGGTGGCATCTGTCTATGAAGCGGCATTTCCGGCTATGATGCTTTCCAGAAACGGAGGAAGCGAAAAGGTTCTGGGACTGGTCAACGCGGTGATTGGCATTGCCACATTTGCAGGAAGCATTGCGGCTTCCTTTATGAAAGCGCCTAAAAGCAGGGTGCGGGTTATCTGCAACTGCCTGCTGTTTTCCATGAGCACAGAAAATTTCCTTCTGGCATTTGGCAGGACGCCTTTGGCATGGTGTGCGGGAGGCGTTCTGGGCTGGATCGCCATACCTGTCATGAGCACCAACCTGGACGCCATTTTGCGGCTTCGTGTGCCGGAGAAGATGCAGGGACGGGTGTACTCAGTGCGGAATTCGCTGCAGTTTTTCACCATTCCCATAGGATATTTCCTGGGCGGGTTTCTGGTGGATCAGGTGTTTGAACCGGTTATGGCAGCGCAGGGCCCGGACAGCGTGCTGGTGAAGATGTTTGGAAGCGGAAAAGGCTCCGGGGCCGCATTTCTGTTTTTTGCCATTGCATTTGCAGGGATTGGCGTGTGCCTGTATTTCAGACGGAATAGAGATATCTGGAAGCTGGAGCAGTAAATCGACTCATTTTTAATATATCAGGAAAAGGCCATCGTGCTGGACTGCTGTCCATGGGCGATGGCCTTTTTTGGTGTGCCCGGTGGGCAGACGTTCTGGCATGGAGCAGCAACTTTGGCGAAAACTTAAATTTGTTCAATTATAGTATTGAAATTCTTCTTCGGGGGGGTATAATGGGCTTACTAATTTGGGGATTGCACTATTTTGCGGAAAAATTCTGCTGACTTATAGGTTATTTTGACTATAACGAGAGGTGATGCTCAAAGGATAATCCGAAAGCAGCTGTATTTACTAAGAATCAGCAGAAGGATTAAACGAAAGATTATATCCCAAAAAGAAAGGAACGAACATGAAGAAGAGAATATTGGCAAAAACATTGGCTATGATGGTACTGGCAACTTCAATTCCATGGCCTGGTACGGAACTGATGACCATAGCCGCTACCAGAGCTGCAAGTCCGTCAAATGCAGAACCTGAGGAAAATGCAGAAAGTGTTTTGGAGAACCGGGAAAACTATGAGATTGCTGTTGATAATGAAGATTCTCAACCGGTTTCATGGCTAAACGTATTACAGAAGGCAGAGACTGCTGCAAGTCCGTCAAATGCAGAATCTAAGGAAGATACGGAGAATGTATCAAAGGATAAAGAGGAATTTGAGACAGCTGCTGATGACGAGGAAGAAGATTCATATCCTGTTTTGCAGCCAAGTGAGACAGTAACAATTGAGGCGGCTGCAAGTCAGCTATATGATGTATCTGAAAAAAATGCAGAGAGTGCATTGGTGAATACGGCAGAGTTTGAGATTATTACAGATGGTGAAACAACTTGTTTAAAAAAGTATATTGGAAATGGCGGGGCTGTTGTTATACCGGAAGGGGTAACAGAAATAGGGGAATCTGCATTTAGCGAAAATGGGGATTCTGTCACTAGCATTACCATACCAGAAGGCGTAAATATTATTGGTGACAGGGCATTTGCAGGGTGCAGTAAACTGGAAAAGCTAATTATTCCCGAAAGCGTTACAGTTATAGAAAATATGGCACTTTCAGGCTGTAAGAGTCTGACGAGCGCAGGCCCCAAGGGAAGTGGATGCAGCATCGAATTTGGTTGGACGGAATCTATTCCCAGGAGTGCATTTGAGAATTGCAGCAGTTTGACGAAAGTGATTCTTCCGGAGAGTATTACTGAGATTGGTTATTCTGCATTTGAAGACTGCAGCAGCCTGACTAATGTAAATCTTCCCAAGGGCATTACCAAGATCGGCTATTCTACATTTAGCGGGTGCGGCAGCTTAACCGGCATAGATATACCAAATGGGGTTACGGAAGTTGACATGCATGCATTTGAGAATTGCAGCAGTTTAACAAGCATCGTTATTCCGGAAGGGGTGACGGAGCTTGGAAGTTCTGCGTTTTCCAACTGCACCAATTTAGCCAGAATTACTTTGCCAAACAGTCTAAAAAAGTTCGATTCGGGATTTGGCTCTGTATTTAAAAATTGCGGAAAACTGAAAAGTGCAGGCCCTATTGGAAGCGGGTGCAATATTGAATTTGGATGGACAGAAAGCATTCCGGAATATATATTCGAAAAGGGAAGCTATTTAACTACTGTGACGATTCCAGAGGGCATTACCGATATTGGTTATGCGGCTTTTTATGAGTGTGGCAATTTAGCGGATATAACTATCCCGGAAAGCGTAAGGCATATAGGCAGCAGCGCATTTTTTGGAACAGCTTATTATAATAACAGCAAAAACTGGAGAAACGGACTTCTTTATTTAGGAATATGGATCATTGGTGCAGATGATAATTATAATATAGACAGTGACTGTAAAGTAGAAGAAGGCATTCTTGGAATTGCTGACATGGGGATGGCGGCATGTGAAAAATTATCTAGTGTTACATTGCCAAAAAGCTTAAGGTATATAGGTACGGAGGCATTTTATAATTGCAAAAACCTTAAGGTATTGAATGTTTACAATCAAGAGGCTGATTTTGGCGAATATTCATATGGATTTTGTGAGGCGTTTATTGTCAGCGGATCTGGAAAAGGTCCTGAAGGCTACCCTGTAGACCTTTATGGATATGCAGGCTCTTCTGCAAAAGCTTATATGGAGAAGTATAATGTGGGGCCATATCATGGTAAAATTACATTTATTCCTTTTGGTGGTTCCCGCCCTGTTCCAGTGGATTTCTTAGAGATTCCAGTTCCGGATGGGCAGATAACGGTTGGCAGCACGATCCAGTTAACTGTTGAAATTAAACCGGATAATGCGACGAATAAAGATATTGTTTGGAAATCCTTAGACGAATCAATCGCAACAGTAACGGCATCCGGCCTTGTGACGGCACTGAAATCAGGGGATGTAGAGATCGAGGCAAGGCTGTTGGACGGAAGTAAGAGCACATTAGTTTGGCTTTATATTGAGGAAAAAGAAGAAGAGACAAAACCAGGCAATGGTGGGAATTCAACGGGTTCCGGCGGTTCAGCAGGCTCCGGCGGTTCAACGGGTTCCGGCGGTTCGACGGGCTCTGGCGGTTCAACGGGTTCCGGCGGTTCGACAGGTTCCGGCGGCTCAACGGGATCTGGTGGTTCAACGGGTTCCGGCGGCTCAACGGGCTCCGGCGGTTCGACGGGTTCTAGTAGTTCTTCAGGCTCTGGAAGTTCCTCTGGTTCTGGAAGTTCATCTAATGGCGGAAGCGTTTCCGGAGCTAATCTTTATAGGCTTGGCAGCGGTTCAAAATCAGCAGGCGGCACCGGTTCTTCCTCCTCCGCATTGACACCCTCTGGCAGGACATCTATAGATAATAAAAAAGGGTATGTAAATACCGTAACAGGTATTATTACAGGCAAAGGGCCTGGCCATAGTGCATGGCAGCAGGATGAGACAGGGTGGAAATTACGCTATCTTGATGGTACCTATGCTGCAGGAACTACTATTACTGACAGCACTGGAAAAGCCCAGGAACAGATTGTTTGGGAGCAGGTTAATGGCGGATGGTATGCTTTTGGAACAGATGGCTATGCAAAAGCAAAATTCGTATACGACCATATGCTTTCCGGATGGTTCTGCATTGACATCAATACAGGGATGATGACCGGGTGGCAGCTTATTGATGGCAAATGGTATTATTTCAATCCGGTATCGGACGGGACAAAAGGGAAAATGTATTCTGATGCATGGGTGGATAACTATTATGTAAATGCTTCAGGAGCATGGGAAGAAAATAAATGATAGGTGCGTGTGTGATTAGGGCAACAGAAGGTTTATTTTAACGATTCTAAAAAGTTTAACAGAATATCATAAAAATTATATGTGCTTAGGGTCGCCAGTTAATTTCATACTGAGGTTTGGGAGTGTTGAAATGCTGACAATCTGAAGGTATTTCGTTGCCACGGAATAGAAAAGCTATGGTATTGTAGGAAAGGCTGATTAGATTGATCAGCCTTTCAATTCGTTTTGATTCGGATTCGGTATTTTTTTATTGACCAAATCATTTTAAGTTAAAAATAATTTTAAATTTATAAAGAACATATTACTATTAAAAAGAAAGGAAAACAGTATGAAAAGGAAAGGAACAGTAGCAAAGGCATTGATTATAATGACGTTAATTACATCAATTCCATGGCCTAATGTGCCATTGAAGGCAAAGGCATCTATACCAAATGCAACACCGTCAAATGCAACTTCGTCAAACGCAATGCCTGCAGATGAAATTTTTGAAAATGACTACAAATCTGATAATAAAGGAGATGAATTAATTAGTGATAATACATTATATAATAGTAAATCACCTGATAGTTCGCAGAGTGCTGGTACATCAGAAATTGCAGATCCCAATCAGCCTTCAAGTGCTAATATTTTATATGCAGGGAAAAGTAATGATATAACTTGGAGCATAGATGGGGATGGAAAACTTTTGGTGGAAGGGAGCGGAGATTATGAGTTAATGTCAACATATTTAGGAATACTTCCGCCTTGGGGAGAGTATGGGCTTAGAATACATACAGCCGAAATAAATGTTACAGGAATAACCAACGCTTCAAAAATGTTTTCTGGATGTGCTAATTTAAAAAACTTAGATATAAGTAACTTTGATACATCACATGTAACAGACATGGAAGAAATGTTTAACGAGTGTTTGAGTTTAGTAGAATTGAATTTAAGCAATTTTGATACATCTAAGGTAACTAATATGAAAGATATGTTTCATAATTGTTCAGGACTAGCAGAATTAGACTTGAGTAATTTTGATACATCTCATGTAACGAATATGGAATCTATGTTCTTTGGTTGTTCAATGACAGAATTAGATCTAAGTAATTTTGATATGTCTAATGTAACAGATGTACATGAGATGTTTAGGGGATGCAAAAATTTAAAAGATATAAATTTAAGTAGTTTTGGAAGAAATAATATAATAAATATGAATGGAATGTTTTCGGATTGCCATGATCTGACAAAGCTAGATTTGAGTAATTTTGACACTTCCCATGTAACCGATATGAATAGTATGTTTTCAAGTTGCTTGAAGCTTAGTAATTTAGATTTGAGTAATTTTAATACAGCTAATGTTACTAAAATGGGTTCAATGTTCTATAATTGTCATGGTGAAAATTTTACAAATTTAGATTTAAGTAGTTTCGATACATCTAAAGTAACAGATATGGACTTAATGTTCGGTAGTTGCAACAATTTGACAAACATAAATTTAAGTAGTTTTGATACATCTAATTTAACGGATATGTTAGGTATGTTTGAATTCTGTGAGAGTCTAACAAATTTAGACTTGAGTAATTTCAACTTATCAGCAGCAAAAGATGTACGAAATTTGCTTACTGGGTGTGATGATTTGTTAACAATATATACTCCGAAAAATCTTTCTTTATCTAATGCTTCGCTTCCTAAAGCGTCAGATGATTCTGATGAGAACAAGTGGTATATGCCCGATGGAACGGAAATAACAGTTTTACCTGCGAATTTAGCATATAGCATTAAATTGATACGGGGAAGTATTGAAAAAGGAGGTGGCCTGCAATGGTCAGATTCTATATTAGATTCTCTAGCAGGTCAAGAGGGGATAAAGTGTACTGTTGGGGACATATATAAAGGTAGTTGCTTCATAACGGATACAAACAAAGAGACTATAAAAACAGAGGATTCCGGTTTGGTATGGACAAGCAGCGATAATGATCTGTTTCATTATTGTGGAAGCTATTTTGATAAAGAAAGCGGAATTTATTATGGTTATTTTAAAGTACTAAAACCTGGCGCAGCAATGATAAGTGTTAAAGATAGCGATGGGGAAACCATTACACGAAAGATTAAGTGTAACTTAAACATATCATTAGAAATAAACGATAGAGATATAAACAAAAATATATATGGATATCAGAATGGAAAATTTAATTTTGAAAAAGAAGTGATAAAAGCAACAATCAGTAATGAATCTCCCGTGATATTGTCAAATCTGTTATTGAAGAACCAGCAGGAAAAGGATATATATGGATATGCTAATAGTATAAGTGTTGATAAAGAATCCTCTACATATCATGTGGATTCCATGAAATTTATATTTGATTCTAACAATGTTCCGTTATCCTTTGACAAAGATGTATTTCTACAGGAAATAGCTTGGATAGATTCAAAAGGAATTATAGAATATGGAGGTGAACTTGCCACTGCAATTCCTATTTATCCTAACAAAGAGTATACTGTGCGCAATGATATCAGAGGCATAAATTTTAATGTAACATGCAGTGTTAAAAGTAATGGAAAAGCAGATTTGACCCAGAAAATACCTTTAAGATTTATTAATTATGATGTTCCAGTGAATACAAATGTACCTACAGGCAGTCCGATACACTCCGATGCGACAAAAGATGCATTAAAAAAGGTAGTGACAAAAGCTTCAGAACAGGATTTGATCAAAATACCATTGGGAAGTCTTTTTACAGAAGAACAGAGTAATCAGTTAAATATTATTTTGTCGGAATGGATTGATATTGCTACAAATCCGGATACAGACAGCCAGGTCAAGAAGAAGCTGTTTAGTAGCTATTCAGAAGATGCTGATAAAATTGAAAGCAGCATTATAATTCCAGTAAATATTGATAACCTTCAGTATCCAAGAAAAGGTAAAAGAAGAATAAAATTTTCTTTGGAATTTAGGGATATTGGGAAGGGGCTAAATACATCCTTACATAATGTCTGGAAAGATATGCATTTAAGTGCTTCGACAAATCTTCTTGAATGGGAGTTGCTGGATAGGGACGGGATAAACCTCGGGGCATATTCAGGTACGCTTGATTTTATAACATATGCTGATTTGGCGTCTCTTCACGAATTAATGAATGATGCAGAGAAAAAGGCAAAAGACGATTTCAAAAAGGCTGTTGATAAGGACTTAAAGCTGTACAAATCAGAATTAGAGCAATTATATGAGTCAATACTTGCAGAGAGTAATATCAAGATTCTTCCATATGCAAGCGATGTATTTAAAAATTGGTTTATCACATGTATTTGGGGTGATGAATTTGATGAATCAGACTTTATAGAGTCAATTAAAGGAACATTAAAAAAACAGATCTCAAAAAAGATAACAGTTAAATGTCCAGTAGATGTATATTTGTATTATAACAGTGAACTTGTAGGAGTAGTGGAAAATAATACAATAAATCCTGTTTATGATACTCATTATATTGGCTCTTATGTGTCTGTTAATGGTGATACAAAAACTATATATCTTCCAGATGAAGATTTTTCAATTAAGCTGATCGGAAATGATGCAGGAACTATGGATTATATCGTAGAGGAGTACGAAAAGGATGCCAATAAGGAGGCAGAGCTGATACGAACGGTATATTTTGATAATTTGCCGTTAAAAAAGGGCAAAATTTATACAGGCATTTTAGAGAATGGTATTAGAAAGGACAAATCTAAATATGCGCTCCACACAGATGGACAAACGGTTGAAGCGACTTATGATACTATGTTGGGGGATCAAATAGTAGATAGACCTTCTGCGGATGTTGGGAATGATAATCAACCAGATGAGTCAAAGCCAGGAGAAAATGAATCAGATGTAACGAAACCGGATAACAATGGAAATGTGTCAGGCCCTGGCAGTTCGTCTGGCGGGACTTCTAATAGCGGAAGCAGTTCTGGCAATGGTATTCCTGTGGGAGACAATGGAACCTCAAGAGGAAGAAGGGCGTCTTCTGATTCTCAGTCCTCCATTAGAGAAACAACTATAGATAGAAAAAAGGGGCCTGTAAATGCTGTTACAGGCATCATTACAGGAGAAGGTCCCGGGTATTGCATATGGCAGCAGGATATGACGGGGTGGAGATTACGTTATCTTGATGGTACATATGCTACGGGAACCAATATTACTGACAGTACTGGCAGAGTTCGTGAACAGATCCTTTGGGAACAGGTTAATGGTGCATGGTATGCGTTTGGCCTTAATAGCTATGCAAAGGAAGGATTTGTATATGATTATACACTGCCTGGATGGTTCTACATTGATATTAATAGAGGGATGTTAACCGATTGGCAATTTATTAATGGCAAATGGTATTATTTCAACCCAATATCTGATGGAAGCAAGGGGAAAATGTTTTCAGATGCGTGGATAGGCCAGTATTATGTAAATTTATCTGGGGCATGGGAAGAAAATCGCTGATAATTTTCATAAACAAAGGTGATGATTTATCCATAATGGCTATTGTCTAAGCATCGTCCATCCATATTTTTTGACTAATCGTCCACCTTGATCAGTTCATGAGCGGTGCCTTTCCCGGCTTTCAGCTCCTGGACGGATTTTTTCACATAGACCATATTTGCCTCGGAGAAGAATGGGGCGGCAGTCTGAGTGACCTCAAACGGGATGTGGTTTTCGCACAAAACTGCTTTCGCAAATAGATTGATTGCGGTGAAAACGTGCTTCTTCAAAAAATTTCAGCTTGACAAAACGGAAACCAATGCTATAATCGACACATAAGGAAATGCACATAAACTAATGCGTTGACGAGGAGAGTAGGCTGCCAGGAAGCGTTCAGAGAGAGATGGGAAGGTGCGAGCATCTTACGGGGCCGGAAGCTGAAGACCACCTCCGAGCGGTCCTTAATCGGACACGGTGATTCCGTTATCATCAGGAAAGAAGCGGTCAGAGCGGCGGCATTGCTCTGGCAAAAAGGGTGGAACCGCGATTTTTATCGTCCCTTCCTGCAGGAAACTGCAGGAAGGGACTTTTTGCTGTACGGCAGAACTGCGCGCTGATGCCTGCAGACGGAAGAACCCGATATAATCATTGAAAAACAGGAAAAGGAGAGCTTTATATGAAAGTAACATTAAAAGACGGAAGCTTTAAGGAGTATGAGCAGCCTATGTCAGTAATTGACATTGCCGCTTCCATAAGCCCCGGCCTGGCCAGGATGGCCTGCGCAGGAGAGATAGACGGGGAGAGCGTTGATCTGAGATACGTGGCTGACAGAGACTGCCAGCTGAACATTCTGACAGCTAAGGACGAAAAAGGGCTGGCAGCTCTGCGCCACACGGCCAGCCATGTGATGGCTCAGGCGGTGAAGAGGCTGTACCCGGATGCAAAACTGGCTATCGGGCCGTCCATTGCAGATGGATTTTACTATGATATTGACTTTGCATCTCCCATTACGGCGGAAGACTTGGAGAAGATCGAGGGGGAGATGAAAAAAATTATTAAGGAAGCCCTGCCTTTGGAAAGGTTTGCCCTGCCAAGAGAGGAAGCTTTGGCTTTGATGAGGGAGAAAGAGGAGCCCTATAAAGTGGAGCTGATTGAGGATCTGCCGGAGGGCGAGGAGATCAGCTTTTATAAGCAGGGAGAATTTACGGATCTGTGCGCAGGCCCCCATTTGATGAATACGAAAGATGTGGGTAAGGCGTATAAGCTGACCAGCATTGCAGGAGCTTACTGGAGGGGCAATGAGCACAATAAGATGCTGACCCGTATCTATGCCACGGCATTTGGTAAGAAAGAGGAGCTGGATGCCTACCTTACTATGATGGAAGAGGCAAAGAAACGGGATCACAGAAAGCTGGGCAAGGAACTGGGGCTGTTTATGATGCATGACGCAGGCCCGGGATTTCCGTTCTTCCTGCCAAAGGGCATGGTGCTTAAAAATACGCTGATGGAATATTGGAGGGAGATTCATAAGAAAGCCGGGTATGTGGAGATCTCCACGCCGATTATGCTTAACAGAAGCTTATGGGAAACTTCAGGCCATTGGGATCACTATAAAAACAATATGTATACAACGGTTATTGACGAGCAGGACTTTGCCATTAAGCCTATGAACTGCCCGGGCGGGGTGCTGGTTTATGCCTCGGAACCCCGTTCTTACCGGGATCTGCCCTTAAGGATGGGGGAAATAGGCCTGGTACACCGCCACGAGAAATCAGGCCAGCTTCACGGCCTTATGCGTGTGAGATGCTTTAATCAGGATGACGCCCATATTTTTATGACTCCGGAGCAGATTAAGGAGGAGATCAAGGGAGTTGCCAGACTGATTAATGAGGTTTATACGCTGTTTGGATTTAAATATCACGTAGAACTGTCCACCAGGCCGGAGGACAGCATGGGAAGCGACGAGGACTGGGAGATGGCTACAGAAGGCCTCCGCAGCGCCCTGGATGAACTGGGCCTTGACTATGTGGTAAATGAAGGAGACGGCGCATTCTACGGGCCGAAGATCGATTTCCACCTGGTGGATGCCATTGGAAGAACCTGGCAGTGCGGAACCATTCAGCTTGACTTCCAGCTGCCTCAGCGGTTTGAACTGGAGTATCAGGGGGCTGACGGGGAGAAGCACCGCCCCATTATGATCCATCGGGTAGCCTTTGGTTCCATTGAGCGGTTTATTGGTATTCTGATTGAGCATTTTGCTGGAGCTTTCCCCACATGGCTGGCTCCGGTACAGGTAAAAGTCCTGCCTATTTCCGACAAGTTTGCGGAGTATGGAGAAAAGGTCAGAAAGCAGCTTGATGATGCAGGCATCCGTGTGGAACTTGATACCCGCTCTGAAAAGATCGGATATAAGATCCGGGAGGCTCAGATGCAGAAGATTCCTTACATGCTGATTGTGGGACAAAAGGAGCAGGAAGAAGGCCTGGTTGCAGTCAGAAGCAGGTTTGAGGGCGATGAGGGACAGAAGTCCCTGGAAGCTTTTATTCAGGATGTAAAGGAAGAGATAAGAACAAAGGCAGTGCGGGAGGCAAAAGGACAGCAGTAGAAATTTTAACCTGCAGCCGCGAAGGGCTATTCCCAAAAGGAAATGCGGCTTGACAATTCAGGCTTAAAGTGTTATATTATTAACAAGCAAATGAAAGGGAGTAGCGAAACGTTTTCCATACAGAAGCTGTATAGAATCAACGGGTTTGAAATCGTCGGCCGATGCTAAAAGGCATCCGTATCAAATGAGAAAGCAAGACTTTTATTGTGGCAGAGGAGAGATGTCATGGTAAAAGTCTTTTTTATTTTATATCTTTCTATGGCGGAAGGCATGTATGCCTCAGGGAATCCATGCATACAGGGATGACGTCTGCCTTATAAAGGTTATGCACAGAGAAAGAGAGGGGAGAATATACATGACAGAAGAAAGAAGAAGACAGGAAATCAGAGAAGCGGTCAGGGCCGGGGAAAAGGCGCTGACCAGCTTGTATCTGGCCAGGAACAGCCTTTTAAGCGCCAGGGGCTGGGGAATATGGGATATGGTAGGCGGAGGGTTTGTCACCAGCCTGGTAAAGCATTCTAAAATCAGGGAAGCTTCCTCCCATTTGGAAAGCGCCAGGACAAACTTAAAGATTTTTCAGAGGGAGCTGAAGGATATTCCTGATTTTGGGGATTTGGGAATTGACATCGGAGGGTTTCTTTCATTTGCAGACTGCTTTCTTGACGGAATTGTCGCCGACTATCTGGTGCAGAGGAAAATAGACAATGCCAAAAGACAAGTAGAGGACGGGATCAGGAAAACGGAATCATTGATTGGAAAATTAAGATTGGAGAAGGGAGAATGATTATGGGATGTCTTGGAAATCTGCTTTGGTTTATGTTTGGAGGAGCGTTAAGCGGTTTAAGCTGGTGCCTGGCCGGGTGCTTATGGTGCATAACCGTCATCGGGATTCCTGTGGGGCTTCAGTGCTTTAAGATCGCAGGGCTGACATTTTTTCCCTTTGGAAAAGAAGTCAGGTACGGAGGAGGCACGGGAAGCTTCCTGTTAAATCTTGTGTGGCTGATGGTATCAGGCCTGCCTCTGGCTTTACAACATATAGGGCTGGGGCTGGTTCTCTGTTTAACCATTGTTGGAATTCCGTTTGGACTGCAGCAGTTTAAATTGGCAAAGCTGGCTTTCATGCCTTTTGGGACCGAGATATATTAAAATTGGAACATATGCTGATTGTATATGGCGGAAGATCGGCCGCAAAGGCAGGCGCAGAAGAGATTTTGGGAGTACATTGAACACATGAGGAGGAACTATGAGATACGTAGTAGTGGATTTGGAGATGCACCCGCTTCCCAATAAATATAAGTCTGAGAAAGAAATCTGCAAAAATGAGACGATTGAGATCGGAGCCGTAATGCTGGATGATGACTTGAAGGAGATATCCCAGTTTAAGAGCCTGATAAAGCCTCACTACTGTACCAAAATATATCCTAAGTATGAAAAGATGACCGGGATTACCACTGAGATGCTGGAACAGGGAGTTTCTTTTGAAACAGCTTTCCATGATTTTATGAGCTGGGGCCTGGAAGGTGAAGAGAAGCCGGAGATAATCGCCTGGAGCGAGAATGATTTCTGCCAGTTCGCCAATGAGATCTCTTTAAAACGGGTGGAACTGAGTCAGGAGGAGAAGGCGGCCATGACCGGATGGATAGATTTTCAGAAAGAATTCGGAACCATAGTAAAGAGGGAGTATCAGATCTCCCTGGATATGGCGCTTCTCTATGCGGATGTTTCTTTTACAGGCCATCGGCATGATGCCGTCTGGGATTCCAGGAATACTGCACAGCTGTTTCGCCTGACCAGGGATGAGAAGGAGAGGAAGCGGATCGCAGACAGGGCGGAGTCACTGTTTACTGCTGATCCGCTGTCTGTAACGCTTCAGGAGATGATTAATTTTGCCGGCCTGCTTCCCCAGCAGCCATAAAGGGGCGGCCATGCTTTTGTCTGAGAGAAGCCATGTTCTGACAGGAAAAATCTGAAGCCTGTCAGAACATGGCTTCTGCTGGGGCTGCGTCAGCTTCATGGCGCCCCCTGTTATTTTATAGAAGATAAATTTTATGATCTGCACAGACCTGCCTCATGCCTTCCGGCCAGATGCTGGCCTGGACTTCGCCGATATGGGCTCTGTCAAGAAGAAGCATGCACAGCCTGGACTGGCCGATACCGCCGCCTATGGTGTAGGGCAGTTCCCGGTTTAAAAGCATACGGTGATAAGGAAGCGTTCTGCGCTCCTGGCAGCCAGCCTTTTTCAGCTGTTCATCCAGGGAAATTTCGTCAACCCGAATTCCCATGCTGGAGATTTCCAGGGCGCAGTCCAGAGTGGAGAACCAGAACAGGATATCCCCATTTAACTGCCAGTCATCATAGTCCGGCGCACGGCCGTCGTGAGGCTCACCGCTTTTCAGCTTGTCGCCGATTTTCATCAGAAATACACATCCGTGCTCTCTGGCAATGAGATTTTCCCGCTCTTTTGGGGATTTATCCGGGTAGCGATCTTCCAGTTCCTGGGAGGTGATAAAATAAATGTCTTCCGGAAGCTGCTTTACAGCCTGAGGGTATTTATACCATACTTCATGCTCCATGTGCTTGATGATTTTAAAAATATTTCTGACCGTGTCCTTTAACGTATCTATAGTCCGTTCTTCTTTTGTAATGACTTTTTCCCAGTCCCACTGATCCACGTAGCAGGAGTGGAGATTGTCAAGGGCCTCGTCCCGGCGTATGGCGTTCATGTTGGTGTAAAGGCCCTCGCCTGGCTGAAAACCGTACTGATACAGGGCCATTCGCTTCCACTTAGCCAGGGAATGGACCACTTCAATGGTTTCACTGGGAAGCGCGGCCATGTCAAAAGCCACAGGGCGCTCCACGCCGTTTAAGTCATCATTTAAACCAGTGCTTTTTTCCACAAACAGGGGCGCTGAGATTCGCTCCAGATTCATCTGCCTTCCAAATTCTTTCTGAAAGGTGTCGCGAATATATTTAATGGCTTCCTGTGTCTGGCGGATAGTCAGACGGGGATCATAATCTTTTGGCAATATAAGATTCATACAGTTCCTCCTGGGTTATTTATGTAAATACTTATTCTTATGACAGGGTAGCAGTAATTAGACTGCTTCCTGGCTCGTGATGCATATTGGAGCATTCTGCTATTATACAGCTGACGGCTTTCCAGATCAATGGAGAAGAAAAATTTTTCTTTGTCTTTTCTAACAAGGCTGCAGGTGATATAATATTTTCATAAGCGGCAGGGCATGGGCATGGGGATCGATGCGCATCCGCTGTCTGGCAGGTGAAAACCAGGGGCCATGGCTTTCCGGCAGAGAGGCATGGAACGAAATGGTACAGGACAAGGAGGTTTTTATGGGAAAGGATAAATATGTAATTACAATTGACAGGCTTTACGGCAGCGGCGGGCGCATTATGGGAAAGAAGCTGTCAGAGGAGCTGGGGATTCCGTTTTATGATGAGGAGATTTTAAAAATGGCTTCGGAAGAAAGCGCTATTGGAGAGCAGTATTTCCGGCTTAATGACGAGAAGGCAGGCAATAATCTGTTTTTCAGGGCGTTAGGGGGCCTGCGCACCAGCCTGGAGGAGCCGTCACTGGATGATGACATTACCTCCCCGGAAAATCTGTTCCGGTTTCAGGCAAAGATGATGCGCAGAGTGGCAGCGGAGCAGTCCTGCATCATTATGGGGCGGTGCGCCGACTTTGTGCTGGAGGCGGCGGCAATTAAAAATCTGGTGCGCCTGTTTGTGTATTCGGACAGCAGTACGTGTATCCGCCGGGTAGTGGAGGTGGACGGGGTGGACACGAAGGAGGCGCTGCGCCGGGTCAACCGCATCAGCAAGGAGCGGAGAGATTATTACAAATATTATACGGGGAAGGAATGGGAGGACATGGCCAATTACGACCTTCCTATTAATACCACGACACTGGAGCTGGACCCGGCAGTGGAGCTTGTAAAGACATATTTGCGGCTGAGAAATATTGCGGTTTAAGTGACAGGACGGAGCCTGCCGGTCTTAGGGGAATTGCTTTCCAAAAGACCTGGCAGGCTCAGGGCTTGCGGGGGCAATAGGACTTTGAGAAAATATTGTGTAACATATTATGTTGGAAATCGTAATAAAATTTTAATATTTTCCCGGAATGAACTTGTCGTATTAAGGAAAAAGTTATGGTATACTAATGCCGTTGATTTTGCTGTCTGCAGAGTGGGACAGATCGTGCAGCAGCGGGAGGGAATGGAAAAGGTTACTATTTAAAGAAGTGTACATAGATGCGGCAGGAGAATACAGATGTTTGAAAAAGAGGATTACACGAAAGTTTTAAACAGGGCAAGGAGAAAACGGAACAATAACGATTACATCCGCTATTTGATCATGGCGCTGGCTGCGGCTGCAGTGATTTTGATTGTGGTCCTTATTGTTATGGCTGTCAGCAGGGGGCTGTCCGGAGGCAGTACCAAAAACAGGGAAGCAGTGCAGACGGTTGAGAATACGGAAAACACCGAAGAAGAAACCATAGATGAAGAGGCTTCCAGGCAGGCGGCACAAGAGCAGGAAGAACTTGAACGCCAGGCTCAGGAAGAAGCCCAGAAACAGGCAGTAGTGGATGCTTACAGCAATTTGGGAATCGTTCAGGTTTCAGGATATCTGAATGTGCGGAAAACCCCTGACCCATCCGGCGACATTATCGGAAAGATGCAGGAGAACAGTGTCTGCCAGATTTTAGGGCAGGAAGGTGACTGGTATCAGATCCACTCCGGTCCGGTGGACGGATATATTTCAAGCCAGTATGTTATCACAGGCGATGAGGCGAGAGCTGCGGCTTTGGAGCAGGTAAAGCTGCGGGCCATTGTCACTGCGGACAATGTAAACATCCGTCAGACTCCGGAGCTTAGTTCGGACAACGTAGTGGCTCAGGCCCTTCTGGATGAGCGCTATGAGGTGGTAGGCCAGCAGGAGGGATGGGTTCAGACTCCAGGCGGCTACATTTCTTCTGATTATGTGGAAGTAACCTATGCTTTAAACGAGGCCAGGAAAATGGATTTAAAGGCCATGGCCATTAACCAGTACCATAACCTTCTGATTTCAAAAGTAACCAATTATTTAAATATCCGCAGCACGCCTAAGGACGAGGGCAACTCCAATATTATCGGAAAGCTGCCGGGAAAGGCGGCGGGAGAGATCCTGGAGACAGAGGAAGGGTGGTACAAGATCCGTTCCGGCAATATTACAGGTTACGTGTCGGCAGACAGCCAGTATACGGCTACGGGCCAGGAGGCTGTTGACCTGGCTATGGGGACGGCTTCCCTTATGGCCATTGTCAATACGGACAAGCTTAACGTGCGTACAAGCCCCAGCACTGATGCCAGCATCTGGACGCAGATTTCCAAGGAGGAGCGGTATTCCGTTATCCAGCAGCTGGACGGGTGGGTGCAGATTGAGCTGGACGGAGGAGAGGGGGAGGATGACAATGACAGCGCCTACATCTCCACAAGAGACAACAATGTGGAGGTGCGGTATGCCCTTGCCGAGGCCATTAAGTTCTCGCCTTTGGAGGAGCTAGCCAACCAGCAGGCTTCCAGACGGAACCAGATCGTAAACTTTGCTATCCAGTATGTGGGAAATCCCTACGTGTGGGGAGGCACCAGCTTGACAAGAGGGGCTGACTGCTCCGGATTTGTTCAGTCTGTAATGCGTAATTTCGGAGTCAGCCTGCCAAGGACTTCCAGGGAGCAGGCAAAGGTAGGACGGGCAATTAAGTCATCCGAGATGCGGCCAGGGGATCTGATCTTCTATGCAAACAGCAGCGGTACGGTCAACCACGTTGCCATGTATATCGGCAATGGGCAGATTGTCCATGCGGCCAGCACAAAGAGCGGAATCAAGATTTCCACCTGGAATTACAGAAGTCCTAAGACCATCCGCAGCGTCATTGACTGACAGGGAAAACCTATATGCGCCTGACCGAGAACACACTGCCGTACATGAAAGCCCGGCAGGCGCATTAAGATAAAAAGCACTGAAAGGCTGTGGGAGAGAACCAAAACACCCGGCCAAGGAGAAACCAAAAGTCAGGATTTCTTCTTGGCCGGGTGTTTTCAGATGGGAGTCATGTACAGGGAACGATTGGTGACGGCTGTCACAGATCCAGAAGGTAACGGACATATCTTCTCAATGATTCCTGGTCATGAAGCAGCTCAGGTGTATATTCTGCATAAAACTGCTTGGTTTTGTAAGTTTTTCTGAAAGCCGGGGCCCACAAATCCTGAGGCTGAGGAAGGAAAAGAGCAGCTTTTTTTGTGTAGCAGGTTTGTGCCGTGGCCTTTTTCCTGGCCTGCCTGTCGACGTATTCCCCGATGCTTTTATGTATGGCAGTATCTTCGTATATAAGATAGTAGTAATCTTTGTAGTCAGGGTAGAAATATTTTAATGTGTCATTAAGAAGCGGTACGGTAAGTTCCAGTTTGTTTTGGCAGGCCCGGCAGGAAGCCACTGAGGTATCCCATTCTATAGCCTTTGGCAAGGCGTCAGAACCTTCAAGGGTAAGGCAGAGACTGTATGACATTTGGCCAAAGATATCAGGCGTCTCCAGAATCTGCTGGTCTTTTAAGGTGAAATCCTGCTGCCAGAAATCTGCGTAGTACAGGATGGGAAGAATTAATGGCATGCCCTCCAGATCCTCGCGGTTATGAAGCATCAGGGCTTCATAGAGGGATTTTTCACCGGTTTCCAGATAAAATTTGTACACATCGATCAATTGGCCGCCGGTATAAGGGTCCTGTCGGAAAATTCCCAGAAACTGTTCAATGGATTTCTGCTTTAAGCTTTCCAGGCCCATAATTTTGCGGTAAGGCCGGATGCGCTTGTAAATGTCAATGCTGGCAAAGGCAGAGAAATCCCAGGGCTGGTTCCAGATACGGAACCGCTTTAAAAGAAAGGGAATGTCAAAGCCGTCTCCGTTAAAATGAACCAGTGCAGTAAAATTTTGTATAAATTTAAAGAAGGCGGAGAGGACATCCTTTTCTGCCTGAGGCGAGTCGGCAAACCACTGTATCAGATGCCATTTGCCGCTGCAAAAATAGGTACAGCCAATCAGGTATACTTGCTGGCAGTCGCCGGAAAAGCCGATGGTTTCAATGTCGAAAAATAAAAGTTTATCCGGATCTCCCAGGCGGTTTAGGGGGTAGGCGCCGGGAGACAGGAAGGCGTGTTCTGCGGTTATCATATGGGCTCCTTGGCAAGACGTTTGTTGACAGTGACAAAAATCTTTTTCCGTAATTATAAATGGAGACAGAGACAAAGTCAACAGGGCCTATAAGCTTGTTCATCTTGCAAAGGGTTGGGGCGTATGATATACTTTATCATGCAAAGCCTGTCTTCCTTAAGCCGGATTTTAACGGCTGTTTGAAAAAGGGATTTCCAGAAAACAGGACAATCAAAGGAAGGTGTGCCGCCCTTCAGGGTTAAGAATCATGGATTTTTATATTGCGGTTTATAATAGATAAGAAATGAGCGGAAACGAAAACAGGGAGAGGTATATATTGTGATTTCTTATATCAGAGGCCCATTGATAGAGATGGATGAGGATATGATTGTGGTGGAGGCCGGAAATGTGGGATATAATATACGGGTGCCTCTATCAGTGCTTGAAAGCCTTCCGGGAATCGGCAAGGAGGTGCGGGTTTATACATATCTTCAGATCCGGGAGGATGCCATGAGCCTGTTCGGCTTTTTAAGCAGGCAGGATCTGAAGATGTTTAAACAGCTGCTGGGCGTAAGCGGCATCGGCCCCAAAGGGGCTTTGGCGCTTTTGTCGGCTATGAGGCCTGAGGACTTAAGACTGGCTATTATTTCGGGAGATACCAAGGCCATTTCCAGAGCGCCTGGCATTGGCAGCAAGACGGCTCAGAGGGTAATCCTGGATCTGAAGGACAGGATTTCAGTGGATCAGCTGGTGCCGGAGGCCCTGCCGGGAGAGAAAAGCGGAGAAAGCCCGGGAAGTTCCGGCTTTGGCGACGCAGGAAAAGAGGCAGTGGATGCGCTGGTGGCATTGGGATATTCTGCCATGGAGGCGGCAAAGGCTGTGCGCCAGGTGGAGATTAGTCAGTCAATGACCGGAGAGCAGGTGCTGAAGGCTTCTTTAAGGCATTTGGCCATATAGCTTTAAGGCTGCATCGGCATGTTAGATTGGAGTCAGGATCATATAAGAGAAAACCCGGGTGCATCCCGGTTTTGGGCAGGGGAATATGGAGCGCAGAATTATCAATACGGATTTAACAGAAGAAGAAAGCAAGGTGGAGTCTCATTTACGGCCTCAGGCGTTAAAAGATTATATCGGCCAGGAGAAACTGAAGTCCACGTTAAAGATTTATATTGATGCGGCGAAATCCAGGGGAGACAGTCTGGATCATGTGCTGTTTTACGGCCCGCCAGGACTTGGCAAGACTACTCTGTCAGGGATCATTGCCCATGAAATGGGGGTAAATATGAAGGTTACATCAGGCCCGGCTATCGAGAAGCCGGGGGAGATGGCAGCTATTTTAAATAACCTTCAGGAGGGAGACGTTCTGTTTGTAGACGAGATCCATCGGCTGAACCGGCAGGTGGAGGAGGTTCTTTACCCGGCGATGGAAGACTTTGCCATTGACATTATGCTGGGCAAGGAGTCGTCCGCCAGGTCTATCCGGCTGGAGCTTCCAAGGTTTACCCTGGTGGGGGCCACTACCAGGGCAGGTCTTTTAACGGCTCCGCTTCGGGATCGGTTCGGGGTGGTGGCTAAAATGGAATTCTATACCACGGAGGAATTAAAGACCATTATCCTTCGGTCCGCCAGGGTTTTAGAGGTGGAGATTGAGGAGGCGGGCGCCCTGGAGCTGGCCAGACGGTCCCGGGGAACCCCCAGGCTTGCAAACCGGCTTTTGAAGCGGGTGAGAGATTTTGCCCAGGTGAAATATGACGGAGTGATAACGAAAGAGGTGGCGGATTTTGCCCTGGATATTCTCGACGTGGACCGCCTGGGGCTGGACAACAATGACAGGGCCATTCTTCTGACGATTATTCAGAAGTTTTCCGGCGGCCCTGTAGGCCTGGATACTCTGGCTGCGGCCCTGGGGGAAGACGCAGGAACCCTGGAAGATGTGTATGAGCCGTACCTTTTGATGAATGGCCTGCTTAACCGCACGCCCAGGGGACGGGTGGCTACGGAGCATGCTTATCACCATCTGGGCCTGGCCTGATGAATGACAAGGAGCAGATTGAGATGAAAAACAACAGCAGCAGATTCATGGATACAAAGAATTATGCGGAAGTTTTAATCGATGGGAAGATTTATACATTGGGCGGCACGGAGGATGAGCATTACCTTCAGAGGGTGGCCAGCTATATTAATGAGAAGACGGCCATGCTAAAGCGCCAGGAGGGATTTACCAGGCAGAGCGAAGAGTATCAGGCAGTGATGATTTCCCTGAATATTGCAGACGATTATTTTAAGGCCATTAACCGGGCGGCGGTCAGCGAGCGGCAGCGGGATGACATGGAGAGGGAAAGCTATGGGCTGAAGCACGATTTGGTGACTACCCAGATGCGGCTGGAAAACGTTACCAGGGATCTGGATGAGAAGAAGGCGGAACTGGACAGGGTGAAAAGGGAGCTGGAGAAAGCGCACGATGAGATTTTAAAGCTTAAGGCAGTTCAGTCTGCCATACATAACCGGGATGGAAGATAGCAGGGGTTTTGATTTTAAGAGGCGCCTGTGTAGGATCGTTGATGATATCTCAATAGATGCTGCAGAAATAGCCACTTGTTTTATATAGTGGCTATTTTTTATTTTTCAAAAATCAAAAAGTTGTAAACTGATGTTTCAAAAAGAAACATATAAGAAATTAGAAGAAGCCATAAGTCAAAATTGCATTACATTAGTAAAATATAAGGACAGGAGTGTGCTTCCTATAATACCGGAACGTTATAAAAGAATCATGATCGTCCATGTAAAAGGGGCTGGAGGGCCTATGGGCGGATTGATGAAAATGATAAGGAAGGCAAAAACAAATGCGGCGGAACTGTTAAAGAAAAAGCTTTGTGATAAAGGGTTTCAGGCATTTATCTACGAAAGCCCGCTGGAACATATGAAAAAGCAGGCTGCAGCAGGAGAAACTCCCAATTTGAACCTCTACTTTGCAGGGAAAAATGCCATACGGGATTTTATAAAAGATATGGATTTGGTGATTACGCTGTGCGACGTGTCAAGCGGCAGGCCCTGTCCCGGCTTTAACGTCCCTTGTTCTGAACTTTATACTGCAATGGAGATAAATGTTCTGTCTGCTTAAATACGCGGCAAAAATAGGCGGAATCCGGATATCCTACAATAGAAGCGATATCGGCAACAGCCATATCATCAAAGTGGAGCAATATTTTTGCCAGGGAGATTCTCTGTTTTTTAATATACTGGATCGTGGAAAAACCGGTTTCCTTTTTCAGCAGCCGATTGATATAGGCCGGAGAAAAATTAAAAACCTGGGCAATCTGATTCAGAGTCAGTTCTGTCTGCAGGTTACTCAGAATGTAATTGGTTATTTTCTCTACGGTTTTGCTGTACTGCCTGTTGCCGAATTCCTTTGCAGCGTGGCAGTATACTTCCAGCATATTGTGGAACAACTGCTGGTTAACCAACAGTTCCACTGGTATTTGTTCAATCATCATTCCAAAATGGGTTGCTACAATATGTACATAATTCACCGGTACATGGGTAAAAAGAAGAGTGACCCGAAGGGTGGAATTGAGAATCCAGGCCAAATTGCGGAGAAGGCGGTCATGGTCACCAGGAACCCTGGCAATAAGGTCCGCATAGTAAGACGGTTCTTTAGGAGCGCGGTCCCAGATAAGCAGCGCCTGTTCATAATTTCCGGCAACAACAAAATATAACAGCTTCTTTTCATCTGCATATCTTTCAAACACTAAATCGTCATTGATAATCGAATCCCCCATAAATATGGTTTCCAGACTGGGCATCAGGCCGTTTTCCGCGGTTTTGTTATCCGTTGACATAGAAGTTTGCTCCTTTGTTTCGAAATGTCCAATTTTTGGTCTGTTTTGTGGATAAACATTCCAATAGATATTTGCTATAATCATACCATAAGTGGTAATATTGCACAATAAATAATTGTTAAAGAATATTTTATAGTGCATATTATAAGCAAATATTGTCTATAAAATCATGGCCATGATATTTATTATAGAAAAAAGTAAACAAAGGAGAGCAGGAAATGGATACAAATCAAAACACGAAGCCCTTTGGATTAAAGGACAAGATAGGATATTCCTTTGGTGATTTTGGAAATAATTTTGCCTTTATTTTTGCCAATTCCTATCTGATGGTCTTTTATACGGACGTGCTGGGCATAGGGGCTCAGATTGTGGGTACTCTGTTTTTGCTGGCCCGGTGCGTTGACGCGTTTACCGATGTGGGAATGGGAAGACTGTGTGACACATTAAAGCCTGCGAAAGACGGCAGATACCGTGTCTGGCTCAAACGCATGGCCATACCTATGGGGATCAGCAGTATGCTTATGTACATGTACTGGGTGAGGGACTGGGACTATGGAGCGAAAGTAGCATATATGTTTATTACATACATCCTGTGGGGAAGTTTCTGCTACACAGCGTGCAATATCCCTTATGGCTGTCTGGCGTCGGTTATGAGCACAGACCCCAAAGACAGGACGTCTTTGTCTACGTTCAGAACTGTAGGCGCAACTCTGTCCGCACTGATTATCGGCGTAATTACCCCGCAGATCGTATATGCAGCCAGCGGTACGGGCCAGCAGGTAGTTGTCCCGGAACGGCTTACCATGGTGGCTGTCTTGTACGGAGTCCTTGCCGCTTCCTTTTATCTGGGGTGCTATGGGCTGACAACGGAGAGGGTTCATGGAAAGAGCGAGAAAAAGTCTGGAGAAAATCTTTTTGTTGCTTTGAAACAGATGGTTAGCTGTAAGCCATTGCTGGTAATTATCGTAATTGCCCTGGTGCTGCTTATAGGGAGCCTTCTTACAGGAACCATGACGGCATACTTGTACAAAGACTATTTTAACAACACCCAGATTTTATCTGTTGTCAGTTTTGCGCAGATACTGCCAATGCTGCTGATTGCTCCTGCTGCGTCAAAGTTGGCGTCAAAGTTTGGAAAAAAAGAAGTGTGCTCCATAGGCGTCCTGGCAGCCTGTATCATCTTTGGGATTTTATGGGTGCTGAAAGTGAAATCTCCCTATATGTTTATGCTGATGAATTTTATCAGCAGCATGGGACTGGGAATTTTCAACATGCTGATATGGGCATTCATAGGCGATGTCATTGATTTTCAGGAGCTTCGGAATGGCCAGCGCAATGACGGAACCGTATATGCCATCTACTCATTTGCCAGGAAGTTAGGACAGGCGGCAGCGGGAGGAATCGGAGGATTCGCGCTGGCAGCTATCGGATACGTGAGTTCTGCTCAGGGAGCAGGGCAGAGCCAGGCAGTAAAGAACGGAATCTATACCTGCTCAACTCTTGTGCCCGCGGCATGTTATCTGGTGGTATTCCTGCTTTTGGCGTTTGTGTATCCTTTGGGCAAAAAGCAGGTGGAGGATAACTCAAAGATGCTGGCTGAGAGGCGGGCGGCCGCAAATTAATGGAAAGAGCGAAATCTAAAAAAGGAGGAGTTATGCTATGGCAGTATCAACTGTACAGGATATGCTTACACCGGAGGAAAAAGTCTGGGCAGATGAAACGGCAAATAAAATAAAAAAGAAGATGGAAGTTGTCAGGGAACGCTCTGCAAAAAAGATTCCCTCCGCCGCAATGAACGGGGTTCATGATGATAAAGCCGGCGAGGGGAAAGGAAAAGGAGGAAAGGCTTACTGGACAAATGGTTTTTGGGCAGGAATCATGTGGCTGATGAATGATTGGACAGGGGAGGCCCGGTACGGGGAAATTGCAAGATTTACCGAGGAAATCATGGATGAATGCGTCCTGGATTTCTATGGCCTGGATCATGATATCGGCTATATGTGGATTCCCAGCGCCGTATTGGACTATAAGCTTACAGGAGACGAGGATGCCCTAAGGCGCGGGCTTTTGGGAGCCAATCTCCTGGCAGGAAGATTTAATCCGGCAGGTGAGTATATCCGTGCATGGGACGGAGAGGCATGGGAGGGCTTCAATACGCCGGGAGTGCCAAAGATGCGCACGGAGGGAGTAGCCATTATTGACTGTATGCTGAATCTCCCGCTGCTGTACTGGGCTTATGAAATTACGGGAGATCCCAGATTTAGGATCATAGCCAGGAAGCATGGGGACAAGGTGATGAGGAATTTTATCAGGGAAGATGGAAGCGTGATTCATATTGTTGAATTTGACCCGGAAACGGGAGAATTTGTCAGGGATTACGGCGGACAAGGGTACGGACAGGGTTCATCCTGGACCAGAGGCCAGGCCTGGGGGCTTTATGGGTTTACTTCAAGCTACAGGCATACCAATAACAGGGAATACCTGGATACGGCGAAAAGAATAGCCGCCTATTTTATGGCTAATATTCCGGAAAGCGGCCTGATACCCTCTGATTTTTGCCAGCCTAAGGAGCCCCATGTTCAGGATGATATTGCTGCCGCAGCCGCAGCCTGCGGTTTGCTTCAGTTAGCCGGGGCGGCGCAGGAGGAAAGCCGGTCTTATGTGGAGACGGCTATAAAAATGCTGCGGGCTATTGATGAGAAAAGCGCGGACTGGAGCAGGGAGACGGACGGAATCACGTTAAACGGAACCATGGCCTACCATACTCCTGGGAGAAATATGAATTATGTCTATGGGGACTATTTCTTTATAGAAGCAGTTCTTAAATTGAAAGGACAGGAGGTCTTTGTATGGTAGATTTTGCTTAATGATATTGATTTAAATGGCCCGTTTATTATGGCTAAAGCCGTAATTCCGGATATGATTAAACAGGGCGGAGGAAAGATCATCAATTCTGTTCCATGATGAGTGAATTGGGACGTGAAACGGTTTCTGCTTATGCGGCGGCTAAAGGCGGTTTGAAAATGCTGACGAAAAATATTGCCAGCGAATATGGAGCATACAATATTCAGTGTAACGGCATTGGCTCCGGGTATATCGCTACTCCTCAGACAGCCCCCCTGCGTGAACGTCAGCCAGACGGAAGCTGTCACCTGTTTGACCAGTTTATTCTTGCCAAGACCCCGGCCAACCGTTGGGGAGAAGTCCTGATTTTTATATTCCAGAGTGCCTCCACAGATTTTGATGCTGTTAAGTCATGCTGCATTTCGGAACAGAGAATCAGGTATTGACTGTCAAGCCGCTTGGGAGGTTACAATGAAAAACATAAAAATATAAAACAGGAAAGGATGGACACGAATGAGAAGAAAATGGTATGCAGCTGCTATGGCCGGGGTGATAACAGCGGGGTGCTTGCTTTCCGGGTGTCAGGCTTCCAAAGAGGAGGCAGCGCCGGTTTCTCAGGAATCATCATCAGAAGAGAGCCAGACATCAGAGATAGGGGAGCCGATGGCAGAAACTGAGGCGAAAGATGAGGAAACGTGGGATGCAGCTTATGATGTGGTAGTGATTGGTTTTGGGGGCGCTGGTCAGAGCGCAGCGTTGGCAGCAGCACAGGAAGGCGCAAATGTACTGATTTTGGAAAAAACCCCGGAGTCGGCAGCAGGAGGAAATACCCGTTTATGCGGGCAGCAGATTTTATCGCCTACCGATGTGGATAAAGCCATGAATTATTTTGATGAAATATTTGAGGGATATGCATATGATAAGGATTTGGTCTATGCCACAGTGGAGGGAATGCATACCCTGGATGACTGGCTAAAGGAATTGGCCGGCCCCACGCTGGATCTGCAGGAAATCATTTATCCGGAGTTTTCTGAGGTAGAGGGGTCAGAGACTATGCGCTGTTATCTTATTGACGGGGAAAGAAGTACCGGGAAGCTGTGGTATCTGCTTAAAGACTGCATAGAAGAACGGGCGGAACAAATAGAGGTATGGTATGAATCACCGGCGTTGGAATTGATTCAGGATAAGGAGACGAAAACCATTACCGGAGTCCTTGCGTCCCATGAGGGGAAAGAGTTAAGGATTAAGGCAGAAAATGGCGTGGTCATGGCTTGTGGGGGATATGAAAATAATCAGGAGATGATACAGAATTATCTGCATATGGAGTACGCATATCCAAAGGGTTCTTATTACAATACCGGCGATGGTATTATTATGGCTATGAAAGCAGGGGCAGACCTGTGGCATATGAATAATCCTTCGGGTCCGGATCTTAATTTTAAAGCGCCGGACAGCAATGCTTATTACGGATATTCTTTAGCTATGGATTTCGGTTCCCGCAGTACGATTTATGTAGGGCCTGACGGAACCCGTTTTATCAATGAGTCCCTTATGACAAAGCATGGGAAAATGCCTGCCCATGGTACATACCAAACGGCGGCTACGGTGCTGCCGGCGTATGCTGTCTTTGATGAGGCCAGTTTTACCGCAGGGCCCGTTACTTCCAGCGGCGGATGGAGCAGCGACAATCTGGCTGAACTGGAAAAGGGGTGGATCGTAAAAGCGGACACATTGCAGGAACTGGCAGAGCAGATCGGCGTAGAACCGTCTGGATTAGAAAAGACTGTGGAGAGATATAACTTCTACTGTGAGCAGAAGGAGGACTACGAATTTGGCAGGTCAGCCGATACCTTAATTCCCTTAAACAAAGAAGGCCCCTACTATGCCATGGAGCTGACGCCTACGCTTACCAATACCCAGGGCGGCGCAGTAAGAAATGCGAATTGTGAAGTGGTGGATTTAGATGGATATGCCATTCCCCATCTGTACAGTGCCGGTGAATTTGGAAGTATGTTTGTACATGGTTATAATGGCGGGGGAAACGTAGGCGAGGCCCTGGCCAGCGGACGTATTGCCGGAACTAATGCGGCAAAGGCGGATAAGACGGAAATACCGGTTATTTCCAATGGAAGAGAGTCTGAAAGTAATACGGTGAAAGAAGAAAGCGGAATTAATTTGAATACTGTGCAGACAAAGGACGGAACTTATGTGGGAACAGGACAGGGTATGCACAGTGAGATTAAGGCAGAGATTGTTCTTTCGAATAATCATCTGGATTCGGTTGTGATTACCCAGATTAATGATACGGCGGGGATTTGTGATTTAGCTGTGGAACAGATGCCGGACCGGATCGTGGAGGCCCAGAATACCCAGGTGGATGCGGTAGCCGGGGCAACCATTACAAGCAAAGGGATCATTGAGGCAGTGGAGGACGCACTGCGGCAGGCTGTAGAATAGATTGAAGATAAAGCTGTACTGTGATAATATTTGCGGTATAGCTTTATTTTCAGTTTGAGAGAGATTAAGAAACAGATTTGGAGCGAAAAGCCAGAGGAGACGGGGATGGGAATTAGCAGAAGATACAAGACAAAAAGAGAGTATCCCACAAAGCAGACAGGGAGTGTAGCTAAATTAATGGGACTTTCTGATGAGGGAGTGAGAGTATATGAACAGTCCGGATTAATATATCCTGAGAAAAAGAACGGTAAGTTTCGTACATTCGACATTATGGATATGGTGATGCTTCTCTATGCCCGGGTGTACCGAAAATGCGGGTTTAGCATGAAAGAAGTGAAAAGGCTGGCCAATGACTGCGAATTAAGTGATGTTTCTAAGGCATATGAGGAAAGTATTGTACGGTTAAAGGAAAATATAGAGTGGGAACAGAAAAGGCTGCAGCGGGTGGAAGAACTTCTTGGAGAGATTGAGATGGCCAGGATGGAGGAAAGCCAATACCGGCTGGATATTATGCCGGGAATGTATCGCATCGAATTTTTAAGAAAGCAGAAATTAGATATATCCTTAGACGGACAGGAAATCATTGAAAAATGGATGAGGGAATATGTTCCTTTTGCCATGCTGTCCACGCGGTACGCAAAAGAGGAACTCTTTGTATCCAGAGAAAAAAGGGAGGCTATAAGTGGATTGGGAATTGGTGAAGAGTATGCTTCTTTTTTAGGCGTGGAGGAAAGTAAGTATATAAAGTATTATTCGCCGCACAAAGCAGTACATACAATTTTGCATGCAGATAATGAGGAATTAAATCCTGACCTGTCTGGCTGTCTCAATTATATTGATAGTCAGAACTGGGAAATCAGCGGAGATGCCATTAGTTTTGGAATCGCAAATCTGCATTTTGGAGAGAAGTTTGACCGATATTTTCATATTTGGATTCCGGTGGAGGAAAAGAGACATAAAATCGATTTTACTATGGGATAGCAACTGTAAAAATTCAGCGGCTACTTTTGTACCTGAATCCGTGAAGCCGGTTGTTTTGTGCCCCTCAACTCAATCCCCTATCTTATGCCGAAGGTATGTCATCGTCAGACAGGGGGATTCGTTGTATTTTTGCAAAAAACGCCTATATGTCATATATGGTTTTTTAGGATATCAGCCATGTTTTTCAAAGACTTTTTCTGTCGAGATTATCTGTCTGAATGGCGGAATGTATGATTTTGAGGCAATCAATATAGACGAGTGATATTTAACAAAAAAGTGTATCAAGACAAATGATTGAAACAATGTACATTTTTAGAAATGCTGAAACTGTAAGATCGTTAATTGGTTTGAAGCAGCATGACGCTATGATGAGCAATAAAAATAAACAGTGATCTCCTGGCAAGTTTGATATAATTGTAAAAGCTGTAAAAGATGGAAAGCAAAAACGGCATCTTTCCTGTTTGAGCAAATAGTGCTATACTGTGATTATAGAAATAATGAGTCTAGTACTGCCGTTGAAGGCAGAAGTTAGGAGCCGGCAGTAATCAGCAGCTCTTCATGCTGCCGCAAAAAAGGGAGGTTCAAGATGGGACAGAGACAAGTGGAGGTTTTGGCGCCTGCAGGTTCCTTTGAGAGCATGAAGGCAGCCGTTGCCGCCGGTGCGGATGCGGTTTATATCGGCGGCAGCCGGTTTGGGGCCAGGGCTTATGCGGACAATCTTGATCAGGAAAAGATGCTGGAAGCCATTGACTATGCCCATGTCCATGGCGTGTCTCTGTATATGACGGTGAATACGCTGATGAAGGAGGAGGAACTGGGGGAGCTTCCCCGGTTTCTCAAGCCATATTATGAGCAGGGGCTGGATGGCGTTATTGTTCAGGATCTGGGGGCTGTCCATGTTATCCGGAGATATTTCCCGGAACTTCCCGTCCACGCAAGCACCCAAATGACCATTACAGGCGCATATGGGGCCAGAATACTGGCAGGGCTTGGGGTAAGGCGGGTGGTGACGGCCAGGGAATTATCTTTGGAGGAGATCCGGCGGATTCATGAGGAAGTACCCATAGAGATCGAGTGCTTTGTCCACGGGGCACTGTGCTATTGCTACTCAGGACAGTGCCTTTTGAGCAGCTACATTGGCGGAAGAAGCGGGAATCGGGGAAGGTGCGCCCAGCCGTGCAGGCTTCCTTATAAGGCGGATACAGCGGACAAGTCCCAAAAGCGGCCTGGTGACAGACAGAAGAGGGAATCAGGAGGGAAGGCAGCAGGAGGGAGAAAAGGCAAGAGGGATGTCACAAGGGATGTTTCCCAGAAGGACAGCTATATCCTCAGCATGAAGGATCTGTGCACCCTGGATTTGATTCCGGATTTGATTGAGGCAGGAGTCGATTCGCTGAAAATAGAGGGGCGAATGAAAAGCCCCCGGTATACGGCAGGAGTGGTGCGGGCATACCGGAAGTATGTGGATGCGTACTTAGAAAGGGGACGGGAAGGGTATCAGGTAAGCGAGGAGGACAGACAGGAGCTTTTGGATCTGTTTGACAGAGGCGGCTTTACGCAGGGATACTACAGGCAGCATAATGGCCGGGACATGATTGCAGTCAGGGAAAAGCCAGCATTCCGGCAGGGAAATCAACAGCTGTTTGATCAATTGGACAGGCTTTATGTGGAAAAAGAGAAAAAGGAACCAATAGAGGGAATCCTGACAGCAGCAGAGGGGCAGGAAGTGTCTCTTAAACTGGGGCTGGGAAAGACATCAGAGGGCAGAAAGGAAATCTGTGAAGTTACGGTTCTGGGTCAGAGGGCGGAAAGGGCGCAGAATCAGGCGGTTACCAAGGAACAGCTGCTGAGGCAGATAAAGAAAACAGGCAATACTCCGTTTGAATGGAGGAAGCTGGATGTTCGTCTTGAGGGCCAGGTGTTTCTGCCGGTCCAGGCATTAAATGAGCTGCGCAGGCAGGGACTGAAACAGTTAGAGCAGGCTGTGACAGACAAGTACCGACGAACATGTTCTGCGCCGGCAGAGAATCCGGAGGCTCTCCCAACATGGAGGCAGGGGGAACATGGGGCTGTGGGGGCACAGGAAGAGACTGACAGGAAGAAACCAGAACTTCATGTTCTGCTGCCAGCAGGCCAGGGACTAAGCCGGATTCTGGAAATACCTCAGGTTTCTGCAGTCATAGCGGAGGCGGACGGCTTTGTGCCGGGAATGTGGAAAAGACAGGCAGCTTTGTGTCATGACAGGGGGAAAGCCTGTGTGCTGGCCATGCCCATGATTTTCCGAAAGCAGGCCGAAGGCTATTTTGACAGAAATCTTCATTTCCTGCAGGAAGCGGGATTTGACGGGATTTTGGTCCGCGCACTGGAGGAAATTGATTATTTGCAAAGAAGAGGAGTAAAAATCCCTATTTATGCAGACCATAATCTGTACTCCTTTAATTCTGCCGCCAGAGATATGCTTATGCAGCTGGGATGCAGGAGAACCACATTTCCTCTGGAGCTGAACAACCGGGAACTGAAACAGCTGGGGGGACAGGAAAGGGAACTGATCGGATACGGATTCCTTCCTGCCATGGTATCGGCTCAGTGCGTGTTAAGAACCGTATCCGGATGCAGCAAAAAACCGGGAAGGCTGATGATGAAGGACAGGATCGGAAAAGAACTTCCGGTGGAGAACCATTGTGCTTACTGCTACAATATCATTTATAATCCGTCGCCGCTGTCGCTGATTGACCAGAAGGACAGAATTATGGAAATAAGCCCAAAGGCAGTGCGGCTTCAGTTTACAGGCGAGTCTCAAGAGGAGATCTGCCAGGTGACAAAAGCATGGGCTGCGGCGCTGTATGGGACGGAAACAGAGGACTCTCAGCATGCAGAAAAAAGCGCACATGTCTCTGGAGACTTTACAAGGGGACATTTTAAGCGAGGCGTGGAATAGGTGATGGTTTTGGATGGAATGATTGTTCACATGTCGAAATACGTGGCCGTTCTTATGGCGGCCATGTACACATACTGGAATTTCCGCTGCTTTGCCGTAAATGAGGAGAAGCGCAGGAAGCTTTTGAAAAAGCAGAACCAGCTTATGTTTTTAAACCATGTTCTGTCATTTGCCGTAATGTTTTTGAAAACCGGGGATGAAAAACTGCTTTGGTTCTGCGGAGTTCAGGCAGTGTTTCTGTGGTGCTTTCTTGTGGTTTACGGGAAATTATACAGGAACCGCTCTGCACTGCTGGCGAACAACATGTGCTTTCTTTTAAGCGTGGGATTTATTATCCTTACCAGGCTCTCCTATGACAAGGCGGTAAGGCAGTTCGGCATTGTGGTTTGCTCGGCGGCGGTTACGCTGCTGATTCCTTTTATTATCTGCCGGATGTGGCAGTTAAGCCGGATTCCGTGGCTTTACGCCGCCCTGGGCCTGGGCCTGCTGATTGCAGTGTATGCGGCAGGGGATGCCAGCTACGGAGCGCAGCTGTCTTTAAAGTTTGGGGAAGCGGCAGTACAGCCGTCGGAATTTGTGAAAATAAGTTTTGTCTTTTTTGTATCGGCAATGTTTTATCAATCCACAGACATAAGGCAGATATTCATCACGAGCATCATAGCGGCTCTGCATGTGGGAATCCTGGTGATCTCCAAGGATCTGGGAAGCGCCTTGATCTTTTTCGCAACTTATGTATTCATGGTGTTTGTTGCCACGTCGGACTGGATATACCTGGCTCTTGGGCTTCTGGGAGGCTACGGGGCATCTGTGGCGGCCTGGAGGCTGTTTTCCCATGTTCAGGTGCGGGTTATGGCCTGGAAAAACCCGTGGGCGGACATTGACAACCGGGGGTATCAGATTACCCAGTCCCTGTTTGCCATCGGTACAGGAGGATGGTTTGGGTCAGGGCTTTGCCAGGGCATGCCCAAAAAGATTCCTGTGGTGGAGAAAGACTTTATATTGGCGGCCGTCTCGGAAGAGATGGGGGCTTTGTTTGCCATGTGCGTTCTTTTGGTGTGCCTGGGGTGCTTTATCCAGTTTATGATGACGGCATGCGAAATGGAGGCCATGTTTTATAAACTGATCGCCTTTGGACTGGGGGCGGAGTACATTGTTCAGATCTTTCTGACAGCAGGCGGGGTGACGAAATTTATTCCGTCTACAGGGGTAACATTCCCCCTGATCAGTTACGGGGGAAGCTCCATATTAAGCACCTTTATTCTGTTTTCCGTTATTCAGGGACTGTACATTTTAAAGCGCGATGAAGAAGAGGGATAGGGATATGAAGGCGGTTTTTAAGCGGGAGAAAAAGAGAAAGAGGGAAAAGACTCCCAAACAGAAGGCGGATCGGAGCATTTTGCTGCTGGCATACGCGATGGCGGCTTTGTTTCTGTGCCTTATGGGGCATGTGGGGTACTTCCTGACAGTTTCCCGGGAGGAGGTCATTAACAACCCTTATAACAATGCCAGGCTGGACAACTTTGCACGAACGGTGGAGAGAGGGAAAATTTTAAGCAGTGACAGGACCGTGCTGGCCATGACCGAAAACAGAGAAGGCATCGGCGAGATCCGGGTGTACCCTTTTGGGGCTTTGTTTTCCCATGTGGTGGGGTATTCCTCCAGGGGTAAAACCGGGCTGGAAGAACTGGGAAATTTTTATCTGCTGAGTTCCCATATGAATCCTGTCAGTCAGATAGGAGAGGCATTGGCAGGGCGGAAGAATCCGGGGGATCAGATCATTACCACTCTGGATCTGGAGCTGCAGCAGGCGGCAAGCGATGCCCTGGGTGACAGAAAAGGCGCGGTGGTTGCCATGGAGCCGGATACGGGAAGAGTGCTTGTAATGGTATCAAAGCCGGATTTTGATTCCAATGCCATTGCAGATACATGGGAATCCATTGTGTCAAAGGAGGATCAGGCCCCGCTTGTAAACCGGGCCGTCCAGGGACTTTACCCGCCTGGCTCCATTTTTAAAATCCTTACTGTGCTGGAGTATATAAAAGAGCACCCGGATGATTATGACCAGTATCATTATGACTGTGACGGATATTTTAAATATGGGGATTACACGCTTCCGTGCTACCACAAAACGGCTCACGGAAGCCAGAATCTGACCCAGGCATTTGCCAACTCCTGTAACGGCGCGTTTGCCAGCCTGGGCCTGCAGTTAGATAAGAAAGCCATGGCTGAGACGGCAGAACAGCTTCTGTTTAACAGGGAGCAGCCCATTGCCCTGGCTTATTCTCAAAGCCGGTTTTCCATGAACGAGGAGGCGCCGGGATGGGAAGTCCTGCAGACTGCCATTGGTCAGGGAATGACTCAGATGACGCCTATGCACAGCCTGATGGTGACGGCAGCCATTGCCAATAGGGGGGTGCTTATGAATCCGTTTTTTATCCAGCAGGTGGAAAATGCGCTGGGGGAACCGGTGAAACGGTTTGAACCTGCTGCATATGGAGCGCTGATGGAGGAGGGGCAGGCAGAGATTCTGAAGGACATGATGGTCAGGGTGGTGACAGAGGGAACCGGATCAGCCCTCAGGACGGAAGGCTATACGGCGGCAGGAAAAACGGGGTCAGCCCAGTTTGAGACAGGAAAGGAAACCCATGCCTGGTTTACAGGGTTTGCCCCGGCGGAAAATCCCAGGATAGCCGTGACCGTGATCGTGGAAGAAGGAGGCTCCGGGGGCCAGACGGCAGCGCCTGTTGCCAGAAAGATTTTTGATGTTTATCTGGGAAGATGAAACGTGGCTTGCATATCCCGGAAAAATGCGGTATACTTACCTCAGTCTATGTTGAGAGCGCTTGCGGAAACTGCTTTTATGTTTCTGCGAATGTTCTGCTGACACACCAGGGAGCGTATTTTCGTGCTCCGGGCAGGAGGAATTGCAATGATAGAGGCAACGAGCTGTGGCGGTGTGGTTATATTTCGAGGTAAGATTCTTGTATTGTATAAGAACTATAAGAACAAATACGAGGGTTGGGTTTTGCCGAAGGGGACTGTGGAGGAGGGAGAGGAATACAAGGAGACGGCCCTGCGCGAGGTAAAGGAAGAAACCGGCGTTACGGCTTCCATTATTAAATATATTGGCAAAAGCCAGTATTCCTTTAACACGCCTCAGGATATGGTGGAGAAAGATGTTCATTGGTATCTGATGATGGCGGACAGCTACTACAGTAAACCACAGCGCGAGGAGTATTTTATGGATTCCGGGTACTACAAGTTTTATGAAGCTTACCATCTGCTGAAATTTTCCAATGAGAAGCAGATTTTGGAGAAGGCTTATAATGAGTATCTGGAGCTGAAGAAGAACAATCTTTGGGGTTCCAGGAAATATTTCTGATGATATTTTTGGATAGAAACAGCGGGAACAAAAGAAGGAGAATTAGAAAGCCAAAAGAAACTGCCCCATCTGGTTTAAGGATGGGGCGGTTTTTGGTTATAGGAAGCAATGAAATGTTACTTTCGGTAAGCGTAGACGGGAAGCCCCTGGCTCATGGCACGCTTCGGCTCCCCCTGGATCAGAGGGAGGACGTAGGAGTGGAAATCGGGGGAAATGTTGCTTCCGTGACAGGTGATCCAGTCCTTTGGGAATGGCTTCTCCCGGTTGCAGACCTGATTTACGTCTGCCAGGGAGCATTCTATGGCATATGGCGTGTCCGGGGTGCGGTGAAAGGTCACCATTTTTCCGGTGGTTCCCTCCAGGGCGGCGCAGACGCCGAAGGCTCCGGCCAAAGCCGCCTCCAGGATATCGGTTTCGGACAGGATCATGCCGGAACAGCGCTGGCTTACATTGAGTTCTACGGAGCGGGCTTTGATGCCGAAATGGTTGTGGACAAAATTTTCAAGAACCTTGCCGCAGCCTGTAAGCATCTTATGGCCGAAACTGTCCAGCCTTGCCTCGTCATTGTACTCGCAGATCAGACGCCCGCTTACATCAGAGATTCCCTCAGATACGCAGACGATGACATCCGGCCGCTGGCGGAGGGCATCTGTAAGATCCCGGGAAAAGCTTTGGAAGTCAAAGGGAGCTTCCGGCAGGTAGATGAGAAGCGGGTTGTCGCCTTCGTATTTTCTCGCAAGGACGCTGGCGGCTGACAGCCATCCTGCGCCGCGGCCCATAAGCTCGATGATGGTTACGGCCTGCTGCTGGTACACGGAAGCGTCCAGCGCAATCTCCCGCACCGTGGATGCCACGTATTTGGCGGCGCTTCCGTAGCCGGGAGTGTGATCGGTCAGCATCAGATCATTGTCAATGGTCTTGGGGATACCGATAAAACGAATGGGAGATCCTACCTGGGCGGCATACCGGGACAGCTTGCTGACAGTGTCCATGGAGTCATTTCCGCCGATATAGAAAAAGTAACCGATCTCTAAGGCATCCAGCTTTCTAAAAAGCGTGGGGTAAAGGGGGGAGGTCAGATCTTTCGGCAGCTTATAGCGGCAGGAACCCAGATAGGCGGCTGGGGTCAGCTTTATCAGATCCAGCTCTTTTTGAGTCAGGTCTTCGGAAAGATCCAAATAAGTGTCTTTTAAAAATCCTTCAATGCCGTTGACCATGCCGTATACGTGCTCGATCTCGTCTAAGTGGTTCATTCCCTCGGTAACCACGCCGTAAAGGCTGGCGTTGATCGCAGCGGTCGGGCCGCCGGACTGTCCAACAAGGATATTTTTCTTCATAGTGGGAATCTCCTTATATTTCCTTATGGTTTTGCATGCGTTTTTGATATGAGATTTCCTGCAGACAGGCTGCAGATCTGCATGTGCATTCAGCACACTTCTTATTGTATAATAGTTGGCGGGTATTGGCAATCATTTTAAAAAATTTTGAAAAATGTGAATAGATTTCCTCTGACAGGACATAATGACAGTAGTACGAAAGAGAAAATTAATACTTATCCTCCCCTTTTTATCCGGTCCGCTTGTCTTTTGGCAGGCGGGCCGGTTTTTTGTTAATAAATCAGGGGTTTTGCGGCATTTGTTTTTTCATCCAGGTTGTTTTAGACAATCCCTCTGGGTACAAAGTGGTTAGCCCCCTGGATTAGCAAAAGCCTACCCGGAGAGCCAAGTACAAGGTAGGCTTATTTATTTTTCAAAAATCGAAAAGCTGTAAACTGGTGATAATAAAGAGAATGCGGGAAAATTCAAAGAAAAGGTTGCGATAGTAAGCCGATAAAGCGTATAATGGAACTATAGATCAAAAGAGAAATTTGGATAGATATTTTGAAGAAAAGGGGACAGAATGGACTTAAGAGATACCGACACCAGTATTGCATACCAAAACAAAGACATTGTTTCCAAGCTTTTTGGACAGCAGATGAAGGGAAAACCGCTCTCTTTGTTTGGCCTGAAAAGCGAGTTGAAGGTGGTGGATACAAAACCTACCAATATTCCCATTGTGCAGGCAAGAGAACTTCGGATGGACAACTTGTTTATACTGGAAGACGGCAGCGTAGCAATTTTAGACTATGAAAGTGCCTACAAGAAATCCAATTTTACCAAATACGGCCAGTACATCATGGATGTTATCGCCCGGTATTTAAAAGAAGGAGAAGAACCTGATATCCATATGATGGTATTATATACTGCAGATATTGAGAAAGCGGAAGTTTCCCTCACCCGGACAGCCTGCAGTATACAGACAGAGCCCTCTTATCTGACCGGCGTTCCCTCCGAAGAATGGCTGGAACATGCCAGAACCTGTATTGCAGAGAAAAATGTGTCCGATGAAGTTCTTATGCATCTGGTATTGCTGCCCTTAACCTACAAGGGTGAGGAAAAGAAACAGGAAGCCATCAAGGAATGTGTACATCTGGCAAGACAGATACCGGATAAGGAGCAGGAATCTTTTGCTCTCGCCGGAATCTTATCATTTACTGATAAGGTAATTACCAAAGAAACGCAAAGATATATCAAGGAGGTGTTGAGCATGACACAAGTTGGAAAAATGCTGATGGATGAAGGCGATATGGAGCGCGCTAAAAGAACTGCCAAAAATATGCTAAAGAGAGGTGATTCTCCGGAAGAAATTGCAGAGGTTTTAGAACTTCCTGTTGAGACTGTCAAATCATGGGAAAAGGAAGTTTACACAATGGCGTAAATTCATACACCAATTTTTACACCAAATTATTAGCCGGATTTAAACCGGAACAACACAAAAACTAAAAGGAGGCTGGCAATCATACCCCATTTAAACGGCTGCAGATCGTAAAAATCCGGTATGGTTACAACCTCCCCTTTTTGCCTCCGGAATAAATTTTTGCGGCAGACAGATTGCGGTGAAGATATGTTTCTGATATAATGGTAGCGATTTTATGACAATGTCACTTCGTTAAAGGAACTTGAGCTTTTGACGGCGTGTCTTATGAGCAGGGGAGGTGTATGTGATGGCAAAGAATAAATCAGTTGCCCCGGTTGTAAAATGGGTTGGCGGCAAGCGACAGCTTTTAGATGAGATTACCCCGATGCTTCCGAAACGGATTACTTCTTACTGCGAGCCGTTTTTAGGGGGAGGCGCGGTCCTGTTTTCTGTTCAGCCGTCAAAAGCTATTGTTAATGATCTGAATTCCGATTTGATTACGGTTTACAGGGTTATCCGTGATGACGTGGAATCTTTGATTGAATCTCTGAAAAAGCATGAGAACACATCGGAATATTTTTACGCCATACGGGATTTGGACCGGGACAAGGCAGGGTATCAGGCGTTATCCCAGGTGGAAAAGGCCTCAAGAACCATTTACTTAAACAAAACCTGCTTTAACGGACTGTTCCGGGTAAACTCCTCCGGTGAGTTTAATTCGCCGTTCGGACATTATAAAAACCCGAATATTGTCAATGAACCTGTGCTGAGGGCTGTAAATAAATATTTTAATACAAAAAATATTGAATTTTACAATGAGGACTTTGCCGAGACGCTGGATCGGGTTGGAAAGGGCGGATTTGTTTATCTGGACCCGCCTTACGATCCGGTTTCCGACACCGCAAGTTTTACAGGGTACAGCAAAGGCGGATTTGACAGGGATGAACAGATCCGCTTAAAACGCTGCTGTGACGAGCTGTCAAAGCGAAATGTAAAGTTTCTGCTGTCAAATTCAGCAACAGAGTTTATAAAAGATTTGTATCAGGATTACAAAGTTGTGATTGTCAAGGCAAAACGGGCTATTAATTCTGATGCAACCAAGCGCGGAGCCATTGAGGAGGTGCTTGTGAGAAATTATGGGATTGAATGATGCTGCGTGGGAGAAGCTGTTTCATAAATACCGTATTCTTGACGAGATAGAAAAGAAAGGCCAGTTTATCATATCGGCAAATCAGATCAAAGAGTTCCGGGAACCCAGGCTTATGACCAAGTTTGACCATAGAGTAAACCTTCCATGGCTTTTCGCCCAGAATAACCTGGCGATCTTGCCTATAGCCCGGGGCGATTATGTGATCGCTTCTTTTTCTGCGTATAAGGAGTTTGAGGAACCTGACAGCCAGGTGCACAAGATCTCAGCTCCGCCCCATATTCAGAGCTTGATGCCCAAATTTCTTGTAAGTGAAGCCATTGCCTTAAACTATGCAAATGCCTGCGGCCTGCTGAATGATTTCCTGGAAGATGACATGCTTGTGCCTACTGTCAGCGGGCGAATGAGCTCCGGCAGTTTTGGATTTGACATTGATACGAAATCCGGAACAAGGCACATTGCGGTAAATAACTCCCAGATCGAAATTGACGCCGCTTATGAGGGGATTCATTATCTATCTCTTTTTGAGGCAAAGAGAGATCTGTCAGACGATTTTCTTGTACGGCAGCTTTACTACCCGTACCGTGCCTGGAATGGCCGGGTAACGAAAAATGTGAAGACGGTTTTTCTGATTTTTTCAAACGGCGTATTTCATCTGTATCAGTATCAATTTGATGATCCGGGAAATTACAGCTCCCTGCGTCTGGTTAAGCAGAAAAATTATGGGATCGCAGCTGAAATTCATCTGTCGGACATTGAAAAGCTTCTGAAGACAGTTCCCTTCACCCGGGAGCCTCCTGTACCCTTTCCCCAGGCTGATCGCATGCCCTGGATCATTAATCTTATGGAACTCTTAAATGAGAAACCTATGACAAAGCAGGACATTACCTGGGAATATGGCTTTGACGAACGCCAGACCAATTACTATACGGATGCAGGAAGATATTTGGGGCTTATTGACAAAGACCGGGATGCTCACGGGGATATTTTGTTTCGGCTGTCTTCCTGCGGAACTTATATTATGGAGCTGGAGTATTCAAAACGGCAGCTGGCCATTGTGACACAGATATTAAGGCATAGGGCATTTCACGAAACTCTGAAATTGTATTTGCAGCGGGGGGAGATGCCGGATAAGAAAATGATTGTTCGGATTATGAGACAGGCAGACCTTTATCATGTAGAGGCGGAAAGCACTTATGTGCGGAGATCATCTACAATTACCGGGTGGATAAACTGGATTTTGAGCCTTGTCCAGTAAAAATAGTAAAGAGAGTGTGGGAAAAGAGATGCGGGAAGATGTTTTCCAGATGTATCTGGAGGAAATAAAAGAGATCAAAAGCTGTGATGCGGCGGAAAATGTAAGGCTGTTAAAGGAACTGGAAAGCGGAAATGCGGCTGTTAAGGACAGGATTATAGAGGGGAACCTGAAGATGGTTCTGGAGATGGTTCAGGAGTATTTAAACAGAGGGGTTTTGGCAGGGGATCTGGTGCAGGAAGCCAACATGGCCCTTGTGATGGCAGTGGCAGAGTATAGGGAGGGGAGTTTTGAGGACTTTGTCAGAGCCAGGGTGAGGGAGGCTCTTTTGGCAGAAGTGGAGGAACAGTCCAAAGAGCAGGAGACTGCCAGGAAGATGCTGGACAGGGTTAATAAGCTTAAGGACGTGTCCCAGGAAATGGCAGAGGAACTGGGACGGGAGGCTACCGTGGAGGAGCTGGCCCAGAGGATGGAGCTGACCGGGGATGCGGTTAAGGAGATTATGAAACTGACTTTGGACGCCATGAGCGTGGTGGGAGATTAGAAGGAGTAAGAAGATGAAGCTATATTTGATTCGCCATGGACAGACAGACTGGAATGTGGCGGGGAAGATCCAGGGAAGTACAGACATCCCTCTCAATGAGACGGGAAAAAGACAGGCGGCCTGTCTGGCAAAGGGCATGGAGAAACGGCCGGTAAGCCGTGTTTTTACCAGCACCCTGTCAAGAGCCTATGAGACAGCCAGAGCCATCGGGGACAGCCAGAATGTTCCGGTATACGGGCTTTTCGAACTGCAGGAAGTAAATTACGGGTACTGGGAAGGGCTGACCATGGAGGAAATTGAACAGAGATACCCAAAGGAGCTGCAGCAGTGGTATTTAAGCCCGGTGGAGGTGGCGCCGCCGGGTGGGGAAACTCAGACCCAGGTCTATGAAAGGTGCAAGGCAGCCATAAACCATATCCTGGAACAGGGCGACGGCGACGTGGCAGTGGTATCCCACGGGGCTACAGTGGTGTTTCTTCTGGAGTACATGCTTGACGGCACCGGCAGGGATGAGGAAGATGACATTATCGTGGGGAATGCAAGCATTTCCACGGTTGAGTATGACCGGGATTTAAAACGGTTTGTATTAACAGAATTAAATGACCAGGAGCATTTATCAAAGCTGTGAGGAATGAAATTCCCTTTTCTTATGGGGAATCTTATGATATCCTATACATAACCATCAACAGACCAGCCCGCATAAAACGATGCCGGACGCTTTAGGTCATAAAAGAAACCATGCGAGGAAGGAGACGCCATCCACATGAGTGTAAAAAGAATTTTCGTTGAGAAGAAGCCGGATTTTGCCGTAAAGGCCCGTGAACTGGCAGGAGAAATAGGAAACTATCTGGACATAGGGACCGTAACTAAAGTCCGTGTCCTGATTCGTTATGATATTGAGAATCTGTCCGGGGAGACTTATGACGCTGCCCTGGGAACCATTTTTTCGGAGCCGCCTGTGGACTATTTGTATGAAGAGGATTTCCCCAGAGAGGACTCAGATCTGGTATTTTCTGTGGAGTACCTTCCGGGACAGTTTGATCAGAGGGCCGATTCTGCGCAGCAGTGCGTAAAGCTTTTGAGAGAGGATGAGGAGCCGGTCATTAAGACGGCAACCACCTATGTGATTTCAGGAAGCCTGACGGAGGAACAGGAGAAAGCGATTAAATCGTTCTGCATTAACCCTGTGGATTCCAGAGAAGCTGGCAGTGAAAAGCCGGATACCCTGGTAACGGTGTTTGATGTTCCGGACGATGTAAAAACATTTGACGGGTTCTGCGGCTTCAAGGAGGATGCACTGAACGAATTGTATGAATCCCTGAACCTTGCCATGACGTTTAAGGATTTTAAGCATATCCAGAATTACTTTGCAGGGGAGGAGTACAGAGATCCCACCATGACGGAGATCCGGGTTTTGGATACTTACTGGTCTGACCACTGCCGCCATACTACGTTTCAGACAGAGCTAAAGGACGTAGCCTTTACGGAGGGGGCTTACAGGGCGCCTATTGAGGCAGCGTATCAGCGGTATCTGGCTGACAGAGAGGAGCTGTACAAAGGGAGGGAGGACAAGTTTGTCTGCCTGATGGATCTGGCTCTTCTTGCCATGAAGAAGCTGCGCAGAGAGGGAAAGCTGGAGGATCTGGAGGAATCGGATGAAATCAATGCCTGCAGCATTGTGGTTCCAGTGGAGATAGACGGAATTACCGAGGAGTGGCTGGTGAACTTTAAAAACGAGACTCATAACCATCCTACAGAGATTGAGCCTTTCGGCGGCGCGGCTACCTGCCTTGGAGGCGCCATCAGGGACCCGCTGTCAGGCAGAACCTATGTGTATCAGGCCATGCGGGTAACCGGCGCGGCAGATCCGAGAAAGTCCCTTAAGGAGACGCTTCACGGGAAGCTGCCTCAGAGAAAACTGGTGACAGGAGCTGCCTCGGGGTACAGTTCCTACGGAAACCAGATCGGCCTGGCAACAGGGTATGTGAAAGAGATCTATCATCCGGACTATGTGGCAAAGCGCATGGAGATCGGCGCGGTTATGGGCGCGGCTCCCAGAAAAGCCGTGATCCGCGAGACTTCAGACCCAGGGAACATCATTATTCTTCTGGGCGGGCGCACAGGACGTGACGGCTGCGGCGGAGCTACCGGTTCCTCTAAAGTTCACACGGAAAGTTCCATTGAAACCTGCGGGGCGGAGGTGCAGAAAGGAAATGCGCCTACAGAAAGAAAAATCCAGAGACTGTTCCGTCGGCCGGAGGTCAGCAGCTTGATCCGCAAGTGCAATGACTTCGGGGCAGGCGGGGTGTCGGTGGCTATCGGCGAATTGGCGGCAGGGCTGCGCATTGATCTGGATAAGGTTCCGAAAAAGTATGCAGGCCTGGACGGAACAGAGATCGCAATTTCCGAGTCGCAGGAGCGTATGGCGGTTGTGGTTCAGGAGAAGGATGTTGATACGTTTTTAGGCTATGCGGCAGAAGAGAATCTGGAGGCTGTTGCAGTGGCTGTCGTCACAAAAGAACCCCGCCTGGTTATGAACTGGAGAGGAAAGACAATCGTGGACATCAGCCGGGCGTTTCTGGACACCAACGGAGCCCACCAGGAGGCATCAGTCGTGCTGGAGGTTCCGGGAAAAGAAGGCAATCCTTTTGCAGACAGGGCGGATATTCCAGATGTGAGAGGAAAATGGCTTAAGATGCTTGCCTCTTTAAATGTGTGTTCCCAGAAAGGGCTTGTGGAAATGTTTGACGGCTCTATCGGCGCAGGCTCGGTGCTTATGCCCTACGGCGGAAAGTATCAGCTGACGGAAACACAGGCCATGGTGGCCAAGCTGCCGGTTCTGAGAGGGAGAACCGATACGGTTACCATGATGAGCTACGGATTTGATCCGTATCTGTCCAGCTGGAGCCCCTATCACGGCGCCATTTATGCGGTGGTTTCTTCCGTGGCAAAGATTGTGGCTGCAGGCGGCGATTACCGGAAGATACGGTTTACGTTCCAGGAATATTTTAGGAGGATGAGTGAAGAGCCGTCCAGGTGGAGCCAGCCTTTTGCGGCACTGCTGGGGGCTTATGATGCCCAGCTGGGACTTGGGCTTCCCTCTATCGGCGGCAAGGACAGCATGTCAGGAACATTTAACGATATGGATGTTGTGCCTACCCTTGTGTCGTTTGCCGTGGACGTGGCAAGCAGCAGGCATGTGATTACCCCGGAATTTAAGAAGGCGGGAAATAAGATTGTAGTGTTCAGGGCCCAAAGAAATGAATATGATCTGCCCAGATACGAACAGCTTATGGAAGGTTACGGGAAGCTGTCGGAGGATATTAAGGCGGGCAGGATTATTTCCGCCTATGCCGTGGAAAGGCACGGCATGGCGGAAGCGGTCAGCAAAATGGCCTTTGGCAATAAGCTGGGCGTAAAGGTTGAGCATAATGTTGACCCGAGGGATTTCTTCGGGGCTGAGTTTGGAAGCATTGTCTGCGAGGTTCCTGACGGACAGGTAGGGAATTTGGCTATAACCTATACTTTGATCGGAGAGGTTACAGACAAGGGTACACTGGAGTACGGCAGCATAAGGATCTCCATGGACGAGGCTCTGGAGGCCTGGACGGGTACTTTGGAGAGTGTATTCCCCACAAAGGCGGGTGCAGAACCTGCGGATGTGCCGAATGAGCTTTATGATGTAAAGGAAAAGGGCGGCAGCGTCCACATCTGTAAGCACAGGACGGCAAAACCTCATGTATTTATTCCTGTATTTCCGGGAACCAACTGTGAGTATGACAGCGCCAGGGCATTTGAACGGGCAGGGGCCACGGTTACGGATCGGGTGTTTAAGAATTTAAGCGCCGGTGATATCCGGGATTCGGTGGAGGCATTTAAAAACGAGATTGCAAAGGCCCAGATCGTCATGTTCCCGGGAGGATTTTCTGCAGGGGATGAGCCGGAAGGCTCCGCCAAATTCTTTGCGGCGGTGTTTCGGAACCAGGTTATAAAAGAAGAGATTGAGAAACTTCTGTATGAGAGGGACGGGCTGATGCTGGGAATCTGCAACGGATTCCAGGCTTTGATGAAGCTGGGGCTGATCACGGAGGGCAGGATTGAAGAGCAGCATTCAGATTCGCCGACTCTGACCATGAATACTATTGGGCGCCATGTGTCCAAAATGGTTTACACAAAGGTTATGACCAATAAGTCGCCATGGCTTATGGGAGCCCAGCTGGGAAAGGTGTACTGCAACCCGGCTTCCCACGGCGAGGGACGGTTTGTGGCCAATGACCAGTGGCTTAAGAGCCTGTTTGCCAACGGACAGGTATGTACTCAATATGTGGATGACATGGGGAATCCTACCATGGACGAGTTCTGGAATCCTAACGGGTCCTATATGGCTATTGAGGGAATTATCAGCCCGGACGGACGGATCATGGGAAAAATGGCCCATTCGGAGAGACGGGGAGAGGCTGTTGCCATGAATATCTACGGGGAGCAGGACATGAGGCTGTTTGAATCAGGAGTGGAATATTTTAAGTAGGCAAAAACCTTGCCGGGGAAGACAGGCAAAAGGATTTCGTTTATGGAAAAGACGCAGATGCCTGACCAGACCAAAGGGGGAGGAATGGTTTACAGATGCTGGTTAAGGAGAAACTTCAGAACCGGGAACATTTTTCGGATATTGACTGCCGCATAGCGGATTACGTGCTGGAGCAGCAGGAGAAGCTGAAAGACACAAGCGTCCGGAAAATGGCAAAAGAGCTGTATGTAGCGCCGTCTACCATTATCCGTTTTTGTCAGAAGGCGGGATACGAGGGGTTCAGCGATTTAAGGGAGGATTACTTAAAGGAAGTGGAGTACCTGTCTTCCCATTTTAAATCGCTTGATCCCAATTTCCCTTTTGATAAAAGGGATAAGGAGATGACACTGGCAGGCAAAATGGAAACTTTGTACGAAGAGATTCTGAGGGACTGCAGGACGCTTTTGGAGCCGGAGACGCTTCAGAAGGCTGTTGAGATGATAAGCAGGGCCCGGCAGGTGTTTGTCTGTTCTGCGGGGGCCCAGATGGGACTCGTGGAGGTGTTCCGGGATAAGATGATGAAGGTGGGGAAAATGGTCCACAACAGCAACCGCGCAGAAGAGGGGTATTATCAGTCATGCTACTGCAGCAGTGACAGCGGATTTATCCTGGTATCTTATACCGGGGAGACGGACAAGGTGCTGAAAATAGGAAGGAAAGTGAAAGCGCGGGGGATTCCGGCTGTGGCCATTACTTCTTACGGAAATAATTCTTTGTCAGAATTGTGCGATGTGTGTCTCTATGTGTCAACAAGGGAGAAACTGATAAAGAATCTGGGGACTTTCGGGCTGAATGTGTCAGTAATGTATCTTTTGGACGTGCTTTATGCCGGATATTTTAACAGAGATTATGAAAAACACTACAGGGATAAAGTAAAGAATTCCACAGACTGTGAACAGACGGCAGGGCACCCGTGGGGAAGGCACTCAGACAACCCTATTCTTAAAGGGTAGCATTAATGACGGATATGGAACAATGTTCGCTTTGCTGAGAGGAAAAGGGACGGGAAAAGGAAACAGTGTACCTGATGAGGGGGAAAGCATTGACAAACAGGGAAAAATCCGTGAAAATAGAGATACAAGAAAGCAGGACGCTTACGAGATGCAAAAAAGACGGCGGCTGAACAAAGCGCTGATGCATTTCCGGCTCCGGTGCTGCTATAAAAAGGAGGATAATCATGGAAAAGAAACCTGTAAAGATTGTAACCATCGGCGGCGGCAGCAGCTATACTCCAGAATTGATGGAGGGGTTCATTAAGCGCTACGAGCAGCTTCCCATTAAGGAGATCTGGCTGGTTGACATTGAAGAGGGAAAAGAGAAGCTGGAGATCGTAGGAAAGATGGCGCAGCGCATGTGGGACGCTTCTCCCTATGACGTGAAAGTCCACCTTACTCTGGACAGAAGAGAGGCTCTGCCGGGAGCGGATTTCGTGACGACCCAGTTCCGCGTAGGCCTTCTCAATGCCAGAATCAAGGATGAGCGCATTCCGCTGTCTTACGGCATGCTGGGACAGGAAACCAACGGCGCAGGCGGCATGTTCAAGGCTTTCCGCACGATTCCCGTGATCCTGGGTATTGTGGAGGATATGAAGGAACTGTGTCCAGACGCATGGCTGGTAAACTTTACCAATCCAAGCGGCATGGTGACAGAGGCGGTTATCCGCTACGGCAAGTGGGACAAAGTGATCGGTCTGTGCAACGTTCCGGTAGGCGCGATGCTGAGAGAGCCTAAAATGATCGGCAAGGAGCCTGAGGAGCTGATCTACAAGTTTGCCGGCCTGAACCATTTCCATTGGCACAAGGTCTTTGATTTAAACGGCAGGGATGTGACGTCGGAGATCATCGAAAAGCTGTACGATCCCGAAGCGGACGCAGGTACGCCGGCCAATGTATTTGACGTGAAGTTCTTTAAAGAGCAGCTGGATCAGATGGGAATGATTCCGTGTGCATATCACAGATACTACTACAGGCAGGAGGAGATGCTGAACCATGCCCTGGAGGAGTACAATGATCCGGAAAAGGGAACCCGCGCCCAGCAGGTGAAGAAGACAGAGGACGAGCTGTTTGAGCTGTACAAGAATCCGGATTTGAATGAGAAGCCGGAGCAGCTGGCAAAAAGAGGCGGTGCCCACTATTCGGATGCGGCCTGTGAAACCATTGCATCCATCTACGGAAATAAGAATACCCATATTGTGGTATCCACGAAGAATAACGGCGCCGTGCCGGATCTTCCGGCGGACTGCGTAGTGGAAGTGTCTGCCCATGTTGGAGCCTGCGGCGCCCTGCCCATCGCGTTCGGAGCGCTTCGCCCTGCTGAGAGAGGCTGGCTGCAGGTTATGAAGAACATGGAGCTGTGTGTCTGCGAAGCCGCAGTGACCGGAGATTATGGGCTGGCCCTTCAGGCGTTTATCCTGAATCCTCAGGTTCCCTCCGGCGAGAAGGCGAAGAGAGTTTTGGATGAGCTTCTGATTGCCCATAAGAAGTATCTTCCTCAGTTTGCCGAGAAAATTGCGGAACTGGAGAAAGAGGGAGTTACGGTTAAGGATGACGTGGCAAGGAAACTGACAGAGCAGGGACTTTAATAGGATAAAGCAGAAAACAGGTTTCTTTTTAAGTGCCTGATGGGGTTTGGCTGCAATAGGCCGGCTCCGTCAGGCCTTTTATTTTTTAGAGGAAATGGGGCGGAGGCAGCTTTTGACTTCGGGATGAATACAGAGGGATTTTTATTTGACAGAGGAATAAAAATGCAGAGGCTGTTCCATACTAATTTTACAATGAAAATCCCGCCGCCCAGTAGGCGGCATGTATTCAGGGATGCCAAATGCGCCCGCCGGACTTTCACGGGCGGCGGTGCGTCCTCCGCCGGGCGCAAGGGGGTTACTATATTCAGGAAAGGAAGATAACGGGCTATGGACAGGAATGCGGATGCGCAGCTGCTGAATTTTATTTACCAGAACGCTCAGATGGGAGTTGAGTCTCTGGAGGAGATTCTGCCTATGGTGGAGGCGGGGAAGTTTAAGGAAGGCCTTCAGGCCCAGCTTAGGGAGTATCGGCAGATTCATGATGAAGCGGGAAAACAGCTAAACAAAGCAGGGTACGATGAAAAGGGAATCAATGCCATGCAGAAAATCATGACGTATCTAATGATTGATGTGAAAATGATGGTGGATTCCTCCGTTTCCCATGTAGCCCAGATGCTGATTCAGGGAAGTAACATGGGGATTATAGATGCACAGAAAAGGATTCATGAGTATGAGTCCCAGGCTGACAAGGAAGTTATCAAGCTGATGAAGCATTTGCAGGAGTTTGAGGAAAAGAATGTGGAGCGGCTGAAAGCATATCTGTGAAAACATTTGAGAAGGCCTGATGCAGCTGCCGGACTTTCATGAGCGGCGGCGGGCCCGCCGCTGGGCGCATGGGGGTATTGCGGATGTGCCTGCAACCCCTCTCCGCGCCTGCTTTGGCAGACGATTTTTGGCCGGCTGCACCCGTCTTGAGCCACGTACGTTTCATATGTGCATTTAAAATTGGACGCATCCGGCAAAAATCATCTTATAGAGCTGTACTGGGCACTAAGAGGCTGCGGAAAGCCAGTGGAAATTAAGCCAGAGATCCCATGGGGTCCCAGGGATTTAACACAATGGTTTCCGTATTCAGAATATCCAGCTGTTCTTTGGTCAGATATTTCTTGTTGACAACAATCTGATACATATATTCATTGAACCATTCATCGCTCATGATAAAATATCCCTTCTTTCCGGGATCTTCTCCCCAGCTGTTTTCTACTCTCCAGCGGGTGGGGGTTCCGTCTTTTGTCAGATTCACACCCTGAAATACCATGGCATGGGTCATAAGGCTTTGGCCGTAATCGAGACGCTGGCCTTTTGTCATGGGGAAGTCTGCCTGGAGGAAATCATGGAAGTCATAAAGGCCCGGGTCCATGATGCCTAAGTCACGGCTGATAAAGGGCCCCATATCACAGCCGAACCATACAGGCTCTCCGTCCTTTAACTGAGCGATGGCAGCGGCTTTCAGATCTTCAACAGGAAGATTGATATAGCAAATCGGATTGCCCTCTTTTACGTTGCCCAGCATATTTACGGTATATCTGCGGTAGAGAGGCTTGTCGGATGTGGGGGCGTTAATAAGGCTTATGTAATCGTTTAAATCCATGTCCACATATTTTTTAAAGAATTCCTGAGGAGTCATGCCCGCTTCCTGGATAAAGTTTCCGTCTTTGTCTCTTGCCTCCATGTCTATGGTTTTAGGCGGTTCCCCGAGACAGATGCAGAGCATGCGGTAGATTTCTCCCAGCATGGAGGCTTTCATCTCTTCCAGGGCCTTGCGGGAGGAGCCGTCTGAGGCTGCCTGGCGCAGTGTGCAGGCGTCATTTCTTAAAAGCTCTGTCATGATGCGGTTCATTTCCCGGGTACCGCTGGACACGGCGGATTCCGGCATGCTGTATTTGGGCACCACGCCGTATTTATTTATCAGATTTACTGCCATGTCCCACTGGCCTCCGTCGCAGATGGGGTCGGACAGGAGATGGGCTAAAAGGCGGCTGCCTATGGGCTCGCTGAGGGTGTCCAGGATATTTTCCAGGAACCAGTTGGACTTTTCCAACTTATCCCAGAAGAGCAGGTAACTTTGGGAAAGCTCAAAGTTTTCCAGGTTGCAGCTTTTTATAATGCGGAAACGCATGACGTTGGTGGCGGCAAACAGCCAGCAGCGGCCGCTCTGCTTCTGGTTGGTCATGGCGCCCTGCTTTAGGGACAGGGAGAACTCGTGGTTGCTGCGTCTGAGGGCAGCAGGGTTTTTGCAGCTGTTTAAAAGCCCGCCTGACATGACGGCATCCCTGGCTATGCGGCTTGCGCGGTCAGAGTTAAAATCGCTGCTGTATTTTCCCAGGTGGTCTGGGGTAATGGAAATGCTCATTCTTAAAACCTCCTGTGTAAAATGTTTTTTGTAGTGTGGGCTTATGCCCGGGCGCCTGAAGGCGCCTTATATACTATAACGCAAAAAGATGGTTTTGTCAGCGGGGTTTGTGAAGATTTATGGAAAAGAGTGAAAGGGAACTACGGATTATCTAAAAGTGTAACCATTTCAGCAGACCATGTTATCCGGCACTTTCTTCACCGTTATTGATTCAAAGCAGGTTACCTATTTTTATGTATTTATCAATTCTTTCATCACATGTCCTCCCATTAATGCAGCATTCCTATGTCCCCATAAAACATAATGTCCATTAAATGTCCATATTGATCAGATTGTAAACCATGCCTTTAGGCAGATAAAGTGCTAAAAATGCTGATAAAGCCGAGACAAATTGGCATTTTTATAAATTTGAACGCAAAAAGTGTCGCTTAACTGGATGTTAAGCGACACTTTTTATTCAAACTTATTCAAAAAGTTCATTTTTTTTGACGTTTTCGATTATATCATTAATTCCGACCAGTGTCAACAGGAGCAAGCTGCTATTTTATTCCTGAAATTCCAAAGACAATTCTTGAAATTTTGTTATAGACCAATTAATATCTGGCAATTTTCCCCTCATTGGGATCTTTTAAGTGTCGCTTAACATCCAGTTAAGCGGCTGTGCTGCCCCCGATTTACACCAAAGGGCGAAAGGGGATGAGGAAAATCTGGTATCTGCTGAAATGTCCGGAGGGAGACGAGACGGATTATGCAAAGGGCTGCCCGGGGCTCGTGGCCTCGGGAGAGATGAGGGAGATCGTCTGCTTTCAGTACCAGCGCATGATGCGCTAT
>CAMUJH010000001.1 GCA_947089145.1 uncultured Hungatella sp. | reverse complement strand
CTGACCGTACAGCGCCAAAATGCCCGCTTTTGGCATTTTGTGTGCATCTCCCCGGAGGGTTCCTAGTAAACCCTTCTTTCATTTATGGTGGTGCTGAGAAAGCGGCATGGGGGTTTACTAGGAAAGTCCCGTCGCCGAATGCATGGGGGTAATATGAAAATATTGTTAGCAGCTATTAATGCAAAATATATCCATTCCAATTTAGGGGTTTACAGTCTGAGAGCTTATGCGGAAAAAGCCCTGGCTAAAAACAGCAGAGAAGAGAGCAGAAGCCGGATTGAGATCGGAGAGTACACCATTAATAACCAGATGGATGGCATTTTACAGGATATTTATAAAAGGAAACCGGATATAGTGGGATTTTCCTGCTATATTTGGAATATTACTTATATAAAACAGCTGGTAAGAAATCTTGCAAAAGTGCTGCCAAAAACTAAAATATGGCTGGGCGGACCGGAAGTATCCTATGATGCAGAAAACGTTTTGGCAGAAGAGCCGGCAGTTACAGGGATCATGGTGGGGGAAGGGGAGCAGACCTTTTCTGAACTGGCAGATTATTATGAAAGGCAGGAGCTGCTGTCAGAACAGGCGGCCTGCAGCGAAAACGCAGAATCCATTTCGGATCATGGCCATGAAAAAGATACGGGATTAGAGGAAATTGCCGGAATCGTTTTGAGGGATCAGTCAGGGCAGATAAAAGCAACACCCATAAGACCGCTGCTTTCCATGGATGAAATTCCTTTTCCCTACAGGAACCTGGATGGAATGGAGCACAGGATTATCTATTATGAGAGCAGCAGAGGATGTCCCTTTTCCTGCAGTTACTGCCTTTCCTCTGTTGATAAGACGGTGCGTTTCAGAAGCATTGGCCTGGTGAAGAAAGAATTGGAATATTTTCTGGACAAGAAAGTGCCTCAGGTAAAATTTGTAGACAGGACATTTAACTGCAGAAAAAGCCATTGTCTGGAAATCTGGGGATTTTTGCTCCGCCATGACAATGGAATCACAAATTTTCACTTTGAGATTTCGGCGGATCTTATAGACGAAGAACAGCTGAAACTGCTGAGTCAAATGAGGCCGGGGCTTATTCAGCTGGAGATCGGGGTTCAGACAACGAACCTGCAGACTCTCCATGAGATCCGAAGAAAGACGGATTTGGAGAAATTAGAAAAGGCAGTACAGGCAGTCAGGGGATTTTCCAATATCCACCAGCACCTGGATCTGATTGCGGGACTGCCTTATGAAGATCTTTCCAGCTTCCGCCAGTCATTTAACCGGGTATATGGCATGCATCCAGATCAGCTTCAGCTGGGATTCCTAAAAGTGTTGAAAGGGTCTTATATGGCAGCCGCTGCCAAGGATTACGGCCTCTGCTTCCATGAAGAACCGCCCTACGAAGTGCTGTTTACCCGATGGATGGAGTATGGGGAGATTCTTGAACTTAAAATGGTAGAAGAAATGGTAGAGGTCTATTATAACAGCTGCCAGTTTGTCCATACACTGAGGGAGATGGAGACACGCTGGGAGACTCCCTACGCCATGTTCCGGGATATAGGAACGTACTATGAATGCCATGGCCTGGCCGGCATAAGCCACAGCCGGCTGGCCAGGTATGAAATACTCTATAATTTTTTGAAAGAGAAGGACCCGCAGCAAATCCATAGGTATTGTGATCTTTTAATGTATGACCTGTATCTGCGGGAAAATGTCAAAAGCCGCCCCAAATTTGCCGGCGATCAAGGCAGATATAAGGCTGCCATCCGGAAATTTTTTGAGGACGAGAATAAAAATCCCCGATATTTAAAAGGATATGAGGGCTATGATTCCAGACAGATGGGCAAAATGGCCCACATTGAGGTAATGAGTGATGGAAAGATGATACTGTTTGATTACAGGAGCCGGAATCATGTAAGCTCCAATGGAGAGGCTGTGGCAATCGGCATATGGAATGGCAGAGAAGGCATAATTTGGCAGAATGCAGCCGAAAAAGGCGAAAACAGGTCTTGCATCAATGACTAAAATAGCATAGAATATACCTTATGGGAATCAGAAGGTATGATTCCTGCAGATGTATAATGCTATGAACTGTGCAGATGAATTCCGCAGTCAAATAAAAGTCTCAGAATGAGGGATAAAATCGGGCCACAGTACGGAAGAATAATAAAGAGGTGAATAAAAATGATGTTTGATTTCAACAATAAAAAGAACAGAAAAATCGTGTCTTCCATTATTGTGATCCTTCTGGTTCTGGCAATGGTGGCACCCATAATTTTAAGTGCCCTGAACTACTAAAGAGAGATACAAGGACAGTAGCTTGAGGGAGAGATTATGAAGAAATGGATATGGGCAGCAGGATTTACAGCTGTGCTTTTTGGCTTGGCATGGGGATGCCCTGCCGCAGTGCAGGCGGCCGTAGTGCCGGAGGGGATTTCGGCAGGCGGCCAGAACCTGGGAGGGTTTGAGGAGGAAGAGGCAAAGCAGAAAGCGGAAGAGATTGCGGCAGCCATGAAGGCGCAGACAGTCACTCTGGATGTGGACGGAACTGCCGTGGAGACTACCGTGGAAGGGCTGGGATATTATTGGGACAATCCAGATGTAGTGGAAGAGACAGTAAAAGAATACCACACAGGCAACATTATACAGCGCTACATGAAACAAAAAGATTTGAGCAGGAATCCCATTGAGCTGCCGTTGAACTTAAAGGCGGATGAGGGTGCCATGCAGAGTGTTTTGGAAGCATTGTGCCATCCTCTGCAGAGAGAGGCCCTAGATGCTTCTATTACCAGAGAAAACGGTCAGTTTGTGATAACCCCGTCTCAGAGCGGGCTTGTGGTGGATCTGGCACAGACCATGGAAATGCTGCGACAGGAAATACAGGGAGACTTGCATCAGCCTGTCTATGTAAAGGCGGCAGTAGCGGTTTCGGAACCGGCAAAAACTACAGAGATGCTGTCACAGATACAGGACGTGCTGGGAACCTTTTCTACGGACTTCAGCAGCAGCGGCCGGGCAAGGGCCACAAACCTTCAGGTGGGATCTTCCAAGATTAACGGCCATGTGCTGATGCCGGGAGAGACGCTGTCCGGTTATGAATGCATGCAGCCGTTTACTACAGCCAACGGATATGCTACGGCAGCTGCCTATGAGAACGGCCAGGTAGTGGACAGCGTAGGCGGAGGCGTCTGCCAGATTGCTACTACCTTGTACAATGCGGCGCTGTTTGCAGAACTGGAGATAACCCAGAGACAGAATCACTCTATGATAGTTACCTATGTGCCGCCCTCTAATGATGCGGCAATTGCAGGAACCTATAAAGACATAAAGGTGACAAATCCCTATGATACGCCGATTTATGTGGAAGGCGGAACAAGCGGGAGAACGCTTACATTTACAATCTACGGGAAAGAAACCAGGCCGGCTAACAGAACCATAAAATTCCAGTCAGAGACACTTAGCGTTCACAGCGCAGGGGAGCCGATTACCAAAGTAGATCCCTCTCTCGCTCCGGGGGCCAGGGTCCGGGTGCAGTCAGCCCACCAGGGACTGAAATCAAGGCTTTGGAAATGCGTCTATATAGACGGCGTGGAGACAGAGAGAACGCTTCTTCACACAGATACTTACAATGCGTCTAAGGCCGTATATCGCGTAGGCCCGCCAGCGCCAGCCGCACCGTCGGCGCCTGCCGAGACAGCTCCCGCAGAGGGAACCCCGGCAGAGGGAGAGGGGACGCCTGCCCAGACTGCGCCGGCACAAGGCATTCCAGAACAGCCTCAGCCGGCAGCGCCCATTGAAGGCGTTGACGGAGGGCCGGGATATACAAGCTGACGGGCTATATACACAGCGAAAGCAGGTTATTGCCATGTTGATGATACAGCGGGAACCCAAAGGGACCATGACGCCTGGCCAGGATCTGGTGGCGGCAGGCTATGCAGGCCGGGAAGGCGCCAGGCGAATAAGCCTGATTCGGGAGAGGGAGCTTCTGACCTGGTTTTCGGAAGAGTATCTTGGACAGATACAGCAGAATGACGAAATTCAAATAGACGGAATATCCATACCATGGCAGAAGTATGGCGCCACGGAATGGGAAGAGGTCGGCAGGGGCGGTATTTTTACCGCCCTTTGGAATCTGTCAGGCGCATACAGGCTGGGATTTGACATAGACTTGTACAAAATTCCGGTTAAGCAGGAAACCATAGAAGTCTGTGAAAGGTATGACTTGAATCCATATCGTCTGTTTAGCTCTAACTGCATGGTTGCAGTGTCAGACCACGGGTGGAACCTGTGTGAGAAATTGGGGGCAGACGGCATAAAGGCATCCGTCATAGGAAAGATCCATGCAGGCATCAAACGGCAGGTTCGCCACGGCCAGATAAGAGGCTTTATGGAGCGGCCAAGAGAAGATGAGATTCAAAAGATTATACAGGAGGCAGCATTATGAGAGAGAAAATTTTAGCAGTGATAGAGAAGAACAGCAGAATTGATATAAAAGATCTGGCTATTCTTCTGGGAGAAAGTGAAGTTGCAGTGGCCAACGAAATTGCGGATATGGAAAAAGAGAACATTATCTGCGGGTATCACACCTTGATTAACTGGGATAATACCAGCGATGAAAAAGTGGTTGCCCTGATTGAAGTAAAAGTTACGCCTCAGAGAGGCATGGGGTTTGACAAGATTGCGGAGAGAATATACCAGTACAGTGAAGTAAATGCCGTGTATCTGATGTCAGGCGCCTATGACTTTACCGTATTTATTGAGGGAAGGACCATGCGGCAGGTGGCTCAGTTTGTGTCGGAAAAGCTTTCCCCTATGGAATCTGTCCTCAGCACGGCGACTCATTTTGTTTTGAAAAAATATAAAGACCACGGAACTGTACTGGTGCAGGAAGTTCAGGATGAAAGGATGCTGATTACCCCATGAGAAACCCTTTATCAGATGTGATTACAACCATAGAGCCATCTGGAATCAGAAAGTTTTTTGACATTGTCAGCGAGATGAAGGATGCCATTTCCCTGGGCGTAGGCGAGCCGGATTTTGACACGCCTTGGCACATCAGGGAGGAGGGAATTTACTCCCTGGAAAAGGGAAGGACTTTTTATACGTCTAATGCAGGATTAAAAGAGCTGCGCACCGAGATTGCCAATTATCTGCAGCGCCGCTGCGGCGTTACATACCATCCGGACAGGGAACTTTTGGTAACGGTAGGCGGCAGCGAGGCCATTGATATTGCTTTAAGGGCCATGCTGAATCCCGGGGATGAAGTGCTGATTCCCCAGCCCAGCTTTGTGTCCTACCTGCCGTGTACGGTTTTGGCAGGCGGCAAGCCGGTAATTATAGAACTGGAGGAGAAGGATCAGTTCAGGCTTACCGCAGAGAAGCTGAGAGAGAAGATCACGGATAAGAGCAAGATTCTGATTATGCCTTTCCCCAATAACCCTACAGGGGCTGTCATGAGAAGAGAAGATCTGGAAGCGGTTGCAGAGGTTATTTTAGAGCATGATCTGTTTGTGCTTTCCGATGAGATTTATTGCGAGCTGACCTTTGGATCAGAGCGTCATGTATCCATAGCGTCTCTTCCCGGAATGCAGGAGAGAACCGTGCTGATCAACGGATTCTCCAAGTCCTATGCCATGACTGGCTGGAGGCTGGGCTATGCGGCGGCTCCTCATGTGATTCAGGAGCAGATGCTTAAAATTCATCAGTTTGCCATCATGTGCGCCCCTACTACCAGTCAGTATGCTGCAGTTTCCGCTGTCAGGGACGGGGATGGGGATGTGGAAATGATGCGGGAATCCTATGACCAGAGAAGGAGATTTGTGCTTCACGCCTTTGAAGAAATGGGACTTTCGTGTTTTGAACCTAACGGCGCATTCTATGCGTTTCCCAGCATTAAGCGGTTCGGCATGACGTCGGAGGAATTTGCCAACCGGTTTTTGCAGGAAGAAAAGGTGGCGGTTGTGCCGGGAACCGCATTCGGCGCCTGCGGGGAGGGATTTCTCCGGGTGTCCTATGCATACTCCTTAAAGAGCCTGAAAGAGGCTCTGGGGCGTATGGAGCGGTTTGTGAAGCGTCTTGACGGAAAGGCTTAACATGAATATTGTACTGTTTGAACCAGAGATACCTGCCAATACAGGGAATATCGGAAGAACCTGCGTGGCAACCAATACAAGGCTTCATCTTATAGAACCACTAGGATTTAAGATCAACGAGAAGGCCAGAAAGCGTGCAGGACTTGATTACTGGGATATGCTGGATGTGATTGTTTACTGCAATTTTGAAGATTTTCTGGAAAGGAATCCTGGGGCCAGGATTTATATGGCTACCACCAAGGCCAAAAAGGCGTATACGGAAATTTCCTACGAACCGGACTGCTATTTGATGTTCGGCAAAGAAAGCGCAGGAATCCCGGAGGAACTTCTTTTAGAGCATCAGGAAAACTGCGTGCGGATTCCCATGTGGGGCCACATCCGTTCCCTGAATCTGTCCAATGCAGTATCCATAGTGCTTTATGAAGCCCTGCGGCAGAACGGATTTGAAAAAATGACTATGGAAGGAAGCCTGCACCGGCTTAACTGGAGGAATTGATTCATGGCAGAGCAAGGGGAATTTACGATAGAGACGGCTGATGCTGCAGATTATCAGACTTTTGCGGATATCATTCAAACCGTGTGGAATGAACTGGATAACAAGGAGTGGTTTGTGGCGGACAACGCAGATTACACCTATGAGATGCTGCAGGGCGGCAAAGGCCTTGGATACAAGGCTGTAGCCGCAGATACCGGCCATGTTGCGGGAGTTTTTATGGCAGCCATACCAGGAATCAGCCCCAACAATCTGGGATATGATGCAGGATTGGAGGAAAGGGAACTTCCTCTGGTGGCCCATATGGATTCCATAGCCATACTTCCCAAATACCGTGGACATAAGCTTCAATACCGATTAATGCAGGCGGCAGAAAAGGACTTGCAGAAAAAGGGATTTAAGTATCTGATGTGCACGGTTCACCCGGATAATTATTACAGCAGGAACAACATTGTCAGCCAGGGTTATGAGCCGGTGGCGGTAAAAGAAAAGTACGGCGGATATATAAGGGAGATTTTCCTTAAAAAAATCGGCAGGTTGTCCACAGTAGGATAACAGTGACAGTTGGTTTTTAAACAATGCAGAAAAGTAATTAAGTATATGTCTTGCTATCTGGCTGCTAATAAAATCTAAATAAATATACTGCTGCAAGGGCTGTCAAAGGACAGTCCTTGTTAAATTACATAGATATTGATGTAACAATACTTTCTATATGAGTACAGCTTTTTAAGAGCAATGGTTTAATAGTTCTACTATGGCCTAACTCCCTATGCTGATAAACTGGCCTGTATATTGACAAATTTTTACATATGTGAGAAGATTGAATCGAGGGGGGATATAAGATGTCAGTAAACGGTCCTACTATAATAGCCATTCTGCTTACCGCTATAGGCGCACTGGGATTGCCGATAACAATTTTCCTCATTTTTTTTGAAGTGAAACCATCTCAAAAGAAAAAGCTTTCTGTGCGTGAGATGACTTTCATACTTATGTGGCTGATGCTGCTGGTTCTCGGCCTTGTGAATCTGCACTTTGTAGTTGATATCAATAGTAACAACAGCAGTGAACAAGACAATAATATTCAGAGTGAGAGTTCTCAGGAGTCCAGTGAACAAGACAATAATATTCAGAGTGAGAGTTCTCAGGAGTCCAGTGAACAGGATAGCGATGGGGCTGTTAAAGATGATGAGAAGGCCCATCTTTCTTTAGAGGAACTGCTAATCAGACAAAATCTTGATTTGATTCAGCAGCTGAAAGATGAGTACTCAGAGGCAGACACAAGAGTCATAAAAAGTGAGAGCGGCAGCGTAGTATTTTATATAAATGAGAGAGCTGGCCGCGTATATCATGATTTAATGAATACTGAGGAGTATGATATACTGGTAGGTAGACGTATCTTATCTGCTAAGATGGTGATCATGGATTATTCCAGCGATGAAATAATCTGTACCCTGACTTCTTCCGACAATATACGTTATTCGCCTGGAAATCAAAATAAATTCTACTGTGTTGTCTTTCATGATGATTACGATATTTATGTTACATGTCCAATTCAGGTAGTTAGCGGGGAAGAGAGTGGTAAGTTTTTTATGAATTTGGAAAAGAAAGACTGCCAATATACTCCTTTGTTTCAACTCCGTCTCTATATGACAAGCCCAGACGAAGATAAGTCATATTGCATTGCTTCCTCTTATAAAGACGCTATATTTACGTGCAGGAGTTTACGTGATTCTAAAACTGGCAGTACCTATTATGGCATTACGACAGAGTCTGGAATATTGTCTTGGGGTACTCAAACATATTTTAGTTTAAGTACGGACTATATAATGGACATTTACCTTTCCCCTGAGTCTAACCATGAAATAAAATCGACGCATTGTACATTTGATGGCTCTGTTACAAATTCTAACCAGATAGATCTTTACTTCGATTTTAATGATATAGGTGATAGTTAGTGTATAGTGAAAGAAGTAAACTTAGTTTGACAGCTGGAGGTTGATATAAAAATTTTTTGCGGCCGGAGAAACCGGGCGTTCCAGGACAAAACTGAACCCTTCATCATAGGTTCACTTGGAGATAAGAGAATGGGAGGCATATAAAATCAAAATTAAAAATAACTTGGTTATCATTATAATAGCATTATGTATAAGTGTCGGTATTTTCTATAATCAATGCGAAAATCAAAAAATGCCTGCGCCCATATTTCCTTTGCAGAGAGAAATGCTGGAACAGGTGCTGTCAGAGAGCGGATTAGGATGGAATGTTGCAGAAGAGAATACCCTAAGAGAAGACCATATTTTATATGGCGGATTTAAAAATGAAAATCAAGTTTATAAAAATTTTCAGGAAACATATGATGAAAGGGTGATAATAGACAAGGTTCCCGGGTACAACCTTGAATTTTGCGAGAGAATCCGATGGGAAAATGAAATAGATGGCGTTAACTGCTTTTTGGGATTCGGCGGACAAGAAAAGGGCGGAGGGCTGTCAAAGGCACAATTTGTAACAATTATTTTTTCCCAAAAGCCAGAGACAGGCATGTAAATCCGATGCCTGTCTCTGGCCGTATATGGACTTGACAGCGCACATTTCCACTTAAAGTGACATCTCCACCAGATGGGCTACGGCAATCTCATCATCTTCCCGAAAGCCCTGGGCTGACACCTGAATATCATACACATACTGCGGTTCCAGATTAAGCTGGGCGGCGATTTCCTGGATGGTTTTTCCGTTTTTAGCCAGAGCCAGTACGCAGTGTACGTCGTCAGCAATTTTTTGGAACCGCTGGGCTTGTTCCTGGGAGACTTTTCCAGAAACAGATTCGGTTTCCCCCTCATCCATAAAATCTTCCAGCTTAAGTTCCGGCATATCTTGTCTGTTCTGATAATAGTCTTCAGTTAATTCCCAATCTATAGGCGGTATATCTTGTGACTCCATAAGAAAGAACCTCCTTCTTTAAACTTAAATCGTAATCAGAGTATAAGGTATCTGGTTGGCAGTCAGCATCTGGGCTTCCCGCTGATGGCAGGTAAAAATAATGATCTGTCCGGTGTAGGCAGCAGCCAGCCATTTAAGGGCGCTTTTCAGCCGATCTTCGTCATATAGGACAAAACTGTCATCAAAAATCAAAGGCATCTGTTCCGCAGCCTCGCTTTGGAGAAGCTTGGCAGCAGACAGCCTCAGAGCCAGATAAATCTGATCCATGGTACCGCTGCTTACCTGATCCAGGGGCACCAGCTTGGAAGGGGTGTTCATAAAAGCATTAAGATTTTCGTCAATACTTATGCTGGTATAGATCCCCCCTGTGATTCCGCCAATAAGTTCAGAGGCAGTCTTATTGAGATAGAAGCCAAAGGAATCTCTGATGGAAGCCGACAGTTCTGTCATAGTATCCCGGGCCAGATCAATGGCGGCAATTTCCTGGGAAATCCGATCATTTTCCGCCAGAGTGCTGCGGAGGACTTCCATCTGAGTTTTATAGTTGGATAGAAGCTCCAGCTTTTTCTCCAATTCCCATTGAAGCTTCTGCTGCTTCTCAATGACTTCACTGCAGCTGTTTTGCTTTTCCTGCAAGGCCGATATGTCGTTGGTCAGCTGCATAATAGTTTCTTCAGACTGATCCAAGGACGCACTTAATCTTTGGAATTCCGCCATCCGTGCCAGGAATGCATCCAGGGCTTTTTGAGAAATGGTTTTATCACCTAAATGCCTGGAAAAGGATTCCTCGAGAACCTGAGTTGACAGGGTAAGCTCTTTTTTCAGCCGTTTCCCCTTCCATAGAGAAAGAAGTCCCGCCAGAAGAAGAAACGCAGAGAGCGCAGCCATAACAGCAAAGACGGCAGCCGCCGGGAAGTCAACATGACAGTCAAGCAGGAAGTCCGTAACAGGATTCCAATCGCCCATGGTATAGAAATACACGCCGCAGGCAAGGCATAAGACGGCCAGGATAAACGCCGCAATGCCGAAAATCCGCCGGGATTTTTTTTCAGATGCCGTTTTCGTGTCCTGATAGTCATGATATACGTCCTGGGTTTTCTGCTGATAATTTTTAATCGACAGAATATCGGTAAATTGATTTTGGCTCAAAACCTGACGCCCCCTGGCGACCTTCTGCAGAAGCGATTCCTTTTCCGCCTGTTTCTCATCAATTTGGGAGCGGGCGCCAGCCCGCATCTGCTGATAGGCAGGAAGCTGGTTTTCATATTCCGGAGCCGATATTTCCCGTTCGAGAGTCTTAATTTCCCCTAAAAGGGAAGTGTAGGAGCGGGCAGCCTCAGGAACCAGCTGGGCTTCCAGCTCTTTTTTCTGCACTTTCAGATAATCTGTGGCCTTGGTGATATTCAGAGCCATATTACCGGTATTGTTCATGTTGGCAATGTAATTTTTCAATTCCGTTACCATGCCGGCATCTGTGGCGCACTTTAGCTGACCGATGCTGATCGTATTATTGTATGCGGTTTCACTAAGACCGCACAGCAGCTCGTCCATCAGGGCCTTTTCAGGGGGCAGGGACTTTCCCAGGGTTTCATCAATAAGGCAGAACTCTTTCTTGGTCTTCTGAAATGTGCGCTCGATCCGGTAGATGTGCCCACCATGCTCCAGCCGGAGCGCCCCCTCATAGGTTCCGCTGTTTTCCCAAGGTTCATATTTGTTGTACAGATCATTTCTGGAAGCCTTGCCCCGCATGGGCTGGATGCCGAAAAGCATGCCCCGGATAAATGTATGGATAGTGGATTTGCCGGCTTCATTTTTTCCGTAGACAACATTAAGGCCGTTCTGGAAGGTGATGGTGCGGTCATGAAATTTTCCAAAGCCCTTAATATGAAGTTCGATAAATCTCATGCTTAACTCCTTTCATCCTTCGTGCGAAGCAGCGCATTGATTCCATAGTAGAGCGCCTTCTTTTCTACAGGACTCATGGAAGGTTTCTGAAGAGCCCGAATATAAAAACCGATCATATCGCTGGAATGCTCGGCAAAAAGAGCGCTGAAGTCATACTGAGGCTCCGATTCATCCATAATTTCCACAATGCGGAATTTGGAGAGAAGATTTTCCATATCGAATTCCATCTGAGGGTCACGCATGCCCCGGATGCGGAACCGGTAAATATGGTGGCGTCCCCGCCGCTCGATCTCCTGTGCGATTTTCATTTCCAATTCCATGTTGGTGGTTGCCGGGGAAACATTGACCGCCAGCGGAACATACTGAGAGCGGCACAAGGGAAGGAACTCCAGCGAAGTGACTTTCTTCGTGCCGGGATTAATCTCCCCGGTCAAAATGCCGTGGACTCCGGTTTCCGTCTTGTCCAAAGGCTCCGGAGAACCGGGATAGGCCATTTTGCCCGGATAGAGAATCTCCGGCTTATGGATGTGGCCAAGGGCGATATAAGAAAAATCGGAAGCAGCCAAAGCGCTTTTATCAAAAGGCAGATGATTGGCATCCCCACCGTGAATCATAAGGACATGGATACGTCCGTCCAGAGGAACGGACAGGTGATCCACCCGGTTTTCGCGGATCTCCGGCGTGGTATAGCTGAATCCATGAACCTCTACGTTGCAGTCCTCAAAGTATACGCTGCTCATCTGGTCTTTCATAAAAAACGTAACATTGGAACACCAGGAAAAGCTCAGGAGCGCAGAGGTATTGCGGATGCGGTCATGGTTTCCGGCAATAATGACAATATGCACGGACGGTATGGTGGTAAACAGGTAGTTAACCTCTTTCAGATCCTTCTGAAGAGGCTGCCTGTGAAATAAATCCCCGGAAATAAACAGAAAATCAACTGCCATCTCCCGTGCCTTGGTGACAATCTGAGAAAATGTATCCTTGACAGCCTGAGTCCGCTCCCGGCACCAGGGCTTGTCGCTGTCCGGGGTCATGCCCCAGTGGATATCGGCAGTGTGGATGAATTTCATGTCAGTTCCTCCTTGGATATGGAATGTGCTTTCGGACTCTCTTCTGCTGATTAGCTGTCAGATAACAGGCGGCCGGTTGGATAAGGATCACCGGCCGGCCTGATTTACAGTTCACAGTTATTGACAGTTCTTGGGAACGGAATAACGTCACGGATATTGGACATTCCTGTAAGATACATGACGCACCGCTCAAAGCCCAGGCCAAAGCCGGCGTGGCGCGCAGAACCGTATTTGCGCAAATCAAGGTAGAAGCCGTAATCCTCTTCCTTAAGTCCAAGCTCCTTCATCCGGGCAGTCAGCTTCTCATAGCTGTCTTCACGCTGGCTTCCGCCGATGATCTCCCCGATGCCCGGAACCAGGCAGTCCATGGCAGCCACGGTTTTGTTGTCATCATTAAGCTTCATGTAGAAAGCCTTGATCTCCTTTGGGTAATCCGTGACAAATACAGGCCTTTTAAATACCTGCTCCGTCAGATACCTTTCATGCTCTGTCTGTAAATCACAGCCCCAGAACACCTTATAGTCGAAATTGTCGTTGTTCTTTTCCAGAATCTCCACAGCCTCCGTATACGTTACTTGGCCGAACTGAGAGTTCAGCACGCCGTTTAACCGATCTAAAAGGCCCTTGTCCACAAACTGGTTAAAGAAATTCATCTCTTCCGGAGCATGTTCCAGAACATAGCGGATAATATACTTTAACATCCCCTCGGCGACAGCCATATTGTCCTCCAGATCGGCAAAGGCCATCTCCGGCTCAATCATCCAGAATTCAGCGGCATGGCGGGTGGTGTTAGAGTTTTCCGCCCGGAACGTAGGGCCGAAGGTATAGATATTCCGGAAAGCCATGGCATAAGTTTCGCCGTTCAACTGTCCGCTTACAGTAAGGCTGGTGGGCTTGCCGAAGAAGTCCTGAGAGAAGTCCACAGCCCCCTGCGCGGTCTTGGGGATATTGTCCAAATCCATAGTAGTTACCTGGAACATCTCCCCTGCACCCTCGCAGTCACTGGAAGTAATCAGCGGAGTGTGGACATAAACAAAATCCCGCTCCTGAAAATACTGATGGATGGCATAGGCAATTAAAGACCGAACCCGGAACACTGCCTGAAACGTGTTTGTCCTGGGACGCAGGTGGGAGATAGTCCTCAGATACTCAAAGCTATGGCGCTTTTTCTGAAGGGGGTAGTCAGGAGCAGAGGCTCCCTCCACAGCAACTGTATCCGCTTGAATCTCAAAAGGCTGTTTAGCCTGAGGAGTGCTTACCAGAGTGCCGGTAACGATCACGGCAGCCCCCACGTTTAATTTGCTGATCTCATCAAAGTTGTCCATGGTATCATGATAAACGATCTGGAGAGTTTCAAAATAGGAGCCGTCGCTAAGAACGATAAATCCAAAAGCCTTAGAATCCCGGATACTTTTAACCCAGCCGCCTACGGAAATCTTCTGATTCAGAAATGATTCTCTGTTTTTATATATTTCCCTTACCGTTATTAAATCCATACCAAATAAATCTCCTTTTCCCTTTCAATATAAACAGAACTACGTCGATTATACTTTATTTTTTGTATGGATTCAAGGCTTTCCCCTTTCAATTTAGTTCTTTTTAGCTGCGGAAGACAGAAGTTGTCAGACGCAAATCCCATTGAAAAGAAAAGAAAAATTTTTTTTGCCGGAAAGTGTCGGAAAATGCATAAAAAAAACCATGAATACCATAAGAATTTATTCACTATTTCTAAAATGTGTGGTATAATGTCCATGTAAGCAATGAGCAGTGCGAAATAAGACAAAAGCCGATCCTGGCTATGTTTTATTTTATAGGGCAAGGTACGTGGCCGAGTCGGGGCAAGACAAAGGGAAAGCGCCGGCGAGCCCGTAAAAAAGGTAAAAAAGCGGACCCTTCCAGGGCAGCCATCCCTGAAAGAGAAAGGGAGGTAACTGCAACAACCCTCTTATCCCGCCTTCTGTCTTCCTTCCGGCCTCACAAGCCGGCAGCGAAGAGCAGCGGTTCCGGTTTAAGATTCCGGCGTTCTCTTGCCGGTGAAAGCCGTTCAAATCTACAGATTCACGTTCCAGCCCATGCCCCAAGCGCAAGCGAAGCCTTAAGCGCATTCGGCCTTAGAATTATCAGACTCGCATAGCTAAACACACATCCGGCCCGTCCGCCCACCGCTTCCCTGCCCGCCCCAGGCCACTGCACCACAGAAAAATATACAGCAAGAGGTGATAATGTGATCAAGAAAGAGATGATCGCCATGCTTTTGGCGGGGGGACAAGGCAGCCGTCTTGGAGTCTTAACCCAAAAAGTTGCAAAACCAGCAGTATCTTTCGGCGGAAAATACAGAATTATTGATTTTCCCTTAAGCAACTGTATCAATTCCGGCGTCGATACCGTAGGCGTATTGACCCAGTACCAGCCATTACGACTGAACACCCACATCGGAATCGGCATTCCGTGGGATCTTGATCGGAATGTAGGAGGAGTTACCGTGCTCCCCCCATACGAGAAGAGCAAAGGCAGCGACTGGTACACCGGAACGGCTAATGCCATTTACCAGAATATGGAGTATATGGAGCAGTACAATCCGGAATACGTTTTGATCCTGTCCGGCGACCATATTTACAAGATGGATTACGAAGTTATGCTGGAGTATCACAAGGCAAACAACGCAGATGTCACCATTGCTGCCATGCCTGTTCCTATCGAGGAAGCCAGCCGGTTTGGCATTGTGATTACGGATGACACAAACAGGATTACGGAATTTGAAGAGAAGCCGGCTAACCCGAGAAGCAACCTGGCATCTATGGGTATTTATATATTCAGCTGGAAAGCTTTAAAAGAGGCACTGGTTCAGCTGGCCGAGGTTCCCAGCTGCGATTTCGGCAAACACGTAATCCCGTACTGCCATGAGAAAGGGCAGAGGATTTTTGCCTATGAGTACAACGGCTATTGGAAAGATGTTGGCACACTAAGCTCTTACTGGGAAGCCAACATGGAACTGATTGACATTATTCCGGAATTTAATCTTTATGAAGAATACTGGAAGATCTATACAAAGAGCGATATCATACCGCCTCAGTTCATTGCTGCAGATGCAGTCATCGAGAGAAGCATCATCGGTGAAGGCACGGAGATCTACGGCAAGGTGAGCAATTCCGTTATCGGCGCCGGCGTAACTATCGGCAAGGGAGCCGTGATCCGGGATTCCATTATTATGAGAGGCAGCGTCATCGGCGAGAACAGCATTCTTAAGAAAGCCATTATTGCCGAGGATGTGGTTATCGGCAGCAATGTAGAGATGGGCGTAGGCGAGGTTGCACCTAACAAATACGATCCCAAGGTATACCAGTCCGATCTGGTTACCGTTGGTGAGCGCAGCGTGATTCCTGACAATGTAAAAGTAGGCAAGAACACGGCGATCTCCGGCCAGACCACATCAGAAGATTACCCGGAAGGCTTATTGGCCGGCGGAGACTACATTATGAAGGCAGGTGGCGCAAAATGAGAGCGATCGGTATCGTTTTAGCAGGCGGCAACAGCAAAAGAATGCGGGAACTATCCAATAAGCGGGCCATAGCGGCCATGCCAATCGCCGGAAGCTACCGCAGCATTGATTTTGTTTTGAGCAACATGTCAAATTCCCACGTTCAGAGCGTAGCAGTGTTTACCCAGTACAATTCCCGCTCGCTGAACGAACATCTGAATTCCTCCAAGTGGTGGGATTTCGGAAGAAAACAGGGAGGACTGTTTGTATTTACGCCGACGATTACAGCAGAACACAATGACTGGTACCGGGGCACGGCTGACGCTCTGTACCAGAATCTGACATTTTTGAAAGACAGCCATGAACCTTATGTGGTGATTACTTCCGGCGACTGCATTTACAAGCTGGATTACAGCAAAGTGCTGGAATACCATATTGAGAAGAAGGCCGATATTACGGTAGTGTGCAAAACCATGCCTGCCAATGTGGATGTGACCAGATTCGGAGTTTTGGGGATTAACGATGACGGCCGCATTACGGATTTCCAGGAAAAGCCCATGGTGGCTGAGTCCAATACCATTTCCTGCGGAATCTACATTATCCGCCGCCGCCAGCTGATTGAACTTTTGGAGCGCTGCGCCCAGGAAGACAGGTATGACTTTGTCAATGACATTTTAGTACGTTATAAAAACATTAAAAGAATCTATGCGTATGAACTAGGGACGTACTGGAGCAACATTGCTTCCGTAGAGTCCTACTATACAACAAATATGGATTTTTTAAAGCCGGAAGTGCGGGATTACTTCTTCCGCCAGTATCCGGAGGTTTACTCCAAGGTCGGCGATCTTCCGCCAGCCAAGTATAACCCCGGTGCAGATGTGAAAAACAGCCTGGTAGCCAGCGGAACCATTATCAACGGAGTGGTGGACAGTTCCGTGCTGTTTAAACAGGTCTATGTTGGAAACAACTGTGTGATCAAGAATTCCATTATCCTAAATGATGTTTATATCGGGGATAATACGGTAATTGAAAACTGCATCGTGGAAAGCCGCGATACCATACGTGCTAATACTACCTATATTGGTACTCCGGATAATGTTAAAATTGTTGTAGAAAAGAATGAGCGCTATACGTTATAGGTTTCAATTGTTTCATCGTTACAGAGGAGAAACAGAGAGGGGAACAGGATGCAAATTACAGATGTAAGAGTAAGAAGAATTGAGAAAGAGGGAAAAATGAAAGCCATAGTTTCAATCACGCTGGATAATGAATTTGTAATTCATGATATCAAAGTGATTGAGGGAGAAAAAGGACTGTTTATAGCAATGCCAAGCCGGAAGGCGGCGGACGGGGAATACAGAGATATTGCCCATCCGATCAATTCCGAAACCAGGGATATGATTCAGAGAGTGATTCTTGACAAGTATGAGAGTACCACCCTGGAAAGCGAAGCGGCGCAGTAAACCCTGCACTGTCTTCGCAGCATGACCATCAATGAAAGGCCTGTGCGTCCAGGGGGATGTATACGGAATGCAAAAGTGCATTCCCGCAGTCTGCAGGCAGCACATCTGCACACAGACCTGCCAGGCATTGGATACTTTCACAATAGGGAGCAGCAAAAACGGCGGCTAGGGGCCGCCGTTTTTGCTGCCTGAATCATTTCAATGTTAAACAGCAAACCAGAATTTAAAAATTGCCGCCAGGATCGGGATAGTAACCATGGAACACAAGGTCGAGAGAACAACGCTGATGGAAGCGATGCGCCCCTGCTTTTCATACTGGCTGCTGGCCATGGCAACCATGGACGCCACAGGCATGCCGATGGTCATGGCAGTCATGCAGATCAGCAGAGAGTTATCTGTAAAGAAACTCATGTATAATGCAGTAAGCAGAGGCATAACAAGCAGGCGGACAATGGTTACCGCATAGATTTTCCGTTCACTGAAAATATCGTGGAGAGGATAGCTGGCCATATTGCTGCCAATGATAAGCATGGACAATGGCGTGGTTACATTTCCAATAAAGCTGCATGGCTGCTGGAGCATATCAGGGAGAGCAATTCCGGAAAACGGGATAACAAGGGCCAGGACGGCGGCTATAGTTCCGGCATTCAAAAGACGCCGGGGTTCAAAACTGGATATACGGCCTGCATCCCTGTCAAACAGGAACATGGTGTAGGTATAGATAAGCAGGTTGAACCCCAGATTGAAAATCGTAGTATAAAATATGGAGGATTCCCCGTACAGCGCCTGAACTACAGGGTAGCCCATAAATGCAACATTGGCATGCATCAGCATGGAACGGTAGGTTCCCCGGCAGTCTGAAGGCACATGAATCAGCCGGATTACAGCAGCGGAAATCCATGGCAGAGTGCCGTACAGTACAAGCCCGGCAGCCAACAGCAGAATAATGTCTCCCTGGCTGTCTGCAGATACCTGGCTGGCAGAGCTGATAATTAAAAGCGGGGAGGTAAAGTTTACGATCATGGAGGAAAGCTTTTTGCAGGTTCCCGCGTCTAATATGCCCCTTTTGTTTAAATAAAATCCTGCTGCAATGGTAACCAGCAGTTTTGTCATGGTAACTGCAATTGTCATGAGAGTCTTCCTCCATATAATCTAAGATATCTTTCTCCTGTGGCACTGCAGAATACTTCTGGCCACGCTGATGCCGTTGGCAGAAGCCTGCTGAAGTCCCCTGGTTACGGAAGCGCCGTCGCCAATTGCCCTCAGGCCGCAGATACTGGTTTCAAAGTCCGCATTGACAACCACCTTATTGGAATAAAACTTTACTTCCACGCCATACAGGAGGGTTTCGTCGCTGGCAATGCCGGGAGTTACCTTGTCAAGAGCAAGAAGCATTTCTTTGATGTCTACCATGATGCGGTGAGGGAATACCAGGGAAAGATCTCCCGGCACGGCATCTTTTAACGTAGGAATCAGGTTATTGCGGCATAGACGCTCTTCTGTGGTGCGTCTTCCTCTCTGAAAATCTCCGAAAGTCTGAACCATGATTTTCCCGTCACACAGCATGTTGCTTAACTGCGCAATGTGTTTGCCGTATTCAATAGGTGTTTTAAAGGGCTTGGTAAAGTTTTTGGACACAAGCAGGGCAAAGTTGGTGTTGCTGGTCTTATAATCCTTTGACTTGTAGGCATGGCCATTGACCACTGCCAGGCCGTTTTCATAGTATTCTGTGGCTACCTCGCCGGAAGGATTGGTGCAGAAGGTGCGGACCTTGTCGTCAAAGGTGGGAGTATAGTATACCAGCTTGGCCTCATAGAGATTCTTGTTGAGGAATTCCATGACTTCATCCCGGACTTCCACCCGTACGCCAATATCGACAGTGCCTACTTCCGTCTCAATGCCATGACGTTTACAGATGCGGCTGAACCAATCAGACCCTTCCCGGCCAATGGCCGCTACCACTTCCGGGGCATAACAGGTTTCGCCTTTATCCGTAACCACACCTCTTGCATGGTTTTCTTCTATTATAATGTCTTCCACCATAGTATTAAATTTCATCTCAACGCCCTGGGCAAGAAGATGTTCCTGAAGGCGGGTGTAAATTTTATACCCTTCCTCTGTGCCAAGGTGCCGGATGGGACACTCAATCAGCTTCAGGTTGGCATTAATGGCTTTCCTGCGGATTTCCTCGATCTCTTTCTGCTTGTCCACGCCGTATACGTTGGTATCAGCGCCGAATTTCAGATAAATATCATCAGACTCCTTAATCAGTTCTACCGCCTTGTCATAGCCAAGGATATCCGGCAGATGGCCGCCTACGTCCGGCGACAGGGAAAGCTTGCCGTCGGAAAATGCCCCTGCGCCTGCAAAGCCAGTGGTTATAGAACAGGGCTTGCAGCCAACGCAGGTCTTGGTGGTGCGCTTTGGGCAGGTGCGTTTTTCAATGGGCCGTCCCTTTTCAATCATAAGTATTTTCAGATCAGGCTTTTTGGCAATCAGCTCATAGGCACAGAAAATGCCGGATGGGCCGGCACCGATAATGATGACGTCAAACTGGCTGGATGGATTCATTCAATCACTCCTTTGATTTTAAATAAGATATAAAGCAAACCTGCATGCGCCCGGAAGCGGACACACCGCCGCATTTTATTATACTATGAATCATGCCGCACAATCAAGAGAAAAACAGAATGTTCAGTTGCTATTTACTTCTGCTTTAAAAGCTGATATGATAAAAGCCAGATCAGCGTTAGCAGATTCCACAGACAGATGATAACCCCTGCCTGCAGTTCTGCTAACGCTTAAAGTGCTGTAAAGAATTATCAGCAATGAGAATAAGGAGTAAGAAAAGAATGTATATTATAGCAGGACTGGGGAATCCGGGGAAGCAGTACGAAAATACAAGACATAACGTGGGATTCTGTGTGATAGATATTCTGGCAGACCGCATGGGCATCTGCGTGGATGAGAAAAAGCATAAAGGCTTGTGCGGGAGAGGCGTGCTTGAGGGGCAGAAGGTGGTACTGCTGAAACCTCAGACTTTTATGAACCTAAGCGGGGAGAGCGTTCGGGCGGCAGCGGATTTTTATAAGGTGGATCAGGAACATATTCTGATAATATATGATGATGTAAGCCTTGAGCCGGGGCAGCTCCGCATTCGGGGAAAGGGAAGCGCAGGAGGCCATAACGGAATAAAAAATCTGATTGCCCATTTAGGAACCCAGGAGTTTCCAAGAGTGAAAGTGGGCGTAGGGGAAAAGCCTAAGGGCATGGATCTGGCTGATTACGTGTTGAGCCGTTTTTCGAAAGGGGAGCAGGAGCGGATGGAGACGGCCTTTCGGGATGCGGCGGATGCGGCGTCTATGTTGATCGGACAGGGAATTGATGAAGCTATGAACCATTTTAACGGAAAGCGGAAAACAGAAGAACCATAACAGCAATGTCATAATTTCAAAATTGCCGCAGAAATCGGGAAAGGGGAAGACATGAGCAGGGTATTTGCGAATCCGCTGACAGAACTGGCGGAATATGATGAAATGAACCAAGACTTAAACCGGGGCAGAGGACCAATCCAGATAAGCGGCTGCATGGATTCACAGAAAGTTCATTTAATGGAGGAAGCCGGAGAGCGCTATCCCTGGAAACTGGTGGTGACCTACGATGATTCCAGGGCAAAAGAGATCTATGAGGATTTCAGGTGCTTTCGAAACAGCGTATATCTGTACCCTTCCAGAGATCTTTTGTTCTACACTGCGGATATTCATGGCAATCTGCTGACCAAACAGAGACTGCAGGTGCTAAAGCATCTGATAGAAGATGATGAGGGCGTGGTGGTTACAACTCTGGACGGGCTGATGGATCATCTGCTTCCTCTTGCCTCTTTAAAAGAACAGATTCTTACGGTAAAGACCGGGGAAACCGTTGATGTGGAGAAGTGGAAACGGCTGCTGGTGGAGCTGGGGTATGAGCGGATGCCTCAGGTGGACGGCATGGGACAGTTTTCCATACGGGGCGGGATTATCGACGTGTTTCCGCTGACGGAGGAACTGCCGTTCCGGATTGAGCTGTGGGATGACGAGGTGGACTCTATCAGAACCTTTGACCTGGAAAGCCAGCGATCCGTGGAGCAGGTGGACGAGGCGGTTCTCTATCCAGCCTCGGAGCAGGCTTTAAGGAGAGAGGATCTGGAACATGGGATCAGGCGCATAAAAGAAGCGGGCCTAAAGCAGGAGAAGCTTTTCAGGAAGCAGATGAAAACCGAGGAAGCCCACCGCATCTTTTCCATTGTAAAGGAATTTACCGAAGGGCTGGAACAGGGATACAGCGTCAGCGGGATGGACAGCTATCTTACGTATTTCTGCCAGGACACAGTATCCTTCCAGCAGTACTTTCAGGAAACTGCCACGGCTGTTTTTTTGGATGAGCCGGCCAGGCTGAAGGAAAAGGGAGAAACCGTGGAGGCGGAATTCCGGGAGAGCATGGTCGCCCGTCTGGAGAAAGGGTATCTTTTGCCGGAACAGACCAGCCTTTTGTACACAGTAAAAGAAACCCTTGCCAGGCTCCAGACTCCCCGCACAGTCATGGTAACAGGACTGGAACAGAGGCTTTCCGGAATGACCGCAGAGAAACGCTATGGCATTCAGACTCAAAACATTAATTCCTATCAGAATGGCTTTGAACTTTTGATTAAAGATTTAAAGCGGTGGAAGCGGGAGAAATACCGGGTGGTGCTTCTATCCGGCTCCCACACCAGAGCTAAGCGCCTGGCAGGGGACTTGAGAGAGTATGAGCTCAGCGCATTCTTTTCCGAGGAGGAAAGCCCCCAGGTAAAGCCGGGGGAGCTTTTGGTGACCTACGGCAATCTCCATCGGGGATTTGAGTATCCCCAGATTAAGTTTGTTGTCATTACGGAAGGCGATATGTTCGGCGCAGTCAGGAAGAAGCGGAGACGGAGGCAGACTTCCTATGAGGGCAAAAAGATACAGAGCTTTTCGGAACTGTCCGTGGGAGACTACGTGGTCCATGAGGAGCATGGCCTGGGCATTTACCGAGGGATCGAGAAAATCGAGCAGGATCACATTGTAAAAGACTATTTAAAGATTGAATATGCGGATGGAGGAAACCTGTACCTTCTGGCTACCAGGCTGGACGGAATTCAGAAATACGCAGGTGCGGACGCAAAAGCTCCCAAGTTAAATAAACTAGGCGGGGAACAGTGGAAAAGGACGAAAGCCAAGGTAAAGGGAGCGGTTAAACAGATCGCAAAAGAGCTGGTGGAGCTGTATGCAGCCAGGCAGGAGACGGCAGGTTTTCAGTACAGCGAGGACTCGGTGTGGCAGAGGGAATTTGAGGAACTGTTTCCATATGAAGAGACTGACGATCAGCTGGATGCCATCGAGGCTACCAAAAAAGATATGGAAAGCCGGAAAATTATGGATAGGCTTATCTGCGGCGACGTGGGGTACGGAAAGACGGAGATTGCCCTCCGGGCTGCATTTAAGGCCATACAGGACAGCAAACAGGTGGTCTACCTGGTACCCACCACCATTCTGGCCCAGCAGCACTACAATACTTTTGTTCAGAGGATGAAGGACTTTCCTGTGAGAGTAGATTTGATGTCCCGTTTCCGAAGCGGTGCAGAACAGAAAAAAACGCTGACAGACTTAAAAAAGGGGCTGGTGGACGTGGTCATAGGCACTCATCGGGTGCTTTCAAAGGATGTTGCGTTTAAAGATCTGGGCCTGCTCATTATTGACGAGGAGCAGCGGTTTGGGGTGGCGCATAAGGAGAAGATAAAGCAGCTAAAAGAAAACATTGATGTGCTGACCCTGACTGCAACGCCGATTCCCAGAACTCTTCATATGAGCCTGGTGGGAATCCGTGATATGAGCGTGCTGGAGGAGCCGCCGGTGGATCGGGTGCCGATTCAGACCTATGTGATGGAGTACAATGACGAGATGGTGAGGGAGGCCATTAACCGGGAGCTGGCCAGAAACGGGCAGGTGTACTATGTCTATAACCGGGTCCACGACATTGACGAGGTGGCAGGCCATGTGGCGCAGCTGGTGCCTGGCGCCGTGGTGGTATTTGCCCATGGACAGATGAATGAGCGGCAGCTTGAAAAGATCATGTTTGATTTTGTCAACGGGGACATTGACGTGCTGGTGTCAACAACCATTATTGAAACCGGGCTGGACATTCCCAATGCCAACACCATGATCATCCATGATGCGGACCGCATGGGGCTGTCCCAGCTGTATCAGCTGCGGGGACGGGTAGGGAGGTCGAACCGGGTGTCCTATGCGTTCCTAATGTACAAGAGAGATAAGATGCTTAAAGAGGAGGCGGAAAAGCGGCTTCAGGCCATAAGGGAATTTACAGAGCTGGGTTCCGGCATCAAGATTGCCATGCGGGATCTGGAGATCAGGGGAGCCGGCAATGTGCTGGGAGCGGAGCAGCACGGCCACATGGAGGCTGTAGGGTATGATCTGTACTGCAAACTGCTGAATCAGGCCGTACAGGCATTGAAAGGCAGAAGGACTGAAGAGGAAGATTTCCAGACCGTGGTGGACTGCGATATCAACGCCTACATTCCGGCAGGATACATTAAAAATGAGTACCAGAAGCTGGATATCTACAAACGGATCTCCGCCATTGAGAACGAGGAAGAGTATCTGGATATGCAGGATGAATTGATTGACAGGTTTGGGGAACTGCCTAAGGCAGTGGAGAATCTTTTAAAGGTGGCATATTTGAAAGCCCTGGCACATCAGGCATATATGACCGAGGTAAATATTAACCGTCAGGAAATCCGCATGACCTTATATTCCAAAGCCAGAATGAATACAGAGGCCCTTCCCCAGCTGATCTCTCAATATCAGGGAGCCCTTCGGATACGAACCGGGGAAAATCCCGGACTGCTTTATCAGGAGAGAAATACTAAAAACCGGGAAAGCGTGAAAATGATAGAGAAGGCGGAAGAGATTCTAAGCAGCATAGCCAAGCTGACGGAACAAGCCATTTAGAGCCGCAATGGAAAGTATGTTGTCCGCCGCATATGGATCTTCCGATAGAAAAATGCCAGCCTTGATACAGATAAAGGCTGGCACTTTTTAAAATCCCATGTAATTATTTGTTGTTTGCATAGTACTCATCGAAGAGCTTGTTAACTGCCTCATGGGTATCGCCGCAGATAGACGGAAGGGAACCGCCCCAAGCCTCTTCAGCCTGGCTGAAGCCCTTCTCCACTGCCTCCTGGTACTTCTTCATCTTCTCAGGATCATCTCCTGCTAAAGCAGAAGCAAAATCAAAGATTCTCTGTGAAGTGTTCTTAACGCCCCAGTAACCGTCCTCGGAGATAGCCTCCTCAGCCTCGGCTTTTGTCTTGGCGTCCACGGTGTAATCGCCGCTGGCCATCATTCTCCAGAAATCGTTGCCATTAGCCATGGACACATTAATGCCCTGCTTCTGGAAATTCTGAACCATCATATTGGTGAAGCGGGTCATCTGATTGGTAAGGTCATCTTTCAGACTCTTAACCAGAGCGGCTCTCTCAGAGTCACTCATTTTAGACGTTACCTTGGCATCGCTGCTAAGTTCCACGCGGTCTACGTCAGGCTTCTTCTCTGTGGCGGTGCTGGCGGCATCAGTGGCCTGCTTATCAGCAGCGGCCTGAACAGCTGACACTGACTTGGCCTGTGTTGGCTGGCTGTAAATTCTTGCAGCTAAATCCTGATCAACTCTCATAATATCCTCCTTCTTCATATGGATGAATCAACGTATAGGTAAGTGTAGGTAAAGTGAGTTTATATGGATTATATCGGCATTTCAGAAGGAAAAATAAGGATAGTATAGGAAAATTGTGGATAGCGGTCTGGAATTTGGAGATAAATGTGGATAAAGGATAATAGGCTTAAGCGGAAAAATATTACTTTGAAAGTCTCGAATCCTCACGGTAGGTCTGCGCATATGCTGCGCTGACCGTACAGCGCCAAAATGCCTGCTTTTGGCATTTTGTGTGCATCCCCCGGAGGGTTCATAGTAAACCCCGCTTTCATTCATGGCGGCGCCGAAAAAGCGGCATGGGGGTTTACTTGAAAAGTCCGCCGCCAATTAGGCGGCATGTATTCAGGGATGCAAAATGTGCCTGCCGGACTTTCATGTGCGGCGGCGCGTCCCCGCCGGACGGATGGGGATACTTTGGAGAAAGTTTAGAATGATTTTAGAAATGCGCCGGATGAAATATGTTATAATAAAAATATTAATGAGTTTTTCTGCAGAAAGGATATTTTCGTCATGAAAATCAAGACCCGTTTAGGAATTGCATTTCTTACCATAACGCTGGTTCCCATGCTGTTGATTTATCTGGCGTTCAGTGTCCTCAGCAGCTACCAGATGCGGGCCTTCAGGGAATCCCACGGTCTTACGGAACCAGTGGATCTTCTCTCCGGCAATACGGTTCAGATATTTAACCGCCTGACTCGGAGCAATCAGATGGCGATTCAGGAGAAGCTGGAGAAGGAGCCTGACAGTTTTGCTGATCCGGCCTACCTGGATAGTGTTAATCAGGAGCTAAAGGCAAAATATGCTTATCTCATTGTCCGAAAAGGCGACCAGTTCATATATTCAGGTATAAGTCCGGATAACTCTGAAATTTTCCGCCATCTTTCCAACTATGATGATACAGAAACCTCCTTTTTAGAGGGAGGGATTTATTTGGACGGAGAGACGCAGCATCTGATCAAACAGGTAGATTTCAAATTTAGCGACAATGAGGAGGGAACCGTATTTATCATATCCAGCATAGACGACTTTATTCCTGAAGTCAAATCCATGTTTACTGAGATTCTGCTTTCAGGAATTATGATTCTTATATTTACGGGAATTATGCTTACAGGCTGGGTTTACAAATCCCTTCTGGCCCCCTTAAACAAGCTGCAGCTGGCAACCAATGAGATAAAAAACGGCAACCTGGATTTTACCCTTGATGTGGATATGGACAATGGGGATGAGATCAGCCAGCTTTGTCAGGACTTTGAAGAGATGCGCATGCGGCTGAAGGAATCTACAGAGGAAAAAGTTCAGTACGACAAAGAAAGCAAGGAACTGATCAGCAATATTTCTCATGATTTAAAAACCCCTATAACTGCCATTAAAGGCTATGTGGAGGGGATTTTGGACGGGGTTGCGTCTTCGCCGGAAAAATTGGATAAATATATCCGCACCATATATAATAAAGCAAATGACATGGATCGTCTTATTGACGAACTGACATTTTATTCGAAGATTGATACCAATAAGATACCATACACATTTTCCAAAATCAATGTGGCCAACTACTTCCGGGACTGCGTGGAGGAGGTAGGACTGGAGCTGGATTCCAATAATATCGAACTCGGCTACTTTAATTATGTGGATGAAGACGTGGTGGTTATCGCCGATGCGGAACAGATGAAGCGGGTGGTTAACAATATTATCAGTAATTCTGTAAAATATCTGGATAAAAAGCGGGGAATTATTAATATCCGCATTAAAGATGTGGGCGATTTCATCCAGGTGGAAATTGAAGACAACGGACGGGGAATCGGGGCAAAGGATCTTCCTAACATTTTTGACAGATTTTACCGGACTGACTCTTCGAGAAATTCCTCAAAGGGCGGAAGCGGAATCGGCCTGTCCATTGTCCGCAAGATTGTTGAAGACCACGGCGGAAAGATTTGGGCTACCAGCAAAGAAGGAATCGGCACAGAGATCCATTTTGTGCTAAGAAAATACCAGGAGGTTATTCATGATGAAGAAGATCTTAATCATTGAAGATGAAGAGAGCATTGCCGAATTGGAGAAGGACTATTTGGAACTGAGCGGCTTTGAGGTGGAGATAGAAAATGACGGGGAGATGGGACTCTCCAAGACGCTGAAGGGGGAATACGACCTGTTTATTCTGGATTTGATGCTTCCTGGAGTGGATGGGTTTGAGATCTGCCGGAAAGTGAGGGAGGTTAAAAATACGCCTATTATTATGGTGTCGGCCAAAAAAGAGGACATTGATAAAATACGGGGGCTGGGCCTGGGAGCTGACGACTATATGACTAAACCCTTCAGCCCAAGCGAGATGGTGGCCCGGGTGAAGGCCCATCTGGCCAGATATGAAAGGCTCATTGGAAGCGGAATGCCGGACAACGAGATTATCGAAATACGCGGGCTGAAAATTGATAAAACGGCCAGGCGGGTGTGGGTCAACGGGGAGGAAAGGAACTTTACTACCAAGGAATTTGACCTTTTGACGTTCCTGGCTCAGAATCCTAACCATGTATATACGAAAGAGGAGCTGTTCAGCAAGATATGGGATATGGAATCTATTGGGGATATTGCCACGGTAACGGTGCATATTAAGAAGATCCGGGAAAAGATTGAGTTTAATACGGCAAAGCCTCAGTACATTGAAACCATATGGGGAGTGGGATACCGTTTCAAGGTCTAAAGCCGGAACCATACAAGTGCTGCCGATTGAATAAAAATCAGTAAATTTGCTGATTGACATATGCATAGAGGTCTGCTATAGTTTACTAATGTGCAAAACGAGAAGATTCAGGGTCTGTCTTGAATGTTCTCGTTTTTTTCCCTTATATACTCAGACGATTTTCAGGTAAAGACAGAGAGCTATATTCTGTACAGGGAAATTTATAAAAATATACAAGACAGTGGGCCGGCGGCCTGAAAGAAAAGTAAAAAGTGATGGATGTGTTTCCGGCAAAGGGCATCCCTGCCGGCATAGAAAGGAAAATGAATGGAAACAGTAAGATTTGACCAGTTGGAGTTGGACGAAAGAATTCTCAGGGCAGTGACAGATATGGGATTCGAGGCGGCATCGCCTATACAGGCCCAGGCAATCCCGGTACAGATGGAAGGCCGGGATGTGGTAGGACAGGCTCAGACAGGAACAGGAAAAACGGCGGCATTCGGTATTCCGCTTTTACAGAAGATAGATCCAAAAAGCAAGAAGCTGCAGGCCATTGCCCTGTGCCCAACCAGGGAACTGGCGATTCAGGTTGCAGAGGAGATCCGCAGGCTTGCAAAGTATATGCATGGGATTAAGGTGCTTCCTATTTACGGCGGACAGGATATTGTAAGGCAGATTCGGGGATTGAAAGACGGTACCCAGATCGTTATTGGTACCCCTGGCCGCGTTATGGATCATATGAGGAGAAAAACTATCCGGTGTGACCATGTGCATACCGTAATCATGGATGAGGCGGACGAGATGCTGAATATGGGTTTTTTGGAAGACATGGAAACCATTTTAAGCCAGCTTCCCGAGGAGAGGCAGACGGTCATGTTTTCTGCCACTATGCCCATGGAGATTCAGAACATTGCCAAACGGTTCCAGAGAGAGCCTGTGACGGTAAAGGTGGTAAAGAAGGAACTGACAGTACCTAAGGTAACCCAGTATTATTATGAGGTAAAACCGAAAACCAAGGTTGAGGTAATGTGCCGCCTTCTGGACATGTATGCTCCCAAACTGTCCATAGCGTTCTGCAATACGAAAAGACAGGTGGATGATCTTGTTCAGGATCTCCAGGGCCGGGGATATTTTGCGGAAGGCCTCCACGGCGATTTAAAGCAGATGCAGCGGGATCGGGTAATGAACAGCTTCCGGAGCGGGGCCACAGAGATACTGGTGGCTACAGATGTGGCAGCCAGGGGAATTGACGTGGATAATGTGGAAGCGGTATTTAACTATGACATTCCTCAGGATGACGAATACTATGTTCACCGTATCGGCCGTACAGGCCGCGCCGGAAAGGACGGCATTGCATTCAGCCTTGTGGTAGGCAGGGAAGTTTATAAACTGCGGGACATTCAGCGGTACTGCAAGACCAAGATTATTCCCCAGGCCATCCCCTCCCTGGATGACATTACCACCATTAAGGCGGAAAAAATCATGGAGCAGGTTATGGATCTGATCAATGATACAGACCTGACAAAGATGGTAAATATTATTGAGAAGAAGGTTTTGGAAGAGGAGGAGTGCACCTCCCTGGATGTGGCGGCAGCCCTCTTGAAGCTGGCCATGGGCGAGGAGAATGAGGACATTATTGACTGCAGCCGTCCCGCCCGCTCTCTGGATGATTTAGACCGGTATGGCCGTGACGGAAGAAACAGCCGGGGAAGGGGCAGCCGCGGAAGCCGTGACGGGCGAGGCAGCCGCTTTGGACGCGAGGGAAGATATGACAGAGACGGGGAAGATGATATGGTGCGTCTCTTTATCAATATCGGCAAAAGCCAGAACATCCGTCCCGGCGATATTCTGGGAGCCGTGGCCGGAGAATCGGGAATATCGGGCAAAATGGTGGGAAGCATTGACATGTATGACAATTATACGTTTGTGGATGTTCCCAGAGAGTATTCGGATGCAGTTTTAAGGGCCATGAAAGATGTAAAGATCAAAGGAAAAAATGTTCATATGGAGAAGGCCAACGGAAAAGGAAGATAATTTGTTCTTGCCTTGCATTTTCGCTGAATAATGGATATACTGTTGGTATAAAAATATAGACGCATCTGGCCGGATGGGGGAGGCAGATGCTGCAGAAGGGAGAAGGCGACATGATATTACAAAGCAGGAGAGTATGGATCTGCGGTCAGTTTTTGGAAGCGCAGCTGGAGATTTCGGAGGGAAAGATTCAGGCAGTATATCCCTACGGGACAAAGGCGGCAGACGAGGATTATGGGCGCAGGCGGATAGTTCCGGGGTTTATTGATGTTCACACCCACGGCGCATACGGGTTTGACACCAATGACGGGGAGCCGGAAGGCTTAAGGGACTGGATGAGGCGGATTCCGGAGGAAGGCGTTACAGGGATTCTGCCTACTACCGTTACCCAGATGCCGGACGTCCTTACGAAAGCGGTTGCCAACGTGGCGGCTGTGGTGAGAGAGGGATACGAGGGAGCCGAGATTTTGGGGATTCACTTTGAGGGCCCTTATCTTGACATGGACTATAAGGGGGCACAGCCGCCGGAGGCCATTGCCAAGCCTTCCGTAGAACAGTTTAAGATGTACCAGCAGGCGGCGGAGGGGCTGATTAAATACATTACTATGGCTCCGGAGCATGACCCGGATTTTAAGCTGACCAGATACTGCAGGGAGACAGGTGTGGTGGTCAGCATGGGCCATTCATCAGCCACCTATGAGCAGGCTATGATGGGAATTGCCAATGGCGCCACGTCCATGACCCACGTGTTTAACGGAATGACTGCATTCCACCACAGAAAACCCGGGCTTGTGGGCACGGCGATGAGGGTCCGGGACATTTATGGAGAGGTTATCAGTGACGGATGCCATTCCCATTTGGCGGCCCTCAATGATTATGTGACGGCCAAGGGGCGGGATTATACGATTATGATCAGCGATTCCCTGCGTCCGAAGCATTGCCCTCCAGGGGGGGATTATGAGCTGGGCGGCCATCCCATAGAGATCAGCGAAAGCGGGCTGGCCTATCTGAAAGGGACGGATACCATTGCGGGAAGCACTCTGAATATGAACAGGGGGCTGAAGATCATGGTTGAGGATGCCATGATTCCGTTTGATACGGCTCTGAACAGCTGCACCATTAATCCGGCCAGATGTCTGGGCGTGGACGGCCGGAAAGGGAAGCTGACGGCTGGCTATGATGCGGATATTGCAGTGCTGGAAGATAATTATGACGTGTGTCAGACTTATTGCCGGGGAAAGAAGATGCTGTAGAGAAGAGAGCAGTTAAGAAACCAGGATAAGGCGGTGCGCTTTATCCTGGCTTCTTTCATTTTGTAACTTTCTAACATGTAAGGATGGGGCTGCTGCTGTGATGTTTACAGACACGCATTAACAGAATACATACCGGGACAGCCGATTAAACGCTTCTTCTACCCGGCTTAAAGGCAAAGCCAGATTCATGCGGATGGTATCAGGTTTGTTAAAAGGCCGTCCGTCCTGCCAGATAACCCCTACATCCCATCCGGCTTTCAAAAGCTGATCTAAGGTCATATCATGCTCTCTGCACCAGGCGGAGCAGTCCAGATACAGCATGTATGTCCCCTCCGGCCTGCTTAGGGAGATCCCGTTAAAATGGCTGGTTATGTAGTTACAGGCATATTCAACATTGCCGCTTAACACCTGACACAGTTCGTCCACCCATTCCTCCCCCTCCTGGCTGTAGGCGCCGATAAGAGCGTGCATGGAGAGAACGTTCTGGGAGTTATAGTGGCTTAAGGAGGACTGCTTAAGAAGCCTGTCCCGCAGGTATTGATTATATATAATATGGTAAGAGCCTACAAGCCCTGCCAGGTTAAAAGTCTTGGACGGCGCATATACGGCAATGGTGCGGTTTTTGGCATCCTGGGAAACAGACTGGGTGGGAATATGCTTATGGCCGTCCAAAAGCAGGTCTGACCAGATTTCGTCAGAAACCACCACGCAGTCATTGGCACAGTATACTTCCATTGCCTTTTCAATCTCCCACTGCTCCCATACCCGCCCTGTGGGATTGTGGGGAGAGCAGAACACGGCAAAATGGATAGCGTGTTCTTTTAACTTCTTATCCATGTCCTCATAGTCCATACGCCAGATTCCGTCTTTATCCTGAATCAGATCGCTTAATATCAGCTTGTACCCTGCGTTGGCCAGAGAATTGGTAAAACCAATGTAAGTAGGGGCGTGAAGCAGGATCTTGTCCCCTGAAGAGCAGAAAGCCTGGGCAGCGGAAACCACGCAGCCGAGAACGCCGTTTTCATAACCGATATGGTCCCTTTCAAGGCCGGTTACATGGTTCCTGGTTTCATGCCAGCGGATGATGCTGTCAAAATAGGCATCAGAGAGATTAAAGTATCCATAGGCCGGGTGAGAGACGCGGGCAAGAAGAGCCCGCACAACCGCAGGCGCTGCAGGAAAATTCATGTCAGCTACCCACATGGGAATAAGGTCGTAGCCCTCCTTCGGGGTTCCGGGAGGATTATCCACTGCAATAGCGTCCATGCCATGTCTTTCAATAATAGAAGTAAAATTGTATTTCATAAGATCACACTCACTTTCTTCGTCAGCGGCCAGGCATTGCCGTTCAGATCAGTCCAAAATGCTTAAATGCGTTGTAAATACCGTCATCCGTAAGATCCGTTGTAATATAATCGGCAATAGCCTTCAGGCCCTCTTTTGCATTGCCCATGGCAATGCCCGTATGAACGCAGTCAAGCATCTCCGCGTCATTCATGCCGTCGCCAAGGGCATAGGTATCCGAAATATCTGCTTTCAGGTAGTCAAGCAGGATGCGGATGGAAGTGGATTTGTTGATTCCGGGAACAGACATTTCGCCGCTTTCATCGCCGAAAATGGGAACCGTGCATCTTACCATGTAAAATTCATCATGGAAAGCATCGTAAATGTCCTGATATTTGGAGCCGTTTGTTTCCAGAAAACAGATTTTGTTAATGTCTTCCATAGGCATTTCGGAATCCTGGTTTAAGGCATTGATAAAATTGCTTCCTTCCTTTTTTCGCTCCCTTGCAGCAGGGTCATGCTCCACGTCGCCATACATGATCCATTCCAAATGGGGAATCAGATTTTTAGAAGCATAAAGCCCGGTGTTGCTTTCCAGATAAAAATCAATGTTGTGTTCATTAAAATATGTGGCTACCTGGGCCGCAGATTCGGGTTTAATGGTTTCATGGAAGATTTCTTTTCCCTGGACTTCAATGAAACCGCCTGCAGCTCCGATAACGCCGTCAAACCCCACCTCTGTAATAAAATCATAGATTTCCGCTTTACTCCTTCCGGTACATAGATAGACCTGATGGCCGTTTCGGCGGGCCTGGTGAACTGCCTCGACGGCGGAATCGGGAATTGACTCCGGATTGGTGGAGGTGTTAACTAACGTGCCGTCAATGTCCAGAAAAATAATACTTTTTTTACACATAACCTTTCTCCTTGATTTTAAAATTGCAGATTAATTTTTGCCTGATACCGACGCCTCCAGACTTTTCAATTCTTCCTCATCAGCTTTTTCTTCCTTGATTTCCCAGTGAATCAGGAAAGTAAGGGCAGCTCTGAGGACTATGATAGCAGCTACAGTGGCAATTTCGGAGAGCTCACGGACAATTACGGTACGGAGAATCTCGCTTCCCAGCTTGAATTCCAGCCCTAAAGCCATGCCGATGGCCAGATTAAGACGAATCTGAGGATTTTTTTTCACATAATCCCGGATGCCCTTAAGCCCAGCCAGGATAATGACGAATACGCCTACAAATTCAAACCCCACGATTGCGATATCCACCACATGTCTCAGCCCCAACTCCAGCATTTCTAAAAATTCCATAAGAAAATACCCCTTCCTGCGGTTTTATCCGCTGCTTTATGTAAGAGTGCGTTTGAGGGACGGCAGCACTATTTGGATTTTACTTCTTTCCATAAATTATTGTAAATGCTGTCCGCCTCATCTCCAAGATACTGGAATACTTCACAGTTGTCAAGAGAATCTATATCCGGGAACAGAGCTTTGTTGTTTTTCAGATCCTCGTCCAATAAATCGAAGGCACCTTTATTGGGAGTGGGATAAGTAATATACTCAAAATTCATTTTAGCGATCTCCGGGCGGCAGAGGAAATTAATCCAGGCTTCAGCGTTTTCCTTATTTTTTGCGTTAGCCGGAATCACCCAGGAGTCAATCCACACATTGGTACCCTCCTCGGGGATCACGTATTCCAAATCATAATCCAGATTCTGGGCTTTTACTTCCTCCTGAATATAGAGCATTTCGCCGGAATAGATAACACCCAGGGCCGCCTCCCCCCCGATCATCTTGTCTCTAACCTGGTCGATTACATAGGCCTGAACCAATGGCTTCTGCTGAATCAGCAGATCCCTGGCCTCCTGCAGTTCTGCTTCATTTTCAGAGTTCATGGAATACCCCAGGGATTTTAATGCCACCATAAAGGCATCCCGGACGCTGTCCTGCATCAGGATTTCCCCGCTGAATTTTTCCTTCCATAAATCAGACCAGCGGGTGGGAACATCTTCAGGCGCTACCATGCTTGTATTGTACAGAATGCCTACGGTGCCCCAGCAGTAGGGAACAGAATATTTGTTTTCCGGGTCAAAGCTTTTGGAGCGCTCCATATATTCCGGGTCAATCTGGCTGACATTGGGGACATTTTCAAAATTTATTTCCGCCAGCATATTATTTTCCGCCATTTTTTGGATCATGTAATCAGAGGGACACACCACGTCATAGGTTCTGCCTCCGGCTTCAATAACCGGATACATGTCTTCATTGGTTTCAAACATGTCATAGATAACTTTAATGCCAGTTTCTTCTTCAAACATGGAAATAACTTCCTCGTCAATGTATTCCCCCCAATTGTATACATATACTTCTCCGGCCCCATTCTGGCTTTGGCCATCAGATGATTTGCCGCATCCCCCCAAGACTGCGGATGCGCCCAGAATAAAGGCTGAGAATAAAGCAAATGTGTTCTTTTTCATAGTTCCAATCCTCCGTGTATTCGTATATAGTTTCGGAATCCGATATGGTTTTGGAATCCTTATAGCTGATGTTTTTATAGATATTACTGCCCTCCTTCGTTCCTAAGGGCCCCATGGCGAAGATGCGGAAGCTTCCGGTGAGGAGCAAAGTTTGTTACGATCAGCAGTATAAGCACTGTCACAAAAATAATGGTGGACAAGGCATACATGGATGGCTTAATGCCCCTGCGCACTTCGCTGTAAATTAATGTGGACAACGTATTGATGCCTGCGCCTTTCGTAAAGTGGGTGATGATGAAATCATCAAGGGACATGGTAAAAGCCAGAAGGAATCCGGAAAGAACCCCTGGCAGGATGTCCGGAAAAACGACCTTAAAAAATGCCTGGATAGGCGGTGCGCCCAGATCCATCGCTGCCTCGTATACGCTTTTATTGGTTTGCTTTAATTTAGGCATAACGCTTAAAATGACATAAGGAATATTAAATGTAATGTGCGCAATTAAAATGGTTTCAAATCCCAAAGAAATACCGAAAGCAATAAACGCCAGCATCAGGGAAATGCCAGTTACGATATCGGCATTCAGCATGGGAATATTGGTGATTCCCATAATAACGGTTTTGGGAAGGGGCTTCATGCTGTTGATGGCAATGGCCGCCGCCGTGCCGATGACAGTGGCGATCAGCGCCGATGTAAAGGCGATGATCAGGGTATTCTGCAGTGCAGCCATAATGGTGGAACTTTCAAACATCTCCCCATACCAGCGGAGAGTAAAGCCTCCCCACTGAGTCCGGGACTTGGAGTTGCTGAAAGAAAGCACCATCAGGGTGGCAATGGGAGCGTAGAGAAAAATCATAATAAGCACCAGATAAAAGTTCTCCACGGTTTTCTTTAAGCGGTCTTTTGTCGTTTTCATCAGAATGCGGTTCCCTCCCCGTTTTTATCGTATTTTGCAATGAGAGCCATGCTTGCCAGGATAAATACCATGAGAACCAGGGAAAGGCCGGCCCCCAGGTGCCAGTTGCTTCCTTTGGTAAATTCCTGCTCAATTACATTTCCAATAAGGAGAACCTTGCTTCCGCCTAACAGGTTGGAGATAACAAACGTAGTCAGGGCAGGGACAAACACCATGGTTATGCCGCTGATAATCCCGGGAACACTTAAGGGGAACCATATAAGGAACAGGGTCTGCCAGAAATTGGCACCCAGATCTTTGGCGGCGTTGATGGTGTTGTCATCAATTTTGCACAGTACATTGTAAATAGGCAGGACCATAAACGGCAGGAAATTGTACACCATGCCCAGGACAATGGCTCCAGGGGTATTAATAAGGGACTGAGGGGGCAGATGAAGCGCGGACAGCAGGCCGTTAATGACGCCGTTTCTCTCCAACAGCGTCTGCCAGGCCAGGGTCCGCAGAAGGAAATTCATCCACATGGGCAGAATGAAAATAAATACCACAAAGCTGCCTTTCCCAATATTCCGCTTTCTTAAAATCATAGCCAGAGGGTATGCCAGCATCAGGCACACCAGGGTGCTGACAAAGGAAAGCCCCAGTGACAGCCACAGCGCTTTAGAATGTTCAGCCGTTGCAATGGAAATAATATTGGCAAGGGTAAAGACCCCGTTTTTGTCAGTGAGCCCGTAATATAGGATAAGGATTAGGGGGATCACTGTAAATCCCGCCATCCATACCAGGTAAGGGCCGGATAATAATTTTTTACTCATTCAGTCCCACGGCCTCCTCGTCCTCCGATGCAGGTTTGTTCATAATCTGTATGTCAAAAGGATCAACCCGGATGCCCACTTCCTTTCCCACGGGACACATATCCGTAGAGTGAACCAGCCATTCAAAGCCGTCAGGGGTGGTGACCTCCATCTCGTAGTGAACCCCCTTGAATATCAGGTGGGTACACACGCCCTTTAAGATACCTTCATCAGGACTTACCAGGTCAATATCCTCCGGGCGGATCACCACATCCACCGGCATATTGGTTCCAAAGCCCTTATCCACACAGGCAAACCTGGCTCCGAAGATCTCCACCAGCTCATCCCTTATCATAGTGCCGTGAAGGATATTGCTCTCGCCGATAAAGTCAGCCACAAATGCGTTTTCAGGCTCATTGTAAATCTGCTCCGGAGTCCCCGTCTGCTGGATATATCCCTGATTCATAACCACGATGGTATCGGACATGGTCAGGGCCTCTTCCTGATCATGGGTCACATAGATAAAGGTAATGCCCAGTTCGTTTTTCAGACGGATAAGCTCATACTGCATATCCTGACGCAGCTTAAGATCCAAAGCGCCCAAGGGCTCGTCAAGAAGAAGGACCCGGGGCTCATTGACTATGGCGCGGGCGATGGCAATGCGCTGCTGCTGGCCGCCGCTTAAGGAATCTACGCTGCGGCTCTCATAACCGTCCAGATTCACCAGCTTTAAAGCGTATCGGATCTTGTCTTGTATGTAAGCTTTAGGCTTGTTCTTAATCTTAAGGCCAAAGGCTATATTTTCCGCTATATTCATGTGGGTAAAAAGGGCATATTTTTGAAAGACGGTGTTTAACTGCCTTTTGTTGGGAGGCAGGCTGGAAATATCCTGGCCGTCAAAAATCACTTTTCCCTTGTCAGCGCGCTCAAAGCCGCCGATGATCCGCAGGGTGGTAGTCTTGCCGCAGCCGCTGGGGCCCAGCAGAGTGACAAAGGTGTTCTCTTTCACAGAAAGGTTTAAATCATCCAATACCAGAGTCCCGTCAAAGCTTTTGGACACGTTGACTAAATCGATGAGACTGCTCATATGGTTTCCTCCTGGTTTCTTATAATTAGTATGAAATTAAAAACTGGGCGGGGAGCTGACCCAGAGGATGACAGCCCCTGACTTGCTGGTCAGATAGTGCTTTTTGTCAGGGACAAAATAAAATGATTCTCCCTTTTTTGCCCTGTAGACCTTGTTTCCCAGATGGATGGCAACGGTTCCCTGAAGTATGTAGCCGAATTCTTCCCCCTCATGGGGATTGTCCGGGTAGGTTTCTCCCCCGGGCTCCAAAGTCAGCATAATAGGTTCCATAACGTTTTTCTGGGCATTGGGAATGATCCACTTGATTTCATTCTTTAACTCGGAATCCAATTTTTCAAAATAGTCGGCCTTGCCGAAAACAATCTGCTCTTCCGGCGTTTCATTGAAGAATTCTCCCAGAGTGGTCCCAAGGCACTGGAGAATGTCCGTAAGGGTGGCGATGGAGGGTGATGTCAGGTTCCGCTCCAGCTGGGAGATAAACCCCTTTGACAGTTCCGCCCGATCCGCCAGTTCCTCCTGGGTAAGCCCTTTAAGAATGCGAAGCTCTTTCAGCTTTAAACCGATATCCACGGTTTCTCCTTTCCCAGACAGCTATGCCGGTCTGTACAGGAAAAAAGGCGGCCTGCGCCCTCCTTTTTCCGCTGCTAATCTTAGATGATCCGAACAAAAAGTTTACTAATACTAACTGATACCAGATATAATCTTAAAGTTTAGTAATAATAAACAAAGTGCAAGTTCCATTATACAGAAAAATATATAGCTGTCAATAGATTTTTTGAGAAATGTATGATATTATAACATTAGGTAAAAATAAGAGGAATTTAGGAGGGTCAGTAAGATGAAAGGTGTATATATGGCCTATGTAGGCTCCTACTCCTACACGGGTAATGCAAAAGGAATCACGGTTTATGATGTGGACGTGGAAAACGGAAGGTTTAAGGAACGGTGCGAGATGGAGATCGATAATTCCTCCTACCTGGCGGCGTCTGCAGACGGCAAGACCTTGTATTCCATTGCGGATGAAGGCGTAGTATCTTACCGTATCCATGAAAACGGAAGCATCACCAGGCTGAATACAGCCAATATCCGGGGCATGAGGGGATGCCAGCTGTCAGTGGAGCCGGAGGGAAAGTATCTGTTCATATCAGGATACCATGACGGAAAATCCACAGTGATGCATCTGAATCCCGACGGAACCATCGGAACCATTGCGGCAGGCGTGTACCACAAAGGACTGGGCAGCGTGGCGGAGAGAACATTCCGCCCCCATATCAGCTGCACCCGCCTGACCCCTGACAGGAGATTTGTCATGGTGGCGGACTTAGGCGTGGATCAGGTGAAAGTATACCGGTTTACAGATGAGCAGCTGATGCTGGTAGATACCATTCCCTGTGATTTGGAATCGGCTCCCAGGCATTTTATTTTCAGTGCGGACGGCAGATTCATTTACCTGATGTATGAGGTTAAAAACGTCATCGACGTGTACACCTATGAGACAGGGAAACGCTCGCCTAAAATTGAAAAGATCCAGACAATACCGACCACAGGCTCCAAACGTCTGAGCCAGCTGACAGCTGCATGCGCCATCCGATTCTCACCTGACGAGAAGCATCTGTTCTGCAGCAACGCAGGGGACAATACAGTCAGCATTTTTAACAGAAACCCGGAGACAGGGATGCTTGATCTGCTGTGCTGCCTGCCAATCAGCGGAGATTATCCGAAAGATATTGCCGTTTTTCCGGATGATAAGCATCTGGCTTCCTTTAACCATGAGTCAGGAACCATTACGTTTTTCAACATCGACTACGAGAAAGGGCTCATAGTCATGTGCGGAAGGTCTATGAGGGTAGACGAGCCTAACTGCTGCGCCATTGTAAAAGTGCGCTGACGGAAAAGGAAAATACTACAAAACACGGAGGGCTGAGAATGGCAGGATCAACATGGGGCACATTGCTTACCATGACTACATGGGGGGAATCGCATGGCAAGGGGCTGGGGGTCGTGGTTGACGGATGCCCGGCAGGGCTGGCCCTTAGCGAGGAGGAGATTCAGAAGTACCTTGACCGGAGAAAGCCGGGAGGGAGCAGATTTGCCACAAAGCGCCAGGAAGGCGACAAGGTGGAGATCCTGTCAGGTGTTTTTGAGGGCATGACTACAGGAACGCCTGTTTCGATGATAATCCGCAATACGGATCAAAGGTCCCGCGATTACGACGAGATAAAGAATCTGTACCGGCCCGGCCATGCGGATTATACCTTTGATGCAAAATACGGATTTCGGGACTACCGCGGCGGCGGCCGCTCCTCCGGCCGGGAAACCATCGGCCGGGTGGCCGCGGGAGCCGTGGCAGCCAGGCTGCTGGAAAGCCTGGGAATCCGGGTGGCAGCATACACAAAGTCCGTAGGCCATATTGAAATTGACGCAGAAAGATTTGACCTGGAAGAGCGGTTTCGGAACCGCCTGTGCATGCCGGATGCTGAGGCTGCCGCTCAGGCGGAGAGATATCTGGATCAGCTGATAGCCTGCCAGGATTCTGCCGGAGGCGTGGCGGAGTGCATTATAGACGGGCTGCCGGCAGGGATCGGCGAGCCGGTTTTTGAAAAGCTGGATGCCCGGCTGGCGCATGCCATGATGTCTATCGGCGCCGTGAAAGGCGTGGAGATCGGAGACGGGTTTCAGGCTGCCGCCGCCACAGGTTCCGTGAACAATGACAGGTTTGCCAGGACGGCGGACGGAACCGTCATAAAAGAGAGCAACCATGCCGGAGGGATTCTGGGAGGGATCAGCGACGGAAGCAGGGTGGTGGTGCGGGCGGCTTTTAAGCCCACGCCGTCTATCTCCGCTGTCCAGAAAACCGTAAACCGTCAGGGAGAACAGGTGGAGGCCGCCATAAAAGGCCGTCACGATCCGATTATTGTTCCCAGGGCCGTGGTGGTAGTGGAAGCCATGGCCGCGTTTACGGCGGCGGATATTCTGCTGCAGAGCATGAGTTCCAGACTGGACAGGATTCAGAATTTTTTTGGAGTCCGGACCAATAGGTAAGACAGTATCGGGGATTGGCGTGAGAAAGACAGGATGTAAAACCGCGGGGGAATTCATATAAGGAGAATAAAGCTTATGAGAATAGCAATAGGCAATGACCATGCGGCCGTGGAGATGAAAGAGGCTGTTAAAGCCCATCTTGAAAAACGGGGAATCCAGGTGACGGATATGGGGACCAACACATCGGAAAGCTGTGACTATCCGGTATACGGAGAGATGGTGGGAAAAGCCGTGGCATCGCAGGAGGCTGACCTGGGAATCGTAATCTGCGGAACCGGCGTGGGAATATCCATGGCCGCCAATAAGGTAAAAGGAGTCAGAGCCTGCGTGTGCAGCGAGCCATGTACTGCCCGGCTGTCCAGAATGCACAACGATTCCAATGTATTGGGATTCGGAGCCAGGATTATCGGCATTGAGATGGCAAAAATGATTACAGACGCATGGCTCGATGCAGAGTATGAAGGCGGAAGGCACCAGAGACGGATAGATCAGCTAATGGAGATTGAAAACCGATGAAAAAAGTCATTGTAACAATACCTGCAGAAGACAGGCATAAAGAGTATCTAGAGAGAATCGGAGCCGGGTGTGAATTTTTTTACACGTCGGCTTCTGCCATAACCGGAGATCAGATCCGGGAAGCGGACATTATAATAGGCAATGCAGACCCTGCATTATTAAAGGAGGCCAAAAGACTGCAGTGGCTGCAGCTGAACTCGGCGGGGTCGGACAATTACTGCGCTCCCGGCGTGCTAAGGCCCGGGACCGTGCTGACCAATGCCACGGGGGCTTACGGCCTTGCCATTTCCGAATACATGGTTGGCATGTCCTTTTTGCTGCAGAATAAATTTTACCGGTATTACCGTAACCAGATGAACCATCAGTGGAAGGATGAGGGGAACGTGACTTCCATATGGGGGTCCACGACTTTGGCAGTGGGCCTTGGGGATATTGGCGGGGAATATGCAAAGAGAATGAAAGCCCTTGGCAGCCGCACCATAGGCGTCAGGAGGACTAAAGGGGAGAAGCCGGAATATCTGGATGAGATCCATACCACGGAGGATCTGGATCAGCTGCTGCCCAGGGCGGATTTTGTAGCGCTTTCTCTGCCCAATACCCCGTACACGTTTCATCTGATGGATGAAAGGCGGCTGCGGCTTATGAAGCCGGGGGCATATCTGTTAAATGTGGGAAGAGGCAGCGCCATCGACGGGGATGCCCTGTGCAAAGTGCTGGGGGAGGGGCATCTGGGAGGATGCTGCGTGGATGTAACAGACCCGGAGCCCCTGCCGCAGGGACATCCTCTGTGGGATGCGCCCAGGATGGTGATTACGCCCCATATCTCCGGACAGTACCATCTTGCGGAAACCTTTGAACGGATTGTCAGAATCGCCGGGGAGAATCTGGAAAAGTTTCTGGCAGGAAACATAGACGAAATGAGGAATCTGGTAGATTTTCAGACAGGATATCGGAGAAGATAAAAAGGAGACAGATTCATGATTGTTGTTTACTCGTCCAATGATGCCTATGCCAGACACCTGGCAGTATCCATGTACTCTCTGTTTGAACAGAACAAAAACTGCCGGGAGCTAGTGGTGTATGTCCTGTCCCTGGGATTGTCGGAAGACAGCCTGAAAAGGCTGGAGAAGATTGGGGAACAGTACGGCCGGAAACTGGTGTTTGCCGAGATGGGTGATTTAAAGGACAGAATCCGGTTTCAGGCAGATACAGGGGCATATGACTTAAGTATTATGAGCCGGCTTTTTATGGGCGAGATGCTGCCTGACAGCGTGGAAAAGGTTTTGTATCTGGACTGTGATACGGTGGTGGCTCGGCCGCTTGGAAAACTGTGGAACATGGATCTGGAGGGAAATATCATAGGCGCAGTTATGGAGCCCACCATTTATCAGGCGGTAAAAGAATCTATAGGCATTGGCAGGGAGCAGCCGTATTTTAATTCAGGCGTTCTTTTGACAGACCTGAAGCAGTGGCGGGAGAAAGAGATTCAAAAAAGGCTTTTGGAATTCTGGCAGCAAAAGGGCGGAAAATTGTTTGCCAGCGATCAGGACGTACTAAACGGAGTCCTAAAAGGGCAGATAAAGCCTCTGCCGCCAACGTATAATTTTTTTACCAACTACCGATATTTTTCCTATGGGGATTTAATCCGCCGCAGTCCTTCCTATAAGGCAGTTACAGAGAAGATGTTTTCCGATGCAAAGAGGCATCCTGCGGTTATTCACTATATGGGAGATGAGCGGCCGTGGATTGCAGGAAACCTGAACCATTACCGGAGAGCCTATGAGATGTACCTTGCACAGACGCCGTGGGCGGGGACGCCGAAGGAAAAGGGGAAAGAGGCCTATATGCTGGCCTATCATCTGCTGGACTATGTGACGGCTGTGTGGCCGGAGATACGATGGATTATAAGCGGGAAGCTTGGCATGAGGGTGGCGGAATCCAGAGCAAAAAACAGAGACAGACAATGATGTTTGAAGAAAAGGATTTGATAGAATCATGAAAATCACAGTTCTTATGGCAGCCTATGAGGGGGAAAAGTATATTGAGCAGCAGCTGGACTCTATTCTGGCTCAGACCGTGCCGAATCTGCAGATCATGGTATCCGATGACGGTTCCAGGGACGGCACCAGGGAGATTCTTGAAAGATATGCCAAATGGTACCCCGGACAGGTGGTTTTAAGACATCGGATAAAAGAGGGGGCATTTCAGGACAGAGACAAAAAGGTGCCGCCTGCGGCCATGAATTTCTTCTGGCTTTTAAGTCAGGCCGAGGGAGACTATATTCTGTTCAGCGATCAGGATGACGTGTGGGAGAATCATAAGACAAAAACGCTGCTTAACCGCATAAAAACACTGGAAGATAAGTATGGAAAGGAACATCCTATATTGGTTCACTCGGATATGGAAGTGACAGATGAACGGCTGAATGTTATTTCCCCCAGCTTTTTCCGGTATCAGCACTGCAGCCCTGGGCGGACAGCCTTTTCAGAAATCCTGGCGGAGAACCCGGTGACAGGAGGCGCGGTTATGATGAACAAGGCGCTGGCCGGACTGGTTGACAGAGTGCCTGGCAGCTGCCTTATGCATGACTGGTGGATAGCCCTGGCCGCCTCCTGCTTCGGAACCATTTCCTGTGTCAGAGAACCGCTGTATCAGTACCGGCAGCACAGGGATAACGCTATGGGGGCCAGCCGGACAGGGGGCCTGGAGGATATGAGGAGGCGGATGGGAAGGAAATCTGCAGTGGAGGATAACTACCGCAGGATGTTTGCCCAGGCAGCCGCCTTTGGCTCTATGTACAAAGAGAGGATGACCAGAGAACAGAGGCAGACATTAAGGGCGTTTCTGGCCCTTCCTCTGCAGACGCCGGAGGGAAGGCTGCGCAACATAGTAAGAAACCGATTTTATAAAAGCTCGCCGGTTCAGACTCTGGCCCAATGCATAACCATGCCGGATCTTTCCCAAAACAGGAGGCCGGGGCGATGAAAATAAACTGCGTGATTGTAAACTATAATGATGCGGATACGGCAATATGTCTGGTTAAGAGAATTCATGGGTTTGAAAGCCTGGCAGGCATTGTGGTGGTGGACAATGCATCTGCAGACGATTCCTGGGAGAGGCTGAAAGCCCTGGAGGATGAGAAAGTAGCGGTAATCCGCGGGGACAGAAACGGAGGATATGGTTACGGCAACAATCTGGGAGTGAGGTATGCCATTGGCACGAACCAGGCAACTCACGTGATCATAGCCAATCCGGACGTGGAGTTTGCGGAGCGGGTGATTCTGGCTATGAGCCGCATTTTTAAGTCACATCCCGATGTGGGCGCAGTGGCCCCCGTGATGGAGGATATGCAGTACGGAGGTCTGGGGCGGGGATGGCCCCTGCGCGGATTCGCAGGTGAACTGCTTGCCATGGGGCCCATAAGCAGGCGGCTGTTTAAAAGGGCTTTGAATTACCCGGAATCCCATTACAGAGGCAAAAAGGCAGTCTATGCAGACGCGGTTCATGGTTCTATGCTTATGGTTGACGGGGGAGCGTTTTTGGAATGCGGCGGCTACGACGAGCATATTTTTCTGTATCAGGAGGAATCGGTTCTGGCATGGCGGATGAGGACAAACGGTTATCGGACCGTGGTTTTGCTGACAGAGACTTATATCCACCGCCATGGGACTACCATTTCCAAAGCCTGTAAAGGCCAGCAGATACGCCAGAGACTGCGCCATGAAAGCCTTATGTACTATATGAAAAACTATCTTTACATTAATAAACTTGAAGAACTGATTGCCAGAGTGTGGTTTCAAGGGATTTTTGCTGAGATCCGGGCGGCAGCAAAGGCGGAAAAGCTTATAGAAAGCATTAAAAAGATGAAGCCATAACTTGCATGGCGGATGGAGGAGAAAAGTCCCATGTCGTATTTTCCCATGTTTATTCAACTGGAAGGAGAAAGCTGTCTGGTAGTGGGAGGAGGGCGGATCGCATTCCATAAGGTGAAAGTGCTGAAAGACTTTGGCGCAGAAGTAGTGGTGGTGGCTCCGGAGATTTCGGAGGATATAAAAAACATAGGCGGCGTCACATGTCAGGAGAGATGCTTTGAGACAAGAGACTTAAAGGGGCGAAGACTGGCAGTTGCAGCGACGGACGACAGGGAAGAAAACCACAGAATCAGCTTTCTGTGCAGAAAAGAAGGCATACCGGTTAATGCCGTGGATCAGACAGAAGACTGCGATTTTATTTTTCCTTCTTATATAAAAAGAGGGGAGGTGACAGCGGCTTTTTCCAGCGGCGGACAGAGTCCCGCAGTAACACAGTACTTAAAGGAACAGATGCAGCCGATTTTGACAGAACACCTGGGAGAACTGACTGCACAGCTGGGAAGCCTCAGGAGCTGGGTAAAGCAGATTGAACCGGCAGGTGCCAGAAAGGCTGTCTATCAGGCGCTTCTGAGTCAGGGGCTGGAACAGGGGACGCTGCTTTCAGAGGAGGATATTGGGAAGATCATATTAAAGAGGTTTAAGGAGGAGATAAGAAATGAAGGTGCTGGTACTTGGAGGGGTTGCCGCAGGAACCAAGATTGCGGCGAAGTTAATGCGGGAAGACCGCAGTAATGAAGTGATCGTGCTGAACAAGGGAAAAGATATTTCTTACGCAGGCTGCGGCCTTCCCTACTATGTGGGGCATGTCATTGAAGAGCGGGAACAGCTTATTGTGAATACGCCCAAGAAGTATTCTAAGCTGACAGGGGTAACCGTATTGACCGAGACAGAGGCCGTAAAGGTTGACCCGGCGGCAAAGCAGGTAACGGCTGTAAATGTAAATACAGGGGAAGAATCGGTTTACGGGTATGACAAGCTGGTTATTTCCGTAGGCGCCAGCCCCGTGAAGCCGCCTATTGAGGGCTGTGATTTGGAAAATGTGTTTTTTATCAGAACCCCTGATGACGCCATCCGTCTGAGAGAGGCTGTAGACGCAGGAAACGTTAAAAAGGCCGTGGTAGTAGGAGCCGGTTATATCGGCCTTGAGATTGCCGAAAATCTAAAGCTGAAAGGCATACGTCCTTTTGTGCTGGATATGGCGCCTCACGCGCTTCCGGGGTTTGACGCAGAGATGGCGGAGTATGTGGAGGGAAAACTGCAGGAAAGCGGGATTCCCGTGGTAACGGGGGTTGCCGTAACGGCCATTGAAGGCAGCGGCAAAGCGGAGAAGGTTGTTACCAGCAAGCGGGCATACAAGGCGGATCTGGTTGTATTAAGCGCCGGCATTCGCCCGAACACCGCATTTTTGGAAGGCAGCGGCATTGAGATGTTCAAGGGCACGATCCTGACCAATGAGCAGGGGGAAACCAATATTCCAGATATTTACGCAGCAGGAGACTGCGCCATGGTACATAATGCATTAACCGGAAAGCCGGCATGGTCCCCTATGGGTTCCACAGCCAATATCGCCGGGCGCCTGATTGCCAGAAATATGATGGGGGCAGGTATTAGCTACAGAGGCGCGCTTGGAACGGCCGTGTGTAAGCTGCCTGGGCTTCACGTAGGGCGGACCGGGCTGACAGAGGTGCAGGCAGCGGCAGAAGGCTACCAGCCGGTCAGCGTGGTTACGGTAGTGGATGACAAGGCTCATTATTACCCGGGAGCGGGATCGTTTATTATTAAAATGATTGCTGACAGGCAGTCGCTGCGGCTTTTAGGCGTACAGGTAATCGGTGCGGGAGCGGTAGATAAGATCGTGGATATTGCGGTCACAGGGATTATGCTGAAAGGTACTTTAAACGATCTGGCGGATATGGATCTGGCCTATGCCCCGCCGTTTTCGACGGCTATTCATCCCTTTGAGCACACGCTGAATATTTTGATGAATAAGATAAACGGTCAGTTTGAAACATTTACTCCGGCGGAATTCGCCGCAGGGGCGGCAAAAGGCTATAAAATTGTAGATACATGCCTGGTGCCGTCTATTGAGGGCGCTCCTTATGTGGAGCTGACTTCCGTGGAAGGGCCTGTAGACGGGCTGGACCCGGAGGAGAATATTCTTCTGGTATGCAATAAGGGGAAGCGGGCGTACCTGCTGCAGAACCGCCTAAAATATTACGGGTATAAGAATACGAAAGTCCTTGAAGGCGGTATTACCTTTAACCAGGTAGAGATCCAGGAGTAAAAGCCGCTGTCCGGGAACCGATTTTGCGCCTGCTTTGAAAGCTGGCTTTCATGATATGCTTATAAAGTTATGGGCAGCCAGGCATAGAGCGACGCCGTGATTACATAGGAAAAATTGGGAGGAAACAGTTATGGGATGTACAATAAAACCAGAAGAGATTAAAAGAGTAAAGGCATTAGGCTTCCTGAATAATAAGGGGACTGATTTATTTAATGGCCGCATTATCACGGTAAACGGCAAGATTACGGCGGAGCAGACAAAGATAATCGCTGAGGCGGCAGAGAAATACGGCAACGGCGACGTGGAGTTTACCACCCGCCTTACGGTGGAGGTAAGAGGAATCCATTTTGACAATATTGAGCCGTTTCGCGCCTACATTGGGCAGGCAGGGCTGGAAACCGGAGGCACAGGCTCTCTGGTGCGCCCGGTGGTTGCCTGTAAGGGAACTACCTGCCAGTATGGACTGTATGACACATTTGCGCTGTCCGAGAAAATACATGAGCGCTTTTATAAAGGATACCGCACCGTGAGACTGCCCCATAAGTTTAAAATTGCAACCGGCGGCTGCCCCAACAACTGCGTGAAGCCGGATTTAAATGACCTTGGGATCGTAGGCCAGCTTATTCCCAACGTGGACGAGGACATGTGCAATGGCTGCAAAAAATGCCAGGTGGAAAATGTCTGCCCCATGGGTGCTGCAAAACTGGAGGACGGCATTATAAATATTAACAGCCAAGTCTGCAACAACTGCGGACGCTGTGTGGAAAAATGCCCGTTTGACGTTATAGAAGAGGGAACGCCTGGGTATCGGATGTACATTGGAGGAAGATGGGGAAAAAGAACCGCACACGGACAGCTGTTATCTAAGATTTTTACCTCAGAGGAGGAGCTGCTTGACACGGTGGAAAAGGCGATTCTTCTGTTCCGCGAGCAGGGAAAGACGGGAGAGCGTTTTGCGGATACCATTGAGAGGATTGGCTTTGAGGAGGTGGAGAAACAACTTCTGTCCAATGACATTTTAGACAGGAAGCAGGAGATTCTGGATGCCAGGCTGCATCTGACAGGCGGGGCCACCTGCTGACGGCAGGCAGTAACCCCCCATGGGCCCGGCAGGGGAGGTGCCGCCGCACATGAAAGTCAGGCGGGCCCGCTTGGCATCCCCGAATGCATGCCGGCTAATCGGCGGCTAAAAAGAGGCAATAATGAGGACGGCGTCAGCATAAGGCTGATGCCGTCCTCCGCATTATGGGGAAGCGGCATCGGCTAAATAATGCATCATCTGTGAATTGGCATGTTGCACTGGACTTTAAGCAAACCATGGAGTATAGTGGAAGGAGATTTTCGGCCGATTTAAGGGAGAGTAAAGACCATGGAATATATTATTGGCACAAGGGGGTCAAAACTTGCCGTCGCCCAGGCGGAGCATGTGCGCAGGAAGCTGGCCCAGGCATACCCGGAGCATAAATTTGAGATCCGCATCATTCGCACTACGGGAGATCGGATTTCGGACAGGCCGCTCCATGAGCTGGGAGGCAAGGGCGTTTTTGTGAAAGAGATCGAGGAAGATATTTTAAACCATAAAGCGGATATCGGCGTGCACAGCATGAAGGATATGCCGTCTTGCCCTGCCCCCGGGCTTGTGTTTGCAAAAGCGTGGAAAAGGGAAGCGCCCAAAGACGTGCTGATTTTGCGTGAAAAGGCATCCCTGGAAGAACTCCCCCCGGGCGCTGTAATAGGGACCGGCAGCAGGCGAAGGGAATTTCAGCTGAAGCGGTTGAGAAATGACATTCGCGTGGTGAATATCCGCGGAAATGTGGATACCAGGCTTCGGAAAATGGAAGAGGAGAAGCTGGACGGCATTATTCTGGCAGCTGCAGGCTTAAACCGCCTTGGCCTGCAGCATAAGATTACCCAGTACCTCAGTGAGGAGGAGATGATTCCGGCCCCGGCTCAGGGGGTTTTGGCATTGGAGATCCGCCAGGAGGACAGGGAGCTGCTGCAGATGCTGGACAGGTTCTGCGATGAAGAGACTGTCACTGCCGTAGAGGCGGAGCGGGGGTTTTTGCAGGAAATGGGCGGCGACTGCCATGCGCCGGCAGGGGCATTCTGCCGAAAGGGGGAAGACGGCAGATGGCGCCTTCTTGCAATGTTTTGCAATGAGACGGGAAGCAGGCAGGGATATGCGGCTGTTTACGGAACGAACCCGAAGAACCTGGCAGAAGAGGCGGCTGCCTGTATCCGGCAGCAGATGGCGGGAACGGTCAGCCTGGTGGGCGCAGGCCCGGGAGATCCGGGGCTGATTACCGTGAAAGGGCTGATTGCGGTCAGGGAGGCTGACTGTCTTATCTATGACAGGCTTTCTTCGCCGAAGCTTCTTGAAGAGGCGAAACCCGGATGCGAAATAATCTATGTGGGGAAAGAAAACCGCAGCCATACCATGGTACAGAAGGAGATTAACCGTCTTCTGGTACGAAAGAGCATGGAATATGCGAACGTGGTGCGGTTAAAGGGCGGCGATGTATACGTGTTTGGCCGGGGAGGGGAAGAGGGCCTCTGGCTCAAAGACCATGGGGTGCCGTTTCAGGTGATTCCGGGAGTTACTTCCGCCATTGCCGGGCTTGCCTATGCAGGCATTCCGGTGACGCACCGGGGGATGGCATCGGGATTTCACGTGGTGACTGCCCACAGCCAAAAGGATAAATTGGCGGATATTGATTTTCAGGCCATGGCCAGAGGGAATGACACATGTATATTTTTAATGGGGCTTAACAAGATAAAGGAAATTGCAGAGAGGCTTATGGAAGCCGGGATGCCGGGCACCGCAAAGGCAGCCGTGGTTTCCTGTGCAACTACCCCAAACCAGAAAGTATGCGCGGCGGATCTGGATCATATTGCGGAGGCGGTAAGGCGGGAAGGGCTTATTTCTCCGGCGATCATTGCAGTGGGGCAGGTGGTGTCGCTGAGGGAGGAGCTGGGCTTTTTTGAACGGCGGCCCCTGTTTGGAAAGCGGTATTTAATTCCTAAGATCGGAAATAAGCCTACCAGATTGGGAAAACTTTTAATGGCCCAGGGAGCGGATGCAGATGAGATCCAGGTGGGGGAGATCGTGTATCCTGAAATCCGGTTTTCTAAAGTCTGGATGCAGGAAGCAGACTGGCTTATATTTACCAGCAAAAACGGAGTGGAAGCATTTTTCAAAGGCATTAGGGAAAGCGGGCTGGATGTCAGGAGCCTTGCCGGATGCAGGATTGCGGTTATCGGGGAAAAGACCGGGGAGCAGCTGGCCAGATACGGCCTGTATGCGGACTTCATGCCTGGAGAATACCACAGCAGCGCATTGGCCGAAGGACTAAGCGCTTATTTGACCGGCACAGAAAACGTATGGCATATAAAGGCAGGGAATGCGGACAGCCATTTGGGGGAGGCGCTTAAACATGCATGCAGGTTTCGGGAAATTGCGGTGTATGAGAACCGGGCTCTAATTCCGGATCTGAAAAAAATAGAGCCTTTGGAAACCTATGACGGGATTTTGTTTACCTGTGCTTCTTCGGCAGAGAGATTTTTGGATGCCGCAGAGGGGCAGTGGGGGACATGGAACAATATTTATAGTATCGGGCCTAAGACAACGGAATATTTAAAAAGACGGGGCGTGGAAAACGTGGTACAGGCAAGGAAGGCCGCGTACGAAGGGATGGTGGATTTGCTGTTTACATTTACTTCCTGATATTGTAGAATGGGAGATATTGTAAATTGGCAGGAAAGGGAAAGACATGAAGGAAACGCTGGAAAGGCCGGTGCTGGTGACACGGTCATCACTGCCGCCTCTGGAAGAGTATATAGAGATGCTGAAACCTATTTGGGACAGTGCCTGGCTGACCAATATGGGGGCTTACCATGAAGAGTTCCGGGAACAGCTGAAAAAATATCTGAAATTGACAAACCTGGAGCTGTTTGTCAACGGCCATATGGCTTTAGAGCTGGCGATTCAGGCCATGGAGCTGAAGGGGGAGGTTATTACCACGCCGTTTACATTTGCCTCCACCACCCATGCCATTGTGAGAAACGGCCTTACTCCGGTACTCTGCGATATCAATGAGGAAGACTACACGCTGAATGCGGACTTGATTGAGAGCTTAATCACAGAAAGGACCTGCGCCATTGTTCCGGTTCATGTTTATGGGAACTTGTGCGATGTGGAAAAGATCCAGGAGATTGCGGACAGGCATCATCTGAAAGTCATCTATGACGCAGCCCATGCATTTGGGGAGGAGCTGGACGGAAAAGGCGTAGGCACATGGGGAGATGCCTCCATGTTCAGCTTTCATGCCACAAAAGTGTTTCACAGCATTGAGGGAGGCGCGGTGGCATTTAAGGAGGCATCTTTGGAAAAACGGCTGTACCAGCTGAAAAATTTTGGGATTATGGACAGCGAAACCGTGGAATATGTAGGCGCCAACGGCAAAATGAATGAATTTCAGGCGGCTATGGGGCTGTGCAACCTGCGCCATGTGGACGAGGAGATTCGAAAGCGGAAACAACTTGCCATGCATTACCGTCATCGGCTGGAGGGAATAAAGGGCATAAAGCTGTGCAGGGAAAATCCAAGAGTAAAATATAACTATGCTTATATGCCAGTGGTATTTGACGGTTACAAAGCCAAGAGAGATGAAATATTTCAGGCGTTAAAGGAGAAGAATATTCATGCACGGAAATATTTTTATCCGTGTGTCAATGAATACGAGTGCTACAGGGAGCGCTTCCCCGCAGAAGATACTCCGGTGGCCGCAAGAATTTCGAGACAGGTGCTGACGCTGCCTCTGTATGCGGATCTGCCGATGGATGCGGCGGATATGATTTGCGATATCATTGAGAGGAAAGGGCATTGAACTAAGGGAAACGGGATACATTGATGATATAGAAAGAGAGAACCAGAAGGTGGAACTGAGAGAAAAGGTGCTGGCAGTAATACCGGCGTATAACGAAGAGGCTAATATTGACATGGTAGTTAAGGAACTGGTGCAGAAATGCCCGGAGCTGGACTACATTGTGGTTAATGACGGCTCTCGGGATAAAACGGCGCAAATATGCAGGGAAAAGGGATATAATCTTCTGGATCTTCCGGTAAATCTGGGGCTTGCCGGGTGTTTTCAGGCAGGGATGAAATATGCCTGGAATAAGGGGTATGCCTATGCGATCCAGTTTGACGGCGACGGTCAGCACCGGCCGGAATTTATCAGATCCATGAGAGAGAAAATGGATGAGGGATATGAGATCGTTATCGGAAGCCGCTTTATTCATAATAAGAAGGACTTTTCCATGAGGATGATTGGAAGCAGGCTGATTGCCGGGGCGATTTTTATTACTACCGGAGTAAAGGTGACAGATCCCACTTCCGGAATGAGGATGTTTAACCGGGAAACCATAGGGGAGTTCGCATGGAACCTTAACTATGGGCCTGAGCCGGATACGATTTCTTATTTGCTGAAACAGGGCGCCAGAATCGGGGAGATTCCGGTGGAGATTGCAGAGAGGGCAGGGGGAAAAAGCTATCTAAGGCCCATGGTGGCAGCGAAATACATGATAAGGATGCTGCTTTCTATTTTACTGATACAGAATTTTAGAAAGCGGAGCTGAGGGCACTGTGAAAACCGCGGCTCCTCAAGGCAGGACGGCGCACAGGTGCAGAAAGGTGCAGGCAAGGACAGATGACAGCTATGGCAGAGCGGTGGGCGACAGCGCTTATGAAAACCGGTCCGAATAAAGAAAAACAGAATATTCTCTGGAATATGGCAGGAAGCTTCTGCTATGCGTTTGCCAGCATGGTTCTGTCTTTTTTGGTGATGCGTCTGGCCGGCGAGGATGACGGAGGGATTTTTGCTTTTGGCTACAGCACCTTTGGCCAGCAAATGTTTATTCTGGCTTATTTTGGAATGCGCCCGTTTCAGATTACGGACGGCAGCCAGGAATACCGCTTTGGAGATTACCTTCATCACAGATATATTACCTGCGGCCTTGCTTTGGCGGCCGGGGCAGGATATCTGATACTTTCAGGATATTCAGCCAGAAAGATGACATTGGTTTTTCTGCTGGTGTGCTATAAAGTGGCGGACGGGCTGGCGGATGTCTATGAATCAGAATTCCAGAGAAACGGAAATCTTCATCTTACAGGGAAATCCAACACGTTTCGGACGATTTTGTCTGTGGGAGTTTTTTTTACGGCGTTTTTAACCGGCAGAAACTTGACAGCGGCCTGCGCAGCCGCGCTGGGGGCCCAGGCAGCAGGAATCCTGCTGTTTGACGTCATAATTTTAAAACGGCTGAAAGGCGTTGACTATGCATGGGACAAAAGCAGAATGAGGCCCCTTACCAATGAGAGCATACTTCTGTTTGTGTCCGTGTTTTTAGATTTCTATATATTTTCTGCGGCGAAATATGCCATTGACGCCCATCTGAATGATGCGGCATCCGGGTATTTCAATATTATTTTTATGCCTACATCCGTTATTAATCTGGCGGCAGGCTTTGTGATCCGTCCGGTTCTGACCAGCCTGACTGATATGTGGACTCAGAAACGGTTCGATGCGTTTTCTGGAAAGCTTATGTCCATTTCCAGGATCATCGGCGCTTTGAGCATTTTGGCCCTGGTTTTGGCGGCAGGGCTGGGCAGGCCGGTTCTGTGGGTTTTGGAGCGGATTTTAGGCAGCGGCTATGAAGGAAAGCTGGTTAGCAGCCATGTGCCTTTTATTCTGATTGTCATGGGGGGAGCCTGCTATGCATTTTTAAATCTTCACTACTATGCACTAGTGATTATGAGGAAACAGCGTGTGATTTTCGGTATATATCTGGCTTTGACAGGCCTGGCGGCGGTTTTGGCTCCGGCTCTGGTAAAAAGAAGCGGAATATACGGAGCGGCAGCGGCTTATCTGATTCTGATGGCAGCAATGGCAGCAGGGTTTGCCGCATGGACCTGGGCAGGAATCAGGAAAGGCAGAAAATGTAAGAGACAGGAGTGATGGAATCTATGAGATGGCAGAATCCGCCGGAAGTGGATGTGCTGATACCGGTGTATAAACCAGGAAAACGGTTTGCCAGACTTCTGCAGATGCTTCAGAAGCAGACCTATAAAGTGAATCGGATTATTGTGATGAACACGGAGAAAAGATATTGGAATGAGGACGGATACAAAGCTGTCCGGGGGCTGGAAGTCCACCATGTCTCCAAAGCGGAATTTGACCATGGAGCCACGAGAAATACGGCAGCCGGGTATTCCGGCGCGGACGTGATGATTTTTATGACGGATGACGCGGTGCCTTACGATAAGTATCTGGTAGAGAAACTGGTAAAGGCGCTGGAACAGGAGGGTTCCCAGGGACAGCAGGCGGCCATGGCTTATGCCAGACAGCTGCCGGACAAAGACTGCCGCACCATTGAGCGGCATACGCGGGCCTTTAATTATCCCGGCAAGGGGGCGGTTAAGACATTAAACGACCTGCCCAGGCTGGGAATCAAGACCTATTTTGCGTCCAACGTGTGCTGCGCCTATCGGAGAGACATCTTCGTGAAGAACGGCGGGTTTGCGGACAGCGCTATTTTTAATGAGGATATGGTTTATGCGGCAGGAGTCCTTAAGGCAGGCTATGCCGTTGTCTACGAGGCAGAAGCCAAGGTGATTCATTCTCATAATCTGTCGCCTGGCGGACAGTTTCGGAGGAATTTTGATCTGGCAGTTTCCCAGGCGGAACATCCGGAAGTATTCAGCGGCCTTAGGTCAGAGGGGGAAGGCATCCGCCTGGTGAAAGATACGGCGGCATGGCTTCTGCGGACAGGACGGTTTTGGCTGCTTACGTCCCTCATTATAAGCAGCGGATGCAAATATATGGGATACCGCACAGGGAAAATGTATAAAAAACTGCCTAAAGCCATGATTTTGCGATGCACGGGAAACAGAGAGTACTGGAAAAGGAAATGGGGGATGCAGGCATGATGACAATGACCCTGCGGATTGCCCTGATTCTGGTGTCAGTGGGAACCTTTTTTCTGATGATGCGGAAGATAAGGCAGTCCAAAGTGCAGATAGAAAGCGCTATATTCTGGATAGTTCTGGCAATTGTGCTGGTAATATACAGTATCTTTCCGGCGGCGGCAGATTTTTGCGCCAGGGTTCTGGGGATCTACTCCACTGCCAATTTTCTGTTTCTGATGGCGATTTTTCTGCTGATTGTAAAAGTATTTGATATGACCATCCAGATCTCACAGCTGGAGACAAAAATTAAAGAACTGGTGCAGCAGATGGCTCTTGAGGAGAAAAGGCATGAAGAGGAACAATAGGGCCTGGCTGTGGGGCTGCCTGACTGTGGCAGCTTTCGGGCTGTGGCATCTTCTGGATGTAAAATCCGGGGCTTTGGAAAGTAAAAACAGGTGGCTTGTGGGGCAGTATCTGCTGCTGTTTGCAGGGACTGTCGCCGCTGTTGGGGCTTTGGGAAAGATGTTCTGTCCTGATGAAACCAGGCCCCGCAGGAAACTTGAAACAGTCTACGCCGTGGCAGGGATAACACTGGGGATTTTTTATCTCCTGGTTCTTCCACCGCTTTCGGCCCCGGATGAGATCAGCCACTATATGGGGGCGTATCAGCTGTCCAGCCGCTTTCTGGGGCAGCCCTCCAACTCCGCCACAGGCCATGTTCTGGTGCGTCCGCAGGATATTTGGGCGGAGGATGTAAAAGACCAGTGGGAGTATGAGGAAAGCGAAGACGGATATATGCAGCCTGCAGCGGAAACGGCGGCAGAATCCGGCTATCTGGGTGAGCTTCTTGAGGAAAAGACTTATGAAACCATAAGGCAGCAGGGAATCTGGGGGCAGAGGTACCCAAAGGCGGCCAAATCTCAAGAACAGCTGAAACATTCCCTGATCCTTTCCCCGTATCCTCCTGTTGTCACGACTCCTGCCGCCTATGTTCCTCAGGCGCTGGGGATTTCTCTGGCAAGGCTTTTGGGCTTAAACACTATTATGCTTCTTTATATGGGACGGCTTGGCAATCTTTTGTTTTTCGTGGGAGCCACATACCTTGCCATGAGACGTCTTCCCTTTGGCAAAGAAGTTCTTTTCGGAGTGGCGCTGCTTCCTATGACGCTGCATTTGTCGGCATCCTTTTCTTATGATGTGATGATCCTGGGGGGCATGTTTTATCTGTCGGCGGTATGTCTGGATCTGGCCTATGAGAAAGAGCGGGTGCGGGCAGCCGACGTGGCGGTGATTGCCGGGATTATGGCCGCAGCGGGCCCCTGCAAGCTGATATACGGGGTATTAATGGGGCTGTGCCTGTTGATTCCCGTAAAGAAGTTCGGAGGGTGGAAGCCATGGCTATTGTCTGCCGCCGCCGTGGCAGCGGCATGGGGCTTGTCTATGACCTTTGTCAATGGCCAGACCATTGTATCGTATGCCACAGAGACAGAGAGCGTGGTGCCATGGTCCCAGGAGGCAGGCTACAGTTTAAGCCTTTTGCTTCACCGTCCCCTGCAGGCAGTGCGTATGTTTTATCAGACGCTTTTATGGCAGGCTGAGTATTACCATATGACTATGATCGGGGCATACCTGGGCAATCTTGACTCGGTGCTGGACGTGCCCTACGGCGCAGTGGCAGTGTTTACGGCCGCGCTGCTGTGCCTGGCTGCGAAAAAGCCGGGAGAATCGCAGAGGATGTCAGCGGGAAACCGCATTTGGATCTGCGTCATGTGCGCGCTTTGCGGCTTTGCGGCTATGGCCTCCATGCTGATTGCCTGGACGCCTTTAAGCTCTCCGGTTATAAGCGGAGTTCAGGGAAGATATTTTCTCCCGTTCCTGCCGGTGCTGCTAATGGCATTTAAAAATAATGTCATAGTTTTGACAAAGAATGGAAACCGTAGTATATTGTATCTGATGTGCTGCACTAACGGCTATGTGATTCTTCGTCTGTATTCCGTTGTAAGCATGAGGCTGTAAGGGGCTTTGTGCAAAGTTTTGCAGATGCCTGCGGCTAAAGAAAAAGTGAGGAGAATTTAGTATGGGTAAGATAACAGTAACACCATGTGACATAGAAGGGCTTTACGTGATTGAACCCACCGTGTTCAAAGACGAGAGAGGATATTTTGTAGAAACTTACAATCAGAATGATTTCAGAGAGGCAGGGCTGGATATGATATTTGTACAGGATAACCAGTCCATGTCCGTGAAAGGTGTTCTGAGAGGGCTTCATTTCCAGAAACAGTTTCCCCAGGGCAAACTGGTAAGAGTAGTAAGGGGGGCCGTGTTTGATGTGGCTGTAGATCTGCGGGCCAATTCCAAAACATATGGAAAGTGGTTTGGAGTGGAGCTGTCTGCGGAGAATAAGAAACAATTTTATATTCCGGAAGGGTTTGCCCACGGCTTTTTGGTTCTCTCGGAGGAGGCGGAGTTTGTCTATAAATGTACAGACTTCTATCATCCCGGTGACGAGGGCGGACTTGCGTGGAATGACCCTGAGATAGGGGTGCAGTGGCCCATTGAGGATCAGATGAAGCTGATTATCTCTGAGAAGGATCAGAAATGGGGCGGGTTAAAGGATACCTTTAAATTCCAGGAAGCGTAAGGAAGGGATTGTATGGATTATGTAATATCCCTGGGAAAGGATATCATTAAAAAGCGAAGGCTCATAGGGGATCTGGCAAAGGCTGACTTTCGGAAGCGGTTTGTAGGGTCCTACTTTGGCGTGGTCTGGATGTTTGTCCAGCCGATTGTCACGGTGCTTATCTATTATTTTGTGTTTGGCATAGGGCTTCGAAGCGGCAGCCCTATTGAGGGGGTTCCCTATGTGCTGTGGCTGGTGCCGGGAATCGTACCATGGTTCTATTTCAGCGAGGTGCTGAATGCGGGAACCAACTGCCTGCAGGAGTACAGCTATCTGGTGAAAAAGGTGGTATTCCGGGTAGAAGTCCTGCCGATCATAAAGATACTTTCCTGCCTGATTGTCCATGTTATTTTTGTTGCCATCATGGCGGGGATGTATCTGTGCTTTGGATGGATGCCCAGGATAAGCTGGCTTCAGACGGCGTACTATACCTTTGCGGTTACCATGTTTTCCATGGCCATTGTCTATTTTACCAGCGCCATACAGGTGTTTTTTAAGGATATGGCTCAGATTGTGGGCATCTGCCTGCAGTTTGGCATGTGGCTGATTCCCATCATGTGGCAGGAGGAGCAGTTTGCAGACAGGTCCTATTATCCCCTGCTGTGCAAAATTATAAAGCTGAACCCCATGTATTATGTAGTGTCCGGATACCGGGACAGCATGCTTTTAGGAAACGGATTTTGGGAGAAGCCCAGACTGACAGTGTATTTTTGGGCAGTAACCATATGCATATTTTTGGTGGGGCTTAAAGTGTTTAAAAGGCTGAGGCCGCATTTTTCAGATGTGCTGTAGATGAAAGGATGACTATGGAAAATGCAATAACGGTAAAAGACGTGACGAAAATCTATAAAATGTATGAGAAACCCATTGACCGGCTGAAGGAATCCCTGCATCCGGGGCATAAAGAGTATCATAAGAAGTTCTATGCCCTCAACAATCTCTCTTTTCAGGTGAAGAAAGGGGAGACGGTGGGGATTATCGGCACCAACGGGTCGGGGAAATCTACGATTTTGAAAATTATTACCGGGGTTTTATCTCCTACTACGGGAACCGTGGAGGTGAAAGGGAATATTTCGGCCCTTCTGGAGCTGGGGGCCGGGTTTAATTCCGATTATACAGGGATTGAAAATATCTATATGAACGGCACCATGATGGGATTTTCAAAGAAAGAGATGGACGGAAAGCTTCAGGATATTCTGGACTTTGCGGACATAGGGGACTTTGTCTATCAGCCGGTAAAGACTTATTCCAGCGGTATGTTTGTGCGGCTGGCTTTTGCTTTGGCCATTAACGTGGAGCCGGAGATTTTGATCGTGGACGAGGCTCTGTCCGTGGGGGATGTTTTTTTTCAGTCCAAGTGCTACAGGCGGATGGAAGAGATCCGCGAGAAAGGGACAACCATTCTGATGGTGACCCATGACATGGGAAGCATTATCAAATACTGCCATAAGGTGGTGCTTCTGAATAAAGGCAATTTTGTGGCAGAAGGCCCTCCGGGGCACATGGTGGATCTGTATAAAAAGATTCTGGCCAACCAGATGGACTCTCTGGAAGAGGAACTGGAGGAGATGAATGATTTCTCCGGGGAGGATGCCAGGGAAAACGGATCAAAACGGGACAGGGCAGGCGGGCTGATGAAGGAGAAACTGACCATTAACAGCAGCCGGACAGAATATGGTGACGGACGGGCTGAGATCTATGATCTGGGGCTTTTGGATGAGCGGGGGAATATTACAAATCTTTTGCTGAAAGGCGAGAATTTTACCATAAAAGAGAAAATACGTTTTCATGCAGCCATTCAGGCGCCCATCTTTACGTATACCATTAAGGACAAGAAGGGAACGGAACTCAGCGGGACCAACACCATGTTCGAAGGAGCGGATATCAGGCCGGTAAAAAGCGGAGATGAATATGAGGTTTCTTTTACTCAGAAAATGACGCTTCAGGGGGGAGAATACCTGCTGTCCATGAGCTGCACAGGGTTTGAGATGGGGGAACACGTGGTCTATCACAGGCTGTACGACGTGGCTAATATTACGGTTATTTCTAATAAGAATACTGTGGGCGTCTATGATATGGAGTCAGTGGTGGAGGCCAAGAAGATTGAGGCAGGAAGCTCAGGGAACTAAATAAAGGACTTGTACTGTCCGGTATGGAGGAAAGATGAGCAGAGACAGCGGGGATATCAGCAGGGAGCTGATACGGATCTTAAAAACTTATAAGGGGGATAGAAAGCAGGCCTTAAAGGAACACGTAAGGCTTGACTACCTGTACGCCCTTTCGGATCAGAGAGAGAATCTGATGGAGTGGTATCCTTTTCGGGCTGACGCATGTTTGCTGGAGGTGGGGGCCGGCTACGGCGCCCTGACAGGTGTTTACAGCCGAAAGACGGCTCATGTGGATGTGCTGGACAGTTCGGAAGAGAATCTGGAGGTAAATTGCCTGCGCCACAGAGAACTGGCAGGGCGGCAGAATATCAGCTACTATAAAGGAGAAATCTGCAGTTATGCCCTGCAGGGCGGAAGCATAAAAGAAGCTTTCGCAAAAAAGTATGATTATATCGTATTTGCAGGTACTCTGGGGGAAAACGCCGGAGAGGAGATACGGGCTGCGAAAGCCTTGCTGAAGCCGGAGGGAGAACTGCTTGTGGCCGCCTGCAATCCTTTTGGCCTCAAATACTGGGCCGGAGCCAAGAAGGATGCATTCAGCTTTTCTAAATCTGCGCTTATAAGGCTTTTGTCAGACGAGGACAGGGGACAGGATGTGAAGTTTTACTACCCTATGCCGGATTACCGCATTCCTGTAACGATCTTTTCAGATGAGTATCTTCCGGGAAAAGGGGATTTGACTGACACGGTAACTGCCTACGACTATCCTCCCTATCTGGCCCTTGATATAGGCGCGTCCTATGACGCCGTGTGCGAGGACGGGCAGTTTGACCGCTATGCCAACGCATATTTGGCAATCTGGCGCCAGGGCGGGGGATCAGGGGATGAAGAGAGGGCTGAATATATAAAATACAACCGCACCAGGAAAGAAGCGTTCCAGATTAGGACGGTAATTTTCGGAAAGCCCAGACGGGTAGAGAAGACCGCCTTGGCGGCAGACGGAGCGGAGCATATTGCCTCTTTTAAGGAAAAATGCATAGGGCTTAACAGACAGCACCTGAATCTGAAATTCGCCATGCCTGCCGTTGCGGACGGCAGCGCAGGGTTTCCGTATATTGTGGGGCATACATTGTCAGAGCAGCTGGGGCAGGCAGTGAGAGACGGGCAGGCGCCTGTTGATACGGTGAAAGAAGCCATGGAAACCGTGCTTGCGGCGGACCCGTCCTGTCTTCAGCCTTTCCAGGTGACGCCGGAGTTTGCCAGGGTGTTTGGAGAACTGCCCGGTAAGGGGCTGGAGGGCAGCGAGAGTCTTCAGGTTTCCAATATTGATATGCTGTTTGAAAATATTCTTTTGGGGGAGGAAACATACTGCCTGGATTATGAGTGGGTGTTTTTCTTTCCCGTGCCTTTGGAATATGTGAAATACCGGATGCTGTTTTACTTTTACAGACAGTACCGCAGCCTTTTGACGGCCTATGGCCAGGCAGAGGACTGGCTTAAGGAATTCGGCATTACAAAAGAGGCGGCAAGTCTCTATGAAGACATGGAGAAAAGCTTTCAGGCTTATGTCCATGGGGAAAATCAGAAGATTTATCTGGAAAATTTTTATGTGAGAACCAAAACTTTCCGGGAACTGACAAAGACAGACAGGGAGTTAGAGAGGACGAAAGAGCGTCTGGAACAGCTTCGGAACCAGTCCCGCATGCAGTTGAGGGAAAGGGACGGGACTATCCGGAAGATGACAGAAGTCCAGCGGCTGACCCAGAACCATGTGACCAATCTGGAGATTATCATAAAGGATCTGCGGCGGGAAATCGGAGAGATGGCCAAGACGCTTGATTATCTTAACAGGCATGAGGCACTGGTATTTAAGATAAGGAGGAGGCTGGGAGAAGCGTTTAACGCCAGATTTCCGAAAGGGTCCGTGAAGCGGAAAAAGCTGGCTCTTGTAAAGGAGTACGTGCTGCATCCTGTCCGCTCCATAAAACTGTATGGGTCTGAGGAGGGAAAGAATCTGCTGGAAGGCGATTTTGTCATCGGAAGCCAATACCGGGAGCATGGGAAACTGAAATTCACCAGGACGGACAATCCCATGGTGTCCATTATCATCCCCGTATATAATCAGATTCATTATACGTATGCCTGCCTGGTATCTATATTGGAGCACACGAAAGACGTGGATTATGAAGTGATCATTGCGGATGACGTGTCTACAGACGGGACCGCAAACCTGGAACGGTATGCGGAGGGACTTGTGATCTGCAGAAATACTTCCAATCAGGGGTTTCTGCGCAACTGTAATAACGGAGCCAAGTCTGCCAGGGGAAAGTATGTAATGTTTCTCAACAATGACACTCAGGTTACAGAAGGGTGGCTTAGTTCCCTGGTCAATCTGATAGAATCCGATGCCTCTATCGGCATGACCGGGTCGAAGCTGGTGTACCCTGACGGGCGGCTCCAGGAGGCAGGCGGCATAATCTGGAGCGATGGTTCCGGGTGGAATTATGGCCGGCTGGATGATCCGGACAAGCCGGAGTACAATTATGTAAAGGACGTAGACTATATTTCCGGTGCGGCGATTCTGCTTTCCAATGCTTTGTGGCAACAGATAGGCGGCTTTGATCAGCGGTTTGCCCCAGCCTACTGCGAAGACTCGGATCTGGCCTTTGCAGTGAGAAAGGCCGGTTATCGCGTGGTGTATCAGCCGCTGTCCAAAGTGATTCATTTCGAAGGAATTTCCAATGGAACCGACGTTTTGGGCACCGGGCTGAAACGGTATCAGACAATAAACAGCCAAAAGCTGAAAGAGAAGTGGGCACAAGAGTTGGCCGGACAATGCGAGAACAACGGGAACCCTGATCCGTTCCGGGCCAGGGAGAGAAGCATGGGCAAGCCGATGATTCTTGTGGTGGATCACTATGTGCCCACTTATGACAGGGATGCAGGCTCCAAGACCACATTCCAATATCTTAAAATGTTTTTGAAAATGGGATATGCGGTGAAGTTTTTGGGAGATAATTTCCTGCACGAGGAGCCGTATTCCACAGTACTGCAGCAAATGGGCATTGAGATACTCTATGGGCAGGATTACCAGGCGGGGATCTGGGAGTGGTTAAGGAATCATGGCAGTGACATTCAATTTGCTTATTTAAACAGGCCCCATATTGCATCGAAATATATTGATTATATAAAAGAAAACACAGATATTAAGATCATATATTACGGTCATGACCTGCATTTTTTAAGGGAAGGGCGGGAGTACGAGCTGACGGGGGACCCAGAGAAAAAGGAGTCGTCAGAATATTGGAGATCTGTGGAGCTGTCGCTAATGTATAAAGCCGCGGTATCCTATTATCCGTCCTATGTGGAGAGAGATGCCATCAAAGCAATCGACGAGGATATTCCGGTAAAGGACATTGTGGCATATGTATACGACGAGTTCCGGACGGACATTCCAGAGGACTTTGCCAAGAGGGAAGGGATCTTATTTGTAGGAGGATTTGCCCATCCGCCTAATGCGGACGCGGTTTGGTGGTTTGTAAAAGAAGTCTATCCTCTGATTCGCCTGCAGATGGAAAAGGCCGGACAGAAGCCGCCCGTCTTTTATGTGGCAGGTTCCAAAGTGACCCAGGAAATCCGAGATTTGGAGCAGCCTGGCAATGGAATTATAATTAAGGGATTTGTCAGCGAGGAGGAACTGGTACGGCTGTATGACACCACCAGAATTGTGGCGGTGCCGCTGAGGTACGGCGCCGGCGTCAAAGGGAAGGTGGTGGAAGCGCTGTATAACGGGGCAGCTATTGTGACCACTTCCATCGGCGCAGAAGGGATTTCGGACGCAAAAGAAGTGATGACAGTGGAAGACGAGGCTGCCGCTCTGGCTGCCGCAGTGCTGTGGCTGTACAGCAATCCAAAGGAATGTGAGGAATTAAGCAGAAAAGCCCAGAAGTATGTGAAGAGCCATTACAGCGTGGAGGCAGCCTGGAGCGTGGTGGGAGAGGATTTTGGGAAGAACGGCTAAATGCTCTCCAGCGATGCCTTTACGCCTTCGAGCCTATGGTAAAATTGAGCATAAAAGTCCTGGCTTACGTCATAGGGGGACAGATAAAACTCCTTAAGAATCACCATATTGACCTGTTTTGCCCACTGGGGATCACCTTCTGTCAGCGGTTTTTGAAGGTCTTTCAGGAAATAATGCCAGTCCCGGATAAAGGTTTCATAACGTTCAAAGTCCGCCAGGCCGATCCATTTGCGGACTTTTACCTTGGTCCGGTTCTGCTTTCTGCATTCTTTTGTCTGCAGAAAGTAGGAGAAGGAACGGTTCTCATAGAAGCGGCCCAGGGGAAACAGCCGGCAGAAACCAGGGCGGAAGCTGTGAATGGAACACCGGCCGCTGCCGTTTAAAAACGGACAGCGGCTGGTGCTGTCAACAGCCTTAATATGAGGCAGCACGGCGCCGTCCACGACTTCCAGGTCAATCTGGTGATACAGCAGATCGGCGGCGGACTTGTGAAGGCCTTTTGTCAGGCAGTAAATATCAAAAGGGTCCAAAACAATGGTATCAGCCATGTCCCGGCAGCAGGCAGAGCAGCCCTGGCAGTCGCTGCAGCCGGCCTTTACAAGGTCATTGGATGTATACAATTTTCCGTCTGAAACTTCATTTAAATCAATATAGCGGTCCATAAAATACCCCGTTTCCATATTATTTATAATTACTTTAAAAGTCCTGCCGCTGATTAAGCGGCATGCATTCAGGTATGCCAAGTTCGCCCGCCTGACTTTCATGCGAGACGGTGCGTCCCCCGCCGGGCGCATGCAGGTTTACTTTAAAAGTCCTGCCGCCGATTAGGCGGCATGCAGGTTTAATATAACACAAAAATCAGGGACAATACAAGATAAGATGAAAGCGAAACGATTCTGAAGGAGAAAATTATGGTGAGAAACATGACAGAGGGAAGCATTTCCAGGCATTTGCTGGCTTATGCCGTTCCCCTGATTCTGGGCAATTTGTTTCAGCTGACTTACAATGCGGTGGATTCCATCATAGTAGGCCGCTATATCGGGAAAGAGGCACTGGCAGCAGTGGGTACCGCCAGCCCGGTAATGAACATGATCATCCTGGGGATCTCGGGAATCTGTATTGGGGCATCGGTTCTCATGAGCAATTATTTCGGAGCCGGGCAGCTGGACATGGTAAAAAAGGAGATGGCTACAACAGCGGTCTTTGGGGTGTACTTTTCTCTGATTGTGGCAGCTCTTGGAATAGGAACAGCCAGGCCGCTTTTGAAAGCCCTGTGTGTGCCGGAGGAAATCCTTGACATTGCATCTGTTTATCTGAAAATAATTTTTCTGGGTGCGCCGTTTACCTTTTTTTATAATGCCATTGCTTCAGCGCTGAAAAGCGTGGGAGACTCCAAAACACCTTTGAAATTTCTGGCTTTCTGCTCGGTTCTCAATGGGGTGCTGGATATTATTTTTATCGGAGGATTTCGCTTTGGAATTATCTGCTCTGCTGTGACAACAGTCATAGCAGAGGCATTGTCGGCAATTCTCTGCGTTATCTATGTATACCGCCGGATTCCCCAGCTGCAGTTAAGCCTGGGGGAATTTAAGGCGGACAGGGAACTTTTAAAACAGACCCTTCAATATGGCAGCGTCACTGCGCTTCAGCAGTCCTGCCAGCCCATAGGAAAACTTTTGATCCAGGGGGCTGTCAATCCTATGGGGGTGGATGTGATGGCAGCGTTTAATGCTGTTAATAAAATTGATGCCTATGCGTTTACGCCGGAACAGAGCATCTCTCATGCCATGACCACTTTTGTGGCGCAGAACTCCGGGGCCGGAAAAGAAGAGCGGATTCGTAAGGGGTTCAGAATAGGGATGGCATTGGAGTTTTGCTATTGGATTGTGATCTGCATTGTCGTATTGGCTCTGCGGGTTCCGCTTATGAGGCTGTTTGTCACCGGGGATGCGGCGCACATTGTGGCGCTGGGCAGCAGCTATTTGGGTATCATGGCATTATTCTATGTGTTCCCTGGATTTACCAACGGGATGCAGGGGTACTTCCGGGGAAGAAAGCGTATGAAGATGACGCTTCTAGGAACATTTATCCAGACCAGCCTGCGGGTTGTCTTTGTGCATGTTCTGGTTCCGAAAATGGGGCTAAAAGGGGTGGCCTTTGCATGCGCCATCGGATGGAGCATGATGCTGGCAGTGGAAATTCCTTATTACTTCTATACGTTAAGACAACCGTCCTGAGCCGCCGGCTACAGACAGGATACTGCTGCGTTCACTCCTATGCACAAAACGACGCCTAAAACCGTAGGAAGCAAAATTGCCGCTGCAGTCCATTTAAGACTGCCGGTTTCTTTCTTTATGGTGAGGCAGGTGGTAGAGCAGGGCCAGTGGAACAGGCAGAAAATCAGCATGCAAAGGGCGGTTTTCCAGGTCCACCCGTTGGCCGTAAGCAGGGTAAACAAAGCTGCGGAGTCTGTCATTTCCACCAACATCCCGCTTTGAAGATAAGTCATAAGCATAATGGGGACTACGATTTCATTGGCAGGGAATCCCAGGAGAAAAGCCATAAGGATTACTCCGTCCAATCCCATAAGACGTCCCAGCGGGTCAAAAAATCCGGTGAGATGCAGGAGCACGCTTTGCCCCCTGACTGCAGTGTTGGCAAGAATCCATATTATCAGGCCGGCAGGCGCCGCAATGGAAACTGCCCGGCCAAGGACGAAAAGCGTGCGGTCTAAAATGGAGCGCACCAGCACTTTTCCAATCTGAGGGCGGCGGTAAGGCGGCAGTTCCAGGGTAAAGGCAGAGGGGATTCCTTTTAAAAGGGTGTGGGACAATACCCAGGAACATGCCAGGGTGGCGATGACTCCGGCCAGAATAGCGGCTGTCAGCAGCAGGGCGGCTGCCAGAGAACCGGCGAAGCTTCCCTGAATTCCCGTAAGAAAGAAAAGGGTAATTAGGGTAAATAAGGTGGGAAACCGGCCGTTGCAGGGAACCAGGGAATTGGTAAGGATGGCAATAAGACGTTCTCTGGGAGAATCAATAATTCGGCATCCGATGACGCCGGCAGCGTTGCATCCGAACCCCATGGCCATGGTCAGGCACTGCTTCCCACAGGCCCGGCAGCGCCTGAAGGAGCGGTCCATGTGAAAGGCGATTCTCGGCAGATATCCCAGATCTTCCAGCAGAGTAAACAGGGGAAAAAAGATGGCCATGGGAGGCAGCATGACAGAAACTACCCAGGCCAGCACCCGATAGACGCCGTATACCAGCGCCTGGATAAGCAGGCGGGGAACGTTTAAAGCCGTCAGGAGGGCATCCATCTTCCCTTCAAAAGAAAACAGCAGATTCCATAGGAGCGTTGAGGGATAATTGGCTCCGGCCATGGTCAGCCAGAAGACTCCCAGAAGCAGCAAAACCATGATAAGGGTTCCGGTAAAGCGCCCTGTGACGATGCGGTCAATGGCTTCTTCCTGCTTCCGGTAATTGGTCCTGGTATAGCGGACGGTTTCCGCCGCAAGGCGCTTGGGCGAGAAATCCAGGCAGTCATAATTTACGCGGGTTCCTCCGCACTGGAGAATGGCCTGCTTTAACTGGGCCAAATCCCCGGCACACCGGGCGCAGCAGGAAACCACGGGAATCTGAAGCACATCCTTTAAAAGATCAAAATCAATCTCAATTCCCTTTTTCCCTGCTTCATCACATAGATTGATACACAAAACAAGAGGGACTCCATGTTCTTTTACGGATTCCAGGGACAAAATCTGTTTTAAAAGGTGAAGTCCCCGCTCCACGCACGTTGCATCGCAGACCACCACCACGGCATCCGCCTCCCCGGAACAAAGGTACTGCCTGGCCACCTCCTCCTCTTTGGAGTGGGTGTTAAGGGAATAAGTGCCTGGCAGGTCCACCAGTATACAGGCCTTGCCGTCCAGGGTAAATTCACCGCTGGCAGCTTCTACCGTCACGCCCGGCCAGTTGGCAGTATGCTGCTTTAAACCTGTAATACCGTTGAATATGGTGCTTTTTCCCACATTAGGGTTGCCGGCCAGAGCGACTACCATGTGATAATTATCCATGAATCCCTCCATATATCGATCATAATTCAGCCTTAAGATTACCATATGAAAAATCAAAATCAAGCGTGCATAAGTATTTCTTTTTTTTGACAAATGTGGTATACTAAACAAGTGTATTGATGTGTCCCATGCCATATGGCAGACAGCACGTCACAGCAATCTGGTCAGCCGTAAAGACGGCGGCAGGAGGAAGGAGTAACCTGTAATTATGTGGAATATTTTGAAAAAGACGCTGATGATGTTTGTAATGTGCCTGTGCGTATCTGCCGCAGCGGCTCCCGCTATGACGGCTTACGCAGAGACAGTACAGCAGGAAGAGCAGGTGGCAGCAGAGGAAGTGACTGCGGAGGGCGCAGACTCAGAGGAAAGCGCATTTCTTCTGATCCTTATGGGCGGAGCGCTTCTCATTATTCTGTTTGCGGTGATATCGGCTATGGCTACAGTATCCGGTGCCATCAGCGTAGCAGTGAATATGGATGTAGATGGAGAATAGCAGAAGGCTGGCAGCCAAAAAGAGGCTGGAGCGCTGCGGGAGCAGATAGAAGAAAGCAAAAGGGCAGCCATCTTATTTGGCTGCTCTTTTCTTCACTTACGGCAATGTGCGTAAATGGGGTCTTGGTATTACTGCAAAGAGGCGCTGCAGCGGGGCGGATTCACCTCTACAAAGATTTCATTGATATTTTCTTCCCGCAGGCCTATGACTGCATTCCTTACCAAATAGGCCCTCATACCGCCTTTGCGCCCCTTTAAAACGCAGGAGATTTCTTCATCAGGAATAAAGCCAAGGTCTGCCAGCCGGGCCGCCATAGCCTTTTCGCTGGCAACCCACACCACTTTGGCTGTCTCCCCCAAATCTATTTTACTTAATGGAAGTACCATAGAAAGTCCACCGGAAAAGAAAGTACTTATGACTACAATATGCAGGAGAGGGGTGCAGGGTGACCCTATGCGGTATGCACATATAGAAAAAGGAATTTTCAGGGAAAGGCCGAACCGCTTCGTGGCGCAGGTGGAGATAAACGGAAGAGAACATACAGTTCATGTAAAAAATACAGGCCGGTGCCGGGAACTTCTGATACCAGGGGCAAAGGTTTTGCTGGAATACCATCCTGACGCAGCCGCCCAGGGCAGAAAGACCCAATACTCCCTGACAGGCGTCTACAAAGGGCATTTATTGATCAATATGGATTCCCAGGCCCCCAATACGGCAGCGATGGAGTGGCTTCAAAACGGCGGATTTCAGAGAGAAACAGGGATGAAACCGGAAAACATACGGCGGGAGATAACTTTTGGGCAGTCCCGCTTTGACCTGGCATTTACCCTTAAGGGAAAACCGGCGTTTATGGAAGTAAAAGGGGTGACGCTGGAAAAAGACGGCGTGGCGCTCTTTCCGGATGCGCCTACGGAAAGAGGAGTAAAGCATTTAAAAGAGCTGGCAGCAGCGGCTGAGGACGGGTTCCTGACTTTTGTGCTGTTTGTCATTCAGATGAAGGGCGTTTATGAATTCAGGCCCAACCAGGAGATGCATAAGGCTTTTGCAGATGCCCTTGCAGAGGCAGGAGCGGCAGGCGTAAAGGTGCTGGCTTATGACTGTGACGTAAGAGAAGACGGGTTTTGTATAGACAGGGCCGTCAAATGCGGGTTTTGAGCGGGCAAAATGTGTTTGGGAAGCTCTAAATCCCTTGCGCATTTTATAAAATCATGTTAAAGTATAAACTAATGGAAAACAGCCTGTTAGCGGGCTTTGCGGCATATTTTTTGAGGAAAATGGGCAAAAATCATGAACAATACGGACAAGCATAATGATTTTGACGGTTTATCCGAATATTTGAAAGCATCTGTATGGAAAAACAAATGGCTGGTTCTCAAAATTATGCTGTTGGTACTGATTGTTCCTCCCGTGTCCCTTATCTGTATGAAAAAAGCAGCAGAAGTGCCGAGAAGCTGGTTCTACGTTCCCGACAATGTAAATCCATGGTTCGGATACAGTGCAAGCTATCTTGGCGCAGCGGCTTCGGTCTGCATTGGCATTTTGACCATTAAGCTGACGCTGATGCTGGAACGAATTAATGAAAACGGGCAAAAAAAGCAGCAAGAGTATTCCATTGCTACCAATATGCCGGATTTAATATGCAAAACAGGTATATTGTATGACTGCAACCAGGATATACCTGCAAGACATTTGGACAAGCTTTCATTTTTTGAGGGCTATATTTTAGAACTGATACTGGAGCCTGCTTTTCCAATTTACTTTGATATTAGGATAAGAGGGATATGTTTTCATTGGAGAAGGCAGTACGTGGAAAATCATGTATCAAAAGTAAAGGATGAAGAATGCCGGATAGAACTAAATGAAGAAAATTATGATTTTACCAACAATCGAGAATTTGAACTATCAGTTTACTTCGTTGTGGATGACAAAATGCAGGCGGCGTTCCAGAATTTTTATGAGTCATATTTAAGATCCTCTCACGATACAAATTACAAAGATAATTTAATAGAGGTTATGATACAGATGGAATGCCAGAATGTGCTGTTGTCCGGTCAAAACGGGATTGGGGACATACCGTTTGAGCTGTGTCTGACAATGAAAAATAAGGGGAAAAACGGAGATAAAAAGGGAGTCTTGTTGGAAACTATAAACAGGAAGATAAGGAGGTGACGTTATGGCATATTATGAGAATGACGATACATTTTTAAAATACAAGGATTATGTTCTTATGCATAAGGACAAAAAAGAGACGCTGAAACAAGACATTGAAAAAATACTGGGTGAAGACTACGAGGAACTCTACAGCTTTTTCCTGAGGAATATCAGTGCTGACTCTGGCAATGACTTTGTCATTCTGATGTCCAGGCGTTGCCTTGTCCTGTGCCAGATATTCTTGGATATTTTTATTTTAGAGGAAGAAGAACTGGGAGACGGACCCTGTGTTATTTCCGATAAGGGTATATATAAATACAGGAAAGCAATGGAGGGGAAACGTGTCTGCATTCTGGATGATATTCTGATCCATGGACGCACCATAAGCAGGGTCTTTGACGAAATATGTGAATATACCAAGAAAGAACCTGAAGTTTCGGTTTTTGTTATGAACTTTCCTATTGACTGTCTGAAAGAACCAGTAAGAGGGCATATTAACTTCGAATATGAGTATAGTCCGGCCAAATGGCGAACGCTTTCTGATAAGATAGTTAACTGTATCTATGGGGCAGCGGCACCGTATACTTCATATGTCACATCGTTTACCAGCTTCTCGGCGCTGCCGCTGATCGACAGGCTGAGAGGCAAAGAGGAACTTGTATTTGAAAATATTGGAGACGATTTTCAAAAGAAGTTTGATTTGGAGTGTTATTGCTGCTATGAGAAAGAATCTGCAGAATACTCTGTTTTCAGAACCCTGTGCCTGGAGCAATGTATCCGGTTTTATGTTAACAGAAGGAATAAGAAAGTCTTAGTAATTCCATATGTTTTTATAAAGAGCTGTAACAGAACTCAGCTGGATCAGCTGTTAGAGAAATTTTCAGGATACCTGCCTGAGGGCATGTCCTCCATAAGGGCGGATTTGTCTCATATAGAGACGGACAAAAGAGAGACAGAAAAAGCAATAGAATATAAGCTGATGCTCCTTACCTGTATTTTAAGTAAGCTCTATTGGGAATACTTCAAAAATAAGTATTCTTTGGAGTCAGATTGGTTTATGGACACGGATACAGTTACCAAAAGCTTTGGACATATGGCGTCAAAGGAACTGGAGCAAATTGCTTATACAGGCCAAAAGCAATTGCTTGACTTTAACTGTAGCGACTCTTTTTTCTCTGCGTCCTATGGGGATGAATGTACACGGAGCCTGTCCGACGAACTAAGCCAATCCTATGACAAGGAGATAGAGGAGCCTAACCGGATTCTCAAAAATTATTTTCAGAAAACATGGTGGCTGGATGAACAGCGGGCTAAAAAAAATGAGAGCCGTCTGCCAGGACTTCCGGTGGAAAGTTTCTTAAAGGCAAAAGCTCCATTTGAAAAGACAGACCGGAAGATTTACAGCGCTTTGATCAGCGCCTGGGATACAGGAATTGCCGCTTCCAAATGCACGGTTTCCTTTGACAAAAAAAGCATAGGCTGCTATACAGTGCCCGGAGAGCAGAGTTATCGGATTGTATTGGAGAAATATCCCTTTATTATGAAGTCTTTGATTTTTATATCAAGGAACATCAGGGCAAAGAAGCTGGGAGTAAAGAGCCAGGAAGAGTTTGCTGAGAGAAGAGTGAAGATTTTACAGGAGCTGGTTTCTCAGTTTGAAGAGAGGTTCGGCATTCAGCTGAAAGAGATAAGGCAGATCATTGAAGAGGAAAAAGGAAAACTGGATGCATGGAACAATACCGTTATTTTCCGGGAGTGCCTGGAAAGTGATGAGTATAAAGACGACGAGTTGGTGAGGAATTATTTACAGCAGATAAATACGTGAAATCGAGGCTTTAACATATGAAAGATTTATTGGAATACACACGCAGATCATATGAAGAGCAAGAGCAGTTTAGGAATATTCATAAGCTGAAATGCGTGACCCTTGTTAAGGACCAGGTATGTATCTGCATCCACAGCATGGCTATGAATTATCTGCTGTATATCGCAGACAGCTGTTACGATCTTGAGGGAGATGCAAAATATTCTGTTGAATGGAATAGCGAATACTGTACGTACTTTCTGACATGTTTTTATAATGGGCAGATAGTAGTTCCTCTGATGCGGAAGGACTGCCCAAAAGGAAATGGATGCTATTTAGAGAAGGAGTTGTGTGAAATAGAGGAACTTCCTTTTCATTTTGTCAAGCTTCGCCTGGATAAACAATGGACGCAGGGAAAAGAAGAGCACCTTCGAACCAAAAATGAAAAAGTAAATGACGGATGGGATTCTTTATTGTTTTCCTGCAAAATTGTAGAAGGCTTTCGAACCTGCAGCGACAGGGAATATGGCGAACGGCTGCTGCGGAGCGCGCTTTTCCTGTTTCCCTTTCGGACATGGGAACTGTTGGAAAAGGCTGCTTACGACTTTAAAACACAGGAAGAGAGGAGAGCATTTATTTTCTATCACATGGAATTGCTGAAAGCATTTTTGGAAATGTGCACTGGGAAGCAGGAGAAGACAACAGATATTATTAATACTGTTGGACAATTTTTAGAGATTTCCATAAGCAGCATATGGGAGGAATGTGAGGAGGGATTTACAGCGCAGGATTTTGAGATATTTCTAAAAATGAAGCTGGCCTATTGCTGCAAGATGTCAAAAAGGCTTACCGGCATCCTGAATAAGATAGAGGATGTCGGTAAGAGCATTGCAGGAGAGAAGGAATATAAAGAATACCTCTCAAGATGCAGACGCATTGTAAATGGCATGAAACGAAAAAAACAAGAACAGGCATTGCAGAGAAGCTGAACGTTTATCAGTTTCCTGCAATGCCTGTTCTGCATCAGTCCAAATAAATGTCTGAACTAGAGCGTGTTTGAAAATTGCTTTCCGTCAGATGTGCGTCACAGTTTGCGGGAGATCTGGCCCGAATGAGGGAGGCGTAGTGGGCTACGTTGACCGAATGAGGGCCAGATCTCCCGCAAAGTGGGGCGTGCAGATGGCGGGAATGAATTTTCAAACACGCTCTAGCGCCATGCCGTCCTCAAGCAGGCGGATTCTGCTATATGGGCAGTTTAATCTTTAACTCTAAGGATCTTATCCACAAGCATAATCAGAATCGTACCCAGAACCAGGGTGGTACCCAGTGCGATGCCGATGCGTATCAGCTGAAGCATAATATGATGGGATTCATTCCACTGATCATTGATACAGTAAAATACGCCGTCTGTATTAACATCATATTCTTCACACAAATCCGTAATGTTTGCAAGAACCTGCCGGTGCACGCCGCCCTTTTTTCCAACAGGGAGAGTTACTGCCTTTCCGGCTTTCAGTTTTCTGGCGTCATCTTTGGAGATCTGGGCCAGTATGTAGGACTGATCCGGAAGCTGAAGAATAAAATACTCTCCGTACTCTCCGAGAACATCCAGTGACGTCCGGGTAACGTCGGCCTTTTTCCTGGCGCCTCCCCGCCTGCCGGCGTTGGAGTAGGCAGGAACCCAGGAATAGCGCGCCCCTATGCCGGTGGAAATGACAGAGACCGGTTCTATGGTTACGCAGGAGGAAGCCCAGGTGTTGTCCCACTCTTCGGCGCTTGTCACCCGGGGAATGTCATCGCCTGCGGGCAGTCCGACAAAGTCATCCTGAAGCCCGTCCTCTGTCATGGCCAGAGTGACCGGCTCTTCCTTGCCCCGGAGCATGGATTCCACGCTTATGGTATTCATCAGGATCACTCCGATAACAAGAGCGACGATGACAGACGCTCCTTCCAATGCTTTTACTACCAGCTTTTTCATGATTTTTAATACTCCTTTTATCCAATACTTTTTAATGGATGTTTATTGTTCCGAAATCAATAAACGTGAGTTCCGGTTACGGCAATAGACTCCCAGCTTTCAATTAGCTTTTGAAATGGTTCATAGGGCAAAAGATAAGTTCCCTTTACATCCTCTGTTCCCCGGACCAAAAGAAAATCGGTAACTGTCACTTGCTCCCTGCCGCATCGGCTGCAGGCGTAACGTTCGACCCAGCATGCCCGCCTGCCGGTAGGAATCTGATTCGTTCCCATAATAGGCCTTAAGTGGGACGGAAGATAATGCTCTGCATCCTCATATGTGGTCCCGAATGAAATGGGCAGGAGAAAAAGATATTTTTGAGGGGAATCTTTTGCGGTGGTATGCTTGCAGTATACACAGGTAGTTTTGCCTTTTGAATAGAGAAACATTTCACGGATAAAGCAGACTCCCCATATCAGCGCCGCGATTATGATAATTCCAAAAATAATCTCCGGCAGGTAATAGGCGAAATCCATCCCTATCTCCTTCCCGCCTGACTTTTGGCAGCCTGCAAAAGCTCTACAAAGGTATCTGCTTTGGATACGGCCTCGGCGCCGATGCCGCTTTTGGTGCTGACGACTTTATTGGTGAGCAGGGTAGGCATGGAAACTTTTTTCCCGTCAATATAAAATACAAAGCGGATTCCCGTCCACGCCGAAGCAATGGTTTTCATCTTACTTAATCTGGAAGCGCTGAAAATCTGGATTTTAAGGGGATTGTATGCGGAGATAAAACCGATCATGCCGTTTTCCACATCTATGTACAGAATACCGCCCCGCCCTTTAAAAGAGCTGTTAAAGCGGTAAGGCAGATCATCAATGCCCTTGGCAGTGCGCTTCACAAACATGGAGGTAAGGCTTCCGTATCCGATAAGCATAATAAGGACTACCCACACCATAAACATGAAAACCAATCCCATGCCAAGGAACACGTCAACCCTAAAAGGCGAATGTGCGATACAAAGCACAAGGGACAAGATTAAAGGAAGCCCCACGCCAAGACCTAGCAGAAGCAGGAAAAAAAAGCTTCCAAAGCGCTCAAATTTTGCAGTTTCATTTTCTTTCATACTCGTATTTACTCCTTCCTGTGTTTCAAAAATAGATTATATATGCCTGTTGGCATACGTCCCTAATTATAGCATTTTCCATTTATGGTATCAATATGAAATCGGTATTTTACCTTGCCTTACCTGATTTCCCAGACGGGTAGCTGCTTCTTCCAGGCGGAGGCTGCGGCCTGCCGTTTGAACTGGTCTATACTCCGAAAGAACTGGATCTGAATGGGTTTCCGGAAATATATTATGAAGGCGATGGGGGATACTGTTTCCATGATTCAGAAACCAAAAATCAAGGCTTCACAAAATCTTCACAAAAATTAGCACTCAACCATTGACAGTGCTAACAATTTGTGTTATATTCACCATAGAACAAGTGAGACACATTCATGTTCCAAAGGAGGAGCGGTTATGAATATTAATAAATTTACCCAGAAGTCCATAGAAGCCGTGCAGAATTGCGAAAAACTGGCATATGAACACGGCAATCAGCAGCTGGAGCAGGAGCATCTTCTTTACAGCCTTTTAAGCCTGGAGGACAGCCTGATTCTGAAACTGATAACGAAGATGAACATTTCTCCAGAGATGTTTACCAATGAAGCGCAGCAGGCCCTAAACCGTCTCACGAAAGTAAGCGGCGGGGGACAGCTGTATGTCAGCAACGATTTAAATAAAGTGCTGATAAATGCCGAGGACGAGGCGAAATCCATGGGAGACGAATATGTTTCCGTGGAGCATTTGTTCCTGTCACTGATAAAACAGCCGGATAAAACCATTAAAGAGATGTTCCGGCAGTACGGGATCAACCGGGAAAGCTTTTTGCAGGCGCTGACTACGGTCAGGGGCAACCAGAGGGTGGTAAGCGATAACCCGGAAGCCACGTATGACACTTTGGAGAAATACGGGTATGATCTGGTGGAGCGTGCCAGAAACCAGAAACTGGACCCGGTTATCGGAAGAGACGGGGAGATCCGCAACGTGGTCCGCATTCTCTCTAGAAAGACCAAGAACAACCCGGTTCTTATCGGTGAGCCGGGAGTGGGCAAGACCGCCGTGGTGGAAGGCCTGGCTCAGCGTATTGTCCGGGGGGACGTGCCGGAAGGGCTGAAGGATAAGAGGCTGTTTGCCCTTGACATGGGAGCCCTTGTGGCAGGCGCCAAATACCGCGGAGAGTTTGAGGAACGCCTGAAAGCCGTTCTGGAAGAAGTCAAGAAAAGCGACGGGCAGATTATCCTCTTCATTGATGAACTGCATACCATCGTGGGGGCAGGCAAGACAGAGGGCTCCATGGACGCAGGCAATATGCTGAAGCCCATGCTGGCCAGGGGCGAGCTGCACTGCATCGGAGCCACTACCCTGGATGAGTACAGGAAATATATTGAGAAGGATGCGGCTCTTGAGCGGCGGTTCCAGCCGGTTATGGTGGAAGAGCCTACGGTGGAAGACACCATTTCCATTCTCAGGGGATTAAAGGAGCGGTATGAGGTATTCCACGGCGTCAAGATTACCGATTCGGCCCTGGTGTCCGCAGCCATGCTCTCTGACCGCTATATTTCTGACCGCTTTCTGCCGGATAAAGCCATTGACCTGGTTGATGAAGCCTGTGCCATGATCAAGACAGAACTGGATTCCATGCCTACGGAACTGGACGAATTGTCCAGAAGGATCATGCAGATGGAGATCGAAGAGGCGGCTCTGAAAAAAGAGACTGACCGTTTAAGCCAGGACAGGCTGGCGGATCTGCAGAGGGAACTGGCAGAGCTTCACGATGAATTTACAGCCAAAAAGGCCCAGTGGGAGAATGAAAAGTCTTCTGTGGAGAAGCTTTCGTCCCTGCGTGAAGAGATTGAGAACACCAATCGGGAGATTGCCCAGGCTAAACAGGAGTATGACTTAAATAAGGCGGCCCAGCTGCAGTATGGAAAGCTGCCGGAGCTGCAGAAACAGCTGGAGGAAGAGGAGCAGAAAGTGAAAAGCCAGGATCTGAGCCTGGTTCATGAAAGCGTAACAGATGACGAGATTGCCCGCATTATTTCCAGATGGACCGGAATCCCTGTTGCCAAGCTGACGGAAAGCGAGAGAAGCAAGACGCTGCATTTGGACGAGGTGCTTCATCACCGGGTAGTGGGGCAGGACGAGGGAGTAGAAAAGGTAACCGAAGCCATTATCCGTTCAAAGGCAGGCATTAAAGATCCTACAAAGCCCATTGGTTCCTTCCTGTTCCTGGGACCTACAGGCGTAGGCAAGACGGAACTGGCCAAAGCCTTGGCGGAAAGCCTTTTTGACGATGAGACTAACATGGTGCGTATCGACATGAGCGAGTACATGGAGAAACATTCCGTTGCCCGGCTTATCGGAGCGCCTCCAGGATATGTTGGTTACGATGAAGGGGGTCAGCTGACGGAAGCGGTGAGAAGGAAGCCTTACTGCGTCGTGCTGTTTGACGAGGTGGAGAAGGCTCATCCTGACGTGTTTAACGTGCTCCTTCAGGTGCTGGATGACGGGCGCATAACAGATTCTGCAGGAAAGACCGTGGACTTTAAGAATACGATTATTATTATGACATCCAACATTGGCTCCCAATATCTGCTGGATGGCATTGATGAAGGGGGGAACATTACAAAAGAGGCTGAGGAGATGGCCATGGCAGATCTGCGGGGACATTTCCGGCCGGAATTTTTGAACCGTCTTGACGAGATTATCTTATTTAAGCCGCTGACTAAGGATAATATCGGAAATATTGTGGCTCTGATGATGGCGGATACCAATAAGCGCCTGGCAGACAGAGAGATAAAAGTGGATCTGTCGGAAAAGGCAAAAAATTTCGTAGTGGAACACGGATATGACCCGGTCTATGGGGCCAGACCGCTGAAGCGGTATCTCCAGAAATATGTGGAAACTCTGGCGGCGAAGATCATTCTTCAGGATCAGGTGCGGGCCGGCGATACTATTGTCATTGACGAGGCGGAGGGCAGGCAGCAGCTGACCGCATATGTAAGATCCGCAGGCTGACAGGGCGGGGGGAAGTCAGAGTAAACCTTCATGCGCCCGGCTGCGGACGCACCGCCTTCCCCTGGGGGTCTGGCGGGCACACTTGGCATCCCTGAATGCAGACCGCCTGCAGGATGTTAAAAGCTGAAAGAAAACGGCAAAACCGGGAGGAAACGGCATACAGAATGCTGGTTCCTCCCGGTTTTTAGCATGTTTCTGCATCAATGGCCTTGAATCTGCGTCTGCCTATGTATATTGCTTTTGCGTGCCGCATAAATATAGAAGCAATCAAGTATAAAGAGGTTTAAGCATGAACAAGAAAACACGGGGAATTTCCTTAGGGCTTCGCTGCCTTCTGCTGACGGGAGCATTGTTTGGGCTTATGTTTACCGGCGGCTGTAAGATCAGCAAAGATGACGGCACAAAGGTAAGGGATCTGGAATTCAATGTGGTGGGGGACGGGGACGTGCCGGCGGAATTGAAGCAGATCATTACAGAGAAAACCCTGCAGCCTTTCAAGCTGACCTTCAATGATGAGCAGAATCTGTACATAGTGGTGGGATATGGGCCTCAGACTACAGGAGGATACAGCATCGTGGTAAAGGAATTGTATCTGACAGACAATTCCATAGTCATTGACACTGAACTTCTGGGACCGGAGAAAGGGGAAAATCCTGCCCCTGAAACATCGTATCCCTATATCGTAGTAAAGACTGAAAATCTGGAGAATCCCGTTATCTTTCAATAACATATCCCTTTTTATTTATTTCCGCATATGATATACTATCCACGCAGGTCCGGACACAAAGGGCCTGCCAGTGGCAGAAAGGAACTGCATGTTTATAAAAGATATATGGAATGATATTAAAGCCGTACAGGCCCGAGATCCGGCAGCCCGGAATGCGCTGGAGGTTCTTTTGCTGTACCAGGGAATCCATGCCCTGATCTGGCACCGCATTGCCCACTGGTTTTATGAGCGCCGTCTGTATTTTATTGCCAGAGTGGTTTCCCAGATCTCTCGGTTTTTCACGCAGATTGAGATCCATCCGGGGGCCAGGCTGGGGCGGGGAGTGCTAATTGACCATGGCAGCGGCGTGGTGATCGGGGAGACGGCAGTGGTGGGAGACTACTGCACCATCTACCAGGGCGTTACTCTGGGCGGTGTTGGAAATCAGAAAGGGAAACGACATCCCACACTGGGCAGCCATGTGACGGTAGGGGCCGGCGCCAAGATCCTGGGTTCTTTTGAAGTGGGAGATCACTGTACCATTGCCGCCAATGCCGTGTTATTGAAACCATTGGAAAATAACATTACGGCAGCGGGAGTACCGGCCAGGGCGGTAAAGAAAGACGGAGTGCCGGTAGAAGCCCCGAAAAATGGATGCCTGACAAGGAAAGATTTTCAGGCAGCCTTAAAACGCATAGAGGAACTGCAAAAAGACGTAGAAGAGCTGAGAGCCGGTTTGTCAGGGAGCCTGGAAACGGCCCGGGAAAGCGGCAGGGAGACGTAAACAGCCAGCTCCACAGCATGCAAAGACCTGAAAACGGAAACATGATATACACCAATGACAGAAAGGGCAGGAAAATGACGGCAGAACAGAACCAGCTAATTCATCAGCGCCCCCGCCCAGGGACGGCGGACATTGAGCGCAGCATTATAAAAAAATACCGGAAGACCATATGGCGTCCCTTTGTCAGAGCGCTTAATGACTATAAGATGATTGAGCCGGAAGACCAGATTGCTGTCTGCATTTCAGGGGGAAAGGATTCCTTCCTTCTGGCAAAATGCATGCAGGAAATCCTCCGTCACGGAAAAATGCGGTTCGGACTGTATTTTTTGGTGATGGACCCGGGATATCATCCGGACAACCGCCGCCTTATTGAGGAAAATGCACGCCTTATGGGCATACCGGTGCAGATATTCGAATCGGATATCTTTGACGTGGTAGTGGACATTGAGGAGTCGCCGTGTTATCTCTGCGCCCGCATGCGGCGGGGGTGGCTGTATGCCAGGGCAAAAGAGCTGGGCTGCAATAAGATTGCTTTGGGGCATCACTTTGATGACGCGGTTGAGACTGTTCTCATGAGCATGCTTTACGGCGGACAAGTTAACACGATGATGCCCAAGCTTCACAGCACTCATTTTCAGGGTATGGAGTTAATACGGCCTTTGTATCTGGTGAAAGAGAGGGATATCCTGGACTGGAAAGAATACAACCAGCTGCGTTTCCTGCAGTGCGCCTGCCGCTTTACAGAACGGATCGCCAGGGAAAAGGCGCTGGAGGAGGAGGTCCACTCTTCCAAGCGCCAGGAGATCAAAGAACTGATCAGGGAACTGGAGAAGATCAATCCCAATGTGGCGAAGAACATTTTCCGCAGCGTGGAGAACGTAAATCTGGATGCCTGCATCGGATATGTAAAGGGCGGGCAGAGGCATCATTTTATGGAAACCTATGACAGAGGGGACGATTTGGCATTTTAGATTGTGCCCGGATACTTTTTGGTATATAATTCAGGTATTATACAATAATACCATTTGGAGGAATCATGAAAAATAACATTCGTATAAAGGGCTGGAAGGCTTCTGAGATAATAATGCTTCTGTATGTGACAGCCGTTTTGGCAGGGCTGCCGCTGGTGGTCACAGACGCTTATTATTATATCAATGTGGACAAGTACTATTTTTACTGCGGGGCCTGCGTGCTGCTGATACCGGTTCTGATACTGAGGGCGCTTGAGAAACCTTCCGTAAAGAATTTTTTCAAAAGCTTAAGCCTTGCAGAGAAGGCGCTTTTGGCTTACTGGGTAATATCCGCTTTATCGACCGTATTGTCTCAGTTCCGCTACGAATCCTTTTGGGGAAATGAGGGGCGGTTCAGCGGCCTGTTTTTGATGACCATTTACGTTATAGCGTATTTTGTTATTTCCAGATGCTACAGGCCCCATCCAATCTGCATATATGCCTGCATGGCAGCAGGCTGCGCAGTGTTTGCCTTTGGCGTGACGGATTTTCTGAGCATGGATATCTTCCATTTTAAAGAAGAGATCCTTCACAATCAGATCCATATGTTTATGTCAACCATTGGAAACATCAATTTCTATGCAAGCTATGCAGGCCTGGTGGGAGCGGCAGCGGCCACGATCTACGCTACATGGACAAAAAAGTCAGGAACAGCGGCGTGGTTTTTGCTGATGACATTTTCTTTTGTGGGAATTGTGGTAAGCAACAGCGACAGCGTGTATCTGGGCCTGGGGGCTTTGCTGGGCTTTCTGCCTTTGTATTTGTTTAAAGACAGACGGGGAATCCGCAGATACTTTATGGTGGTATCTTCGTTTCTGCTGGCATTGTCGTTTTACAGACTGTGTGCCCTGCGCTATGCAGACATTATTATGGAGCCGTCAGGCTTTAACGGGGCCGTGGTAAGCATAGGCGCTTTTTCCAAACTGAGCATTGCCGTTTGGATTTTGACAGCCATTGTTTACGCCGTGGATTATAAGCTTCAAAGGCAGAACGAGGAAATCGGAAAGAAGGCGAAAGTGATGTGGGGGATTTTCCTGCTTTTAGCGATGGCAGGCGTTGCAGGAATCCTGATCGATGCCAATCTTCTGGGCCATGGCAGCAGGTATGGAAGCTTGAGAGGCATGGTGGAGTTTAATGATCACTGGGGGACCAACCGGGGATTTGCCTGGAGAAAGGCTATAGAAAACTATAGGGAGTTTCCTCTGATACGAAAGATCTTTGGATACGGCCCTGAAACATTCGGAATTATTTCATATTTCCACAATATGCCGGAAAGCAAGGAATTTTCAGGAGAACTGTTTGACAACGCCCACAATGAATACCTGCAGTTTCTCATTACTATCGGCCCGGCTGCTACGGCTGCCTATATTTCGTTTCTGGCCCTGTCCGTCCGGGACATGGTGAAATGCCACTGCAGTCCCTATGTTTTGGGAATGGCTTTTGCAGTAACCGGCTACGGGGTTCAGGCATTCGTAAATATAAATCAGCCTGCTTCCACGCCGATTATGTGGACATTTCTGGCCATGGGCATTGCAGAATGCCGGAGACATATGCTGAAGAAGGATGATGAGACATCAATAGAAGAAGAGGAAATATGGACAGGGGAGCAGGAACAGTCATCAGGAAGTGACGAAATGCCGGAGAGAGAGCAGGGACGGTCATCAGAGGGCGAGGAAATGGCGGCGCAAGGACAGGGACGGTCATCAGAGGGCGAGGAAATGGCGGCGCAAGGACAGGGACAGTCATCAGAGGGCGACGAGATGGCAATAAAGGACAGGGAGACGTCCATGGAGAAGACAGAAGTAAAGGGGCAGGAGAGCTCAGAAGAGAGCGGCGAAATACCGGCGGAAAAACTGGAGATACCGACAGTAAGCGAAGAGATACAGTTAGAGGAGGAATAAATCAGTATTGACAAGAAAGAATAACAATACTTTTAAGACAAAGCTTCTGCCATTTGCGGCAGCAATCTATGTGATGGCTGTCACGGCAGGGATGCTTTTAATATACAATGATTTTTACTATGATATTTTGGAGACAAAGTGGGCATACTACTGTATTTGCACATTTCTTATGATACTGCTGACAGGCGCATGGCTGTTTTTGACAGCCCATCCTATAGAGGCAGTGAAAGCCTGGAAGGGGAGGGGCCTGTTTGACATAATATCCCCTGTTGACCTTGCAGTAATTCTTTGGGGTATCGCCATTGTGCTGTCAACCGTGTTTTCCCCTGTAAGAATTCATGCATTTTTGGGAGACGGGGGGCGGTATGCAGGGTGTTTGCTGCTGATACTGTATATAGCGGCATATTTCTGCATTACCAGATACTATTTTGCGAAAGAATGGCATGTGATGGTATTTCTGGCAGCAGGAGTGCTTATGTGCCTCTTTGGAATTACGGATTTTTTTGATATGGATCTGTTGGGGTTTAAGGCGGAGATTAAGGAAACTCAGCGCTATATGTTTACCTCGACAATCGGGAATATCAATACTTATACATCCTGCGTGGCTATGGTCATGGCCTGTGCAGGGACACTGTTTTTGTCAGCCCGGGACAAAAAGAGAGCAGTTTGGTATGGAAGCTGCACCGTGATTTCTTTTATTGCACTGATTCTTGGGGAAAGCGATAACGCATATCTTTCCCTGGCCGCTTTTTTTGGGTTCCTTCCCTTTTATGGGTTTCAAACCAGAAAGGGAACCAGGCGTTATGTGATGCTGGCAGCCGCCTTTTTTACGGCGGCAGCGGGAATCGGGCTGATTTCCAGGAAAATGGCCGGTCAGGTTATTTCCATCAGCGGACTGTTTCAGGTAATCGCAGGAAGCAGACTTCTGCCGGGAGTTATTTTACTGTTATGGGTATTGGCGGCAGTATGCTGGCGGGCGGAAAAAAGCAGCGCAGGTGACGAGACGGCAGCAGCATCCAGGCTGATAAGGGGATGGATGGTTCTCATGGCCGTGTCTATTCTGGCTGTGGTATTTATGCTTTATGATGTGAATGCGGCAGGCAACGGCAGCAGATACGGAGGGCTGCAGAGCTATCTGCTGTTTAATGATGAATGGGGGACGCACAGGGGATATATATGGAGGATAGCGATTGAAGACTATAAAAAGTTTCCGCCTCTTCAAAAGCTGTTTGGCTATGGGCCGGATACGTTTCAGTTTGTCACGAGAATGAACAACTATCCGGAGATGGTAATAAGGTATGAGGAGATTTTTGACAGCGCCCACAACGAGTATCTCCAGTATCTGGTGACCATCGGCCCTTTGGGGCTTGCGGCATACTGCGGCGTTCTCATTACTGCGGCAGTTCATGCAGTGAAGGGGAAAACTGATCCCCTGGAAGCAGCGGCGTGGATGGCCGTGGTGTGCTACAGCTTTCAGGCAGCGGTGAACATTACCCAGCCTATTGCCACGCCGGTGATGTGGACGCTTTTGGCTATAAGTGTGTCGGGAAAGAAAAAAACCGTCAAGTAAATATTAAGTTATTTACAAATTGTTACAGTTGAGTTATGATTTTAAAAATGATATACTGTTACACGAAGGATGAAAAAGAGGAAAGGTGTCGTTACGAAAGCGTAAAACGGGTAGATAACATGATAGATAAATTTATCCCCAGCGGGAAAAGGGTACGTATGCTTTTACTGATGATCGTTGATATCATAGTGATCCAGCTAAGCAGCTTTCTGGGGCTGTGGATTCGGTTTGATATGCAGCTGTCAAAAATTTCAGATAACTATTTACAGTCAGTGGCACAGTATGCGTGGCTGTATACACTGATTACTATAGCCATATTTTTCGTATTCCGGCTATATTCCTTTATGTGGAGCGTTGCCGGAATGCGGGAAGAGATGTATATTGTCATGGCGTGTATCCTGGCCTCCCTATGCCAGATATCGGGAATGACCATGCTGGAACTGCGGGTGCCCAGAAGTTTTTACTGCATCTGCTTTGCATCTCTGACCGTCGGCGTGACCGTAGTCAGGATGTCATACCGGATCGGCCGCTCTCTGCGGACCAGCTATGGCCAGAACGTGGGGAAAAAGGTTATGATCGTGGGAGCCGGCACATCAGGCTCCGTGATTCTCAAAGAGATGATGACCAGTACATATACGGAAGGCCATGTAGTCTGCTTTGTTGATGATGACAAGAACAAACAGGGCAAATTCCTAAACGGCATTCCCATCGCAGGAACCCGGGAGGATATTCCGGAACTGGTTAAGCGGTACGAGGTGGAGGAGATCTATCTGGCTATGCCGTCGGCGCCGGCCATGGAGACGAAAAAGATCCTGGAGATCTGCCGGACCACAAACTGCGAGCTGCGGATACTGCCAGGCATCTATCAGCTTCTCAGCGGGGAGGTCAGCGTTTCAAAGCTTCGGAAGATTCAGATCGAAGATCTTCTGGGCAGGGAACCTATACGGGTTAACTTAAACGAAATCATGGGTTATGTAAGCAATAAGGTGATACTGGTTACCGGCGGTGGCGGTTCCATAGGAAGCGAACTGTGCCGCCAGATTGCCAGCCACAATCCGAAACAGCTGATTGTTTTTGACGTGTATGAGAATAATGCCTATGATTTACAGCAGGAGCTGGTGCGGTCTTACCCGGAACTTAACCTGGTTGTGCTTATCGGATCAGTCCGCAACACCCACCGCATGCAGTCTATATTTGAAAAATACAGGCCTGACATCGTATACCATGCAGCGGCCCACAAGCATGTTCCGCTGATGGAGAACAGCCCTAACGAGGCCATTAAGAACAATGTTTTCGGAACATACAAGACAGCCATGGCTGCAGATAAATACGGAGCAGAGCGCTTTGTGCTGATTTCAACGGATAAGGCGGTGAATCCTACCAACATTATGGGGGCATCCAAGCGCATGTGCGAGATGGTGGTACAGATGATGAACCGCCACTCGAAGACAGAGTTTGTGGCAGTCCGCTTTGGAAACGTGCTGGGAAGCAATGGCTCCGTGATCCCGCTTTTTAAAAAGCAGATCGAAGAGGGGGGCCCGGTGACGGTTACCCACCGGGACATTATCCGGTATTTTATGACGATTCCGGAGGCGGTATCCCTGGTGCTCCAGGCAGGGGCATATGCCAAAGGCGGAGAAATCTTTGTGCTGAACATGGGAGAGCCGGTGCGGATTCTGGATTTGGCAGAGAATCTCATCCGGTTGTCCGGGTATGTGCCGTATGAAGACATTGACATTCAATTTACCGGCCTTCGGCCGGGAGAGAAGCTCTATGAGGAGATGCTTATGGATGAGGAAGGGCTGCAGGATACGCCTAACCGCCTGATCCATATCGGCAAGCCCATTGAGTTTGACGAAGAATTGTTTAAACAACAGCTGGATGAGCTTTACAAGACAGCCAATAAGGATTCCAATGAGATTAAGGAAGCCGTCCGGAAAATTGTACCTACTTATGTTATTTCTGGGAAATAAATTTGTCCATTTACTTTTTGAGGAAATGTGATATAATTACAAAAAGTGTGTTACGGTCCGAATACCTTGTCAACCGCAGCACGGAGGTGCCCAGGCACATGCTGGTCATTGCCCTGACAGGTGATGACCACACTGCAATACAAAATAATAGAAATCAGAATTCAAAAAATCAATCAAAGTTAAATCGTCGCGTGGCCGCGTTTAACTGTGTTTGAGGTTATATTGTTTTGCTTGTCGTGACAGTTTACTGTGACGAATGGCGAAGCATACCCATTTTTCAGACACAGTTCCCGGTTTGAGGACTGGAGGACTAATATGTGGTATGTTATGCAGGTACGAACCGGCAGGGAAGAGGAAACGATCTCCATGGTTCAGCAGTATACGGCAGACCCCCATATGGGAGTCTGTTTTTTACCCAAATATGAACAAAAAAAGAAGTTCGCAGGCGCCTGGCATTTAGTCCAGGCGCTTTTGTTTCCCGGATATGTTTTTGTGGAGACGGAGGAAATTGAAAAATTTTATATGGAATTGAAACATGTGCCCCAGCTGACAAAGATTCTGGGAACCGGGGAGTGCTGGACATCCATTATTGACGAGGATCTCAGGGTGCTGGAAAGACTTCTGGACGAGGAGAAGATGGTGGCCATGTCCACCGGGTATATGGAGGGCGACCGGGTGATGATCGTAGACGGGCCGCTGGAGGGAATGGAGACGGTGATCCGGAGGATTAACCGGCATAAAAGAATGGCAGTGGTGGAAATGCACATGTTTGGGAGAGTGCAGGAAGTGGCATTGGGGCTGGAGATCGTGGGGAGGGCTTAGAAAGGAATAGGGAGAAAAAGGAGTGACGGGAGGGCACTCCTTTTTTATTGGAAGTTTCCAAAGTGGAAAACTTAGGACAGGAGGAGGCAAAAAATGAACTATCTAATTGTAGTTGCGCACCCGGATGACGAGGTCTTAGGGGCTGGTGCCGCTATACATAAGCTGATAAATGAAGGCCACAATGTTGCTGTAGCTATTATGGTAAGCAAAGCAGATGCCAGGAAAAATCTGTCGGCCACACTCTCAGCTGATGAAAGGAAGGCAATGTCAATTCTTGGCGTTAAGAAGGTTTATCATGCGGATTTTCCCAATATTAGAATGAATACGGTTCCGCATTTGGAGCTTGTACAGTTTATGGAGTTCTGTATTGATGATTGGAAAGCCGATGCCATAATAACCCATCACCCATCAGATACAAATATTGATCACAAAGAGACAGGGAAGGCAGCTAATGCGGCATGTCGTCTGTTTCAGCGCAAAGAGGGGGTTCCGAAATTAAAAGAATTTCTCTACATGGAAGTGCCCTCATCTACCGAGTGGAGCCTGAATACAGCTGAAAACCGTTTTTCTCCGAACCTTTTTGTAGAGGTGGGGGAACTGGGAGTAAAGAAAAAGATTGAAGCGTTGGAGGCTTATACCGGCGTTATGCGTCCATATCCGCATCCGAGAAGTGGAAAAGCCATCGAAGGGCTTGCTGCTTATCGGGGATCTGAAGGAGGCTGCGATTACGCAGAGGCATTTGAGTGTGTATTCAGGACAGTTTAATGGAGGAGTTAAATGTATCGGGCATTTTTTAAGCGGTTCATTGGATGTTTTCTTGCCCTATTGGGCTTAATAGCAACCTGTATTCCGATGCTGATTATAGCGATAGCCATAAAACTGGACAGCAAAGGGCCTATTGTGTTTCGACAGAAAAGGCTTGGGAAAAGACAAAAAATTTTTACAATATATAAATTTCGAACCATGGTGGATCATGCATACGAAATAGGCGGGGTGGCTACGCGTTCAGATGATGCCCGTATTACAAAAGTCGGAGCCTTTTTGCGGAGGACAAGCCTGGATGAACTTCCTCAAATGATTAACATTCTGAAAGGTGATATGGCCATAATAGGTCCTCGCCCCATCCTTCCGGAAGAGTTTGAGGAATACCAGGAGAACAAGGAATATTATAAACGGTATGAAGTTTTGCCTGGCATGTTCTGCACGGTTGATGTTAAGTACCGTTCTTCATCTGATCGGGATCTTCAGTTTAAAATGGATGCAGAGTATGTGGACCGTCTCAGCTTTGGATTGGATTTTAGTACCTTTCTGAGAATTATTATTCCAGTGGTAAAAGGAAAAAATGTTTATCGACAGGAAATAAGGAAGTAGAGGATTGAATTTATGTGGAAAGATCATCTTTGTATTGTAATAGCAATTGAGCATTATAATCCGCTGGGGCTGATCAGAAGTCTTGGCGAAGCAGGGGTTAATTCGGTATATATAGCAATCAAAGGTCGTGCCAAGATTGCATCAGCCAGTAAATACATATCCAAATGCCACTATGCAGACAGCATAGAAGAGGGCTACAAGGTACTTCTGGAGGAATACGGAAATATCGCACAAAAGAGAGGCATCAAACCATATGTTTTTTGTTCCGATGACAAGACAGTAGGGTATCTTGATTTTCATTATGATGAGCTGAAGGATCGGTTCATTACGTTCAATGCAGGAGTTCAGGGAAGAATAAACCAGTTTATGGATAAGAATAATATTCTGGAACTTGCAAAAAAATATGGTCTGAATGTTTTGGAGGCCAAGGTATGCAAATGGGGGGAAATTCCAGAAGGACTTGGCTATCCGGTGATCACCAAATCTATATCGCCGAACATAGGCGGTTGGAAGTCGGACGTGCACATTTGCTTCAATGAGAATGAACTAAAGGCGGCATACAACGAAATCCAGGCGCCGACAGTTTTGGTTCAGAGATATATTGATAAACAGAATGAGTATTGTATGGAAGGGTTTAGCGCCAACAAGGGAGAGGACGTTTTGATTGCCATTACCAGTACATATAACTATCTCCTTCCGGATTATTATAGCCCTTATATGACTGTTTGCAATATGAGGAATAAAGAGATAAAAGCAGCATTAGGCAGGATGTTTAAAGAAATAGGATTCGAGGGAGTCTTTGAGGCCGAGTTCCTGATTGACCAGGATGGGACATATTATTTTAGTGAGATTAACTTTAGAAACAGCACATGGAGTTATGCGGCTACAAAGGCGGGAATGCCTTTACCGGTTCTCTGGGCGGAGACACAGGAAAACGGATACATGCGATCAGATATTAATAAGAAATTTGAAGATTTCACTGCTATGGTTGAACCCATTGACTATGCAAAACGGGTGAAAACCGGAAAAGCCGATATGGCAGAGTGGGTAAAAGACTTTAAAGAGGCAAAGTGCGGTTATTACTATAGCGCTGATGATCTGGAACCTTGGAGAATCTGCGTTGAGAATTGGGACAGCCTTGGATAAGAGGCAGAAAGGCTGAGGACTAAAACAGGGGTATTGCAAATGCAGGATATTCTTATAATTGGAAAAGGCAGTTATATCGGGGAATCATTAAAGAAATGGCTGGAAGCTTACCCTGAGGATTATCATGTAGAGATTGTCAGCTCTATGGAGGGAGCTTGGAAAAAGGCGGATTTTCGGAAATTTGATACTGCTATTGACTTTGCAGGAATTGCGCACATCAATAACATAAAAGAAGAAATGAAACCCCGGTTTTACAAAGTCAATCGAGATCTTTCCATTGAAATTGCTGCATGGGCGAAACAGCATGGTGTTTCTTATTTTATTTTTTTTAGCTCAATGAATGTGTATGGCGATTACTGTGACAATATTACAGATCGCTCTAAAACTAACCCAACAAGTTTTTACGGCGACAGCAAACTTCAGGGAGATCTAGGAATTCAAAAACTGGCTGATGATAAATTTAGGGTTGCTATTCTTCGGCCGCCCTTTGTTTACGGGAAAGGATGTACCGGAAACTATAATGGCGTCAGCAGAATAGCAAAAAGAACTCCCATTTTTCCTGACTATAAAAACAGAAAAAGTATGATTTATATCAGTAATTTATGCGAGTTTATTAGACTAATTATTGAGGACAGGGCGATTGGCGTATTTACTCCGCAAAATAAAGAACTTGTGTCCACCGCTGATTTGGTACGGGAAATTGCCAAGTGTAATGGAAAAAATATATGGTTTTTAAGAATTTTTAACTGGATTATAAAACCAGCCGTGAAACGGACAAGAACATTTCGACGAGCGTTTGCAGATGATTGTTATGATCTTAGCTTGTCGGATTATTATGGGTTTAAATATTGTTTGGTAGATTTTGAGGAAAGTATTAGGAGAACAGAAAATTGACGTTATATAAATAGTTACATTACAAATGATTTCGATGGAGGGAAGAGAAAAATGTTTCTGTATCAGAAACTTATAAACAGAGAAGAAAAACTGTCTCTTATTGGTCTTGGCTATGTTGGTATGCCGATTGCTGTTGCTTTTGCTAAAAAAGGCCTTGATGTTATTGGTTTTGATCTTAATGAAGCTAAAATTGCTCTGTATAAGTCTGGCGTAGATCCAACTAAGGAAGTAGGAGATGAAGCTATCGAGGCTACCACTGTAAAATTTACTTCTGATGAGAAAATGCTGAAAAATGCAAAATTTCATATTATAGCAGTACCGACTCCTGTGAACACTGATCACACGCCTGACCTTACTCCGGTTATTGGCGCATCTAAGATTGTTGGTCGTAACCTTGTACCAGGCTCTATTGTAGTTTACGAATCTACGGTTTATCCAGGCTGCACAGAGGACATTTGTATTCCGATTCTAGAGAAAGAATCAGGGCTTAAGTGTGGCGCAGACTTCAAAGTCGGCTATAGCCCTGAACGTATCAACCCTGGTGATAAGGTACATCGCCTTGAAAATATTCATAAGATTGTATCTGGCATTGATAGTGAGAGCCTTGAGGAAATCAGAAAGGTATATGATTTAGTAATTGAAGTTGGAACACATCCAGTTTCTAATCTCCGTACAGCTGAGGCCGTGAAGGTGGTGGAAAACAGTCAACGTGATATTAACATAGCCTTTATGAATGAACTAGCCATGGTTTTCGACCGTATGAACATTGATACAAACGAAGTTGTTGATGGAATGAACACGAAATGGAATGCTTTAGGATTTAGGCCAGGACTTGTAGGGGGCCATTGTATTGGAGTTGATCCTTATTATTTTACCTATGAAGCAGAAAAACTTGGATATCATAGTCAGATCATCCTCAATGGACGTATAGTAAATGACCATATGGGAGCGTATGTTGCTCAGGCAACGATTAAAAAGATGATCGATGCAGGACAGGCTCCGAAAAATAGTAAGGTCGTTATTCTAGGTCTTACTTTTAAAGAAAATTGTCCAGATACCAGAAATAGTAAAGTTGATGACATTATCAAAGAATTAAATGAGTATGAAATCGATCCAATTGTGGTTGACCCTTGGGCGAGCGAAAAGGATGCTCTTCATGAATATGGTGTGTCATTGACAAAACTTCAGGATGTATCAGATGCTGACTGCGTGATAATTGCGGTGGCCCATAATGAGTTTAAAGAATTAAGCATGAATGATATTAAAAAACTATATAGGGCAGGCGCTGATGAGAATAAAGTTATTATTGATGTCAAAGGGCTTTATAAAGTGGAGGATCTTAGGACATCTGGCATGAAGTGGTGGCGATTATAACAAAAGGTAGGAGAAAAGTATCTGAATGAAAATTGCAATAGTATCATCTGCAGGAGAGTCGCTTGTAAAATTTCGAGGTCATCTGATACAGGAATGGATAAGGCGGGGATGTGATGTATGGTGCATTTCAATAGAACCATCAGAAGAGATTGGATCTGAAATAGCAAAATTGGGTGCACAGTATTATCAGGTAGATGGGAGCCGGACAGGGACATCAATTTTTGAAGGCATTTCAATGATACAAAAATACATTACTGCATTTAGACATATTCAGCCAGATATATGCTTTCTTTATATGTCAAAACCAATTGCTTTCGGAGGTATAGCTGCAATTAAAAGCAGGATTAATAAGATTTATGTCTTTCAGACTGGATTAGAAATTGCATTTTATAGTAAAGGTGTAAAAAATGCATTTTTAAGAGTAGTTTTAAAAACACTTTATAGATATGTACAGAACCATGCTCATGCAGTTTTTTTTATGTCCCATTCAGACATTAAACAGATGCTTGCTTGGAAGTGTGTAAAAAAAGAAAAGGTGTGTTATGTTGATGGCTCTGGAGTAGACATGGATAAATTTAAATATAATCCTTTACCCAAAGAGGCTGTTGTATTAATGACGGCAAGGCTGGTATGGAGTAAGGGAATTCGCGAGTATGCCAATGCGGCTAAAATTGTTAAAGAAAAGTACCCAAGTACAAGGTTTGTGCTAGTTGGTGGAATGGACGAAAATTCCGAAGCATTGTCAAAAGAGGAATTAGATGGACTGGTTGCACAGGGTATCATTGAATATATGGGATATCAAAAAGATGTGAAACCATATTTACATATGTGTTCAATTTTTGTTCTTCCGTCATATCATGAGGGGAAAGGAACAGCAATTTTAGAAGCTCAAGCTGTAGGAAGACCTATAGTCACAACTCTTGCTCCAGGATGTGGAGAAACAGTAATTGATAACTATAATGGGTTAAGAGTACCAATTAAGAACAGTGTGAAATTGGCCGAAGCAATTAATTACTTAGTCGCTAATCCGGATGAACGTGAGCGAATGGGCAGAAATGCTTATGATCACTGCAAAAAAACATTTGATAGTCGGATTATTGATAAGATCATTAGTGATACAATGGGTATATAAGATGTCATCAAAAAAATTTTTTAGAATTATATTCCGCGAGTTTCCAATATATTATTTAGCACGTATTTGTAGTTTGCTTCCCAATAACATTCTTACATGCATTATAAGAGGGTGGATGGTTGCGCCATTTTTTGGTACTCACGGGAAAAACTTTCAATTAGCAGAAGGATCAGTAATTAATCACCCTGAGGGCTTAGTGGTGAAAGATAATGTGTATATTGCACATAGAGTATATATTAATGCATCAGAAGGAATAACAATAAATAACAATGTGACAATTGGTCCTAATTGTATTTTGGTTACATCAAATCATGAGGTAAATAAATTTGGAGTTAATAATGAGGGAAAAAAAGGGGCAATCATTATAGGGGATGGAACATGGATAGGGGGCAATGTTACCATAACCCCAGGTGTTAAAATAGGGGCACATTCAAAGATAGGAGCATGTTCAGTCGTTACGAGGGATATTCCTGACAATGTTATGGCTGCGGGAACTCCGGCAGTTGTAAAAAAAGTGATAAGTCTGTAAAGAGAAAATTGGAAAATAGAAGTAGGCCATTACAGAACGCAAATAAAATTATACGACTTGAGGAAGTACATTATGAAAGCAGTCTTTATTCATGATCATAGATTTCCAGTAGTAAATGGAATAGTATATGAATCATCTGGTTTTGATATAGCATTTGTGAACAGATACATAGAGCTTTTTAAGAAAATGAGCTTTATAGGAAGAAAAGCTACTATTGATATACCCTTAAATAAGAAATATAGGCCCTTTAATGAACCTTGTGATTTTATTCTTATTAATTCTTTGTACAAGATTGCAGTAAAGAAAAATAGAGATAAAATAATAGAAACAATTAAACAGAGCGATTATGCCATCATTCGGCTACCAAGCATTTTAGGAGTATACGGAATATCTCTTTGCATAAAATATCATGTACCATATTTAGTTGAGATGGTCGGCTGCCCATGGGATGCAATATCTACTAGAGGATGGATTTGGACTTTACCTGCATACATTTTAAGAAAAATAACTGAGAGAGAGGTGAAGAGAGCAGAATATGTGTTATATGTGTCAGAACAGTTTTTGCAGAATAGATATCCGACAAACGGCAGACAGGTCGGCTGTTCCGATGTAATGCTAACGGAATTAGATAGCAGTATTATTAAAACTAGGTTAAAAAAAATAGAATCATTGAATAAAGATAGTACTATAGTTATAGGAACATGTGCAACACTGGCATCAAAATACAAGAATCAGGAACTGGTTATTAGGAGTATGGCAAAATCCAGATTATCATTTTCAAATTTTCGTTACGAGATTGTTGGAGATGGTGATTGCTCGTACCTAAAATCTCTTGTAAAAAAATTGAATTTGGAAGAACAAGTTAAATTTAAAGGTGAATTAGATCATCAATCAGTGTTTGAATGGCTTAATACAATAGATATATATGTGCATCCAAGCAGATTAGAAGGACTCTGCAGAGCTATAGTGGAAGCAATGAGCTGCGCATGTCCGGTTATAGCTTCAGATGCAGGTGGAATTCACGAACAAATACAAGATAAATACATATTTAAAAATAATGATGAAATAGATTTTATTCGAGTTATAAATAGTATAACAAGAGAAGAACTTAAAGAAATGGCAAATTATAATTTTGAAAATTGTAAAAAGTACTGCACAGAAAGATTAGATAAACTGAGAAAGGATTTCGTAAAAGAGTTTATTATGTCGAAATAGGTATTAGATAGATATGAAATTTAAGACACGAACAACTACTAAAAGAGTAGCTTTAATAGTTTATTTTGCACTCTGCATCTTAGCTGGACGCCATGCCATATCACCTGTACTACTTACCATATACATAATTGCAATGATTTTTTTTGATGGAAAGGAACATAGTCTTTCTTATTTGGCATTATATCTTCCTTGGTATCCCGTATTGGAAATTGAACAGGCGACGGTTGTTGTAGGTGCATTTTTATTACGGAATATTATAAAAAGAAAGGTACCAACTTTTGTTAGTATAAATGCTGTATTGTTTTTGGCAATTCTATTATTATCAAATTTATTTGCGGGTATTAATTTTATAAGATGGATAGCATCTTCAGTATATTTTATTATAATTGTTATATTTTTATTTGATAAAAATATAAAATTGGATTATCAAGAATCCATTTATACATTTACATTATCTATAATCATGTCCGGAATCTTTGCCTTGTTCGGGAATTTATTCCCATACTGGGTAAAAGGTTCAGAACAGGTGGTGTTTTATGGGTTTAATAATTACTTTGAAGGGTTGCTTGCAGGAATAATAGTTAGATTTAGCGGTATTAATATTGATTCTAATTTTAATAGTGCTAATCTTTTAGTTGCTGTTGCATTTTTAATGTTTTTAATTTATAAAGATAAAACACAAAAGACAGTTACCAGTATACTTGAAATTATTGTACTGTTAACAATGGGAATGCAATCACTCTCTATAACTTATTTTATTTCATTATTATCATTAATAATTGTATGCTTATTTATTGACTCGCATACACTGGGAAAAAAAGTAGTTCTTGGGGGATGGTTCATATTATTAATAGCTGTTGGCTATGTTATTTTGCAAAATAGTATTAATACTTTGATAAATATCTTTATTGGTAGACTATCCAGCAATACTTTTATTACACGAATAGACATATGGAAAAGGTACTTTCAGGAGAGTATAAATTCTTTTAATACAGTTATCTTTGGTCATGGCGCAATGAGCCTTATCGATAATTCATCACATAATGTATTTGTAAGACTTTTTTATATGAATGGTATTATTTGTGGAGTATTACTCTTAATTTTATTGTTAAAGAATTTGATAAACTGGAGATGTTTTGATAATAAATATTTTCTGTTTTTAGTACCAATGTTTTTGTTCTCTATGACTCTTGATCTATTTGTGGATATAAGCATTTATTTTTTTATGTATTTTTTAATAGTAATAAATCAGATATCTAAAGATAATATTCTAATTGAAGGTAAGGTGTAATGGAGTTAAGAGGTAAAGTAAATAAAATAGCATTTTTTAATATTCTTAGCACTGTTATTTTACAAGGAATCACTTTTTTTACTTCGCCAATTATTTCAAGGCTGTTAGGAACATCTAACTTTGGTATTGCAAGCGTATATAATACATGGGTATCTTTATTTGCTATAATTTTTGGTTTACAAACCCAAAGTTCATTAGCTGTAGCAAGAAATGAGTTTGGGAAAGAGGATCAAGATAAATATCAGTCAAGTATTTTATTTTTATCTATAGTTGCATATATTACACTGTCTTTAATTACTTTATATCTACTAGATTATATTTCTATCTGGATTGATTTTTCAAATACAATTGTTATTTTGGCATTAATTCAGGGGTTTGGACAAATGGTAATTACATTTGTCAATGTAAAGTTCACATATGAATTTAAGGCAAAGCAAAACTTTGCTATTACTATTGCACTGTCTCTTACGACATTAGCACTATCCATATTGTTAATTAGAATCATGGATAATGAAATTAATTATATGGGAAGGATATTAGGGCTTGCGATTCCATACATAGTTATTGGATTTATCCTGAGTAATATTGTTATTATAAAAGGGAAAACATTTTATAATAAGGAGTATTGGAAATTTTGTTTAAAGCTGAGTATTCCAATAATTGTACATAGTATTTCTAATCTAGTTCTCAATCAAAGTGATAGAGTAATGTTAAAACACTATTTGGGAAATGATTCTGCAGGAATATATAGTTTGGCGTACAGTTTTAGTGCTGTATTAACAGCATTATGGACAGCACTCAATAATACGTGGGTTCCATTTTATTACGAATATACAAGAAATAGAGAGATAGAGAAATTAAAAAGTCATGCTCAAAATTATCTTGAATTATTTACAGTTCTTGCATCTGGATTTGTTTTATTACACTTTGACGTATATCATTTGTTTGCAGACAGAAATTTTTGGTATGGAACTAATTTGATTATTTTATTTAGCATTGGGTTCTACTTTATGTTTTTATATAGTTTCCCAGTTAACTATGAGTTCTATAATAAAAAGACAAAACTAATAGCAATAGGAACAATTCTTTCAGCAGTAGCTAATATTTTGTTAAATATATTTTTAATAGAGCCTATGGGAATATATGGTGCCGCTATAGCAACTGCAATTTCTTATGCGCTTCAATTTATGTTTCATTACATTTCATGTAAGGTAATTATAAAAAATACTGACAGCATTTATCCGCTTGGTATTAAAGTTTTTTTGCCCTATTTATTTGGATTTGCCCTCTCTATTTTACTTAGCATTGGGTTTGCTCAATTTATTATTATACGATGGATACTTGGATTTTTAATAGGATTGTGGGAACTGATTCAGATCAATAAGAGAAAAACTGTATTTTAACAACAGAGGGTGTAGAAATGAATAAATGGTATTTTGAAATCAATATTAAGCGTTTTCTTAGGCTTATACGTAGTATTTTTACTTCTACATATAATGTGCTAAGATATGGTTACAATGGAGTAGATATATTATCTTACAAAAAGAAGAAATATGCAGATACAATAGTACTAAACGAATATCAAAATACGGATGCATATTATGGAATTTCGACAATTCTTCGAAAATATTCGGGTTACAGAAAGATTATTGCAGCTACAATAGAGCATGGAGTTTACTTTGGAACTGTAACATCCGAGGTTGAAGAATATAATTTACCATGTGTAATAACATTCAGTGATGAAAGAAAGAAAGAATTAAGAAAAATTACAGATCGACCAATATATGTAATAGGCCCTTACATCTTATATGCAGATTCAATATTGAAAGGCGATGAATTTAACAAAATTAAATCTAAGCTAGGAACAACTTTGCTTGTAGTGCCGTCCCATGGGTTAGAGAAAATACATAAGGAATACTCACAGGACTTACTTATTGAATATATTATATCTGTTAGCAAGGAATATGAAATAGACACAATATTAGTTAGCCTTTATTTCGCAGATATTGAAAGATATGCAAAGTATTACGAGAGGATGGGATGGCAGATTGTCTGTTCCGGTTATAGGACAGACACGGACTTTCTGAATAGGCAAAGAACTATTATGGAAATCTCAGATTATGTCATTACAAATAATGTAGGAACCCATATTGGGTATGCTGTGGCCCTAAATAAACCGGTTTCATTTTTTAGACAAGATATTGTAACTAAGGCTTTAGACGGAGAGACGGTAAAACATTTAGATCCTTTTGAAGGAACCCCACTAAGTGAAAGGAATAAAAATGAGATTATAGATGCGTTTAATGGCTTTCATACCAGAATTACTGATATACAATATAATGTAATTGATAAATATTGGGGATTAAGCAAACATCAAACACCTGAAGAAATAAAATATGTTTTTGAAATGATGGATAAAATTTGGAAAACATCAAGGAAATTAAACTATAGAGAGGACTTTCTAAGGATTACAGAATTAGAGAAAAATATAAAGATTCCTAATTTATTGGATTAATTATTAATTGCATGCTACTAACTAATTGTGGTTAACTATTAAATTTTTATACTATTTATTAAACTAAGAAAGGAGAGATTCAGTCACTTTTTTATGTGATCGGATTTAATTCCTGATATGAAGATAATATCTATTATTCCAGCCCGTGCGGGTTCAAGAGGAATACCGAATAAAAATATCCGAATTATCAACGGTAGACCTCTTATTTATTATTCTATAATGAATGCATTAAATTCTGAACTCATCACTGATGTAGTCGTGTCTACAGATTCTCCTGAAGTTCGTATTATAGCTGCCCAAATGGGAGTGAAGGTTCACTGGCGTGATGAAAGTCTCTGTGGTGATGCTGTAACCTTGGATGCAGTTATTGCAGATGCGATTCCGAAAGATGAGCCATGGGATTATATTGTCACTATGCAGCCAACATCGCCAACGCTTAAAGTTAGCACTCTGAATGCCGCAATTCGTTATACGATAGATAACGCTCTGGATACTGTTATTTCTGCAATTAATGCACCTCATCTCTCATGGGGGGTAAAGCACGGAAAAAAGGTTCCCAATTATACAGAACGTCTAAACCGTCAGTATCTTCCGCCATGCTATTTAGAGACAGGGGCATTTGTCATTTCAAGAGCTTCCATTGTTACGCCAGAAACGAGAATTGGTGAAAAGGTGGATGTTTTTGAGATCCCAGAGAATGAATCGCAGGATGTTGATACATTTAATGATCTTCGCAGCGTTGCAGCAATCTTGAATTCAGAAAGTGTTGCTATCTACGTAAATGGTAATAACAAACGTGGTATTGGACATATTTATCGGGCACTAGAGCTTGCTGATGAATTTTATGTTAAACCAGATATTTATTATGATATTAACCAGACAGATCCAAAGGTATTCGGAAATACAAAGCACAATCTAAAACCTGTCAATGGAATAGCGGAGCTTTTTGAGATATGCAAAAAAGAAAATTACTCTATCTTTATTAATGATATCTTAACAACTTCTATAGACTATATGATTGGTCTCCGATCAGTCCTGCCAAAAACAAAAATTGTGAACTTTGAGGATGATGGTGAAGGCCAGATTAAGGCTGATATCGTGTTTAATGCTCTATATCATGAATCAGATCTTCCTCAAGTAAAGGCAGGAGAGCAGTACTATATCGCTGGCAAGACTTTTATGTTCTATGAGCCTATAGAGATAAAGGATAAGGTAGAATGTGTGTTCATTTCATTTGGTGGAGCAGACCCTCAGAACTATTCTGATAGACTTCTTGGTATGATAGTTAAGCCTGAATACAGAGAATATCAATTTATTGTTGTTTTAGGAAGAGCAAAAAATAATGTTGATGAACTGTTAAAGTATAATAAATATGATAATATCAGGGTTCTTTATGATGTGGGAAATATGCCTGAGCTTATGACGAGCTGTGATATTGGTATTACTTCACGAGGGCGGACAGGCTATGAGCTTGCAATTCTTGGAATTCCATCTATTGCAATGGCCCAAAACCGAAGGGAGGAAAAGCATGGATTTGTTTGTAATGAAAATGGATTTACCTATATTGGGCTTAATCCAGATGACGAAATTATAGAGAGTACTCTTAAAATGTATCTTGGATTATCACAGAGTAGCCGCCAGAAATTTCAAACCAAACTTTTAAGCCATAATCTTCGGGAAGGAAGACAACGAGTTATGGGGTTGATTAACAATGGGCTATAAAATTAAATATTTTAGTCGTTGATAGGTGACATTATGAACCGAAAACATAAACATATAAGAAACAGTACTGTAGATGTTTTAAAAGGGGTTTGTATTGTATTTGTTCTAATAACACATTATAGGTGGAGTAATGTTATGAGAACAAGACTTTTATTTCCATATTGGATAGATATGTCTGTTCCTATATTTATGTTTATTTCTGGATATGTTGGTAGCTTGTCAAATATAAGGCATAAAATAGATGGGTTAACTGATTCATATACATTGAATAATATTATGCGAAAGGGGATTAGATATACAATACCATTTTTAATTACCTTTCTTGTTGAGGAGACTCTATTTTGGCTAGATCCTCAGACTAAATATTCACTATTTGAAATAGTCATGCATTTTTTGTCTGGGGGGGTAGGACAGGGGAGCTATTATTATCCAGTAATGATGCAATTTATTTTTACTTTTCCAGTTATAGATATTGTAGTCAAAAGATATAAAGGAAAAGGATTGCTCATCTGCTTTATTGTCAATTTATCTTACGAAATATTAAAGACGGCATATTTAATGAATGAAGAGTGTTATAGACTATTAATGTTTAGATATATTTTTATAATTGCAGCAGGGGCATATTGCGCCAACGATTTTAAAATCAAGCATGAAAGAATAGTATCTCTAAGTTGTATTTTAATTGGTGCTGCTTATATTTTTATAATGTGCTATACAAATTATGAACCACTCTTTTTTTCATATTGGAGTGGGCGAAGTATGATAGGATGCCTATTTATTATACCGTTCGTCTATAGAATTTTAAGAAAAGCTAATTGGCATAACAAATCCTTGGAACTTCTTGGAAAAGCATCATACAATATATTTTTTACACAAATGTTATACTACTTATATTTTGAAAGAATTTATAACTATATAACAAATGACATGCTTATACTTTGTGTAAGTATATTAAGCTGTTCTTTAGGCGGAGTTGCATTTTATTTAGTTGAAAATCCAAATACAAACAAATTAATTGAGAAAATAGGAGAAAAATTATGAAGACTACAAGACCATATTTAATTGCAGAGATGGGTGTGAACTTTTATGATACTGCAAAAGTACTTAGGATCTCTCCGATTGAGGCTGCAAAATTGTATATTGATAAAGCCTCCGAAATTGGCGTTGATTGTGCAAAATTTCAGTCGTATAAAGCAAGAACGATTGTATCGAAGAACTCACCTGCATATTGGGACACTGACAAAGAGCCAACTAAGACTCAATATGAACTTTTCTTAAAGCATGATCACTTTGGAGAAGCAGAATACCGGGAGTTGTGTGACTATACGCATGGGAAAGGTATGGATTATACTTCTACACCATTCGATTATGCTTCGGTTGATTATCTGGAAGATATGGTTGACTTTTATAAGATTTCATCTTCAGATCTTTCCAATTTGCCCTTTATCAGCTACATCGGATCTAAAGGTAAACCGGTGGTAATCTCTGTAGGGGCATCGTATCTTTCAGAGGTTGACGAGGCAATTCGCACATTGAAGAACTCAGGATGCAGAGACATTACGATTCTTCACTGCGTGCTTTCTTATCCGACGATGCCTCAGAATGCTAATCTTCGTATTATCGAAACTTTAAAAAGGGATTTTCCGGATATCAAAATTGGATTTTCAGACCATGTTGCTCCTGATGACACAATGATGACTCTTGCTGCGGCATATCTGTTGGGAGCAGAAGTTATCGAGAAACATTTTACGTTGGATAAAACACTTCCTGGGAATGATCATTACCATTCTGGCGATCCAGAAGATTTTAAAAAAGCAATTGCTAATTTTCATTGGATTGACACAGTATTGGGATCTCCTGAGAAAACAGTTCTTGATTGTGAGCTTATACCAAGATCTGAAGCACGCAGATCTCTTGTACTGACAAGGGATATGAAGGCTGGAGAGATAATTAAAAGGGAAGATCTTATGCCTAAACGGCCTGGAACTGGAATATCTCCTATGTATACGGAAATTGTTGTTGGAAGGCCAGTGAGGATGGATCTGGAAGAGGATAGTATTTTGACTTGGGATATGGTATAGATAAGCCTTAATATGATTTATATACTAAATAAAGTCGATTATATTGATTATGTATTGATAAATACGCAATAAAGGAGTGCATTAATTGAGTAAAATAATCCGCTATTTTATTACTATTTTTAAAGGTGGTCTAGCCTTTTTTATATGCCTGTGCATTCTATCCATATTTATTATAGGATACTCATATCCAAGTATTCATACAGAAAATAATTCAGGATCTACGGACTGGAAATTGGCAGATAATCAATTGAGAACTAATATGGTAGAGGGATTTTCATGGATTAAAGTTGATTCTAATGGCTTTAATAATGAGTTTATTGAGAACAATATAGATAATCTTATAATGGGAAGTTCTCATATGGAGGGATATAATGTAAATCATCATGAAAATGTGACATATTTGCTAAACCAAAAGGATGTGGGATATACATATAATATTGGAATATCAGGACATACAATATATTGCTGTGCTAAGAACTTAGAATATGCTTTAGAGGAGTATAGGCCAGATCGCTATGTTATTATAGAAACAGATACGGTTAATCTACACACAACAGACATGAAGTCAGTTATGAAAGGTACATATTTAAATCCTGGGAGTTCAATTGATAGGGGATTAAAGCGAAAACTGAAGATTTATTTGCCTGCTGTTCCTATGTTATATAACCAAATAAAGATATGGAGGGGAGGCGATTCATCTGCAGATTTAGATGACGGAAGTTCCATGATTGGTTATAAAAATACACTAAATAAATTTATTGAGAGAATAGCAAATATATGTCAAGAGCATAATGTCAAATGCTTGATTTTCTATCATCCTAAAACAGAAATCAATAGAGCAGGGGAGATTATTAAGTACGATGAAGATTATGCGAAATTGTTTAGGGAATGCTGTATGTCGAATGGTATAGATTTTATTGATATGACAGAAATATTTAATGAACTTTATAATGATAGACATATATTGGCACATGGATTTACAAACACAGCTGTTGGAACAGGGCATCTTAATAAGTATGGACATAAGGCCATTGCCGAGGCAATAGCAGATTTCATTAAAAATGATAGAACGGTGAGGGAAGAATGAATTTAAATAATCTTAATTTTATCTTATCCTTTGGCCCCTTTTATATATTAATATGGATTGCACAAATATTTTGTGACACAAAGACAAATGCAGTTTGGAATCGTATACAACTGATACTCATATTAATTATGAGCTATTTTTATATAGTTATAGTAGATGTAAAGTTTTGCTTATGCCTTGTGTTTATATCACTGCTTACATTCTTTTTTGGGCGCTTAATAGAAAAGACAAGAAGCAAATGGATTTTGATATTTGAAATTTCTGCTTTAATTGCAGTATTAGCATATTTTAAATATTTTAATTTTTTCATTTCAGGCATTACCCATATTCTCCGAATGAATAGAGTAACGCTTAACATAATGATGCCTGTTGGTATCAGCTTTTATATATTTTCCGCACTTTCTTATATAATTGATCTGTATAAAGGGAAGATTTCGTGTGAAAAGAGTATTATAGATTTCTTACTCTACTTATCTTTCTTTCCTAAATTTACTGCAGGACCTATTGTTAGATCAGATTATTTTTTTACTCAAACAAGGAATTATAAAGGGATTAATCATAAAGGACTGGAAATAGGAATTCAAATATTCGCTTTTGGACTTTTTAAGAAAGTTGTACTTGCTGATCATCTTGGTGTATTTGTCGGCGATGTTTTTGGAGCTCCCAGCGCATATAATACAGCTACTGTTATTCTTGCTGCAATAAGTTATTCCTTACAGATATATTTTGACTTTAGCGGATACTCAGATATGGCTGTTGGCATTTCCAAGATACTTGGATTTGATTTGAAACCCAATTTCAATTTACCATACATTGCAAATAGTATGTCTGATTTTTGGAAAAGATGGCATATCAGCCTGTCATCTTGGTTTCAGGATTATCTCTATATACCTCTTGGCGGAAGCAGGAAAGGTGAAACACGAACATATTTAAATCTTATTGCTGTGCAGTTAGTATCTGGCCTATGGCATGGGGCAGGATGGACATTTGTTGTATGGGGAATGATCCATGGAATTATTAATTGTATTAATAAAGCAATTGGTAAAAGGATAGATCAACTTGCTAAAGCAATAAACACAATTATCACATTTATTATTGTAACATTGCTTTGGGTAGTTTTTCGTGCTGATAGCTTTGAAAATGCATTACAAGTCTGGCGGGGAATGTTTACAATTCATACAGGAATTAATCAGCCTTATGTATGGAGCTATTTTGCTATTGTTTGTCTGGCAGTGGCTACAATTGCTGCAGTTATTCACAGTAAGAAGGAAGACTGTGTTGACGCTAAAGGCAATCCTGTTGTGAATGGGTTTTATCCGCTTTTGGACTTAGGTAGATTTTGGTCATTGGTATTGTTTTTTACCTTTTGTGGATTGACCATAGTGTTGGGATACTTTGGAAACACAGCATTTATTTATGGTGGATTTTAAATCTAAGAATGGAATATATCTATGTGGATTTATTTATAGATGATGAGATAAAATACAATACAATATGACAAGATATATGTTTTATATTAAATGAAACAATCCAAAGAAAGGAAAGCAAGCAATATGCCTGAAAATAAGAAACCAAAACACAGTGGGGAAGCCCAATGGGGTTCTCGCTTTGGCTATATTATGGTAGCAGCCGGAGCCTCCATTGGACTTGGAAATGTATGGAAATTTCCCTATTTGGCTTATCGCGGAGGCGGAGGAATTTTTATACTTACTTATATTATCATTGTTCTTCTTCTTGCCAAGCCTATGGTGGAGATGGAGACAGCAATTGGCCGACATGGAGGATCAGACACTGTTTCTGTTTTTGAAAAGATCAACAGAAAATGGGGATTTGTCGGATGGATAGCAAACATCTGCACCATTATGATCAACTTTTTCTATGTAGTTGTAGGGGGATGGGTTCTGCGCTATGGTATTCAGTTTATTATCAGCGGCGACTTTGGACAAGATCCTAATATATTCTATCAGGATTTTATTTCTGACCCAATTCAGCCTCTGATTTACAACTTTATTGTTCTGTTTCTTGTAGTTTTTCTGCTGCTTTTTGGTATAACTACTATTATTGAGAGGATTTCCAAGGTAATGCTTCCGGCGCTGTTTATTCTTCTTGTTGTCTGCGGCTTTTACAGTATGCTGGCAGCAGAAGGTGCTCTGGAAGGGCTGAAGTACTACCTTTTTCCTGATTTCAGCAGCTTTAATGTAAAAGTCTTTGCTGATGCAGTAACGCAGGTTTTGTTTTCTGTAGGTATTGGATGGGGGATTTTCACAACTTTGGGAGCAAACGTTCCAAAAGAGAATAATATTCGAAAGGATGCTCTTATAATCAGCTATATGGATACAGTAGCAGCCATCCTTGCCGGCTTTGTTATTATTCCGGCAGCATTTGGTGCTGGTGTTGATGTTCAAAAAGGGCCTGCTTTAATCTTTGACGTAATGGCAGGCATCTTTAAGGATCTGCCAGGCGGACGATTTATCGGTTCGCTGTTTTTTATTGCTTTAATCTTTGCTGTATTCTCCTCCCTTTTTTCATTTATTGAGATTAGCGTGCGTACTTTTGAGATTAAAATGAAAATGGGAAGAAAGAAGGCTATTATTGCAGCGGCGGCTGTTATTGGAATCGGAAATATACTGACCTCTCTGGGGTTTGGACCTCTCGATAGCGTAAGACTCCCTTGGCCAAACTTTGGGGGAACAGAGTATTATGGGTTCTATGATTGGTTTGATTGCTTTACTGGCTACCTGCTTCTCCCGTTAGGCTGCCTGCTGACTTGTTTTTTTGTATGGAAAATTTGGGGATGGAAAGACTACGAAAAAGAACTGACGGCGGACATGCGGGATGGCAGGCTTACCAAGTGGGATAAAGCTATGACAGTGATTGTTGTGCCGATTTTCATGCTTATTGTACTGCTAAATGTATTTGGATTTATAAAATAGAAGGGAGCGTATCAATACTTTAGAAAAGGGCCGAAAGAATGAGTTCTATCTTTAGTTTCAAGAGGATGGGCATGGGTGCAGTCCTGTGTCCAGCCCCCACCTAACCCCAGGACATTTCACACAAATCATTAATCTAAATCATCCAAGTATCCCGAATTCTATAATTATCATCATCCAATTTCTCAAGTAAATTTTTACCGCATAAAGTATCCAGTATTTTTTCAGCATCATCCGGGGTACAGCAGCAAGTTCCCTCTTTCTGATAGCTGCAGGCAAGGTGATTGTTTATACATTCCATTTTGTTCTTACTCAGCAGATATTTATTTATCAGTTCTTTGCTTGAAATAATGATTTCCTGCAGAATACATGTTTCACCATGCTCAGGTGATAGCCTATATATCCCTTTTGCATTAGCGCCGGTCAATGTCATAATAAGACTTAACGCACCGTGGGTCAAATGAATATCAAGCAGATTTGCGATAATCACCAAAGCAGTCAGCTTTATATTGATGTAATATAGACCATTATCAGATATAAATTTATTGTTATCTTCAGCGCAGTCAAGGCGGGATACCTCGGCAATGCCGGTATTGGGGTACTGTTCTATAAAGTTAAAGATAGATAAGGCCTCTCCTGAAGTAATCTTTAAGATGCCGCTGATTTCATTGAGGATCTTATATTTCTAATTTGTAGTTTCTAATCTGTCCATATTTTATGTTCCTTTCCAACTGTTTTCCGGCTTTTATGGCTTGTGTTTTCTATGTCTCCATTTTTAAATGCTGACCTGGTTTTACATGCTCATAAACTTTAAGATGGCGGCGTCAGATTTCCGGATTACTTAATGCCTGCAGGACAATATTGAAATACGTCTGAACAATAAACCATGCCCCTCCGTTGGTGGCTTCAAAGGTGGTCAGATCATTGCCATATTCCTTTGCCGCCAGGCGCTCAACGACTTTTTCACGGATATAGACGGGTGGATGGGTATCTGATAATATGACGCTGGAACTGCCGGTTTGGTGAAATTCCTGCAGTCTCAATAATGCATAATAAAGAGCTATTGACACACATGTATTTTTTTTCTGCCGGAGAGGAACATAGACTCATTACATTAATATATGACATTATAGCGGCAGCAATCTCTTCGCCCCATCTAAGCTGAACTTCACCGTTTAAGAAGGAATGGAGAGAGTCATACACATCGGCGTTATCCTTAAAAGATTCAAGATAACCCATCAGTTCCTGGCAGGCTCTTCCTATATACTGCATTCTTGTTTCATCGTTGAATTTACCCAAATGCCAGTGAGCCATTTCGTGCTGATAAACCAAATTCAGCAGGATATAGGAATAATTGATGCTTTCGCTGGAACCAAAAATCACTGAGTTCCAAAGCATCTGGTATCCATCAGCAGATTTTCGGATAGAGTATTGTTCAAACAAATTGTAAAGTTGAGCAATTTATTGACAGTGTCTTCTGAGCTGCGGCTGGCCATTTCAAAAAATTCTTTCAGACGATCTAACCCTATGGAATTTGAACTGTCCAGAAACTTAAAGACTTCCTTAAATAAACTAAGATTTGAAAAGACAGCCATAGTAAACAAATTAATTCCTATAACGTTTGTGGCGCTGTTTGACCATGCCTGAAGCTGCGGCTCCATTCCAATTACATATTTTATTTTATCCATCTCATTAGAAATAGGTAAAAACTCTGTCTTATATTTAGAGTCTTTGTAGGCTCTATTATCAATGATATCATAAATTATTTCCTTAGTGGATTTTATAAAGCGACTGTTATCACCATCAATATATCCGTTCAGTGTGATCTGCTCCATTTTTTTCATAATCGTAACCGTCCTTTATTTTCATATGTAAAGCGGCATCAGCCTCAATATAAGGCGGAGGCTATCATTCTAAGCTGCTGCTTACACTGATTAGCCTCATCAAAGGCGGAAATTAGATGGAACATTTCCATGGCTTTCGCAGTATAATCCATTGCCGAGGCTCCATTTCCGCTTCTGTGCAGGAACAGGCCTATTTGGGCCAGGGTCCTGGCTTTCTGCCGGCAGGGCTTTTCAAGGATGTCCAGTGATTTCTGATACATACTCATTGCATTTTCATAGTCTCCAAGCTTTTCATAGAGAATTCCGCCAGAGCGCAGGCACCCTGCTATTCCTTCATGGAAATCAATTTCCTGAAATAAAAAGCACACAGATGCATAAGCGCTTAACGCGTTTTCGTAATTTCCATAGGCTTCATATGACTTGGCAATATCAATTAGTTTTCTGCCCTCCGCCTTAAAAAAGTCATATAAAAATTGCTGCTTTTTGGTTTCCATAGTATCCGAACTTTCCAGTGTAAAAAACATCTGTTTTGCTTCTTCTATATACTTGCCGACCCCTTCTTTATCATCGGCTCTCCAAAGAAGCAGAGCTAGCTGTACTAAAGTCTGCACCTTTTCAATACATGGCTTTTCTGTATATGATAGCGCATCCAGATACATTTCCTTTGAACTCTCATAATCGCCAGATATTTCGTATAGCCTGCCGCCTCTATGCATACTGTCAGTTACGCCTTCCCAATATTTGATCTTCTTAAATAAAAAATATACGGAACCATAAGCGTCGAACGCCTGCTGGTATTTTCCGGAGTCCTCAAAAGTCTTTGCAAGGGCTGTTAAATCTTTTCCAGCGGATTTTATAAGCTGGCAGTTATCATCTGATATGTACCCCTCCATAAGGCTTAATAAATGGGTAATGCAGGAGTTAAACTTTCCTTTATGAAACATTGGAATTAAAAAAGGAATGAAACTGTTAAAATACGTTTTGTATCCAGGGCTTTCTGTTAAGAACTCGTCCGCCTTGTCAAAAAGTTTCAGCAGCATATAGCCGCTGTCCGTTTCGCAATAGAGCCTGAAAAGATAATACAGAGTTAAATAGGTTTTTGATTATCCTTAAGAAGCCTTCTTGCTTCGTAGGCGCTTTCTCTGGCGGCGGCAGCCGTTTTAAAGTCATTTGCCGCAATATATTGAATGCTAAGATCCTCTAACAGATCAGCGGCTCTGTTTAAATCTGATAAGCTTAATCCGCCTATCTATTTTCCAATGGTGTTATTTGCAATTGCTTCAAGCACAAGGCGCTCGTCTTCGGATGAAATATTAACATGTGGTCTTCCTAAAATCTGATACCAATCCAACTTGTTCATAAATAATTTCCCTCTCTGCAGTTAGCCTGATATTTTAATAGAAACCATTGCTTAATACCGTTTATGCTTTTACCGCCATTGCGATTTTATACAGTTTAATTCCAACTAAAGCTGAAAAGAAGACCTGGAAGAAGATTATTTCTAAAAAAGAAACAAAAGGGATTTAGATTTCCGTATTTATGAAAATAATTTCCAGAAGTTTTCCATAATTTTAACACAGAGATTTTTGGCTGACAAGGCAGTATTAGATTTTGGCAAGGCAAAGAAAAATTACAGCCACAATTTTTTATCTTTCAAAATGCTATCTTTTAATTTCAAAATGTTCAATTTTATTGAATCGTAATTCAGCAGAAAAATAAAGGAATGGCTTGACAAGTCTGCCATATAGTGATAAACTCTATATCATAAATAAATATATATTATATCAATAACGTGAAAAAGGGGGATTACCATGAACAGAATCACAAAGTTTTCCGGTTTAATGTTATTAAGCTTAATAATTTTCGGTTTCGCTGCAGTATGCCATCCCTCTTATGTGGCCTATGCGGATACCTATCAGCCGAATAAAGCGATAGAGTATGCACAAGGAAACTGGGACAGCGATCGCACCAACGACTGCGCTAACTTTGTGTCCCAGTGTCTGACCGCCGGGGGAGTACAGGTGTCGGAAGCCGGAGCGGGGAACTTATACAGGACTCTGCAGGCATATGGGAATGCATCTAAACTTAGTACCGAGTACACTCAATGGGGGCTGATTGTGTCTTTTGATGAGAATTCGGGCAGTGTATCTGTTGGAGATCCGGTTTTTACATATTGCCCAGCCTGCAACCGATATCTTCACGTAACGTTATGTGGTGGGAAAGATAGCAGGGGGTACCTGACCGTATATGCCCATAGTATGAAGAAAAATAATGAGAGATTGTATGCAGATGATATAAACAGTATGTCTCACATCGGGCAGCTGGAAGTCTATGCTGTACATATGACTTCTTCTGATATTGAAACAGGAATTGATGAAGGAGCGGTACCGCCAGAGGCAGTGACAGTCACTGATTTGAAGGCGCCATCTAATATTTGTTTAGAGCAGGGGATGTTCTTTGGCTTAGGCGGGACAGTAAGCTGCACGTCTGGAAGCATCGACAGCATTACGGGCAAAATTGTGAATGAGTCTGGTGAGGCTGTACAGAGCAAGACACAGTATATCAATTCGCCGACAGGGAACCTTGAACAGCTCTTGGACCCATATTTAATTTTTAATACTTTGCTTCCGGGAAGTTATCGCTACGTTGTCGAGGCGAATGCCGGAGGAAATGTATACACTGTAGTCGCCACGGAGTTCACTGTAGTGGCTCCTTCTCCCGGGGATATTACCCTTGATGTGACAAGCTACCCATCCGGCGTATTGCCATATGGGAAAATGTATGGCATAGCAGGGAGTGTTTCCTCGCCCCAAAGCCTGAGCAGGGTCTACGCAGAGATATATTGTGTAGATACTGGGGAGATTATCTGCAGCATTGATATTTCGCCTTACACCAAGCGTTTCTATCTTGATGGACGAGTAGATGAGGCGATGGTTGTCAATCAGTGCCCAAGAGGGGATTTTATATTTAAGGTGGAGGCAGAAAACGTGGCGGAGCGGAAGAGTGTGTTTACCAGCCCGTTTACAATCAGATAAAAGAATCAGGAACCGGCTTGCTTCTGAAGCAAGCCGGTTTTTCAGAAGCCGACAATATGGAATCATAATGTATGGATTTTTTCATTGACTTGCGTAAAAGCCTCATACACATTTGGCTGGCGTATAAGTCCGGAGTATTCCATAGATTTTTTAATGCCCTGCATCAGATAAGAGCACATCATTTCAGTTCCCAATGCCTCTGTCAGCAGACAGACTGTTTGATTTTTTCTGGCATCTTCAATATAAGTTTCTTCCAGGATAATAAGCGAGGACACTATTCTGCACGAATCTATAAAAAGTTCATCCTGCTGATCTTCCATTAACACATAGCTGCCGTATCTATTATTACAGCAGCCCTCAGTGTCATATGTTCTGTAATAATCCTCCCTGCATATTTCCATAAGGACGCTGTCTGCCTGCAGCATATTCCACAGCTCCAGCCCCTTGGAAGACAGATATAAGCGGCTATGTTTCCCTAAGCTGTCAGTGTCTCTGTGTTTCTCCGGGACTGCTGTATCTGTATAGCTTTTTACTAATATTTTGCGGCTGTACAGATACTTAAGCGCTGTATGCACATCTGCTGATATATCAGGAATAGTAGGGAAAAGGTCTTGAAAAAAGGATATTATATTATTTACAACCAAAAAATCAGAACCGCATGCTTCATCAGCACCCAGATGTCTTTTAAATAATGCGATAATATAGAGACACAGAATGCTGTAATCTTTATCAGGCGTATTATATAATAAGTTAGATACATGTGATTCAGGAGTATTAACAAATATTTCGTTTTCACCGCAGGCTATGGCGCGGATCACGCTGATATTATTCAGCACATAGGTTTCAGTGTTAAACCAGCTATGGTCAGAGTCTCTTTGTCCCTGGCGCATCCAGGTTTGATTGCATAGTATTTTTGCATAAAGCGTTAATGCTTCAGGAACGCTATGAAAGGATAGGCTCCAGATCATGGAGTCATATTTTCCGCCGAACTTTTGACAGATCAGTCCCAATTGCTGCTGGCATTTTCGCCAGGCATCTGTATTCTGTGCTGATGATTTTCGAGAATAGCGGCGAAGTCGCCTGCTGAAATATTTTTCTAAATTAAAACAATTATTCATGATAATTACTTGGCTTATAGGCCAGGCCTGCTGTTTTCTTGCCTGATAAAGACAGCGGTATGAACTTGGCTGGAGAGAAATCAGCAGGTTGACAATACAGTATTTAGGCATTTTATCCAGCGGAAAGGAATTTAACTGCTTATATAATGTTATAAAAGCGTAAAGCATTTCCTCTATTTGGCATGGGGCAAACCCATCAATGCCGTCTATGGAAATAACAAGACGCTGGATAGGACACAGAGAGGATGAGAGAAGAAACTGTAATTTCAGCGCCTCAAAGACAGAGGGTGCGTGTTTGCGGGCGTGTTCTAATGCCATCGCCTCTTGCCGGGACGGGCTCATGGGTTCCGAGACATTGAATTTTGTATACTGCAAAATATCAGCCTGCAGTTTTTCTGTAAAATCAAAAAAATGTTTTTGCCCCTGAGGGGAATAAAAATACTCTGAAAGCTTTGGATAAGACTCTTCCAACTTGGCATTTACAGAACGAATCCGGTTTTCAATGTGAAATGGGAATACTGAACGAGGCGGGCGGCAGCTGAAAAAGCTGAACAGAAATATTGTGTTCTTCTCAATTTTGGCCTGATTTCCAGCAGCCTTAAGGCAATGTCTGATCAAGGCAGACTTTCCGCTCCCTCTTTCTCCAATAAGAACAGACAGGCTGCTTTCATCTCCAGAGACGGCTTTATATATTTGAGATTCCATATTTTCATTGGGAATATAGAAAGCTTCGCTGTCTTCCATATTCTTTGGGGGCAACGAGGGCATAAAAAAATATGAAAATCCTTTTGGAAACAGTTTGGCTAATTCGGTGATGTCATTTTGCTTGAAAACGGGCTGTATGCTGCTGTTGATCTTTCTGATTGCCATATGAAATCCTCCATGGTGTCAAGACAATAGATATGAAATATTATAATTTCCAGGATACAGGTTTGTCAATGGATAAGATATTATTGTTTTGAAAGATAATATCAAAAAGAATAAAAAAATATATAATATATTGATCTGAAGATTAAATTATGATAAAATTGGTGAGAAACAAATCTGTACATTGATAAAAATATGGGCAGGTCAAAAATACAATTCAAGGAGGCACAAAATGGTTGAAGCGTCAAATTCCAGCACCGAGGAGCAGGACATAAAGGGGCATTCGCAATCTGAAGCAGATTATTCCTTATTTGGTCTGAAGGAGCCGGAACCATTGGCAGTGAGAATTAAGGCGGCCAGGGAGAATATGGGCCTGTCCCAAAGAGCATTTGCCGAGAAAATCGGCATTACTCAGGCACAGCTATGCCATCTGGAAACAAAATATGATACCAGGCCAACAAGGAAGACACTGAAAGCACTGGCCCCTTTCCTGGCAACACCTTATTCGACCCTTCTCGTACAGGCTGGGTATAGCGGAGTCATAACTCCCCAGGAGGAATACTACTCATTTTCCGGGGAACCTATTGATCCCGTAAAGACGGTAGAGGAAATATTTCGGAAAGATCCGGATTTTCTTAAATGCCTCAGCGATTTTTCCCAATTTGGCACAATTGAGAATATTGCAGTATTAAAGATTTTGATACAAACCATGAAGATTACGGAAGGGGAAAATCTTAATGAAGATTTGCTGTTGCTGAGAAAGCGGTTTCAATACCTGAAGGAATATATTGTAGGAGTTCTGTCTGTCCCGGCAGGACATTAATATATTTTGAAGGAGTTGAGATAAATAATTAACCCTGCCGGACAGTCGGTTCGGATGGGGGAAAGAGAGGAAACTATGGCACGTGACGGTGATAGAGAACAGCCTGCTGCTGTTTTCCAACAAGGACGGAACACACCCATGCCCCTCGACGGACATTGCATAACAGCTATGGAGAAGCTGGAGGAAACTGCGGGAGATACTTATGCATTGTCGGATTCAAATAATTGCCCTGCTGAACAGACGGTTCATACAGGGGAAAGAGGCATTATGGAGTGCGGCGATGACAGAGAGCAGCTGGTTGCTGCTTTCCAGGAAGGACGGAACACACCCATGCCCCTCGGCAGACATTGCATAAGAGTTATGGAGAGGCTGGGGAAAACAATTGAAGGCTTCTATGTATTGCCAGACTCGCTTCCCGGCCCGGCTGTTGTTTATGTTTGCGGGAAAAATTCTTACAAGGTTTCAATACCTTTTCATTTGGGGCAAGACTCTCTTTATGAACACTTTGCTTTTGCCCTTCTGATAATCAAAGATGACCGTTATGGCCAATTAGTGGACAGGCTGAGTGGAGAGGGTCAGAATAGAGAGCAGCTGTTTTGTGAAAGGCAGTCAACAATTAAAGAACTGGCAGAGGTGCTGAAGCATTTGCCCCTCTGCCAGGACTGATGGAATATGGAATGAGCCAAAGGCGGCTGTATGTTTATACATACGGCCTTTTTGACTTATTCCATATTTCATTGTATCGTGAAACAGATGGATATAATACCTAACCATAGGACGCTTTCTGCAATATCTGAAGAATTGGAATTCTCCATTACCCAACTGTCAAATAGTTGGGTAAAAGGTACTTATTGTTTATTAGTATTTGATCCATGCAGAACACTCAGGATTAACTGCCAAGGCATTTTCTCGATTGAGGAAAGCAGCCGTGACAGCGAATTCAGTACTTGGGGCAATCAAAGACTTGCATACCCTCTGGTACTGTTGGTCAGTTTTTGTGTAAACCGAGGAATATTAAAATTTTTGACAATTATAATAATCAAGGTATATAGTTTACTTAGATACATTTTCTATATCCTGCGAAACGATTTGCATCTCAGGATATATATTGCTTCGCCTTGCGCCGGTCTGTCTCAGCTCCTTTGCCACTTTCTCCGGATTCAAAATTCGGATGCAATGCAGGCAAGGGATGCAGTTCTTCATATATTCCATACCAAACGAAGGATATGACTTAGTAGTTTCTTTAATCAGCTCCATCTGCTTTCCAGGAATATAATAGGGAAATACTGTGAATACCCCTTTTTGCAGCCGTATCCTCTGACTATGATAGGGATGAATAATTGCAAGAGGCGGGAGGCTGTCTATATGGACTGGGATACCATCGGAGTAATATCTCAGAAGCAAATAGAAAAAGGGATTTATTTCAAAAGCCTTTAAAGCCTCGTTTTCTCTTGCTTTATATGCAGTACGAATAATCTCCAGAGAAGATAACCCAATCATGGCATTCATATTCTCATCCTTTTCATTGCCAATGTCATAATAGGTTCCATGGGATGCTTCTCTGCTTAATTCTTCCCAAATTTCATTAACCAGCCGCTTCTTATCCAGATTAGACTTATTTTCTATTCTTACTGTAACGGCCTTTTGAATTAAGCCCTTTCCCTTATTTTCATTTTCTTCAATAAAGGACTGGTATACTGCCTTGTTCAGTTTCTTGGGCTGTAGTATCCATATCGTGGGTTCTGCAGTCCGGCATTTTTCTTTGACCTCTAAATCTTTTACAGGGGTGATAAATGGTTCAAGAGCAAACTCCAATGCAATTATTAAAGATTCACTCCAGTCCATTAATCGGGTTTTTGCAAAAAAATGCTGCATTACTTCCTGCCACTCTATCATAGTTTGCGGCATACGATAATCTACATTATCATAATTTCTTGACATAAAACTTTGAAATCGGTACTCTTCACGCAGATGATTATTACTGTATGTTTCTTTTTGATTATAGTGATAGTCAGCATCCCTGAATATACTTGGTTCTAAATGGTAAGATGCATTTGTATGCCCGCGAAACCACATAGATACATTAGAATTCCTGTCTGCTTGTTCTATTTCTTTCCCTATAGCACGAATATGTTGATATACTTCCGACAGATCCTCAGCGTATCTGACCATTATTCCATTACTTGTTGTGCTCATTATCTATTTCCTCTCCTGCCATTTTAAAGCGGTTATAATAATAATAATTTTGTATAAATTCAATAGTTTTTTCAAGCTTTTGATACGATTTTTTATCAAACACCAGTTCAGGCTCATTAAAGAATTTGCCAACATCCTTTTTGGGATCTATGAGGCAATCCCATTCCTGTTCCCAGCAGCAGCCAATACCGTTATGCTTTTTAATTTTGTCACGTATTTTTTTCATATGTTTATAAATATTTATAGGCACAATTAGCTGACGGTCTTGGAGAATATTGTTTAAACCAACACAGAAACATTCCAACCGCAGAAAAATATATTTTATAGGTTCGCAGATTTCGGATATTTTGTCATACTTCCATTGCTCCCATAATTTTAGACTATCTTTGTTAGCATTTACCTTTCCATGCAGCAGAATATATAAAAAGGTACTGTCATATATTTCATCGTCTCCCGATTGGGAAAGAAATATATTTAATTGACGTTTGATACTGCCAAGGAAAAAATTTACAGACTCTTTTTTCACATCATCCTGTTGAATATCTTCTATTTCCATAAGCTTTTCATAAATACATTTGAGTGTATATTCACAATAGATAATTCCTTTTTCGACGATACTGGTTCCATCAAGACGTATACTGTCAGTGTCACAGGGGCTGCTATCATTTAGTGAAAAGTTTAGTTCCTCAGATAACAGAATAGCTGTTACAATTCGAAAACGATCCCTGTTGATATCATTGAACCAATAAGCTTCCTCGTCAACTCGGGCATCACTAATAGTTTGTAGAACTTGGCGGATATATCCAAAACTATTAATATTCAGCGATGTCACCATCAATAGATCGGCAAATGCCTCACGATAAATTACAGTTTTCATTTCCTTATGACGATTTATATCTTTGTAATTTAATTTGTGGAGAACAGCCATCATTTGGGAACAAAAGGTATCTTTTCGTCCATTCAATAACCCCAATTTCCGTAATACATGCAAAGTTCCGGGGCTGCGGAAAACTTCATCAATGGTATCCCAATTTCGCTCTTTCTGTTCTTTTAAATACTCAGTAAATACTTTTTCCAGAAATTCTTTTGCATATTTATTATCAAGTACCTTTCCAGTGTTAATTGCCTTGAATGCATTTGCAATTTTATAAAGCTCTGTAACCTTAAAGATATAATCCTTAATCCCATCCTTGGAAAGCCCTTTATGTATTAGGGTGTTATGGACTTGTGCCAATTCCTTTTCGAACCATTCCTTCGTTTTCCACAGGTCGTTTAAGACAATACACTCGTTCTCCTGAAGGCTCTGCTGTTCTCTTGCAGCCAGCTGTTCGCTATAGCGTTTTAACAGACCTTCAGAAAGCGTATCTGCAAGATGCTTTTCTTTTGCTATGAACTTTTCCTGCTTTATATTCAGAAGCTGATCCAAAAGTTCGTCAGTCAGGTTTCCGGCCTTTCTGTACTCTCCTAAATAAAATTGGAAGACTTTATTTCTGATTTTGTCAATATCGTATTCCCATATGTCTTTTCCAGAGTCCTCAGAAGAAAATAGTTTCCTGAGATATCCGTCAATTCTGCTAAAGAATTTTTCAAAGGAGAAATTCTTTGGATTCTCTTGGCCATTTAATAGATCATCTAAGGTTACTTTTGTCATAATATCAACCAGCCGCTGCTCAACTCTCCCTACTGTACGATATAGGATATCATCTGATAATTCTGGTAGGGAGTTTTCTATGGTTATATTAAAAATGTGAGAAAAGACATATTCTGCAAAATCACGGTTTCTCTCTTCACGGTCTAAAATTCTCAGATGGTGAGAGGCTTCATGAAGCAGCCAAGGCAAAAGGTCATACAATCTTCCAAAATACTCGAAAGAGGGCACTGTACACATAATTGCTGTTTTTATATAAGTATTGCCTCTTTTTTGGCTGATAAATGAAGCTGTCACCTCTACTTTGTCCTTTGATAAATCAGGATAGATAATAGGGATGATAGAAGCTACATTTTCATTATGCCGTAGTTTGTCTTTGGTGTAGGATTCCATATAAGACATCATAGACTGTCTGTACGCAATCATTGTTTTTTCCGTATCAATTTGAGTTTGAATCTCATAAATCGGGGATTGGTAAGTCTGATAATTAATATTCTGGACTAAACGTGTATACTGATTAATTGCCTGAATATTAATTCTCCAATCTTTTAACAGCCAAAGGCGATAGGAACGTTTCCAGGATTCGTCCTTTGTGGGATCTTTATTTATAGTTTTGCAGTTTTCAAAGCAATACTCTAGACTTTCACAAAGCGTTTCCATGTCCTGGCAGAATATTTTCCAGTTCAGATATGCCTCACGTTCCATTCCTAGAGCGGAAAAAGTTTTGTAAATGCCTACCATGCCTCTATGCAGATCGTGAAAGGAACGATTCTCTTTTGAAAAACATGTTTTCCAGTCTTTCAGTTTCATTATCCTTGTATAGAGCATTTCATTTCGTTCCGTTACTGCCCTGTCCCTTTCTGCCACATCAGTACGGGGGTTGTTACTAATTTCGCTTTTTTGTATTTTCAGATCCACTAAAAGACGTTCATTTATATTTTTTATATGTGGGTAATTCAGAATATCTTTTAATTCAGATCTCTCTTTACCAGCAGAACTATGCTCTAATTTGCCGAACTTCTTTTCGCACAGCAGGGGGTATATTTCAGCAAAGTCTTTTATACCTATATGTAAGAGATAATCATATCTTCCGAAAAGGCCCTTGACAGCCTCTAGATTGCCGTTATTGTGTACTTTTTCATATTGTTCTAATATAGGAAGCAGCCCTCCATCTGCTGAAAAACGGAGTGCAAAGGCTAAGTCAATATGATTATCAATAAAGGTTTGGCTTAATGTGCCATAGGAACCATTAGAAAGTACCTTACATTCAATCCCGACATTTGTATAAGTCAATACAGGGCATTCCGTAGGGGAGTTTTGAGATCCATTTAGTGCAAGAGCTACATTATAAACTTTATCAGCTGAATCGGTTCGCATTGCCAGACAGAAATCTCCTGTTGTTGAACTTCTATATAATTGCATAACTGTGGGATCATTCTCAGAAAAACACTTAGTCTTCTGGATTGCGTTTAGAATCTTGTTTTCACAGCTGGTGAGAAATTCGTCAACAATTACCGACTGTGAGCTATTTTGCAGCTGATAATTTTCCTTACATAAACTAATTTGTATTAAACCTAAAAAGGGGATCTGTGATAACTCTTCCCCATCCCCCATAGAACCAAAGGGATTTTTAAGCTTTTCGCTATTTTTACAATATAAACTTAAAGTTTTATAAGAAACTTTATAGTCTTTATCATCATGAAATGTGTCTGCAATAGAAAAATAATTTTTATATACTTTCCTTTTTCCGGTTAGTTCCTCGTGGATTAGAATATCGAAATAATCAAATAATAGAAAATGGCCATTTTGATTTCTATCAATCGTAGGCTTCCCATTATTTCTAACTAATTCAAGAACATGTGTTGAATATTCACTTTCCCATCTGCACATGAGAATTCTCCTTCGCAAAGTTTTTAATACTTTCACTAAATAAGTGAAAGCGCCTGCATTTTTATACGCATACTGTGCAACTAGCGAAACCTTTATGTTATATGTTTAAGGGAAAATAAAGTCATCAGAGGAATATACTCTGATTATAGAAAAAGAACGGATGGAAAGCGAAAAAGATTTAAGTATTCTGCAGTAATGCCTTTAGTATGATGCATTGAGAAAAAACTTTGGACAGTTATTCTCGAATGCAGAGTTCCACGAAACGCTAAAAATTATATTCGATACCATCAAAGTGATGTAACAAGGCCCCGCAGAACTCTGATTAAAGAATTTTACACCTTTTAGGAAATTTATGGAGAATAGGGTTGCTAAAGGGAGGTTATCCATTTGTCCTATATGTCACAAATTTTTCAATCTGCTGGCCAGCATCGAGTATTTGCTGACGCCTCTTCTCTATATTCTCCTGTGTATATCCAAATGGATTGCTATCTTTTGGTTTAATATCCATAGACGGTAAAAAAGTGTCTATACGAGCTTTATAATACTCTTCGGCCATGATATCTATCCCCCCCTTTCCTTTTTAATGACACTATAGTAAAAATACTTAGCTGGCAGATGCCATATTTAAAAAACTCTCACTTGCCTCAAAAGGCATTAGTCAGAGCTATATGATGCTAGAACGCAGATATAGATTTCCTTAAGGTGTATATTACAACTGGAGCGCGTATGAAAGTACGTTCCGGCTATCTGCCCCCGCTTTATGAAATACTTAAAAGGCATGGCGCATTGGGGCAAAATTCAATCAATATAGCCCGTTGCGCTTCCCACATCTGGCCAAAATAGACCACAAAACGGAAGGAGCATTTGACAAGAAACAATTTCAGACACGCTCTATTACTGTTATGTGAAAATAACAATGAATTCAATACCCGATGTCTGCGTCATCTGTGCGTCCACAAAGCGGAGTCTGCGTCTGATTTTGCAGGTGTGCTTATAGGCGTAGAGAACGGGTGCTGAATTCACAAGAATTTTCGCACGGTAGTATTTAGTATATTCAATATTTTTCGTATTATGTGTCAATACAGCGATAAAGCTTATCCATAGAATAACATATATTTTCCTATGTGGCAATCAAAATCTGAAATTTTTTAACCAAGTCAATTTTTTAACCAAGCTATGCCTAGAGAAGGCAGACTTTGCTGGCCAGGGAAACATATGGCTGATAAAAACACTGGCACTCCTTTTAATGAATACATTATTTCCTTCGTTCTTACCTTATAATGAATACCCCTTTATATTTATTTGCTAATTTAACCATATAACAGTGTGACAGAAAACACCCCCATAAGGTGAGGAGAGGGATAAAATCCGACACGGAAATATACCCGGCACTTGGCGGCAACTGGACAAAATGTGCAAAGCGAACCAAGGCTAAATATCACTTATGGTATGAGGTGTGTTAAGCAGGTTTCAATAGCTAATATACCATGTAGTTTGATTGCGTTCAATTGCCGTGTCATACCTTGTTGTTTTTTGTCATAGGTTGCTTTCAAAGCACCCCATGCTACTTTTTCGGAACCACCATGAATGAAAGGGGGTCACTATGAACCATCCGGAGGTTTGACTAAATACTGAATTGATTTCTCTGCCTAAAAGGGCTCACGCAGATACAAAAGATATGCTTTTTCCACCTGCTTTTGTTTACCCCTGCTTAAGGCTAGAGAATCGCCATTTTGCATAATTATCTCATTTTTGCGTATTTTTTCCACATATCTCAAATTTACAAGGCAGCTAATGTGCGACTGGACAAAGCCATAATTATGCAGTTCTTTTTGCCTGTTGGTAATGCTGTCTCTGCAGGTAAAACTGGTATCTTTTAGACAGACAGTCAGGCTATGAAGATTGCTGGTCATATATAAGATATCTTTTGAATTAACAGAGAGTGCATGTCCATGTACTTTAAATTTACATATGGGGTAATGTTTTGCCTGATACTTGAGAAAATACCGGATAGAACCATTGATCTCATATTCCAGCATTCTTTTTCGTATAAATAGAAAAGGCTGATAAAAAAGGCTTTGGTAAACCAGATCATTATAATCAGACACAAAAATAATTTTTATTGAATCATTGATTCTTCTGATTTCATCTGCAACTGTAAAGCCGGAACCGGATGGAAGGATAATGTCCAGATAGAGCAGATCAATCTTTCTATTGTTTCTTATGTCATTCATAAGAGAAATAGAGTCGTTATATAATATTACATTATTTGCGCCTGCCTGTTCTAAAACCAGGGCATTCTCGACCAAATGCTTTATTTTATCCAGATCCGCTTTTTGATCATCACATACAGCAACCGTTATCATATAGTATCTCCTGTAATTGCTGCCCAACAATAAGTAATTTTTATGCACAGATAATTGTATAATTTTATGAGAGCAGCAGATAATCAGCCTTTCGCTTATAGTATATTTGCTCTATAACCTATATAGCAGAAAAACCATATATCACCCTTTTTATTATAAAAGTCCGCCGCCGATTAGGCGGCATACATTCAGGTATGCCCCTTGCGCCCGCCAGACTTCCATGGGTGAAGGTGCTTTCCCCGTCGGGCGCATGGGGGGCGATATTGCCCAGACATGCTCCAACACCAGCTTCGCCGTTATCTTCCAAAGATAGTACGGATTCTTCAGCGTAAGCATCCGTGTTTGCCATGGAGAAAAACTGCCTTTCAGAGGATTTCCCCATGCTGACAAAACCCGGTGCAGGATACAGATTCCCTCAGTCCTGCGGCTGCCTTAACTTATGGGCATAGCTACTCGATCTCAAATTCTATGTTCACAAATTCTTCCGAATTAAAGAATTCTGTGATGGTAATATCCAGCCCGCTGCAGATTTTTATAATGGTAAAAATCCCTGGATTTTTTGTTGAGCAATTGACGATGTGCATTAATGTGGTCAGCGGTACGGCAGCACGATTTGCCAGAGTGTAAAAAGACATATCGCGGGCTTCGCAGTAGTGTTTTATACGGTTTGCCAATAATTCCTGCTCATTCATAGGCCTATCCCCTCTCAAATATGGTACTACCTTAAGTGTATAACCCGGCAGGGGATGCTTAGTTTCATATAATATACCAAATGGATATTTTTTCCATTTTTTCCATATTTTACAATTTTCTTGACATTCGTTTGCTGTATCTACTAGAATAAAATAAGGAAATATTTGGCCTGTGTTCTTGAGAAAAGCAAAAAGTCTGGCAGACAGATATTGTATAAGCCACATCATAGGACACGGGGAGATACAGGACAGTACAAACATCGCTTGACAGAAATCGTCGCATGGCCGCGTTTTTGGAAGAGATCGTTATAGAAGGACTTAAATCTGCAGAACTGAAAGGGGCTGCGGGATGGCGAAGCCTGCTAATCTTCTGGCATTTGATGGAGAGGTAGGGGGAAATGGATAAAATGATAAGAGAAAAAGAATATTTGGAGCAGCCTGGAGGCCATACCATATCTCAACTATGCAGCCAATGGGAGACATCTATCCGTTACAAGGTGAAGCCCACCACCTATGCGGTGTACATCACTGTAATCGAAAAACACATTCTGCCATGCCTTGGAGGGTGGCAGGCAGAGAAATTGAATAATTGGGCGCTGGAGCAGTATCTGCAGGAGAAGCAGAAAGAGGAACTGTCCTGGAGCACCCTGCGTCTGATCGTATTTCTTCTGAAGAGAATTCTTCACATGGGAGAAGAGAAGGGCATTGGAACAGCAGAAAAACTCTGCTTTTATATTCCCAAATATAAAAAAACGTATATGCGTACGCTTGGTCAGGAGAATTCGGAGAAACTGCTCCACTATCTGAACGGATCGGGAGAAAGCTTTGAACTGGGGCTGATGATTTGCATCTGCACCGGAATCCGGGTAGGAGAACTGTGTGGGCTTCAGTGGAAAGATGTCAATTGGCTTAGAGGAACCATACAGATAAACCGAACGGTTTCCAGGATTCGGAATTTGGATACAGAAGGTATTGCAGAGGCAACACTGTCAAAAACTATCATATATATAGGAACGCCTAAAACAGGGACTTCAGTCCGGGAGATACCACTCCCGGATTTTCTTATTTTAAAAATGCAGAGATACAAGAAAAACGATGCCTGCTATATTCTGACAGGGACATCCAAATGCATGGAACCCAGAGGAGTACAGCGAAAATTCAAGAATCTGCTAAGAAAGTGCGGCATACCTGATATTAATATTCATTCCCTGCGTCATTCGTTCGCTTCCCGATGGATTGAAAACGGGTTTGACAGTAAAGCCCTTTCAGAAATACTGGGGCATTCTTCAGTAAAAGTAACCATGGATATTTATGTCCACAGCGATCTGGAGCAGAAGAAATCGTATATGAACCGCATGGTTTAGAAGACATCGGAGGGACGTTTTCAGAAACCAAAAAAGAGACATGGTGTTAACCACGCCTCTCTTTAGCCTCCTGGGGGTTCATCTCGTGCCCTTCCACTTGCCATCCGGATTTACGTAATAGTTGTCAATCCAGGTGTCTGATGCCATAACGCCGTCTTCGTCAAAGTAGTACCAAGAACCCTTTGACTTGAACCATCCAGTGGTCTTAAGACCCTCTGTGCTAAGATGATATACGTCATCGCCGTCTTCGATCCAGCCGACCACGCTTTCGCCATCCTCGTTAAGGTAGGACCACGTACCGTCGTCATGTGCCGTCCATGTACCTGCATAGACAGGGAACGCAGACAGGAGCATCAACAAGGAGGAAAGTGCAACTGCGGTAACATTTCTTTTCTTCATACCATCACAACCTCCTTCTCTTTTGATTGACCTCATTATAACATAGGAATAGTTCCATTTCCAGTGAAAATCAGGCGCTAATTCTTACGATTTTGAAACAAGTTTCTTACCATCAGGAAGAAAAGATGTAAAGTTTTTGTCGACACGATTCGACACTGGAAAAAAGAGGAAAAATTGGAAGAGAAAACCATAAGTTGTGGGTCAAAGATAAGGGATATGGCATATATAGTGAATTTTTCCCGATGCAGAAGCTGCAAAAATTTTGTAAAATTATTCTTAAGGTGAATTTGTCGAATTATGCGTTTGAATCCCCTTTTCAAAGGGAGAGGAATAGGGTATAGTTAAGGCATTCAATAGAAAGAGGAGAAAAATAAGATGAACGAAAAAGATATGATCGCCAGCCTTAAGGCCGAGAATGAACAACTGAAAAAGGATAATGAGACACTGCTGAAAACCGTCGCGCAGATGCAGGTAACGCTGGATCGGCTGATTGCCCGGTATGTCTCTGACAACAACGGGACAGCATAGCTGTTCATAAAAACGGGATTCCCGTAGCCATGCTTTAACAGGGATGTACTGGCTGCAGGGCGTCCCGACTTTTATTTACGGATTTCATCTCATCATGGGGATTTAGACCACGTCAGAAACCTTATGCCCGCCATCTGGCTTCCCGTTTGTAAAATGTCAGAGGGGCGTATTTGAATCAAATTCAGTCAACGCAGATCGCTGCCCGCTCCGCCTTGCGGTGTATTGGCCCTCATTCGGAGGGCGCAGCCCGCTACGCCTCCTTCATTCAGGCAAAATCTTCCACAAACTGTGACGCACAGCTGACGGAAAGCAATTTTCAGACACGCTCCAGCGGAAATCCCGATGAATACAGCGCCTGATATTTCTGCAGGCCAGTATCCGCAAGCTAGTGCTAATATTCAGCCAGCTGCTGCTGGACATCCTTATCAGCCGGAGGGATCAATGCTTTAAAACGGCGGATTTCTTCCTTCAGAGCCTGTTTCTTTTTCAACTCATCCCAGATCGTGGCATGCATCCATTCCAGCGTTTCATTCAGTTTGCTATTCTCGGCTTCCAATTCTAAAATCTGCTGAGTCAGGGCGCCTACCAGCTTTCTCTGCTCATATAACTTTTCTGGTGCGGTAATGCGGTTCGTTAAAGAGGGAACTGCTTCGATCATCTTGAGAGTAATAAGACGGTCCCGGGCTTCATAGCTAAGACTTGTAAAATCGCGGTGATTCATATCCAGACGTGTCAGAGGTATATTGCAATGATGGCAGACAGCGTTCTTAGGCAGCTGGAAGTATGCGTAGAAGCCGCACTTATTGCAGTAGTAAACTGATAATTCCCTCATATCGTTCCTCCATAGAGTATGATGTACTTCCGGTATCGCTTCTGCACCTGCCTTTAAGCCGGCTGCACCGCAGCTTAGTCAGCATACGTTATGCGTAAGCTTCCTAAACCGCGTACACCCGGCCTGAAAGTATCTCGCTGAAACTGCCGCAAAGAGACTCCGAGAGTACGTTACATAATAAGTACCCATTATTTATAAACGCAGAAAATGTGGTTTTGTAACAAAATATATGGAAAAAACTGCCAAAATATTCCTACTTTGGCAGTTTTCGAACGGGTGGGTAAATAATTTTATTGTATATTACCATAAATGTCCGCCGCCGATTAGGCTGCATGCATTCAGGGATGCCAAGAGCGCCCGCCAGACTTTTATATCTGGCGGTGCGTCCCCGGTAGGGCGCATGGAGGTTTACTGAATAACGCCATTAACATCTACAGTCCATACGAATTCGCTCAGGTCTTTGAAATCGCGGTGTCCGGCGCCAAGTTCCGGCTTTACAGCAGACTTGGAGGAAGCAGTGGCTTTCTGAATGGTTCCTGCCGTGCTTACCAGATAATTCTTCCCTTCAAATTCAACCGGAGAATAGCGGAAGCTGGGGTCAGCCTGCTTGCGGAGGCCGTTTTCGTAAATCACATTTTCACGGATTCCCGTATAGCCCTGGCCGCGTTTTTCGCCGTCAGTGTGGAAGAACCAGGTCTGATCGATGCCTTCCTCCTCGCTGAAGATAGTCTGCTTTCCGGTTCTCATAACGCCGTCAGTTCCGAAGTAGTATGTGGCAACAGAACCGTCCTCCAGCGTTACATACTGAAGCCCTGTCTGCATTTCCCCTTTACTGTTAAAGCCGTATCTGCTTGAACTGATAAAGAAGATTTGAATGCCGTCCTGGGCAAAGTAAGGCTGGCCGTTTTTAAAATAGAATTTGTACAGCTCGTCCTCACTGCTGACGCCGGGAATGCCGTGGATAGTTCTCCAGCCGGACGCACGTTTTCCGTCACTGTCATAGTATTGATAGCCGGCAGCAGGAGCCTGGTGGGCTGAAGCGTTTTTGGCTGCACCGGCGTCAGATACTGCGGTTTCAGATGCAGTATCTGATGCTGCAGTTTCTGCAGAACCATCTGTTGAGCCGGCATCCGCAGCTGCAGTTTCTGCAGAACCATCCGCTGAGGCGGTATCCGCAGCCATAGTCTCTGCCGCAGCATCTGCAGAGGCGGTTTCTGCAACCGCAGCTTCCACGGGCATTTTATACCAGCCTGTCTGCATCTTGCCGTCTTTAAAGGTGTAGTAGTTTCCGTTGATTCGCTTGTCTATCTCATTGTGAACCATCTTTCCATTGGAGTTAAAATAGTGCCAGGATGGTTCCTCGTCAGAGTTTTCATTTTCCAGCTGCACCCAGCCGGTCTTCATGACGCCGTCGCCGTCCTCACCGAAATAATAGGTGTCTCCTTCGATTTCCACAAGGCCGGTAAGCATGTGTCCCTGGCCGTCAAAATAGTAAGTTTTATTTTCAATGGTTCTGAACCTGGAGACTGTGGCTTTGCCGTCCTTTCCGTGATAATACCAGTAGAACTCAGGAGCATTGTCATCACCCCAGTTATCCTCGTTGGGAAGCTTTACCCACTGGTTTACCACACGTTTTCCGTCAGAGCCTACATAGTATTCCTCAATCTGCTGATTAAGGCTTAACTTTCCGTCCTCATCCAGGTAATACCACTCCCCGTCATGCTTCTTCCAGGTATCGGTTACGGCATATCCGTCCTCGTCATAGAACATCCAGACATCGCTTTCCTGAATCCATCCGGAAGGCTGGGCCATTACCGGAGAAGAAAAGGAAGGGGTCAGGGCAGTCATAATAGCTGCGGTAGAAAGTGCTGCGGTCCATTTGATTTGTTTCTTCATAAATTGATTCTCTCCTTTTTTGTGTTTGGTGAAAATCCGCATTTGCATTACTCCTGCATTATAACGGATAGGGGCTTCGGGGGAAAGTGCAGGTTAGTGGCAGAAATGGCAGGATTTAAAAAGACTTTTATACCGCTGACATTTGTGGTATACTTATGAAAATATGCGCCATGGTACAAAAAAACGGAAAAATGGCGCAGAATGCGGGGTTTGGGGGGTATGCTCCGCCTGGTGCGGGCGGCGGCAAAGCCGGATATTTTGGAAAAATTTCAAGAAAAAGGAGAAACGACGGTTATGAAAATAAAAGTTTCTGATTACATTGCCCGGACTTTGGTGCAGCGGGGGATTACGCAGGTTTTCACGGTCACAGGGGGAGGAGCCATGCACCTGAATGATTCCCTGGGCCATGAGAAGGGACTTTGCTGTCTGTATCAGCATCATGAGCAGGCCTGCGCTATTGCGGCGGAAAGCTATGCCAGGATTCACAACAAGATTGCCGCTTTGTGCGTCACTACAGGGCCCGGGGGAACCAATGCCATTACCGGAGTGGTAGGCGGCTGGCTGGATTCCATCCCTATGCTGGTACTTTCAGGGCAGGTGCGGTATGACACTACGGCCAGGTGGTCCGGCGTGGGAATCAGAGCCATGGGCGATCAGGAATTTGACATTATAAAGGCTGTAGGATGCATGACCAAGTACAGCGAGATGGTTATCGATCCCCAGAAGATTCGGTATTGTCTGGAGAAGGCCCTTTATTTGGCGCAGTCAGGCCGTCCCGGACCTGCATGGCTGGATATTCCCTTAAATGTCCAGGGCGCTTATGTGGAGTCAGATGAACTGGAGGGATTCGACGCAGAAGAATACGAGGCGGGGGCAGAAGGTCAGAGGCTGCCGGGAAAGGTAGGGGATGAAACGGCCAGGGAGATACTGAAAAAAATCGCCGGCGCATCCAGGCCTGTTTTCAACGCGGGAAACGGAATCCGCATTGCAGGGGCTTATGAGGTATTTGAGAGGGTAGTGAGAAAGCTGGGGATTCCTGTGGCCACAGGGTGGAACAGCCAGGATCTGATGTGCGATGAAGATCCGCTTTATGTGGGACGGGCGGGAGGCATGGGCGACCGGCCCGGAAATTTTGCGGTTCAGAACAGTGATCTGGTATTTTCCGTGGGAAGCCGTCTCAGCATCCGCCAGGTTGGGTATAATTATGAGACATGGGCGCGAGAAGCCTATACGATTATTAATGACATAGACATAGAAGAGCTGAAGAAGCCGAGCATTCATGTGGACATGGCAGTTCACGCTGACGCTAAGGATCTGCTGGAAGCGCTGGAGCGGGTTATTGACAGAGAAACGGCAGAGACTCCGGTATTCGGCGGAGGAAAAGGCCTGAGGGGAATGAACTGGGTGGAAACCTGCCAGATGTGGAAAAAGAAATATCCGGTAGTGCAGGAAAGACATCTTATTAAAGATGAGACAAGGAAAGCCAATGTCTATGCTCTGGTAAAGGAACTGAGTTCCAGACTGCCGGAGAACAGAATCACGGTGGTAGGCAATGGATCGGCCTGCGTAGCAGGGGGGCACGGCTATATTATTAAAAAGGGACAGAGGTTTATTACCAACTCAGCGATTGCCTCTATGGGGTATGACCTTCCGGCGGCCATCGGGGCATGCATGGCTGAACCGGGGGAGGACATTGTCCTTTTAACAGGGGACGGAAGCATCCAGATGAACCTGCAGGAACTGCAGACGATTATCCACCATCAGATGCCTGTAAAGATTTTTCTGATTAACAATGGAGGATATCACTCGATCCGGCAGACGCAGAAGAACTTTTTTGGGGAGCCGCTGGTGGGAATCGGCGAAGACAGCAAGGATTTAAGCTTTCCGTCCATGGAGAAGCTGGCCTGGGCGTATGGGTATCCCTATATCAGAGCCTGCCACAATGGGGAAGTGGGAGATGCGGTAGAGAAAGCGCTTCAGACAGAGGGGCCGGTTATCTGCGAGGTTTTTGTGACCAGGGAACAAAATTTTGAGCCCAAGTCTGCGGCGAAGCGGCTGGCGGATGGAAGCATGGTGTCCCCGCCTTTGGAGGATCTGGCGCCGTTTTTACCGGATGAGGAGATGGACGAGAATATGCTGATTCCCCGGATTCGGGGCTAGAGCGTGTTTGAAAATTCATTCCCGCCATCTGCACGCCCCACTTTGCGGGAGATCTGGCCCTCATTCGGTCAACGTAGCCCACTACGCCTCCCTCATTCGGGCCAAATCTCCCGCAAACTGTGACGCACATCTGACGGAAAGCAATTTTGAAACACGCTCTAGTACATCATTGCAGAAAGGAAGGGAAAAGCAGATGAATCTGGTGGTAACAGGAGCTACAAGCTTTCTGGGAACGGCACTAATTCAGGAATTGCTGAACCAGGGGCATCAGGTGTATGCCGTAGTGCGTCCTGGTTCGCAGAATCTGAGAAGCCTGACAGACGGGATAGAGGAAAACAGTTCATGCCAAAGAGAACACCTGGCTGAAAAGGGAGGCCGAGGCAGGCTTCACATCCTGGAGCTGGAATTGGGCAGACTGGATACCATTGCTTCATTAATAAAAGAAGCCTGTGATATTTTCTTCCATTTTGGCTGGGACGGCTCAGGGAGCCATAACCGGACAAAGACAGATGTACAGCAAAAGAATGTGGAAGACGGGGTGAAGGCGCTGTGGGGAGCCAGAAGCCTTAAGTGCCGCCGGTTTGTGTTCAGCGGATCGCAGGCAGAGTATGGAGTATGCCAGACAGTCATGAAAGAAGACATGGACTGCCATCCAATATCAGAGTACGGCAGGGCGAAGGCGGAATTTGGAAGGCGGGCCCAGGAGATATGCAATGTTTGGGAGGCAGGAGATCAATATAGGATGGAGTATGTCCACGCCCGCATTTTCAGCGTGTACGGGCATGGAGATCACCCGTGGTCTCTGGTAAATACTTGCCTGGACACATTCTTAAAAGGCGGAAGGATGGAATTGGGGGCATGTACCCAGCAGTGGAACTACCTTTATATAGAAGATTTGGTGAAAGGCCTGCTGGCTCTGGCGTTTTCAGACAAGGCGGATTTAGGCAAAGGAATTTATAATCTGGCAGGAAGCAGTGAGTGGACCAGGCCATTAAAGCAGTATGTGGAGATAATGCACCAGCTGTGCAAAGGAAAAGGAAGCTGCGTGTACGGCAAACTGCCTCCCAATGCAGAGGGACCGGCGAACCTGATACCGGATATCAGCAGGATTCAGGAGAGAACGGGATGGAAACCGGAAATATCGTTTGAAGAGGGAATAAGGCGTATGCTTGAGATAAAGAATAATAACAGTAAATGTGACAAACAGGACAAGGGCCGGGAAATGCATCGCTGCATTTTATGCGGACAGATACTGGAGGGGACGAAGCTGATGGAGTTTAAAGGCATGCCGGCTTCCGCTCAGGACATTCCGGACGAACAGGAAGTTAAGGAAGACAAAGGGATTACGCTCTGCCTTCATCAGTGCAGAACATGTGGCCTGGTGCAGTTTGACTGTGAGCCTGTCAGCTATTACCGGGATGTGATTCGCTCAGGCGGGTACTCCGCCACTATGACGGACTTAAGAACCAGCCAATACAGGCATCTGATTGACACGTATCATCTGGAGGGGAAAAAGTTTCTGGAAGCAGGGTGCGGAAGAGGGGAATTTTTAAAAGTACTGGCCGGATTTCCGGTAGAAGCCTACGGCGTGGAGCATCGTCAGGCCCTGGTGGATACGGCCGTGGAGGATGGCCTCCATGTGGTTCAGGGATTTACAGAGAATCCGGATACGGTTCTTGGAGAAAACGGGCCCTATGATGTGTTTTTATCATTTAATTTTCTGGAACACCAGCCAAGGCCAGGGGTGATGCTGGACTGCATCAGGAACAATCTGACAGAAGAGGGGATGGGGCTGATTACGGTTCCAAGCCTGGAATATATTTTGCAGTACCATGGTTACTATGAACTGCTTCGGGATCACATTGCCTACTATACATTTGATACGCTGAGATATCTGCTGGAAAGCCACGGCTTCCAGGTTTTGGAACAGGAGACAGTAAACCGGGATACCCTGTCAGTCATCGTAAAAAAGCGCAAAGGCTGGGATGAAGGCCAGCAGAGGCAAAAAGGTGTGCCGCCAGCCAGGGAGAGGGCTTTTAACAGCTTGCTTGATTCAGGAAATGATGTTGCAGTCATAGACATCTTGGGGCTGACAGACAGCCTTGCGGATATACAGAGCCAAATGGCGTCACTTTGCAGCCGGCTGAAAGAGGAAGGGAAATCCCTGGCCATATGGGGAGCCAGCCATCAGGGATTTACGCTGGCGGCCACTACGGCTTTGCAGGATCATGCAAAGTATATTATTGATTCGGCGCCCTTTAAGCAGGGGAAATTTGCTCCCGCTTCCCACCTTTTGATTGTGGACCCGGACTATTGGCACCGAGATCCTGCCGATGTGATCCTGATTGCGGCTCCCGGATATACGGAGGAGATTGCAGGCGTTATCCGCAGCCGGTATGGAACCGGGGTGGAAATACTGGCGCTGCGCAGTGATAAATTGGAGGAACTGTCATGAAAGCATTTGTGTTAAAGGAGCCTGGCGCAGTGGGCTGGGCTGATGTGCCTGAGCCTGAGCTGACGCCTTACGGGGCCATTCTGGAACCGGTGGCCATGGCTCCCTGCTCCTCAGACGTGCATACCGTATTTGGCGGCGGTTCCAGGAAGGCCCCCAATCTGGTGCTGGGCCATGAGTGCGTGGCCCGGGTGGTGAAAGCGGGGGAACTGGTAGAGGACTTTAAGCCGGGAGAGGTAGTGGCAGTGCCCGCCATAACTCCGGACTGGCGTGCAAGAGGAATTCAGGAACACAACTTTAAACATGCATCGGCCCCCTTTTCCGGCCATCAGCTGGGAAGAAGCCAGCCAGGAGTGTTTTCAGAACGGTTTTTGATTCCGGATGCAGACACTACCCTGGCCAGGATTCCGGAAGGAATCTCCATAGAGCAGGCATTAATGTGCGTGGACGTGGTGACCACGGGATTCACAGGGGCGGAGAATGCGGATATTAAATTCGGAGATACGGTAGTGGTTATGGGTATTGGCCCTATCGGGCTGATGGCAGTGGCCGGAGCGGCTTTGAAGGGAGCGTCCAGGATTCTCGCCGTAGGAGAACGTCCATTATGCGTGCAGCGCGCTTTGGAGATGGGAGCCACGGAAGTGCTGAATTACCGGGACAATGATGTAGTCCGCCAGGTTTTGGAGCGCACAGGCGGGGTGGGGGCGGATTCCGTCATCATCTGCGGCGGCGGTGACCAGGTGTTTGCCCAGGCAGTTGACATGGTGCGCTACGGTGTGGGCGTTGTGTCCAACATCAATTATTTTGGCGGAACAGGCTCCCTGCCCTTCCCCAAATTTTCCGGCGGCCGGGGCATGGCAGGAAAAACGATCCGCACGGAGCTGGCAGAGGGCGGCAGAGTGCGCATTGAGAGAATGCTTGACATGGTAAAATACGGACGGATTCACCCGGAGAGACTGGTTACCCACCATCTGAAAGGGTTTGACAAAATAGAACAGGCGCTGTATCTTATGAGAGATAAGCCCAAAGACCTGATAAAGGTCATGGTTACAACGGAGTAAGGAGATTACTATGAAGAAGATCAGCATCGTGGTGCCTTGTTATAATGAAGAGGAAAACGTGGAGGCCCTGGCGGATGTCCTGAGAGAGACATTTCGGACAAGCCTGCCCGATTACGGATATGAGATTATCTTTATTGACAATGACTCCAAGGACAAGACAAGAGACATTATCCGCAGGCTGGCAGACAATGACAAAGACATAAAGGGAATTTTTAACGCAAAGAATTTCGGACAGTTTAATTCTCCCTATTATGCCATGCTCCAGAGCACAGGGGACTGCACGGTTCTTATGGCGGCGGATTTCCAGGACCCGGTGGAGATGATTCCCAAGTATGTGAAGGAGTGGGAAAACGGATATAAGATTGTCATCGGAATTAAAAAGTCCAGCAAAGAAAATCCGATTATGTACTGGCTGAGAGGCTGCTATTATAAGATGATAAAGAGGCTGTCTGACGTAGAGCAGATTGAACAGTTTACAGGCTTCGGATTGTATGACAGGCGGTTTATTCAGGTACTTCGTGATCTGGACGATCCGACGCCGTTTCTTCGGGGGATTGTGGCAGAGCTGGGATTCAGGCGGAAAGAGATTCCCTATGAGCAGCCAAGGCGCCGTGCAGGCAAGACCAGCAACAATTTTTACAAGCTGTTTGACGCAGCGATGCTGAGTGTTACTTCCTATACAAAAGTGGGGCTGCGGCTGGCCACGATCTTCGGAGGCATTTGCTGCGCAGTCAGCCTGATTGTGGCGGCGGCGTATCTGGTAATGAAGCTGATGTATTGGGACAGGTTTGCAGCAGGCATGGCTCCTCTGCTGATTGGCATGTGCTTTCTGGGCTCTGTTCAGATATTTTTTATCGGTTTGGTAGGTGAGTATATCTTGGCTATTAACAGCAGGGTTATGAAAAGGCCGTTGGTTATTGAGGAGGAGCGGATTAATTTTGAAGAGGAGCCGGAGAAAAAAGAAGTGAAAGAGGAAGCAGCCAATGAAACATAATGTGGATGTGGTCCGCATCAGGGAAAATTCCATCCAGCTAAATGGCTGGGTCATCGGAAAAACGCCTGAGTCCCGGCCGGCATTTTGGGTGGAGGATGAAAAACACCGGGCCATTCAGTTTAAACATGTGTCCACCAGACGGGATGATGTAAGCCAGATTTATTACGGCAAAGTATATGACAGAGATTTTGGGTTTGACATTCAGTTTCCCTATGAGCGGGGAAAGAATTATTACCTGGTGATTCAGTGTGACAGCAGGAAAGTGCGGATAAAATACAACGAACAGCTGATCATGAAGCGCGCCAGCGTAGCCCACAAACGGATGCAGAAGCTGAAAGACCTGATGAACATGGAAACGGTCCGCGTGGCCATGGATTTCTGGAAAGAAAACGGCCTGCGGGCGCTGTTTGTTAAATCTGTTCATAAGATTCAGGGGCTGGATAATGATTACGACTACGGAGAGTGGTATGCCTTAACAAAGCCTTCTGGCCAGGAGCTGGAAAGGCAGCGGAAAGAGGCGTGGGACAATGGCCCCGTGTTTTCCATTGTTATGCCTTTATATAAAACTCCAGAGCGGTATCTGCGGGAAATGCTGGATTCCATTGTGGCCCAGACGTACCCTAACTGGGAGCTGTGCCTGGCCGACGGAAGTCCTAAGGGAGCAGAAGTTTACAAAACCGTTAAAAGGTATATGGATAAAGATTCCCGTATCCGCTATAAAAAGCTTGGGAGTAATCAGGGGATTTCCGAAAATACCAATGCAGCCATGGCAATGGCCTCTGGAGATTACATTGTCCTGGCGGATCATGATGACGCCATGACGGAAAACGCTTTGTATGAATGTGCCAGGGCTGTCAGGGAACACCCGGACTGCCAGGTGATCTATTCTGACGAGGACAAGATGGATATGGATGGGGGAGCGCTGTTTGACCCTCATTTTAAACCGGATTTCAACCCGGATCTGCTGACCAGCGTAAACTACATCTGCCACCAGTTTGTGGTAAAGAGGGAGCTGGCAGAAAGGGTAGGGGGGCTTCGGAAAGAGTTTGACGGGGCTCAGGATTACGATTTTATTTTCCGGTGCACGGAGGCGGCAGAGGGGGTGTGGCATATCCCTAAGGTACTGTATCACTGGAGATGCCATCAGGATTCCACTGCCAGCAATCCGCAGAGCAAACTTTATGCCTTTGAGGCCGGCTCCAAGGCGATTATGGAACATTACCGCCGGATGGGGATTGAGGCTGAGAAAGTGGAAAAGGGCGTGGACTACGGCATTTACCACACGATATTTAAGATTAAAGGGAATCCGAAAGTATCAATTATTATTCCCAATAAAGACCACTGTCAGGATCTGGATTTGTGCATGAGAGCTGTTTTAACCAGGGCAACCTACAAAAATGTGGAGTTTGTGGTGGTGGAGAACAACAGTACCAAGAAGGAAACCTTCGAATATTATGATGCCATACAGAAGGAATTTCCGCAGGTCCGGGTGGTTGTCTGGGACAGGGAGTTTAACTATTCGGCTATTAACAATTTCGGCGTGAAACATGCTTCAGGGGAATACCTTCTGTTTCTTAATAACGACACGGAACTGATCGCAGAGAATTTTATAGAAGAGATGCTGGGATTTTGCCAGAGGGACGACGTGGGAGCCGTGGGAGCCAGGCTGCTGTATCAGGATGACACCATACAGCATGCAGGGGTAGTGGTAGGCTTCGGCGGTATTGCAGGCCACACATTTATCGGCCTTCACAAAGCGGAGAACAGTTATTTTCACCGCGCCATGTGCGCCCAGGACTACAGCGCAGTGACGGCCGCCTGCATGATGAGTAAAAGAACGGTATTTGAGAAAACAGGGGGATTCAGCGAAGAGCTGGCTGTAGCGTTTAATGATATTGATTACTGCATGAAAGTGCGGAGCCTGGGAAAGCTGGTGGTTTATGCGCCCTATGCAGTGCTTTACCACTATGAGTCCAAATCCAGGGGACTGGAGGACACGCCGGAGAAGGTGGCCCGGTTTAACCGTGAGGTAGCGAAATTTGCGAAAAAATGGCCGGATATTCTAAAAAACGGAGATCCCTATTACAATCCTAATCTGACTCTGCGCAAATCTAATTTTGCTCTGCGGGATTTAAAAAAGGAAGGAATCGGACAACCCTACCAGCTGGATGAGGCTATCAGGGAACTGATGTGACAGGAAGGCAGCTTAAGGAGCGATCTCAAAAGTATACAATGAATATTCGGAGGAAATTTATATGGCCGGACAATTAGCGGTAACGGTTATTATTCCAAACTATAACGGCAAGGCGTTTCTGGAACCTTGCATAGCGGCTCTTCAGCGGCAGAGATGCCGGGACTTCCAGATTTTGGTAGTGGATAACGGATCTGCGGATGAAAGCGTGGAATGGCTGAAGGAGCATGAGATTCCTGCAATATTTCTTGAGACAAACACCGGGTTTTCCGGAGCCGTGAACGCGGGAATCCGTGCGGCAGAGACTCCCTATGTGCTGCTTTTAAACAATGACACGGAGCCGGAGCCGGATTTCCTTGGAGAGCTGCTGCGATCGATCCGCCGTTCCAAAAGGATTTTTGCCGTAAGCAGCAAAATGATCCAGCTTCATCATAAAGAGCTGATGGACGATGCGGGGGATATGTATTCCCTGGCTGGCTGGGCCTACCAGCGGGGCGTGGGACAAAGCTCCAAGGGATACAACCGTTTTTGCGAAGTGTTCTCTGCCTGCGCCGGGGCCGCCATCTACCGCCGTGAAGTCTTTGAAACTATAGGATATTTTGATGAGAAGCATTTCGCCTATTTGGAGGACATCGACATATGCTGGCGGGCAAAAATTTTCGGCTATCACAATATGTACTGCCCCACGGCAGTGGTGTATCACGTAGGAAGCGGAACCAGCGGCTCCCGCTATAATGAATTTAAGGTAAAGCTGGCGGCACGCAATAACATTTATCTGAATTATAAAAATATGCCCCTGCCTCAGCTGCTGCTCAATATGATTCCCTTGGCAGCAGGCATTGCGGTAAAATATGGGTTTTTTAAGAATCTGGGCTTTGAAAGGGCCTATGCAGAGGGCATCAAAGAGGGGCTTGCGACCATGGGCACTTGCCAGAAGGTAGTGTTTCACCGCCGGCATTTCTCAAATTATCTTGCGATTCAGTGGGAGCTTTTGGCGGGAACGGCAGTGTATATATATGAATTTTCCAGGCGAAAATTGTTATTGAATAATCCTCATACGTGAGGTATACTTGTTCTATTGCTTAAATGTGAAGAACATTTTTCCATATTTTAAGAGAAATTTAATATCAGAAAAAGATTTTTCATGTATAATGTATGGGATATGACAGCACATTAATACTAAGGTGAAAAATCATGATAAAAAGCAATCAGAAAAAGCTTAACAGCCTTCATGTGGTGCTGGATGCACTGATGATCATTGTGTCCTATACATTGGCGTGGGTCTGCCTGTATATGGGCAACTTATGGTTCAACCCCGGCACCGGGATTTTGCCGCCCCGCATTTATTTCGGAGCGTTAATCGTCATTGTTCCGCTGTATCTGATCTTGTATACGTTTTTTCAGCTGTACACGCCAAAACGGATACAGAGGCGCAGATATGAATTTGCCAATATCTGCAGGGCCAATATAACGGGGATTTTGATTATTTCCATGCTGTTTTTCCTGCTGAAAAAGAATCCCTATCTTCAAGAGTATTCCACAAGAATGGTTTTCTACTTTTTTTCCATCAATATTGTGGTAGAGACTGTTGAAAGGAATCTTATCCGCCAGTTCCTTCATTCCCTGCGGGCCAAAGGGTATAATCAGAAGCATATCCTGCTGATTGGATACAGCCGGGCAGCGGAAGGATTTATTGACAGAGTAAGGCAGAATGCGGAGTGGGGCTACCAGGTGCATGGAATTCTGGATGATCACGTTCCGGCAGGCAAAGAATACCGAAAAGTGAAATTTCTTGGAAAGATTGCGGAGCTGGATTCGATTCTGCAGCTGAATCAGCTGGATGAGATCGCCATTACCCTGGGGCTGAAGGAGTATGCCAAACTGGAAGACATTGTAGCTTCCTGTGAAAAATCGGGGGTCCACACCAAATTCATCCCGGATTACAACAACATGATACCTACCAGGCCTTATACGGAGGATCTGGAGGGGCTTCCAGTGATTAATATCCGCCATGTCCCCCTGAACAATATGCTGAATAAGACCATGAAACGGGCGGTTGATATTTTCGGCGCCCTGGTGGCACTCCTTTTGTTTTCTCCGATTATGCTGATCACGTCTGCGATCATCAAAATAACTTCTCCGGGACCGCTGATCTACTGCCAGGAGCGGGTAGGGCTTCACAGCAGGCCGTTTAAGATGTATAAATTCCGCTCCATGGAGGTACAGGCCCCGGCAGCAGAGAAAAGCCGGTGGACGACTCCCAACGATTCCAGAGTGACCCCTATCGGCCGGTTTATCCGCAAGACCAGCATTGACGAGATGCCTCAGCTGTTTAATGTGCTTATGGGGCAGATGAGCCTGGTGGGGCCCAGGCCGGAGCGGCCGTTTTTTGTGGACAAATTTAAAGAAGAGATTCCAAGATACATGATTAAGCATCAAGTTCGGCCCGGAATGACGGGATGGGCTCAGGTAAACGGGTATCGGGGAGACACTTCCATTACTAAGAGGATCGAACACGATCTGTATTATATTGAAAACTGGACCCTTGGGCTGGACTTTAAAATATTATTACTGACATTTTTTAAAGGGTTTATCAATAAAAATGCCTACTGATTTTGAGGCATGGTAAAAACGAGGTTATATGCATGAACTATGAGCATGATAATGAGTTTGGGCAGAGGCCTGACGGAAACAGAAGAAATGCTCCCGGGCGGACGCTGCCCCCTGGGTCCAGAAGAGGGGGCTACGGACGGGACGCCCAAAATCCGCAGGCGTATGGAAGAGATGCTGAAAACAGGGGCGGCAGAAGGGCGTCCTCCCTGTCAGGCATGGAGGGAACAGGAAGAATCGCTTCGATGCCGGGGGCAACGGGACGTGTAAGGCTTTCCGACGAAGAGAGAAGCAGGGCAGCCAGACGGGAGACGGCAGCCGGCCAGGAGCATGGTACAGAGAGAACTGCTGCAGGGGGAAGGCCGCCAGGTTCCAGAGGTGCGTCTGCGCCAAACGGAAGCGCCAGGGCACAGAGGATGGCGGAGGCCCAGGGTGCCGCCAGAAGAAAGGGGGCTATTCCCCCGCCGGATGGCAGTGCCAGGGAACGGGCAACCCAGGCCAGAGTACAGAAGGCAAAACAGAAGAAAATGAGACGGCGGATCATTTCCATGATCATAGCGGAATGCTTTGCCCTGATATTTATTTTTACGTATGGCTATTTTGCAAGGCGGCTCACCTTGATTCAGCGGGAAGAATTTGACCCTCAGGAAGTGGGAAATAACGAGATTTCTCTGGATACCATAAAAAAGATGAAGGGTTACCGGATGATTGCTATATTCGGCGTGGACAGCCGGGACAGCAATGTAGGCGCAGGCTGCCAGTCAGACGTTATTATTATCTGCTGTATCAATGAGGATACAGGCGAGATCAAACTGGCATCCGTATACAGGGATACGTATCTGAATATTAATGATGAGGGGTCTTACAGAAAGGTCAATGCAGCCTACACCAACGGAGGGCCGCAGCAGGCTCTGAAGGCTCTTAATAAGAATCTGGATCTGAACATTACGGAATATATAACATTCAGCTGGAAAGCGGTTGCCGAGGGAATCAATATTTTAGGCGGAGTGGATGTGGAGATCACGAAACCGGAATTTAAATTTATTAACGGATTTATTACGGCAACCGTGGAAGCCACAGGCATAGGCTCCCACCAGCTGAAAACTACCGGCATGCAGCATCTGGACGGAGTCCAGGCAGTGGCTTATGGGCGCCTGCGCCTGATGGATACGGACTATGCCAGGACAGAACGGCAGAGGAAGGTTATTGAACTGGCGTTTGCAAAAGCCAAGAAGGCTGAGTACTCTGTGCTGAATAATATTTTAGTGGTAGTGCTGCCAAATGTCAGCACCAACATTACCTTTGCCGATATGACTACCATGGCTCTGAATATTAACAAGTATTACATCGGTGAGACTACAGGTTTCCCGTTTGCCAAGGGAAATGCCAACATGCCTGGAAAAGGGGACTGCGTAATCCCTCAGACTCTGGAGTCCAATGTAAAGCAGCTCCATACGTTTCTGTTTGGGGATGAAGATTATGAGACTACGGATCAGGTAAAGCAGATCAGCAGTAAAATCGCGGCGGACAGCGGCATGTATAAAGAGGGGGCGCCGTTTAAGGGAAGCGCTCTGTCTACTGACGGTTATGTGCCGGAGGAAACTACAAAGGCCAAGGTTGTAGAAAAGGAGACAACAGCCAGCGACGATGAGACGGATGAGGATGAAAGCCTTACAATACCGGGCGGGACAGACGAGGATGGCAACATAATCAATATCTATCCAGGCCAGACAGATGAAAACGGCGAACTGCTGGATGCCCCCATTGATGACTGGCCCGAGGAAGAACCCTCTCTGCCGGGGGGAATGACAACAAGGCCTATCCAGCCGGGAGGCACTCAGGGGCCGGGAAACGGGCCGTCGGTCAATGATAATAACGAGAACCCGGGGACAAGCGTCAATCCCAATCCCCAGGGCCCTGGTCATCAGCAGCCGGGTACGGACAATTCCGGAACCGTGGGACCAGGCGGAAGCGTGGAACCGGGTGGGGATGCAGGTACAGCGGTGCTGCCGGAGGAGACTACTTCTGCCGTTTCCGGGGAAGGGGAGGCTCTTGATCCTAGAGGAAACCCCGTAAGTTCTACTATGCCGTGGGAGGCAGGGCCAGGTATGACAACTGAGAATAATAATAACCCTGGACCTGACAACCCAGGGGGAGACACTCCAAATGAAGCACCAGGACCTGAGGCGCCGGGAGCCGAGGCGCCAGGTCCATAACCATAAAATGCTGCCTTGCATGAGAGTACTGCAGGGCAGCGTTTTATTTTTCCATTGGCGGTATGGCTGCGGCCCAAAACCTGTATATGGATGTAAAGACAAGCCTTGGGCCTTGCTTTCACAGTTTTATTATAATTCCGTCACAATTCCGTCACAAACCGTTGATATAGTATGTTCATAAACAAAAAGGAACCACATATTTCAATAGAAAGGGGATTATCATATGTACGAAGAAAACAGAAATCAAGGGTTTGACGGCAATGGGAGTCCTGATAACCATAGAGAGCAGGACACGGCGCCTAATTTTATTATGAAAGATTCTTCTGGAGAAAATAGGGAGATGGAGGGCGCACCCCGGCAGGACGGCGCCCGGAATCAGGCGCAAGAGGAGGGCAGCCGTCAGAATCCAAGCCAGTACCCCTCTCAGCCTCAGCCAGGAAGCGGTTATCCGGGCCAGGGGGCAGGCCAGTATCAGAACCGCTCCAACATGGAGGGCACCTATGAGTCTCAGCAGCCATACACGGCTATGAACCATAGCAGACAAACCGGCGCCTGCGGTTCCAATTCCGGGAGGCCGGATGACCGCGGCCCGTTTACAGGGACATACCAAAACGGTCCGTCATACGGCCCTCACGGACAGGGAATGCCTGATTACCAGATGGCTGGCAGCCAGACCGGTTCGGGAACAGCAGACCGCCATAAGAAAGCCGGCAAACACGGAAAGATGGCTTCAAAAGTGGCAGGCATAACGGCGGCAGCCCTTCTTTTCGGCATAGTATCCGGCGGTACAATGGTTGGAATTAATATGGCAGCGGATTTTATAAAACCTGATCCCACGTATCCTCAGGTAAGTCAGGCAGAGACGCAGCAGGCTCCGTCCATATCGGCGGAGACAGTCCCCAGCATTCCATCCGGCGCATCGGCAGGCAATGCAGTGGTTATGGATGTTTCTTCTATTGTAGAGAATGCCATGCCATCCATTGTTGCCATTAACAATACCACGTTATATCAAAGCAATCCCTGGTTTGGAATGCCCCAGACGTACGAAGTTCCCAGCAGCGGTTCCGGCATTATTGTAGGCCAGAACGATGAAGAACTGCTTATTGTAACAAATAACCATGTAGTGGAAGACAGCACCAGCATGTCAGTGGTATTTATTGACGGCACTTCAATCAGCGCAGCCATCAAAGGGACTGATGCAGACTTAGACCTGGCAGTGATTGCGGTTCCGCTAGAGAATATTCCGTCAGAGACATTAGGGCAGATCAGCGTTGCAACTCTGGGCAATTCTGATGAACTGAAAATGGGCCAGGGAGTCATAGCCATCGGCAATGCCCTGGGGCATGGGCAGTCCGTGACAGTGGGATACATCAGTGCGCTGGACAGAGAAGTAACAACCGAAGGCTCCACCACCAGAAACCTGCTGCAGACAGATGCCGCCATCAATCCAGGCAACAGCGGCGGCGCGCTTTTAAATATGAAAGGCGAAGTAATTGGCATTAACGCTGCAAAATACTCCTCCACAGACGTAGAAGGCGTAGGCTATGCAATTCCCATATCCAAAGTCGAAGACATCATCAGCTCCCTTATGACCAAGAGGACCAGAGGCGGGGAGGTAGTAGAAGAAGGCAAAGAAGGCTACCTGGGAATCCAGGGATTCACCGTAGAAGACAGCATGGTAAGACAGCTGGGCATGCCATCAGGAGTCTTTGTATCAGGAATCATAGAAGGCGGCGCAGCCTCCAAGACAGACCTGAGAGAAAAAGACGTCATCACCAAATTCGACGACCAAACCGTAAGAACCATGGCAAGCCTTCAGGAATTACTAAAATACTACAAAGAAGGCGAAACAGTAAACATGACAGTACAGACATTAGAAAACGGAGAATATGTAGAAAGGACCATAGAGATCACACTAGAAGGGAAAGACACATTAGGAGAGACAACCCCAGGCGAAAAAAAAGCAAATCCCTGACAAAAAGGAAAGCAAAGAAAATAAAAGTTCCCATTTTAAACCTATTTCAGGCTCCGGTCTTGTGCTGGAGCCTGAAATTTATTATAATGTTCTAGCAGGCAATGAGCAGTGCAAAAAAAGATAAGCAGGAAGCTGCGTCGTGCTTGCACGTAAGCAGCTTCCTGCTTATCTTTTTTTATAGGGCGAAGCCCGAGAGCGAGATGGAGCGCAGCGGAATCGAGCGGCACTGCGGAGTAGCGGGCAGCGCCCCCCAGGCCAGCCATCCCCCCGCCCCCACAAGAGCGAAGCGAAGCGAGCCCGAAGGATCGTCCAAGCGAAGCGAAGCGAGCCCGAAATCCCGTCCAAGCGAAGCGAAGCGAGCCCGAAGGATCGTCCAAGCAAAGCGAAGCGAGCCCTACCCCTCCCCCCAAAAAGAAGAATAGGAGACAAAACCGTGGAAGAAAAAGATCCCACCCAAACAAAAGATCCCACCCAAACCCCAGAAGACGAATACGAAAAAATATGCTACATCTGCCGCAGGCCAGAGAGCAAAGCCGGAGCCATGATTCAGATGCCAGGCAACATGAACCTCTGCCACGACTGCATGCAGAAAGCCTTTGACGCCATAACCAAAGGCGGCATGGACTTATCCCAGATTCAGAACATGCCGTACATGAATCTGAACCTAAGCGACTTTGCCAACCTGAAGCTCCCCAACACGGAGATCCCCCAGAAAAAGAGGATTCGCAAAAAAGCCGCCAAAACTCCTGAGCCGTCATTCGACATCAAAGATATTCCGGCCCCCCACAAAATAAAAAGCAGCCTGGATGACTACGTGGTCGGCCAGGATCAGGCCAAGAAAGTAATATCTGTAGCAGTCTACAATCACTACAAACGAATATTTTACAAAAATTCTCCTTCCAAGGAAGAAGACGGCATAAAAATAGAAAAATCCAACATCCTGATGATAGGCCCCACGGGAAGCGGGAAAACATACCTGGTAAAAACCCTGGCCCGGCTTCTGGACGTGCCTTTGGCCATAGCGGACGCCACGGCGCTTACAGAAGCAGGCTATATTGGAGACGACATTGAAAGCGTGGTTTCCAAACTTCTGGCAGCTGCAGACAATGACATAGAGAAAGCAGAACGGGGCATCATATTTATAGATGAAATTGACAAAATCGCCAAGAAGAAAAATACAAATACCAGAGACGTCAGCGGGGAATCCGTTCAGCAGGAGCTGCTGAAACTGCTGGAGGGAAGCATGGTAGAGGTTCCTGTAGGCTCCAACCAGAAAAATGCCTTGACGCCTATGGCCACAGTCAATACGGATAATATTCTTTTTATCTGCGGCGGCGCATTTCCGGATTTGGAGAACACCATAAAAGAAAGGCTGAACAAAACATCCTCTATTGGATTTAAGGCTGAACTAAAAGACCGCTACGATGATGATCCCAATATTTTAAGCCATGTTATTAATAAAGACCTTCGTACCTTTGGCATGATCCCGGAGTTTCTCGGGCGCCTTCCTATTGTAGTCACCCTGCAGAAGCTGACAACACCCATGCTGGTGGAAATTTTGAGACGGCCTAAGAATGCGATTGTAAAACAGTATATAAAACTTCTGGCTCTGGACGAGGTAAAGCTGGTATTTGAGGACGAAGCCCTGGAATGGATCGCCCGGGAGGCTCAGGAAAGAGAGACAGGCGCCAGGGCTTTGCGGGCTATCATGGAAGAATTCATGCTTGACATCATGTTTGAGGTTCCAAAAGATCCAGGTATCGGAACCGTGGTCATTACCAGAAATTATCTGGAGAAAAAAGGCGGGCCGCGGATTGAGATGCGGGGATAAACAAAGTCCGGCGCCGGCTATTCCCGGAGAGAGAGAAAGGAATCATAGAGATCCAAAGTGCCGTATCCCCATTCCCGGTTGGGGTACGTGTAGTTTGGATTTCTGTTTGCCCCCCGGATAAGCGTCGCTTTTACAAGATCACTTCCGATGCTGGGGTAAATTCCCGCAGGGTATTGCTTTGAATAGATATTTGCCACGGCTCCGGTCACATGGGCAGCCGCTACCGAAGAGCCGGTCATGCGTATCATGGGATACTCTCCGGCCACAGGGGAGATCCCAGGCCCGTATACATCCACGCCGGGAGCCGTCAGATCCGGCTTTATTGCGCCATCCCGGGTGTAGCCTCTGCTGGAATGGATAAAGAGGCTTCCGTCCATATGGTTGTAAGTGCTGACTGTAATGGGAAAATCTGCGTTCCCAGGGGCTACGATGGTGGTATAGGGGTTGGCCTGAAGAAAATAGGTATCTGCAGAAACAAATCCTTCAATCGGCAGCCACATATGATACATTCCGGTAAATGTAATCGTAGGGTAAACCCGGATGCGCCAGATGCCGGGAATAGGGGAAATAAAACGGATGGACGCCAGGTAGCTGCTTTGGAAGCCAAGGGCAGTGGCATAGGACACTACGATGGTTGTAGGTTCTATAGACAGCGTTATTACAGTTTCATTGTTTAAGGACAGGGGAATCCTCTGGATGGTTTCTCCAGTGGGAGATACAAAGCCTACTGTATATATCTCCGGCGAATTGGCCCACAGCTCAACAGCAAAGCCGTTATCATCCTCCCCTACCCGCAGTTCCACCTCGTCATAGTCAGAATATCCTCCGACAGGGCCGTTTACCTGTCCAAGGTAGTGGTGCCGAAGCCCGGCTTCATTGCCTGCGGGACATACGGCCGCAACGGCAAGATAGGAGCGGAGGCTGTTGAGTACCTCTCCCACAGGGGAGGCGCCGTTGTGGCCCCCGTGGTTCGTGCCCAGACCGAGACAGATGACCAGAGGCATTCTGTGGCGGCGGGCCAGAAGCATCAAATAAGTGATGCCCATCATAATATCATTGCTCTGGTAGGCATCCACGCCGTCCGGTATCATGTAATACCGCCGCAAATACTCCTTGGCAGGCTTTAGCTTTACGATTCCCAGGCTGCACGCAGGGGCGGCGCCTACAAAGTTCATGGAAGCCTCAAACCTTCCGGCTGCGATGCCTGCCAGAAAGGTTCCATGGCCATTGGTGTCAGTGGACGGAACTATGCTGAAAGGGGCATCACTTTTAAGGGCATCGTCAATATCACGGTCCGTGTATTCCTTTCCATACAGAAAAGGAAACAGAAACGGGCGGTTGCCAGTCAGCTCAAACCCTTCGCCCTCTGCTGTCTGATCCCACATACCCAGAATCCTGGTGGTGCCGTCAAGATTGCGAAACAGGGGATTCTGATAATCTATTCCAGTGTCAATAAGCCCCACGATAACCCCCTCGCCGTTGGAACCCAGAGCAGGCTGGCGGAATGTGGAAAGAATCCCGGAGGCTTCCATGCTGGTAGTGTCCATAAGGCCAAAAAGCGCCGGTATGGATTCATAGGAATGATTTGGAATGCTTAAAGGAAGCGCATCCTTGAGTGGAATATGGTAAATCACATAAGACTCGTTGACATAGCTGATACAGGAAGTGCCCAAAGTATCTGCCAGCTCATCCAAAGAAGCAGAACTGTGGCGGTAGATAAAGTCAGCATAGTCCTGGCTGGCTACATTGGCGGTACAGTCGCTCATAATTGAAATCCTGAAAAAGGTTTTCTTTATTATATGCAGAAAATAAATGAGAACCTACTGGACGAAAAAAGATAATCATAGTACAATGAGAAAAATGTATCAAAAAGTAAGGAAAGGAGTTTTACTATGGGGTTCTTACTGCTAATTATAACCGTTTTACTGACAGATCTGGCAATTAAATCTGCCGTCGAGGAAGCCGATCCGGCCAAATTTCCCAGAGAATTGGAGGGAACAGGAGGAATGATCATGCTCCACAGAAAGCATAATGACGGTTTTCCCATGGGAGCATTCAGAGACAAGCCTGACCTGGTAAAGAATCTGCCTGTTATGGTGCTGTCTTTCGTAGCCGGCATATTTTTCTGGATTTTTCCCCAAAAGGGACACATGGCCGAGAAGATCGGAACAAGCCTGATTCTGGGAGGGGGATTAAGCAATATTTACGACCGCATGAAGCGGGGGTATGTTGTGGACTATTTCAGCATCCGGTTTAAAAAACTGAAGAAGATTATTTTTAATTTAGGCGATATCTGTATTTTTCTGGGAACAGCCATTCTTTTTGCGGCGGAGATGGTCCAGGCCGTAAAAGAACGCTGACCAGCCAACTGTAACCGTAAGCGCTGCGGCTGACAGACATCTGTCCCCGGAGAATTGACAAACTTCCGGATATCATGTACAATAGCACCTAAAAATATTATGTATACAAGGAGTGATTTTTTTTGGATTCGAGTGACGTCATACAGTTGCTTATTTTAATTGTTTTATTAGGGTTATCCGCATTTTTTTCATCGTCGGAGACGGCGCTTACTACGGTAAACAAAATAAGGGTCCGGACTTTGGCGGAGTCGGGGATGGAGAGGGCCATTGTCCTGTCGAAGGTAATTGAGCAGCAGGGAAAGATGCTGAGTGCGATTCTTATCGGCAATAACATTGTCAATCTGTCTGCCTCGTCTCTTTTGACGACGTTAACCATAAAAGTTTTGGGGAATAAAGCCGTAGGAGTCGCCACCGGCGTTTTAACTCTGCTTATTCTGGTATTTGGGGAGATTACCCCCAAGACCTTATCCACCATATCCGCAGAAACCATGGCATTGAGAAGTGCGGGAATTATATATGCTCTCATGTGGGTTCTGACTCCGGTAATTGCAGTGGTCAACAGGCTTTCTTTGGGAGTGCTGATGCTTTTGAGAGTTGATCCCAATAAAAGGCAGGAGATGATCACAGAGGATGAGCTGCGCACCATTGTGGAGGTAAGCCATGAGGAGGGAGTTATTGAAACGGAAGAGAAAAAGATGATCAACAATGTATTTGATTTTGGAGATTCTCTTGCCAAAGACATTATGGTCCCCCGGATTGACATGACATTTGTAGATGTGGAAGCCACCTATGAGGAACTGCTTGAAATTTTCAGAAAAGAAAAATACACTCGAATTCCGGTATATGAAAATAATACGGATAATGTTATCGGCGTTATAAATGTAAAAGATCTGCTGCTGATTGATAAGAATGAAAAATTTCATATTCGGGATCATATGCGTAAGCCTTTGTTTACTTATGAGTATAAAAAAACGGCGGAACTTATGGTAGAGATGCGGGGCACCTTCAAAAACATTGTCATTGTTTTGGATGAGTACGGGGCAACTGCTGGCTTGATCACCCTGGAGGATATGCTGGAAGAGATCGTAGGGGAGCTTCGGGACGAATTCGACGAGGACGAGGAGGAGAGCCTGATTGAAACCCAGCCAGGGACGTACTCAGTGGCAGGCGCTATGAAACTGAGCGATATTAATGACCGTCTGGGACTGGAGCTGGAATCTGAGGATTACGATTCTGTAGGGGGCCTGGTTATTGGCCTGCTGGATCATCTTCCCGATGAGGGAGAAGAAGTTTCCGATAAAGGAATCCGGTTTATAGTAGAAAGCGTGGATAAGAACCGGATAGATAAAATCCGTATGATACTGCCTGCTGAAGAGGGAGAAGAAGAGAAAGAACCTGCCGCCGCGGTTTAACCCGCCGGATTATCCGGCAGCAAAAACCGCAGGGCGCCAGGGATGCCCGAAGGCAGCGCTAACTGGATACGCCTCCGATGATTCCGCTTCCTACACAGAACGCCAGAGTGGTGAGAAGCTGGGGCGTGTTGGAGCTAAGCCCCTTATTGATTACAAAGGATACTGCTAGCAGGATGAGAAAGTAAGAAAGCCCTGCCGCAAGACCGCAGAAAAACCTCTGTTTTCTGAGCCCTTTGCCCATTAGAAACCCGGCAAGGGCGCAGGAAAGAAGATAGATGGCATTAACTGCCATTTTTACCTGCGCTTCCTTTAAACGGAATTTGTAAAGGGCCAGGGAAGTAACAACCAGCAGAATACCTGACAGCAAATAGGAAAATAACAGAGAGCGAAGCAGCACCCTGGGAGTAGAAGATGCCTCCATGGGAAACTCCTTAAATTTTTCTTGGTATACTATATTCACAGACTGGCTTATATATGTACAAGAGTTCCAAAGGGAGAAAATAAGAGATGGGGAAGAAGGAGACAGGTCAGATTAAGGGTATACGGATCTGCACGCTGAACTATATTATGATCGTGTCGGCAGCTGTACTGTACATGATTTTGATCTATGCCACAGTTCAGGTTTCTGTCAGATATGAGAGATTGATAAAAGCCACGGAAGATTATATCAGCAGTGAAAAAGACGGAGCGCTGATAAAGGAAGGATCGGACTATCTGACGGAACAGGCGAGACTTTATGTGGTCACCATGGAACCGCAGTATATGGAAGCGTATTTTACAGAAAAGAACGTTATCAGGCGCAGAGATAAGGCGCTGGAGGGACTTCGGAGATACGAGAACAGCGAAGAGGCCTATGAATTTCTTCAGCGGGCGTTTGATGACTCTAACCGGCTTACGAAAAGGGAAATTTATGCCATGGGCCTTATTGCCCGGTCCCAGGAGAAATACACAGAAGATCTGCCTCAGGAGATCCAGGAAGTGGTGTTTTCAGAAGAAGACGAAAACATGAGCTTTGAGGAAAGAGTCAAAAAAGCCCAGGACATGGTGTTTGATACTGCTTACCGGGAGACGAAAGAGCTGATAGAAAAAAATACGGACAATTTCCTTACGGCGATTGTAACATGGACAAGGGACAGGCAGACAGACAGCGCTGCTGCATTAAAATCCATTATACTGAGGCAGCGGCTGTGCTTTAGCATATTGTTTGTGATGAACACCGTTACCTTTGTGCTTATTATTGCGTTTATAATAAGGCCGCTGATGTCATTTGTCAAATGCATAAAAGAAGAGAAAAAGCTGCAGGCTGCAGGCGCCTATGAGTTTAGATACCTGGCTGCGACTTACAATGACATTTATGAAGCAAATGAGGAAAATGAGAGAATGCTGCGCCACCGCGCAGAGCGGGACCCGCTGACGGGAGTGCTGAACAGGGGAGCCTTTGAACATATGAGGACAGTGCTAAAGGACGCATTCGAGCCCATAGCCCTGATTATTATTGATGTGGATAAGTTTAAAGATGTCAATGACACCTATGGCCACGAGGCGGGGGATGAGGTTCTTAAAAAAGTGGCCAATGTGATCCGGCGCGCATTCCGCACCCAGGACTGCGTGGCAAGAATCGGCGGAGATGAATTTGCGGTGATTATGACGGAGTGCACAAGGGAGATGAAGGATGTCATTCGGGCAAAGGCGGATTCCATGAATGAAAAGCTGGCTTTAGACAGCGGCGAACTGCCGGCAGTTTCCCTGAGCATTGGGGCGGCCTTTTCATATCACGGGTTTCCGGACGAACTATATGGCATGGCGGATGAAGCGCTTTATCAGGTAAAAGCCAACGGACGGCGCGGCTGCTGTTTCTATGATGACGATATTTGCGGCGAGAATGATTGAAGTTCTTGCAGGATCGCAGGAGTTGTGCTATAGTTTATAGAAGCGTCGGGAAAGAATCCAGGAGACGTATTTAAGAAATGGAGGATAGCAAACCATGAAGAAGGTTAAGACTTTGAGCAATAATACGTTAAAGAACTCTATGAAAAACGGCGGATGCGGAGAATGCCAGACTTCCTGCCAGTCCGCATGTAAGACTTCCTGTACAGTGGGAAATCAGAGCTGCGAGAATAGCCGCCGGTAAGACGGGGCGCCTGATTGGCGTTAAAGTGCAGACGGTTAGAGCAGAGCACACGGCAGGGCAGTACCAGATGCCCCCGCTCCCAAGGAGTGGGGATTAAGATATGCCCTTTAGGTATACCCCTACGGTCCGAGGGATTGTAGGGGTACTTTCTTTGCAGGTTTAATTTTGCAGACGGAAGGTTTTTAGAAGGAGAATAACAGTGATTCATCAGTATAAAAATAATGGGTATGATATTATTATGGACATTAACAGCGGCGCAGTCCATGTGGCGGATGACACCGTGTATGACGCCGTGGAATGCCTGTCAGAGAAACTGCCGGATATGGAGAAGCCCAGACCCATTCCGGAGCCATTGAAACAGGAGGTCAGAGACAGACTTTCCGGCGTCTATGAATCCGGGGATATTGAAGACGCACTGTCAGATATACAGGAATTGATTGACAGAGAAGAACTGTTTACAAAGGACATCTATAAAGACTATGTGGCGGACTTTAAGAGCAGAAAGACAGTGGTAAAAGCGCTGTGCCTGCACATTGCCCATGACTGCAACCTGGCCTGCAGATACTGCTTTGCAGAAGAAGGTGAGTACCATGGCCGCCGGGCGCTCATGAGTTTTGAGGTGGGGAGGAAGGCTCTCGATTTTCTTATAGCCAATTCCGGGAACAGAAGGAACCTGGAAGTGGACTTTTTCGGCGGGGAACCTCTTATGAACTGGGAAGTGGTGAAACAGCTGGTAGAGTACGGCCGATCCCAGGAAAAACTTCACGACAAGCATTTCCGCTTCACCCTGACTACCAACGGCGTCCTGCTCAATGACGAGATCATGGAATTCTGCAACAGGGAAATGGGCAATGTGGTTCTGAGCCTGGACGGAAGAAAGGAAGTTAATGATAACATGCGCCCCTTCCGAAAGGGAGCGGGCAGTTATGATTTGATTGTGCCTAAATTCCAAAAGTTTGCGGACAGCAGGAATCAGACCAATTACTATGTAAGGGGGACCTTTACCAGGAATAATCTGGACTTTTCCAAGGACGTGCTGCATTTTGCGGATCTGGGATTTAAGCAAATGTCCATAGAGCCGGTTGTGGCGTCTCCCCAAGAGCCCTATGCCATTAGGGAGGAAGATCTTCCCCAGATTCTTGAAGAATATGACAAACTGGCTGTGGAGTATGTGAAGCGCCACAATGAGGGAAACGGATTTAACTTTTTCCATTTTATGATTGATCTGAATCAGGGACCGTGCGTGGCAAAGCGCCTGTCCGGCTGCGGCTCAGGCACCGAGTATCTGGCAGTGACGCCATGGGGCGATCTTTATCCCTGCCATCAGTTTGTGGGACAGGAGGGATTCCTTCTTGGCAATGTGGATGAGGGCATTACCAACACGAAAATCCGGGACGAGTTTAAGCTGTGCAATGTCTATGCCAAAGAGAAATGCAAAGAATGTTTTGCCAGGTTTTACTGCAGCGGCGGATGTGCAGCCAACTCATACAACTTTCACGGCTCCATTACGGATGCCTATGAGATCGGCTGCGAGATGGAGAAGAAGAGGGTTGAGTGCTCCATTATGATAAAAGCAGCGCTGGCCCGCCAATAATAAAACAAAGGAGATAAATGTTATGAAAAGCAGTAAAGGAAAGGGTCTTCTGGGCCTGCTTGCCATTCTGCTGTGCATCGGTCTGTTCGGATATTTCGGCTATGATACTATGGACGATATCAAGCTGGGGCTGGATCTGGCAGGCGGTGTCAGCATCACCTATCAGGCTACGAAGGCAGATCCTTCGGCAGAGGAGATGTCAGACACTGTGTACAAGCTGCAGCAGAGGGTGCAGGGGTACAGCACGGAGGCCGAGGTGTATCAGGAGGGCGGAAACCGCATTAACATTGATATTCCCGGCGAATCGGATGCCAACAGCATTTTGACAGAACTTGGAAAGCCCGGTTCTCTGGTGTTTATGGATGAGGAGGGGAATACGATCCTTACAGGGGATCAGGTGAAAAGCGCAAAAGCAGGCATCATGGATAAGAACGGGATAAGGGAGAATGTTGTCAGCCTGACGCTTACTGACGAGGGAAGCCAGAAGTTTGCAGAGGCTACCCAGGCCAATATCGGCAAGCTTATTTATATTATTTACGATAATGCCATTAAATCCGCTCCCAGAGTAAACAGCGCCATTACCGGCGGGGAGTGTTATATTGAAGGCATGCGGGACTACGAGGAAGCGGAGAATCTGGCAGCTACCATCCGTATCGGATCTCTGTCCCTGGAGCTGGAGGAACTGCGTTCCAATGTAGTGGGAGCCAAACTGGGGCAGGAAGCCATTGCTACCAGCCTTCAGGCGGCTGCAATCGGATTTTTGATTGTGGTCCTGTTCATGATTGCCGTGTACCGTATTCCAGGCGTTGCCTCTGCTTTAGCCCTGTGCCTGTATATAGGGCTGGAGCTTATCCTTTTGTCTGCATTTGAGGTTACGCTGACCTTGCCTGGCATTGCAGGAATCATTTTATCCATCGGCATGGCAGTGGATGCCAATGTCATTATTTTTACCCGGATTAAGGAGGAGATCGGTGTAGGCAAGACCGTAAAGTCGGCTGTCAAGACCGGATTTTCCAAAGCCTTGTCGGCTATTATTGACGGCAATGTGACAACTCTCATCGCTGCAGTGGTGCTGTTCTGGAGAGGTTCCGGCACGGTGAAGGGGTTTGCGTCTACTTTGGCGATCGGCATTATCCTGTCTATGTTTACAGCCCTGTTTGTGACCAAAGGCGCTTTATATGCCCTGTATGCGGCAGGCTTCCAGAATGCGAAATTTTATGGCGTCAGGAAAAATGTCAAGGTTACGGACTTTGTGGGAAAACGGAAGATGTTCTTTTCACTTTCCCTGGCAGCGATTGTTATCGGATGGGTATTTATGGGGATCGGGGCGTTTTCCGGCAAGGGAGCGCTTAACTACGGCATGGACTTTAAAGGTGGAACTTCCACCAACGTGACCTTTAATGAGGATATGAGCCTGGAAGACATTTCTGCCAAGGTGGTTCCGGTAGTTGAGGCCATCACAGGGGACTCGGATGTCCAGACGCAGAAAGTGGCGGGGACCACAGAGGTTATTATTAAAACCAAGACCTTGGATGTGAGCCAGAGACAGGCTTTGAATGATGCCATGGTAGAGCAGTTCGGGGTGGATGCGGACAAGATTACAGCGGAAAGCATTTCCGGTGCGGTCAGCAATGAGATGAAGCAGGATGCCTTAGTGGCAGTAGTGATTTCCACCATCTGCATGCTGATCTATATCTGGTTCCGGTTTAAGGACATCCGGTTTGCAGCCAGCGCGGTTTTAGCCCTGGTTCATGATGTGCTGGTGGTTCTCACCTGCTATGCAGTGGCAAAATGGTCCGTGGGATCTACATTTATTGCCTGCATGCTGACCATTGTAGGATATTCCATTAATGCGACTATCGTAATTTTTGACCGCATCCGGGAAAATCTGCAGACCAAGACCCACAAGGAGGATCTGGCGGCATTGGTAAACCGCAGCATTTCTGAGACATTTACCAGAAGCATTAATACGTCGGTAACCACATTCATTATGGTTCTTGTGCTGTTTATTTTGGGAGTTTCTTCTATCCGTGAATTTGCCCTGCCGCTTATGGCCGGCATTATCTTCGGAGGATACTCTTCTATCTGCGTTACAGGGGCTTTGTGGTACGTGCTGACTATGAGGAAGAAGGAAGCTAAGGCAGAATAATTATGAGATATAAAATAATCGCCAAAGACGGACGGGCAAAACGGGCCCAGGTGGATACGGTACATGGGACGATACAGACGCCGGTGTTTATGAATGTGGGAACTGTGGCTGCCATCAAGGGAGCTGTCTCCACCGACGATCTGCGGGCCATTGGAACCCAGGTGGAGCTGTCCAACACTTACCATCTCCATGTCCGCACAGGGGATAGGCTGATTAAACAGTTGGGCGGGATTCACAAGTTTATGAACTGGGACAGGCCCATACTAACGGATTCCGGCGGCTTTCAGGTGTTTTCTCTGGCCGGCATGCGCAAGATAAAGGAAGAGGGCGTGTACTTCAACTCCCACATTGACGGGAGAAAGATTTTCATGGGGCCTGAGGAGAGCATGCAGATTCAGTCTAACCTTGGTTCCACCATAGCCATGGCTTTTGACGAGTGCCCGCCTCATCCGGCTGCCAGGGAGTATATGCAGAATTCCGTAGACCGGACTACCAGGTGGCTTGAACGGTGCAGGCGGGAAATGGAGCGTCTCAACGGGCTGGAGGATACCATTAACCGGGAACAGCTTTTGTTTGGAATAAATCAGGGAGGAACCTTTGAGGACATCCGGATTGCCCATGCCAGGATCATTTCAGGTATGGATCTGGACGGATATGCTGTAGGCGGCCTGGCAGTGGGAGAGAGCCATGAGGAGATGTACCGGATTCTGGATGAGACAGTGCCCTGTTTGCCGGAGAACAAGCCTACTTATCTGATGGGAGTGGGGACGCCGGCCAATATTCTGGAGTCCGTGGACAGAGGGGTAGACTTCTTTGACTGCGTGTATCCCTCCAGAAACGGGCGTCACGGCCATGTGTATACGAACCAGGGCAAATTGAATCTGTTTAACCAGAAGTATGAGCTGGATACAAAGCCCATTGAGGAGGGCTGCGGCTGTCCGGCCTGCCGTTCTTACAGCAGAGCCTATATCCGGCATCTTCTGAAGGCAAAGGAGATGCTGGGGATGAGATTATGCGTCTTGCATAATTTGTATTTTTATAATAAAATGATGGAAGAGATTCGCGACGCAATCGAAAAGCACCGCTACAGCCAGTATAAGGCCGAAAAGCTGGAAGGAATGGCAGGCGGGCAAAATTAAAGAGAAAAGCCGGATTTTACGTGCGAGGCGGTGAGAAGCCGGGTAAGGAGGATTTATGGTAACTGCGAGTGCTATGGGCGGAGTTGGATTCTGGGTAGTGTATGCTGCATTTCTGATTGGACTTATGTATTTTATTGCAATCCGTCCTCAGAATAAGGAAAAGAAACGTTTGGCGGAGCTGATGGAGAGCATCGCTGTAGGTGATACGATTCTTACTTCCAGCGGATTTTATGGCGTTGTCATCGACATGACCGAGGATACCGTGATCGTTGAGTTCGGGAATAATAAAAACTGCCGCATTCCTATGCAGAAGAGCGCGATTGTGCAGGTGGAAAAGCCGGAATAGGCTTTTATGGGAAATCCCCCGTTTTTCAGGTGCAGCCTGGGGCGGGGGTTTTTGAGTATATAAAAGAAGGAGGAGCGTTATAATGATTAAGAATTTTGTATTTGACATGGGAAACGTGCTGGTGTTTTATGATTCGCTTCGGGTGGTGAGACAATTTGCAGAGGGGGAGGAGCAGATACAGGCTGTGAATAATTCGGTGTTCGTATCGCCGGAGTGGCTTATGCTGGATATGGGGGTGATTCCGGAAGAGGAAGCCCTGAGGAGAATGCAGGCCCGGCTGAAGGGCGAACGTGAGAAGGAGGCGGCAAGGCTTTGCCTGGAGCATTGGCATGAGTACTGCATGTGGCCGGTGCCGGGGATGGAGGAGTTAATTGCCTGCCTGAAGGAGAGAGGGTATGGGCTTTATCTGTGCTCCAATGCTTCCCTGAGAATGCTGAACTGCTATCAGGACGTGATTCCGGGAATAAAGCTGTTTGACGGAATTTTGTTTTCCGCAGAGGTAAAATGCATAAAGCCTCAGAAAGAGATGTATGGCCATCTGTTTGACAGGTTTGGACTGAAGCCTAAAGAGTGTTATTTTGTGGATGATCAGCCGCTGAACATTGAGGGGGCCAGGGAATGCGGCATGGACGGGTATTGTTTTGCAGACGGGGATGCGAAGACGCTTGGGAAGATCCTTAAAGAGGTTGGGCAGCGCCGTGTTTAAGCTGCCGTGTAATGCGGACAGGAGATAAGGGAGAGGGGATTAAGGATATGGAGAAAGCATCAGCAAATCAATCAAAAATTATTGTCAGGGAGACATTCCAGATGGCGTGGCCGGCGGTTTTGGAGTCTTTTTTTGTGGCTTTGGCAGGAATGATCGACTCTTTGATGGTAAGTTCCATAGGGGCCTATGCGGTAGCAGCCGTGGGGCTGACCACTCAGCCTAAATTTATCGGGCTGGCCATGTTTGTGGCTACCAATGTGGCAGTGTCTGCCATTGTGGCCAGGAGGAAAGGACAGGATGACAGGGACGGGGCAAACCAGACTCTGGCAGCAGCCCTTGTGTTTGTGGTGCTGGCAGGGATTGCAGTCAGCTTTCTCTGCGTGGCGTTTGCAGATCCGATTATCCGTCTGTGCGGGTCCAATGAGGATACTCACAGCAGCGCAGTAGCCTATTTTCGGATTATTATGGGCGGGATGATGTTTAATATTGTCTCTCTGGCCATTAATGCGGCCCAGCGGGGGGCAGGGCGGACAAAGATCGCCATGAAGACCAATATTACAGCCAATGTGCTGAATATGATCGGCAACTACCTGCTTATCGGAGGAAATTTAGGGTTCCCGGCTTTGGGTATCTACGGGGCTGCCCTGGCTACGGTATTTGGAACCGTGGTAGCCTGCGGCATGAGCATTGCCTCTATTTTGCAGAAAGACAGTTTCGTCAGCATCCCCTATATGAGGGCCAGGAAGATCCAGTTTCGGATGTCTTCTCTGAAAGGCATTTTTCATATTGGCTCTAACATTTTTCTGGAACAGATTCTTTTGCGCATTGGGTTTATGGCGGTTGCGGTTATGGCAGCGAAAATGGGGACAGACGCTTTTGCGGCTCATCAGGTGGGGATGAATGTTATGAGCCTTTCCTTCTCCTTTGGGGACGGGATGCAGGTTGCAGCGGTGGCTCTGATTGGGCGGAGCCTGGGAGAGGAGAAGCCGGAGCTGGCCAAGGTGTATGGAGGCATCTGTCAGAAAATGGGGCTGGCTATTTCCATGGTATTGGCAGTGTGCTACCTTGTGGGCGGAGAATTTTTATTCAGCCTGTACTTTAAAGAGGCCCATATTATTGCCATCGGCGTAGAAATCATGAGGGTCATTGTGGTCATCGTGCTTCTGCAGATTTCCCAGGTTATCTATATGGGATGCCTGCGGGGAGCGGGAGACGTGCTTTTTACTACCATTGCCTCCACATTCAGCGTAACATTTGTGCGGACCGTGTGTTCTTACGGCCTTTGCTATACAGCGGGATTTGGGCTTATCGGCATCTGGTTCGGAGTTGTGTGCGATCAGATGTGTAGATTTTTGCTTACCAGGTGGAGATTTAAGTCGGGAGCGTGGACAAAGGTGAAAATATAGGGAGAAATACGGCTATGAAAACATACAAGATAAAAGAGTTTGCGAAAAATATCGGGGTGACAGAAAAGACTCTGCGCCATTATGAAAAGTTTAAGATTGTAGAGCCTTCTGTAAATAAGTCCAATGGGTACCGAAGCTATAATTTCCGGGATGCAGAGCGGATTCTGGCTTCCAAACGTTTCAGCAATATGGAGTTTTCGGTAAAAGAGACTTCCCTGATGTTAAGTGAAAGCTCAATTGACGAGGTGATAAGCATGTTCAGAAAACAGCAAAAGCGGCTGGAAGAAAAAGCTTTGCAAATGCACCTGGTCACGGAGCGGATGAAAGAGCTGGAGGAGGAACTGAGATGGTTTAAAGAGGGGCCTAACAGAGGCTTTATACATGAAGGAAAGGAATGGTGGTTTATCAAACATGTAAGCAACACACAATTTGTTAAGGACAAAGAGTCTCTTGCCATAATTCGAAAAATGATGGATGTCCTTCCCTGTTCCGTGAAAATGATGCCGCTGCCTGAGGAACCGGAAAAGGGCAGGGAGTGTATCTGGGGGATGGCCATAGAGCCCAGGTATGCCCAAAAGCTGGGCATAGATTTTAAAGAACCTATGGTAAAGTTTCCGGCTGCATTGTGCCATTACTATCCGGCAGTAATCTCCGGCAGAAAAGAGCGTGATTTGGAAGGCGGACAGGATGTTCCATATGTTTGGCGGGAGATAAAAAAAGAGCTGAAGGGCAGGGGGCTTTCCGTGTCGGGAATTCCTTATGCAATAGGCAGCATTGATTCTTTTTCAGGAGAAAAAAGGGAGAAGCATTTTCTGTTCTGTACGCCTGTTAGTTGTTGACCTTGCCCTTGGGTCAGGGTTTATACTTTTCTTGTTAATCAAATGACAAGGAGAGGATACTATGAAAAAGAGAAGTTTATGCTGTACAATGCTGGTTATGGCCATGGTTCTGGGCGGATGCCAATCCGGAACGGGACAGGAAACTCAGACTGAGACGGCGGCAGAAAGCGTTTCTCAAAGCGCAGCTGAGACGGAGGAAGTCACGGAAGCCACAGAAACCTCCAGCCAGCCGGAAAACGGTTTGCAAGAAGCAGGGTATAAAGAGGGGGTTTACACCGCGCAGGCAAAAGGCAACAACGGAGATGTAAAGGTGGAAGTGGAATTCTCGTCAGATGCCATTGTCAAGGTAACCGTGACAGAGCATCAGGAGACAGCAGGATTGTCAGATCCGGCAATTGAGAAGATCCCGGAGAGAATTGTGGAAGGTCAGACGTTAAATGTGGATGCTGTTTCTGGTGCAACGAATACCTCTAATGCCATATTGGAGGCAGTCGCTGACTGCGTGAATCAGGCAGGAGGCGATGCTGAGAGCCTGAAAACTAAAACAGCCCAGATCAATACAGCAGTAGAAGAGATGACGGCTGATGTGGTTGTAGTAGGCGGAGGAGCCTCTGGCTCCGGTGCGGCTTTGGCAGCTGCCGGGAAAGGGGCGAAGGTTATTCTGCTGGAGAAGGCAGCCGGAGTTTCAGGGGCAGGAACTATGGCAGGGGTAATGTTTGCGGATCATAGTTCGCTTCAGAAGGAAGCAGGAAAAGAAGTGGATACTCAGTGGCTGTATGATCAGTACATTACAGATTCCAATTACAATGCCAATGCGGCATTAGTTACGAAGGTTATTTCTGAGTCCTCGGCTACAGTAGAGTGGCTTATGGAGAATGGCGTGAGGCTGACCCTTCTGGATGCCGGCTACGGCGCTCAGTATAACCATAAAGGCATGCCTACCACGGCTCATGGATATACAGATGGCGGCAGCGCGGCGATTCAAACCCTTCATGAGCGCATAGCGGAATTGGGCGGAGAAGTGCTTTATGAAACTCCAGGTGAAGAGCTGATATTTGACGCAGACGGCAAGGTAGCGGGGGTGGCGGCAAAGAAACCAGACGGAACTACATTAAATATTCATGCAAAATCAGTAATCCTGGCCACAGGAGGCTTTGGCGGAAATAAGGAAATGATGGCTGAATATTTTGGTGAGAAGGCGGGAACCGGCCTTGTGGGAACCGCCACAGGAGACGGCCTTAAGATGGCCTGGTCTGCCGGCGCAGCAGAACATGGAAGCAATGTGGCGCAGTGGTTCGGTATGAAATATGATTCTGCTAAAAGTAAGGAGATGCCCAATGGTACGGGCAAGCTGACGGAACTGGTGAGAAATCCTCTGCTGTTTGTGGACAAGTACGGAAACAGATTCGGCAATGAGGAGGAAGCCTACGAGAGCGCTGCCCTGGGAACTATGATGTACAATCTGCCGGATGCAAAGATGTACATCGTTTTGGATCAGGGAATTGTAAGCGAAGTGGCCGAGAAAGGTCTTGCAGATGTATTTGTGGATAGATGGGGACATTTCTATGGACAAGGCGTCAGCTATGTGGAGAACGGAAAAACTGTAGATCTGGATGCCAGCACCGAAAATTTAAGGACGCCTAAGGATTATACGGAAACTCTGGAAGAGGCCGTGGCAGCAGGCGTAGCCTATAAAGCAGATTCCATTGAGGAACTGGCTCAGTTGTTAGGAATGGATAATCTGACCGAGACAGTGAATGCCTATAATCAGCTGTGTGCAGACAAAAATGATACTCAGTTCCATAAGGATGCCCATTTTCTGTATGCTGTAGACGAAGGGCCGTACTACGTGGTGGAGACGGCGCTTCGGTGTTTGGGAACTTTGGGTGGAGTTAAGATTAATGAAAATATGCAGGCTGTGGACCAGCAGAATATTCCCGTTGCTAATCTGTATGCAGTAGGAGCGGACGCAGGCGGAATGTACGGGAACAGTTATGTGATGTTTGAAGGCGGCACACTGGGATTTGCTTATATCTCCGGCAGAGTGGCAGGGGAGTGTGCTGCAGAGAATGTGCTTGGGCAGTAAAAACTGACAAAAAGACAGGAAAATATCTAAAGAGTAAGATAAAAGGGGCAGTGATGCGGGCCGATGGAAATCGGCAGCATCGCTGCCTTGGCATGTTAATGGAAATATTTCTAAAAGAAATAATGCCTAAACTTAAGAAAATGAATGTTAAACATTTGCATTATAACCCCAGGTTATGCCAAAAATTCCAAATAACTCTGAAATAATTTTGTAAGGATTATTGAAATATCTCCTCAAATGATATATGATGAAGAGAAACAGTTGAAGAACGACAAAAAGGGAGAGAAAAGGGACATGGACTGCAGGATCGTTACTATCCCAGGCGACGGCATCGGGCCGGAGATCGTCAGGGAAGCGTGCAAAGTGCTTGATAAAACAGGACAGGTATTCGGACATAAGTTTCAATATACGGAGATTCTCATGGGGGGATGCTCCATTGACGCCTATGGGGTTCCGCTGACAGAGGAGGCCCTGGAGACAGCCAGGAAAAGCGACGCCGTACTTTTAGGAGCCGTAGGGGGAGACGTGGGCAACTCCCGGTGGTACAGCGTGGCCCCCAATCTTCGCCCGGAGGCAGGGCTTTTGGCCATCCGAAAGGGGCTGAACCTGTTTGCCAACATTCGCCCGGCATATCTTTACAGCCAGCTGGCCGACGCCTGCCCTCTGAAAAAGGAGATTATCGGAGACGGCTTCGACATGGTGATCATGAGGGAGCTGACAGGCGGCCTTTATTTTGGGGAACGCCATACAGACAGAGTGGACGGGATCATGACGGCCGTGGACACTCTTACATACAATGAGAATGAGATTCGGCGCATTGCAGTAAAGGCATTTGACATTGCCATGAAGAGAAGGAAAAAAGTTGTCAGCGTGGACAAGGCCAATGTGCTGGACTCCTCCAGACTGTGGAGAAACGTTGTGGAGGAAGTGGCAAAGGGTTATCCGGAGGTGGAACTGTCCCATATGCTGGTGGATAACTGCGCCATGCAGCTGGTGATGAATCCGGGACAGTTTGACGTGATTCTTACGGAGAATATGTTCGGGGATATTCTGTCTGACGAGGCCAGCATGATTACCGGGTCCATCGGCATGCTGTCGTCGGCAAGCCTTAATGAGACGAAATTCGGCCTGTATGAGCCAAGCCATGGCTCGGCGCCGGATATTGCCGGGAAAGATATGGCTAACCCCATTGCAACTATTTTATCAGCAGCCATGATGCTTCGGTATTCTTTTGATTTGGATGAAGAGGCGGACGCCGTAGAGAGAGCCGTACAGAAAGTCCTGACAGACGGATACCGGACGGGAGACATTTACGGGCAGGGCTGTACAAAAGTAGGTACGGAAAAAATGGGAGATCTGATTGCTGACAATATCTGTCGGCGGTAGTCTGCGGTAAAACGGAGAGAAAAACATAGTATGTGAGGAGGAGACATGATGAGAAGCGACAATGCAAAATCAGGGATGCAGCAGGCGCCTGCCCGCTCCCTTTATCGTGCCCTGGGACTGACTGAGGAAGAGCTGGCAAGACCCCTTGTAGGCGTAGTCAGCTCTTATAATGAGATTGTTCCAGGCCATATGAATCTGGACAAAATCGTGGAGGCTGTAAAGCAGGGCGTGTCCATGGCAGGGGGAACCCCTATTGTATTCCCGGCCATTGCGGTCTGTGACGGAATTGCCATGGGGCATGAGGGGATGAAGTATTCTCTTGTTACAAGGGATCTGATTGCAGATTCCACGGAGTGCATGGCAATTGCCCATCAGTTTGATGCCCTTGTTATGGTGCCCAACTGTGATAAAAACGTTCCTGGCCTTTTGATGGCAGCAGCCCGCCTGAACATTCCTACAGTATTTGTGAGCGGCGGGCCTATGCTGGCAGGCCGCGTTAAGGGAGAAAAGAGAAGCCTGTCCAGCATGTTTGAGGCTGTGGGCGCCTATGCGGCAGGCACTATGACGGAAGAGGATGTGACGGAATTTGAGTGCAAGGTATGCCCCACCTGCGGTTCCTGCTCCGGCATGTACACGGCTAACAGCATGAACTGCCTGACAGAGGTGCTTGGCATGGGCCTTCAGGGCAATGGCACCATTCCGGCCGTATACTCCGAGAGGATTCGCCTGGCCAAGCATGCGGGCATGGCGGTTATGGAGATGTTAAAGAAAAATATCTGCCCCAGGGATATTATGACTGAGAAGGCATTCCGAAATGCGCTTACTATGGATATGGCCCTTGGCTGCAGCACCAACAGCATGCTTCATCTTCCGGCTATTGCCCACGAGGCAGGGGTGGAACTGAATGTGGATATTGCCAATGAGATCAGCGCAAAGACGCCTAACCTGTGCCATTTGGCGCCGGCAGGGCCTACTTATATGGAAGATTTAAATGAGGCAGGCGGCATTTATGCGGTTATGAACGAGATCGCCAAATTAGGTCTTCTGAATCTTGACTGTATGACTGTTACAGGAAAGACTGTGGAAGAGAATATTAAAGGATGCAGAAACAGAAATCCGGAAGTTATCCGCCCGGTGGAGAATCCTTACTCCGAAACTGGCGGCATTGCTGTTTTGAGAGGTAATCTGGCGCCGGATTCCTGCGTAGTGAAGCGTTCTGCAGTGGTTCCCGAGATGCTGAAGCATGAGGGGCCGGCCAGAGTCTTTGACTGCGAGGAAGATGCCATTGCCGCTATTAAGGGCGGGAAGATTGCGGCGGGAGATGTGGTGGTAATCCGTTATGAGGGGCCAAAGGGCGGTCCCGGCATGAGGGAAATGTTAAATCCCACATCTGCCATTGCAGGCATGGGACTGGGCTCTTCTGTGGCTTTAATTACTGACGGCCGGTTCAGCGGCGCCTCCAGAGGTGCCTCCATTGGCCATGTGTGCCCGGAGGCGGCTGCGGGTGGTCCCATCGGGCTGGTGGAGGAAGGGGATATCATCTCCATAGATATTAATGCCAATACCATCAATATCAAAGTATCAGATGAGGAATTGGCAAGGCGGCGCGCCCATTGGACTCCCAAAAGCAAAGAAGTGTCCGGTTACCTGAAACGCTACAGACGCCTGGTTACCAGCGCTGACAGAGGGGCGGTTCTTGAGGACTGACAGAGGGGCCATGGCGGCTGATACATCAGAACCATCGTGATTGACGGACAAACGGAACAGTAAGGAGAGAAAAGACCTATGCAGATTTTAACCGGAGCGGAGATTGTAGTAGAATGTCTGAAAGAACAGGGCGTGGATACTGTGTTTGGGTATCCCGGCGGCTCTATTTTGAATATTTATGACGCTCTTTATAAACACCAGGACGAGATTACGCATATCCTGACTTCCCACGAGCAGGGAGCCGCCCATGCGGCGGACGGATATGCCAGGGCCACGGGAAAGGTGGGGGTGTGCCTGGCGACTTCAGGCCCGGGAGCCACTAACCTGGTAACAGGAATTGCAACGGCGTACATGGATTCTATTCCTGTGGTTGCGATTACCTGTAATGTAGGGGTAAGCCTTCTGGGAAGGGACAGCTTCCAGGAGATTGATATCGCCGGCGTCACCATGCCCATTACAAAATATAATTTTATTGTGAAAGATATTACGAAACTGGCGTCGGTAATCCGCCGGGCCTTTGTTATCGCCAAATCCGGCCGTCCGGGGCCGGTTTTGGTAGATATTACAAAGGACGTAACCGCCAATTCTTACGACTATGAATACGAGGCTCCAAGAGAGCCGGAGCGGCAGAAGGATACTATTGAGGATGAAGATATCGAATTGGCTCTTATGATGATAAAAAATGCCGAAAAGCCCTTTATCCTGGTAGGCGGCGGGGCCAATCTGGCAGATGCGGCTGATGAAGTGCGGGTGTTTGCAGGGAAAGTTCAGGCTCCTGTAGGAGATACGCTTATGGGGAAGGGGGCTTTTGACGGGACAAACGAACTGTATACGGGCATGGTCGGCATGCATGGAACCAAGGCATCTAATTTCGGCATTACGGAATGTGATCTGCTGATTGTGGTGGGCGCCAGATTCAGCGACAGGGTTACGGGCAATACGGCAAAATTTGCAAAGAACGCCAGGATTCTCCAGTTTGATATTGACCCGGCGGAGATCAACAAGAACATCCGCACCGATGCCAGCGTGATCGGCGATCTGAAAATAATTTTAAGGAAGATAAACGCCCGCCTGGACCCTCAGAACCATGATGAATGGATTGGCCATGTGGAGCGTTTAAAGGATATGTATCCTCTGAATTACAACAGGGATGTGCTGACAGGGCCGTCAGTGGTGGAGGCGATTTATGAGGCCACGGAAGGAGATGCGATCATTGTCACTGAGGTGGGACAGCATCAGATGTGGGCGGCTCAGTACTACAAATATAAAAATCCTCATACCCTTCTGACTTCCGGCGGCCTGGGAACCATGGGTTACGGCCTTGGGGCGGCGATCGGAGCCAAGATGGGAAGAAAGGATAAGAAAGTGTTCAACATTGCCGGGGACGGCTGCTTCCGCATGAACATGAATGAGATAGCAACGGCCACCAGGTACAACATTCCGGTTATCCAGGTGGTTATCAATAATCATGTTCTGGGCATGGTGCGCCAGTGGCAGACTTTGTTCTACGGAAAGCGGTATTCACATACCATATTGAATGACCAGGTAGACTTTGTGAAGCTGGCGGAGGCCATGGGAGCCAAGGCATATCGGGTAACCAAAAGGGAAGAATTAAAACCAGTGCTGAAAGAAGCTATGGAGCTGGATATCCCTGTGCTGATTGACTGCCAGATTCACTGTGATGACAAAGTATTCCCGATGGTATCTCCAGGTGCGGCTATTTCGGACGCATTTGATGATAAAGATTTAAAGATATAAAAATTTAGGAGGAGAATGGAGAAAGCTATGAGCAGAGTGTACAATTTCTCAGCAGGGCCGGCAGTGTTGCCGGAGGAAGTATTGAAAGAAGCGGCAGCAGAAATGCTGGATTACAAAGGAAGCGGAATGTCGGTGATGGAGATGTCACATCGCTCAAAGGTATATGAGACTATTATCCAGGAGGCGGAAGCTGATCTCCGGGAACTGATGGGCATTCCGGACAATTATAAGGTGCTGTTTTTACAGGGGGGAGCTCATCTGCAGTTTTCCATGATTCCCCAGAACCTTATGAAAAACGGAGTGGCTGATTATATTATAACAGGACAGTGGGCAAAGAAGGCATTTAAGGAGGCCCAGAAATACGGAAAAGCCAATGCCGTGGCTTCCAGCGAAGATAAGACCTTCAGCTATATCCCGGACTGTTCCGATCTGCCTATTTCGGAAGACGCGGATTACGTGTATATCTGCGAAAACAATACCATATACGGAACGAAGTTTAAGGAGCTGCCCAACACCAAAGGCAAGACCCTGGTGGCAGACGTGTCTTCCTGCTTTTTGTCCGAGCCGGTAGATGTGACCAAATACGGCATTATCTATGGAGGCGTTCAGAAGAATATCGGCCCTGCTGGCGTGGTTATTGTGATTATCAGGGAAGATCTGATTACGGAGGACGTGCTCCCGGGAACTCCTACCATGTGTCAGTATAAGATTCATGCCGACGCAAAGTCACTGTACAATACTCCGCCGGCTTATGGCATCTATATCTGCGGCAAGGTGTTTAAGTGGCTGAAGGCAAGAGGCGGACTGGCTGCCATGAAAGAATACAATGAGAAAAAGGCTAAGATTCTCTATGATTTCCTGGACAGCAGCAGCCTGTTTAAAGGTACCGTGGTAAAAGAGGACCGCTCTCTCATGAATGTTCCTTTTGTTACAGGCGATGCCCAACTGGATGCCCTGTTTGTAAAAGAGGCGGAAGCGGCAGGCTTTGTAAACCTGAAAGGCCACCGCAGCGTAGGAGGCATGAGGGCCAGCATTTACAATGCCATGCCAATAGAGGGCGTGGAGAAGCTGGTTGCATTTATGAAAGAGTTTGAGGAGGCGCATAAGGCATGAGAACTATTCACTGCATTAACAATATTTCCAAGTGCGGAACTGACTTATTAACCAATGAGTACGCCATGACAGACTCTCTGGATAAGGCGGAGGGAGTGCTGGTGCGCAGCGCGTCCATGCATGAGCTGACGCTGCCTTCAGGGCTTCTGGCCATAGCCAGGGCAGGGGCAGGCGTAAACAACATTCCTCTGGATTCCTGTGCAGAGAAAGGAATCGTAGTGTTCAACACCCCAGGCGCCAATGCAAACGGCGTAAAAGAGCTGGTTCTGGCAGGCCTTTTCCTGGCTTCCCGCGATGTGGTGGGAGGCATCGGATGGTGCCAGGGAATCAAAGATGATCCCAACATTGCAAAGACAGTGGAAAAGGGAAAGAAAGATTTTGCCGGATGTGAGATCAAAGGCAAGAAACTGGGAGTTATCGGCCTGGGAGCCATTGGCGCAGAGGTGGCCAATGCTGCTGCCGCCTTGGGCATGGAAGTTTATGGCTATGATCCCTATATTTCCGTCAATGCCGCATGGATGCTGTCCAGGGATGTAAAGCACATTACGTCTGCCGACATCATTTATGAAGAGTGTGATTATATAACGCTTCACGTGCCCCTTATGGATGCCACGAAAGAAATGATCAATGACGAAACTATTGCCAAAATGAAAGACGGCGTGGTGGTTCTCAACTTTGCCAGGGATCTGCTGGTTAAGGACGATGCTATGGCAGCGGCTTTGGAAAGCGGGAAAGTGCATAAATATGTGACAGACTTCCCCAATCCGAAATCAGTGAATATGAAAGGAGCCATTGCCATTCCCCATCTGGGAGCTTCCACGGAGGAGTCTGAGGACAACTGTGCCAAAATGGCGGTGAAAGAGCTGATGGATTATCTTGAGAACGGCAACATCCGCAACTCGGTCAACTTCCCTAACTGTGATATGGGCGTGTGCCGGATGGCCAGCCGCGTGGCAGTGTTCCACAAGAATATCCCCAACATGATTGGGCAGGTAACAGGAACCCTGGCAGCAGCAGGAGTCAACATTTCAGACATGACCAACAAGAGCAAAGGCAAGTTTGCTTACACTCTGCTGGATTTGGAAAACAAGGTTGACATCTCTGTTATTGAGAAACTGAGCGCCATTGACGGAATCTGCAGAGTGCGGGTGGTTAAATAGGGTAACCGTTTAAAGGAAAAGGGGAACTGCGGTTCCTCTGGTTTTAGGGGAGGAAAGATTATGGCAACAGTAAAACCGTTTTTCTGCATCAGGCCGGAGGAATCTGCAGCCTGTAAGGTGGCTGCGCTGCCCTATGACGTGTATAACAGGAAAGAAGCCTGTGAGGCGGTAAAAGATAACCCCCTTTCTTTCCTGAATATTGACAGGGCGGAAACTCAGTTTGGAGAAGAGGTTGACACTTACGATGAGCGGGTGTACCAAAAGGCCAGGCAGCTTCTGGATGCCAGGATTCAGGACGGAACCTTTGTGACGGAAAAGGAACCCTGCTACTATCTTTATCAGCTGACCATGGACGGGCGGAGCCAGACAGGAATTGCCGCCTGCTGCCGGGTGGATGATTATGTAAATGGGATTATCAAGAAGCATGAGAACACCAGGGAAGATAAGGAGCTTGACCGGATTCGCCATGTGGAAGTGACAGGCGCCCATACAGGCCCTATTTTCCTGGCATACCGAAGCAATGAGACGTTAACTGAGATTATGGAGAAGGCCATGGCAGACAGGCCGCTGTATGATTTTGTGTCTGAGGACGGAATTGGGCACAAGGTATGGCGGGTTGCGGATAAGGGGCAGGTAAAGAGCATTGAGGATGCGTTTGAACAGATTCCTGCAACTTACATTGCTGACGGACACCATCGGGCGGCTTCGGCTGTCAAGGTAGGGCTGCGGCGCAGGGAGCAGCAAAAAAGCAAGGGAGAAGCAGTTACAGGGGAGGAACCTTATAATTATTTCCTCTCGGTGCTGTTTCCGGAAGATCAGCTGATGATCATGCCCTATAACCGGGTGGTAAAAGACTTAAACGGGTTATCCATGGAGAAATTCTTTACGGCAATCCATGAGAATTTTGACGTGGCCAAAGTGGAAGAGGCTTATGCTCCGGAGGAAAAGGGAACCTTTGGCATGTATGTGGGAGGAGCATGGTATCTTCTGAAGATAAAGGATCATCTGCGGACCAGCGATCCGGTAAAGGGGCTGGATGTCTCCCTGCTTCAGGATTACCTGCTGGGGCCTGTCCTGGGCATCGGTGACCCAAGAGTGGACAAGCGGATTGACTTTATCGGCGGAATCAGGGGCCTTAGGGAACTGGAGCGGCGGACCGAGGAAGATATGGCTGTAGCCTTTTCCATGTATCCAACTTCCATTCAGGAGCTGTTTGCAGTGGCGGATGCAGGTATGCTGATGCCGCCTAAATCCACATGGTTTGAGCCGAAGCTGAGAAGCGGGCTTTTTATCCATCGGCTGTAGAACGGATGCAGGCATTTTCCTTTTGGGAAAATGCCTGCTATTATTAAAAAATTAGTACTTGACATTACCAAGTAGCTGGTATAATATAAAACTACAAGGAAGATAGAGCCGTATATGAATGCACAATTTAAGAAGGGCGTCCTGGAACTGATTGTGCTTGAGTCCGTCCAGCAGCGTGATATGTATGGATACGAACTGGTGGAAGAAGTGTCCAAGGTGGTAAACGTAAATGAGGGAACGATCTACCCTTTGCTGAAACGCCTTACCAATGAACATTATTTTGAAACTTATCTGAGGGAATCCACAGAAGGGCCTCCCAGGAAGTATTATCATGTGACTGCTGCAGGGATTTTATACCGGGACAGCCTGGAAAAGGAGTGGACAGAGCTGTCGGAGCGGGTGTGGAAGTTTCTCAGGCAGAATATGAGCGGAGAAAAGGATTAATATAGCTGCTGGCTTGGCGGCGGAATGGAGATAATGATGGATAAAAAAGAGTTTTTATCAGAACTGGAAAAGTCCCTCTCCGTACTGCAGGAGGACGAACTTAGGGACATTGTCAGTGAGTATGAACAGCATATAGATATAAAGACAGAAAAGGGACTGACAGAGGCGGAGGCTATTGCGGATTTTGGCAGCCTGCAGGAACTGTCGGCAGAGATTCTGGAAGCGTATCATGTAAGAGCTGATTATGCTGCAGAAACCAGGAAGGGCAAAAAGAGGCAGGGAAAGAGTGCGGGACAGGATGGTGCCGAGAACTTTGAAAAGCTAAAAGAAATCGGGGAGAGAGGAAGCCTCACTTTGTGGGGTGGATTGAGAAAGGCCGGAAGCTGGGTTATCAGCGGCTTTCAGTGGGGCTGGAGGCAGCTGCGCCGTCCTTTTGCGTGGCTTGGCTGTTTGGCGGCGGGGCATAGTCCTTGGCATGAGAAGACAGATGAGGCGGGAACTCAGATGATGCCGGCTTCTGCGGAAGATGTGCTGACTCCAGGTATGGCATCGGAAGAATACGAAGTACCTGAAAAGGCGCGTAACAGTATGGAAACAAGTATGGCAGGAGCAATTCGAAAGAGAAAAGAGGATAAAAGAATGGCAGGCAGAGACATGATGAGAAACAGGGGGCGGTCAGCGAGAGAGGGAATGAGAGTCATCTGCAGAGGCGTCAGCAGGATATTTCATTGGGGAATGGAAGCTGTCTTATGGGGGATTCGCCTGGTATGGAACGGCTGCTGGGCTGTGTTTTCTTTTTTCGCAGGAGTCTTTGGACTGTTTAGTCTTTTTGGCACAGGACTTGTGGCAGTGCTGCTGATAGAAGGCTATCCGCTGGCCGGAGCGCTGATTGGCTGCATGGGACTGGTGCTGTGTATGTTTTCGGCAGCAGGGCTGGGGCTGACTCTGCTGTGGTCAAAGAATGGAGCAGAGCCGGTCAGCAGGATGGGGACGGAAGAGAGAACACATAATCCGCAATACAACAGGAGACGGATACATAAGCCAGGCCATAGGCCGGGATTCGAACAGAAGGAAAGCTTTCAGGAGTCAAAAGGAGCTGAGGAACACCAGAGAAAGGGGAATGAACAGGATGCGTAAGGTACAAAAAATTTTAGGAGGGATCTTTTTGGCAGGCGTTCTCCTGGGAGGTGTGGGTACAGGGATTGCCCTGGTGGAGTATTCTTCTCTGTCCTACGGAGGCGAGAAACTCATCGGAGAGGACAGTCTGGTGACAAAAACTCTGGATTTTGATTTCGAGCCGGACGGGAGAACATTGGAGATCAGAGAGGAACGCTATTGGAGAACAGGCAAAGAACAGGAAATAGAGGTTGACAATACGGTTCCTGTGGGAACGGTTCGGTTTGAAGTGACCTATAACCAAAAGACGGTAACCCCCGGTCTGGCATTTCAGGAATATGAAGAAGAAGCTGAGGCGGGCAGTGAGACAATATGGGAAGAGCAGCAGGACATGGAACATGAATGGGAGGAATGGGAGGAGCCGGAGGAGGAGCTGGAATCTGAGAGCGTTCAGATATATGAAGAAGAGAACACGGACAATGTGGAGATGTTAGGGGAAGAGGGGCAGGATGCCTGGGCGGAGCCCAGTGAGGCAGAAGAAGAGGCTGAGGATTTACCCCTGGAAAAGGAGAAGCCAGGAAAAATGGGAACCGTATACCTGACAGCTTCCTACCATGAAAACGGTTTTGCAACATTAATGGAAAATAAAGACTATATGCTGGAGGAATTGAAGCAGGGAAAGATATCAAGCTACAGCATGGCATATATTACGGACGTTAAAATCAGGGTAAACCAGGAAACCGTGCCGTATATCAAGGGATGCTATGTGATACACTGAACCATGCCGCTGAAAAAAGGTGCCATAGAACCGTGGATACGGTTTACGGCACCTTTTTTATGTGCAATGGAAATAAAAGCAGGAAGCAGAAAGAACCCTAAAAAAACAGATGCTCCACCAGGATTTTCAGGCCTATGGCTATGAGAATAAAACCGCCGGCAAATTCCGCCTTGGATTTATACCTGCATCCGAATACATTTCCAGCCTTCACCCCGATGATGGATAAGAGAAAGGTAATAATGCCGATAAATGACACGGCAGGTATAATATTGACCTGGAGGAAAGCAAACGTCACGCCTACGGCCAAGGCGTCAATACTGGTGGCTATGGCCAGAATCACCATGTCCTTAAACGCCACGGAGGCATCACAGGAATCTTCATTAGCATCCAGAGCCTCTTTGATCATGTTTCCTCCGATGATGGCCAGGAGAAAAAAGGCGATCCAGTGGTCATAGGCAGTGATGGCATTCTGGAACCGCGCCCCCAGAACGTATCCGATAAAAGGCATCAGGGCCTGAAAACCGCCAAAGTACAGACCGATGATCAGAGCATGCTTAAAATTCATTTTACCCATGGAAAGGCCCTTACAGATGGATACTGCGAAAGCGTCCATGGACAGGCCGACAGCAATAAGAAACAGCTCAAACAGTGACATAGGGCTCCTCCCGGCATCATATATATAATGGTTATGAAAAATATAATAAAAGAAGACCTTTATTTTCCTTCAAAATCAAACATAGTTTAGACGTTGCAGGATGGGTTGGTCAAGACTAACTTTTGAGAAAGAATGCAGGA